>NZ_JANIAA010000004.1 GCF_024505145.1 Streptomyces rugosispiralis | reverse complement strand
CCCTGGCTATGACCCACCACCGCCGCAGGACACACCCCAAACCCCGCCCACACCGCCGCCAACGACACCATCACCGCCCACAACACCGGCTGCACCACATCCACCCGCCCCAAATCCGCCCCACCCTCCACCCCACGCAACACATCCGACAGCGACCAATCCACATACGGCCCCAACGCCCGCTCACACTCCGCCACCCGCGCCGCAAACACCGCCGACACCTCCAGCAGCTCAGCGCCCATCCCCACCCACTGCGAACCCTGCCCCGGAAACACCAGCACCGGACCCACATCACCCGCCAACACCGCCGCACCCGACCGCACCACACCCGGATGCGACACACCCCCCGCCAACGCCTCCACACCCGCCAACAACCCACCCCGATCAGCACCCACCACCACCGCCCGATGCTCAAACACCGACCGCCCCGCAACCAACGACCACCCCACATCAACCAACGAAACCTCGGACACACCCCCCACCCACCCAGCCAACGCCGCGGCCTGCCCCCGCAACGCCTCCACACCCCGCCCCGACACCACCCACGGAACCATGCCCAAGTCCGAGGAGACCGGCTCGGTCGGCACATCCTCCTCAGAAGCCTGCTCCAGGATCAGATGGGCGTTCGTACCGGAGATGCCGAACGACGACACCGCCGCACGGCGGGGCCGCTCCAGGCGAGGCCACTCCACCGGCTCGTTCAACAGCCGCAGCCCGCTGCCCTCCCACTCCACATGCGGGGTGGGCTCGTCCAGATGCAGGTTCGCGGGCAGTCCGGGGTGCCGGAGCGCCATCACCATCTTGATCACGCCCGCCACACCGGCCGCCGCGTGCGTATGGCCGATGTTGGACTTCAGCGAGCCCAACAGCAGTGGCCGGTCGGCGGGGCGGTTCTGGCCGTACGTGGCGATCAGGGCCTCGGCCTCGATCGGGTCGCCCAGTTTGGTGCCGGTGCCGTGTGCCTCGAGGGCGTCCACATCGCCCGGCCCCAGCTGGGCGTTGGCCAGCGCCTGGCCGATGACGCGTTCCTGGGCCACATCGTTGGGCGCGGTGAGGCCGTTGCTTGCGCCGTCCTGGTTGATGGCAGAGCCCCGGATCACCGCCAGCACCCGATGGCCGTTGCGCCGGGCCTCCGACAGCCGCTCGAGCACCACCAGCCCGACGCCCTCGGAGAAGCCGGTGCCGTCCGCGTCGGCGGCGAAGGACTTGCACCGGCCGTCCGGCGCCAGTGCGCGCTGCCGGGAGAACTCGGTGAACATGATGGGCGTGGCGAGCGAGGTGACACCACCCGCCAGAGCCAGGGTGCACTCCCCCTGCCGCAGCGCCTGCACCGCCAGATGCATGGCCACCAGCGAGGCCGAGCATGCGGTGTCCACCGTCACCGCCGGCCCCTCCAGGCCGAAGGTGTAGGCCACCCGGCCCGAGATCACACTGGTGAGTCCGCCCGTGGTGGCGTAGCCCTCGAATCCCTCGGGGATGCGCGGGGCGCGGGACAGATAGTCCTGGCTGGACACACCGGCGTAGACACCGGTCCGGCTCCCCTTCAGCGACACCGGATCGATACCTGCACGTTCCAAGGACTCCCAGGCCATCTCCAGCACCAGCCGCTGCTGCGGGTCCATGGCGAGCGCTTCCCTGGGGCTGATGCCGAAGAACGCCGCGTCGAAGCGGTCCGCCTCGACGAAACCGCCCTGGCGGACACAGCTGGTGCCGTAGTGCTCCGGGTCGGGGTGGTAGAGGTTCTCCAGGTCCCAGCCACGGTCCGTCGGGAAGTCCCCGATCGCGTCGACGCCCGAGACGAGCAGTTCCCACAGCTCCTCCGGGGAGGTGACCCCGCCGGGAAAGCGACAGGCCATGCCGACCACGGCCACCGGCTCGTGGCTGCGCTCCTCCACCTCGCGCAGCCGCAGACGCGTATCGTGCAGATCGGCGGAAACACGCTTGAGGTACTCGACCAGCTTCTCTTCGTTCGCCATGAGGGTCACCCGGCCTTCAGCGATCGTCGCGCCCGGCACATTCAGGACACACCAAGCTCGTTGTCAATAAACTCAAGGACCTGATCCGCGGAGGCGGACTCCAGCCTCTGGGCCGCGCTCATTTCATCCGTCGGCTGCCGTGGCAAGTGCGTGCTCGGAGGGACGATCGCGGTCGGGGCGGCCTCGGCGTCATCGGAGGTCAGCCGCCGCACAAGGTGATGGGCGATGCCTTCCGGGGTCGGATATCTGAAGATCAGGGCCGCGGGCAGCCGCAGGCCCGTGGCGGCGGCGAGGCGATCGCGCAGTTCGACGGCGGTCAGGGACTCGAAGCCCAGCTCCTTGAAGCCGGCCTCGGCGTGCACCGCCTCGGCATCGGTGTGCCCCAGCACGGTGGCGGCGTGGTCGCGCACCAGGCCGAGGAGTGTCCGGTACCGCTCCACGGCCGACAGCCTCGCCAGCCGGGCGGCCCAGTCGACGGACGACCCTCCGGCGGCAGCGGCGGCGCGCCGCCGTACGCTTCCACCACCGGCACTCTCAGTGGCCACTCGGCCGGTGTTCGGGGAGCGCAGCCGATCGGCGTCGGCGAGGCGCAGCACCAGCGCGTCGATCGTCAGCACCGGGGCGCCCACGGCATCCGCGACGACGACTCGCAGTTCACGCTCGCCGTCGGCCTCGGCGGTCCGCGGACGTGGCGTGAGTCGGACGCGTACGGCGGTGGCCTCGGCCGCCCACAGGGACACACCGCCGATGGTGAACGGCAGCCACATCCGGCCCTTGTCCTCCTCCTGGGCCCGGTCCGCCCCGTCCATCAGCAGCGTCGGATGCAGCACCGCGTCCAGCAGGGCGGGGTGGATACCGAAGCCACCGGGCTCTCCCGCGGCCTCGGGCAGCTCCACATCGGCCAGCAGGTCCGCGCCGTCCCGCCACACCGCGCGCAGCCCCTGGAACGCGGCGCCATAGGCGTATCCGGATGCGGCGATCCGTTCGTAGAGCCCATCGGTGTCCACCGGCCGCGCTCCGGGCGGTGGCCAGGTCCCGGGCAACTCCCCCGACCGGCTCTCCGGTACGGCGGGGCCGAGGGTGCCCACGGCATGGCACATCCAGTCGGTGTCGCCTCCCGCACGCAGGCCGTCGTCGGGGAGGGAGTAGATCGCGATGTCGCGGCGCCCGTCGTCGGCGGACGGGCCCACCACCACCTGCACACACCGGCCGCCGGTCGCGGGCATCACCAGCGGCAGCCGCAGCGCGAGCTCCTCCACCACACCGCAGCCGGCCTCGTCGGCCGCCCGCAGCGCCCACTCCACCAGCGCGGCTCCCGGCACCAGGGCCACGCCCGCCACCACATGGTCGGCGAGCCAGCCGTGCGTCTGCGGGGAGACACGTCCGGTCAGCACATGGCCACTGCCGTCGGCGAGCCGCACCGCGGCACCCAGCAGCGGATGGTCCGCGGCGACCAGGCCGAGGGCGCCGGGATCCCCGCCGGGCCCGCCGGGAGCATCCAGCCAGTAGCGCCGACGCTGGAAGGCGTACGTGGGCAGATCGACCGTACGGGGCGTGGGGGCGGCGGGGAAGGCGGCCGACCAGTCCACCTGGGCCCCGGCGATGAACGCCTGCGCGACCGACTTCGTCAGCCGGCCCAGGTCCCCGTGATCCCGTCGCAGGGTGGGCACCGCGGCGGCGCCGATCCCGGCGTGCTCGAAGCTCTCCCGCATCGCCATGGTGAGAACGGGGTGGGTGCTGGCCTCGATGAACACCTGATGCCCGGCCGTCAGCAACGCCTCGACGGCGTCGGCGAACCGCACCCGCTCCCGCAGATTCCGCACCCAATAGCCCGTGTCCAGGACGGAGGCGTCGGCCCGGCCACCGGTCACGGTGGAGTAGAACACCACCCCGGAGGATCCGGGCGTCCCGACCGGCTCGACTCCCCTGAGCAGCATCGTGAGTTCGTCGGCCAGCTCATCGACCTGGGGGCTGTGCGAGGCGTAGTCCACCTCGACCATCCGCGCCCGCTCCCCCGCGTCCTGACACGCGGCCACCACAGTGGCCACCTGCTCCGGCGGCCCGGAGACGACGGTGGACTCGGGTCCGTTCACCACCGCCACCACGACCGCCGCGGCCCGGTCGCCGAGCCCGGTCAGCAACTCCTCGGCCCGCTCATGGCCCAGCGCCAGCGAGGCCATGGCCCCGCCCCCGGCGAGGCGCCGCAGGGCCCGGCTGCGCAGCGCCACGACCTTCGCGCCGTCCTCCAGGGACAGCGCTCCCGCCACCACGGCCGCCGCGATCTCGCCCTGGCTGTGGCCCACCACGGCGGCGGGGCGCACACCGTACTCGGCCCATACGGCGGCCAGGGACACCATCGCGGCCCAGAGCACCGGCTGCACCACGTCCACCCGGCTCAGCTCGGCGGCGCCTTCGGCTCCCCGCAGGACATCCGTGAGCGACCAGTCGACGTGCGGCGCGAGCGCTCGTTCGCACTCGGCCACCCGGGCGGCGAACACCGGTGAGGCGTCCAGCAGTCCGGCGCCCATCCCGGCCCACTGCGAGCCCTGCCCGGGGAACACCAGCACCGGGCCCGCGTCAGTGGCCGCACCGGAGCGGGTGACACCCGGGCCCACCACGCCCGGATGGGTCTCGTCGGCCGCCAACGCCGCGACGGCGGCGGTGAGTTCGTCGCGGTCCGCGCCGACCACGACGGCGCGGTGGTCGAACACCGTGCGGGTGGTGATCAGTGACCAGGCCACGTCCCGGGGCGACGGTGTGTCATCGGCGTCCGTATGGGCCGCCAGCTCCCGGGCCTGTCCTCGGAGGGCTTCGGCGCCGCGGGCGGAGAGCACCCAGGGCACCGGCCGGTCGTCCTCGTCCGGGCGCGGGCCGCTGGGGGCGGGTTCCGGACCGGGGGCCTGCTCCACGATCAGATGCGCGTTGGTTCCGCTGATGCCGAAGGAGGACACGCCCGCGCGGCGGGGGTGCCCGTCGCGCGGCCACTCCACCGGCTCGGTCAGCAGCCGCACCGCGCCGCTGTCCCAGTTGACGTGGGGGCTGGGCGCGTCGATGTGCAAGGTGGCGGGCAGCAGTCCGTGCCGCATGGCCAGCACCATCTTGATGACGCCCGCCACGCCGGCCGCGGCCTGGGTGTGACCGATGTTGGACTTCAGCGAGCCCAGCCACAGGGGCCGCTCTTCCGGCCGCTGCTGCCCGTACGTGGCCAGCAGTGCCTGCGCCTCGATCGGGTCGCCGAGAGTGGTCCCGGTGCCGTGCGCCTCGACGGCGTCCACCTCGGACGGGGCCAGCCGGGCGTCGGCGAGGGCCTGGCGGATCACTCGCTGCTGGGAGGGGCCGTTGGGCGCGGTCAGGCCGTTGGACGCGCCGTCCTGGTTGACGGCCGAGCCCCGGATCACCGCCAGCACCCGGTGGCCGTTCCGCCGGGCGTCGGACAGCCGCTCCAGGAGCAGCAGGCCGACCCCCTCGCCCCATCCGGTGCCGTCGGCGGCGGCCGCGAACGGCTTGCACCGCCCGTCGGGGGACAGGCCCCGCTGGCGCGAGAAGCCGGTGAACATGCCGGGGGCGGCCATCACCGTCACCCCTCCGGCCAGGGCCAGCGCGCACTCGCCCTGCCGCAGTGCCCGCACCGCGAGATGGATGGCCACGAGCGACGACGAACACGCCGTGTCCACCGACACCGCGGGCCCTTCCAGGCCGAAGGTGAACGCCACCCGGCCGGACACCACGCTCGGGGTGCCGCCGGTCAGCAGATGGCCGTCGAGCCCCTTGGGCGCCTCGTGCAGCCGGGGGCCGTAGTCCTGGGGCATCACTCCGATGAACACCCCGGTGGGGCTGGACCGGAGGGCGGTGGAGCGGATGCCCGCCCGTTCGAAGGTCTGCCACGCGGTTTCCAGCAGCAGCCGCTGCTGCGGGTCGGTGGCGAGCGCCTCCCGGGGGCTGATCCCGAAGAACTCCGCGTCGAATTCCGGTGCGTCGTAGAGGAAGCCGCCCTCGTGGGCGTAGCTGGTGCCGGGGCGGTCCTGGTCGGGGTCGAAGAGTCCGGCCAGGTCCCAGCCGCGGTCCCGGGGGAACTCACCGATCGCGTCGACGCCCTCGGCCACCAGCCGCCACAGCGCCTCGGGCGAGTCGACGCCGCCGGGGAAGCGGCAGCCCATGGCCACCACCGCGATCGGCTCGTCGGCGTCGCGCGGTGCCGGGGCCGTTGGCGCGGGCGGGGTGGCGGCGGGGACGGTGTGGGCCCGCAGGTGGTCGGCGACGGCCAGGGGTGTGGGGTGGTCGAAGGTGAGCGTGGCGGTCAGGGGCAGCCCGGTGGCGGCGCCGAGTCGCTCGCTCAGTTCGGTCGCCGCGAGCGAGTCGAAGCCCAGCTCCTTGAAGGTGAGGCCGGGGTCGATGGCGTCCGGCTCCGAGTGTCCGAGAACGAGGGCCACTTGGGTCCGCACGACCTCCAGCGGATCCCGGTCCGGTCCCGTGTCGGCGGGCTCGGCTGACTCTCCTACGGGCGGCGCCGGGTCCGAGACGCCGTTCGTCCCGTTGGCGCGCGTGGTCCGCGCGGTGGATTCCGGTGTGGTGCCGGGCCAGTAGCGGTCGCGCTGGAAGGCGTACGTCGGCAGGGGGACCCGCTGCCGGGGGTGCCCACCGCAGGCCCGGTCCCAGGCCACCTCGGCGCCGCGGACATACGCCTGGGCCATGGCGGCGGCGAAGGTGCGCGCCTCGGGACGGTCTCGGCGCAGTGCCGCCACCGCGGCCGGGCGTGGCCGCCCGGGAGCCGGTCCCGGCTGTGCGGTGAGGCATTCGCGGGTCATGGCGGTGAGCGGGGCGTCAGGCCCGAGTTCGAGGAAGGTGGTGACACCGGCGTCCAGGAGGGTGTGCACACCGTCCATGAAGCGCACCGCGTGGCGGGCGTGCCGGGCCCAGTAGTCCGGTGCGGCGAGCTCAGCGGCGGTGGCGAGCCGTCCCGTCACATTGGAGACGAGGGGGATGGCCGGCGCGGAGAAGGTCAGCCCGGCGGCCACGGCCCGCAGTTCGTCGAGGATGGTGTCCATGTGCGGCGAGTGGAAGGCGTGGCTGACCTTCAGCAGCCGGGCCTTGCGGCCGCGCTCGCGCCACGCGGCGGCAGTCGCGTGGACCGCGTCGTGGTCGCCCGAAATCACCACGGAGGACGGGCCGTTGACGGCGGCGAGGTCCAGCCGGTCCTCCCACCCCGCGAGCAGTCCGGCGGCCTCGTCCGCGTCGGCCTGCAGCGCGGCCATGGCACCCTTCGCCGTGATGGCCTGCATCAACCGACCGCGCGCGGCCACCAGGGTGCAGGCGTCGGGCAGGGTGAGCACACCGGCCACATGAGCCGCCGCGATCTCGCCGACCGAGTGGCCCATCAGATGGCCGGGGGTGAGCCCCCAGGACTCGGCCAGCCGGTAGAGGGCGACCTCGATGGCGAACAGCGCGGGCTGGGTGTACGAGGTGCGGTCGAGCAACGCGGCTCGCGGGGACGGGCTTGGGGCGGACATCACCTCGTGCAGCGGCTCGGCCAACTGCCCGTCCAGACAGTCGCACACCGCGTCCAGCGCCGCGGCGAAGACCGGATGGGCGGCGTACAGCTCACGGCCCATGGCCGCTCGCTGGCTGCCCTGGCCGCTGAAGAGGACGGCGAGCCCGCCGTCGGTGGTGCTGCCCCGCACCACTCCGGCGCTCTCCGCGCCGTCGGCCAGCGCGTCCAGCCCGCTCAGCAGCTCGTCGGTGCCCTCGCCGAGGACCACGGCGCGGTGCCCGAAGGCGGTCCGGGTGGTGGCCAGGGAGTGTCCGATGTCGGCCGGGGAGCGGCCGTCGTGGTCCGCCAGATGGTCCCGTAGCCGCCCGGCCTGGGCGCTCAGGGCCGCGGGGGTCTTCGCGGAGATCGGCCAGGCCAGGACCGGGGGCGGGGGCGGGGGCGGGGGCGTAGGAGTGTCGGCGGTTACGGACGTGGATACGGGCGCGGGCGCTTCGCCGACGACGAGATGGCAGTTGGTGCCGCCCATGCCGAAGGAGCTGACCCCGGCGAGCAGCGGCCGATCCGGGCGGGGCCACTCGCCGAGCCGGTCCTGGACCCGCAGTCCGAGCCCGGCCAGCGGGATCCGCGGGTTCGGGGTGGCGAAGTGGAGGCTGGCCGGCAGCAGGCGGTGGGTGATGCCGAGGGCGGTCTTGAGCAGTCCGACGATGCCCGCGGCGCCCTCGAGGTGGCCCACGTTGGTCTTGGCGGAGCCGACGAGCAGCGGTGTGCCGTCCGTCCGTACGGTGCCGAGCGCGGCACCGAGGGCCGCCGCCTCGACGGGGTCGCCGACGGGGGTTCCGGTGCCGTGCAGCTCGACGTACTGGACCTGGTCGGGTGAGACTCCGGCCCGCCGGTGGGCGGTGCGCACCACATCCTCCTGGGCCGCCGGGCTGGGGGAGGTCAGCCCGTCGGTGGCGCCGTCGTTGTTGATGGCGCTCGCGTGGATGACGCAGTACACCGGGTCGCCGTCGCGTACGGCCGCGGCGAGTGGCTTGAGGAGGACCGCCGCGCCGCCCTCGCCACGCACGAAGCCGTTGGCGCGGGCGTCGAAGGTGTGGCAGCGCCCGTTCGGGGAGAGCCCGCCGAACTGGGCGGCGGCGGCCGCCATGCTGTCCTCGGTGAGGATGAGGTTGACGCCTCCGGCCAGGGCCAGGGCGCATTCCTGGCGGCGCAGGCTCTCGCAGGCGGTGTGGACGGCCACCAGCGAGGAGGACTGTGCGGTGTCGACGGTGAGGCTGGGGCCGCGCAGACCGTAGCCGTAGGAGACCCGGTTGGCGATGATGCTGCGGTGGACACCGGTCATGGCGTGCCGGGTGGCCGCGGTGGTGTCCCGGCGCAGGAGGGCGGCGTACTCGTCCCAGATGGCGCCGACGAACACACCGGTCGCGCTGTCCTTCAGCGTTCCGGGGCGGATTCCCGCGTCCTCGAACGCCTCCCAGGCGAGTTCGAGCATCAGCCGCTGCTGCGGGTCCATGGCCGTGGCCTCGCGGGGCGAGATGCCGAAGAAGGAGGCGTCGAAGGTGTCGACGCGGTCCAGGAAGCCGCCGTACCAGGTCGGCGCCGACCGGTCGGAGCCGTCGCCGGCGGAGCCACCGGCGGCACGGCCATCGGTGGCGGGGCCATCGGCGGCACGGCCATCGGTGGCGGGGCCATCGGTGGCGGGGCCATCGGCGGCGAGGCCCTCCGTAGCGGGGCCATCGGCGGCGGGGCCATCGGCTGCGGCGGGGCGCACCCGGCGGCGGTCGTCCGGCATGGTGGTGACGGCGTCCCCGCCCTCCCGCAGCAGCCGCCAGAAGGCCGACGGACTGGGTGCGTGTGGCAGGCGGCAGGCCATTCCCACCACGGCGATGGGTTCCGCGTGTTGCGGTGTGCGAGTGGGCGCGGCGCTATCCATCGCACCCCATACGGCGCTCGGAGAACGGCTGCGTGTTCGTGGTCATGGGCGGCACTCCCGCTCCGTATTGATGATCGGTGCGAGCACGTGGCCCATCGTGGGGCGCGGTTCTAAAGCAAGACCAAATAGGCCACGGCCGGTGACTTTAGAGACGCGTTACCGGAACCCCGGACGATCGCTTGAGCAGGTGAGCCTTGATGTGCCCTGGGCCGCCCCGATCTTTCGAGCACACAGGAGGAGTGCCATGACCTCTCCCTCGGCCGTACCGCCAGGCGGCACGGTGTCGGACTACTACAGCTCGCTGGGCCCGCTTCTGCAGATGGCGTGGGACGACAACTTCCACTTCGGCTACTGGGACGGCCCGTCCGATACCCGTTCGGTCCAGGAGGCCACCGATCGCTTCACGGATCTGCTGATCGAACGGCTGCGGGTGGGGCCGGGAGACCGGGTGCTGGATGTCGGCTGTGGTATCGGGAAACCGGCGATGCGGCTGGCGTCCGCCACCGGCGCCGCTGTCCTGGGCGTCACGATCAGCGAACTCCAGGTCAAACAGGCTACCGAATCCGCCCGGCTGGCCGAGGTGTCCGACCGGGTGGCATTCCAATACGCCGACGCCATGGCGATGCCTTTCGACGACGCGGCTTTCGACGCCGTACTCGCATTCGAATCGATCAATCACATGGACCGTCCGACGGCGCTGCGGGAGATGGCCCGGGTGCTGCGGCCGGGCGGCCGGGTGGTGCTCACGGATGTGACCCCGCCGAGCGACGGCAGTTATCAGCCGGACGACGATCCCGCCGTGGTCACCTCGTTGACCCGGCTGGAGGACTGGCCCGGTCTGGTCGGTGACGCCGGGCTGGTGCTCGATGAGCTGACCGATGTCACCGAGAACACCAAGGACACCGCCAACCGCATGATCGACGGCATCCTGCGCTGTCGCCGGGAGTTCGAGGCGCGGCACGGGGTCAGCGTGCAAGAGGTGCTGGACGCCGCCAAGTCGGCGCTGCCCACCGTGCCCAGCGCCGGCTGCGCCATCGTGGTGGCCCACAAGCCCTGAATCGGCGGACGGCGCCGGGCGGCAAACCTGACGATTATTCGAGAATCCTTCATGGGTTCCGCGCAGACGGAATTTTCCGCTCCTCATCAAAGCGGCGCCAAGGGGCCCATGATCTCGCAAGATGCGCTTGTCCCGGCGGATGTGATCCGCGTATTCTCATTCGCGGACTGCAACACCTCAAGTGCGGGATATCCGGACTCCGATCTTCCGGACCGTATTGCGAATACCCGCTCCGCACCGTCGAGGACGCCGCCTCGAGGGCGCGTATATCCGGATTCTAGGTGAGGTGGGTAGTCATAGGACTCGCTTACGATGTGGAGCACCTGCCGAAGGCGTCGATCTCGTCCATCCTCTGATTCCTCGGCAGGCCCGCGATAAAAGAGGGGTGAGTAATGGCAGTCGCGAACGGCGTGCGTCAGTGGATCCGGCGGCACCGCCCGTACCCGTCCAGTGCGACGCGGTCGGACCACTTTCCACACGCAAGCGGCTCGGCACGTGCCCACTTCCCATCCCCTTCGGGGTCGCCGGACTCCGGGGACGCGACAATTCCAGCGCGCCACCCGGACGGCAAGGGTCGACGATCCGCAAGGACCGGCAGAGCCCGACCCGCACATGCGTTCGCTTCCGGAAGCAGACCGCCCTCGAAATCGAGAGAACAGACAGACCACCCCGCGGGCAATTCCGGCAAAGGCGCCGACTGTCCCATGACCGCACTCGTCGGCGACTCGGATGGGGCACATCGTGCAATATGAGATCATGGGACCTCTCCGCGTAGTGGAAGAGGAGAAGAAATTAACTATCAGGGCGCGGAAGATCGAGGTCCTGTTGACCGTCCTCCTCGTCCGCGCCGATCAAGTGGTCCCGATCGACCAGCTCATCACGGAGATCTGGGGAGAGGACCCGCCGCGCCGGGCGATCGCCGGGCTCCATGTGTATGTCTCCCAGATCCGTAAGTTCCTGCGCCGGCCCGGCCAGAACGAAAGCCCCGTTATCACCCGCCCGCCGGGATATGTCCTGCGGCTGGGCCACGACCGCCTCGACTTCCACTGCTTCGAACGGCTGGTGTGCGAGGGCCGGGACCATCTGCGGGAGCGGCGTTACCAGCAGGCCACGGCGACTTTCGAAAGCGCACTCGACCTCTGGCGCGATCCATTGCTGGACGACGTATGCCATGGGCCGATCCTCGAAGGCTTTCAGACCTGGCTGAAGGAGGCCCGGCTGGAATGCATCGAGATGCTGACGGATTCCCGGCTCATGCTCGGCCGCCATCGCGAGCTGGTGAGCGATCTGTATCAGCTGACCACCGAGCATCCCTTGCGGGAGGCACTGCACCGTCAGTTGATGCTGGCGCTCTACCGCTGTGGCCGCCGGGCGGACGCCTTGCATGTGTATCAAGC
This sequence comes from Streptomyces rugosispiralis, assembly GCF_024505145.1. Taxonomy (GTDB): domain Bacteria; phylum Actinomycetota; class Actinomycetes; order Streptomycetales; family Streptomycetaceae; genus Streptomyces; species Streptomyces rugosispiralis. The sequence continues at coordinate 470,873 of NZ_JANIAA010000004.1, read as the reverse complement.
GGCACGCAAGACGCTCAATGAGGAACTCGGGCTCGAGCCGTGCCGGGCCCTTCAGGACATGCAGCAGGCCATCCTCACCTCGGATGACCGACTGGAACTGCATGTTCCGGCTTGACGAGGACCGCGTAAGGAGGTGGAGATATTGAGCGAACACATCAGTTATCTGTCCGGGGGCAGTCCGATCGAGGTCGTTCTCGAAGGCGGACCGGCCGATCTGCCCCGGGCATTCCGGACCGGGCAGTCGACGCTCACCAGCAAGAAGCTCAAAATCCAGCACCGCAATGGATACGAGCATTTCGAACTCGTCAACGATTCCGCTGACATCACCACAGCGATCTTCCGCTGGACCATGCGTACGAAAATCGCCGAGTAGCCTCCATGGCTCCGGAACCCCGGGATCGCCGTCCGGCCACCGCCGGCCGGTGGTCCCGGGGCGGGGGCCGTGGCCAGGAGGTCCGTATGCGTACTTCACGATGGCGCGGGACCATGATCGCCGCGGTCACGGTGTCGACAGCCTTTGCCGCACTGCCCGCCGGACCCGCGTCGGCCCGGACATCCGCCGGACCCGCCACCAAGGTGGTGGACGGCCGCACCCAGCCGGTGTTCTCGTACGCGGATGCCGTGCGTGAGCACTTGATGGTCCAAACGCCCGTCGACAGTGACGGCGATGGCCACAAGGACCGGGTCGCGGTGGACATCATCCGGCCCAGGGAGACCCAGCAGGGTCTCAAGGTGCCGGTCATCATGTCGTCCAGCCCCTACAACGACACCGTGGGCCGTGGCTTCGAGTCGGAGCGGAAGAGCTACGACGCCCAGGGCAACCCGGCCAAGTTCCCTCTCTTCTACGACAATTACTTCGTGCCGCGCGGCTACGCCGTGGTCGATGTCGATGTGACCGGCACCGGCAGATCCGATGGCTGTCTGACGGTCGGTGGCGCCGCCGATGTGGCGGCCGCCAAGGCCACGATCGACTGGCTGGGCGGCCGCGCCACGGCGTACGCGGCCGACGGCAGCGAGGTGCGGGGCGCCTGGTCCACCGGGAAGGTCGGCATGATCGGCCACTCGTACGAGGGCATGCTGGCCAACGCCGTGGCGGGCACCGGGGTGGAGGGGCTGGAGACCATCGTCCCGATCTCCGGAGTCAGCTCCTGGTACGAGTTCGCCCGCACCAACGGCGCCAAGCACTGGAACGGCTTCGCCTCGTATCTGACGACCGCGCTGGACACCGACCCGCCCCAGAAGTGCCAGGCGGTGCGCGAGCGGCTGCAGGCCGGTGAGGACGACGCCACCGGCAACTACAACGCCCACTGGGATGAGCGCAATTACATCGCGCGGCCCGCGCCCGAGGCGGACAAGGTGCGCGCGAGCGTCCTCGCGGCACACGACATCACCGACTACAACATCCGGATCGACCAGCTCGCGAACTGGTGGAGCGCGCTGGCCGAGCGCGGGGTGCCACGCAAGCTGTGGCTGGGCCGCTACGGCCACACCGATCCGTTCGACTGGCCCGGTCGGCGCACGCGGTGGGTCGACACCGTGCACCGGTGGTTCGACCACTGGCTGTACGGCGTCCAGAACGGAATCATGGACGAGCCCCGCGTCGATCTGCAGACCGGCCCCGACACCTGGACGACCCGGGCCGACTGGCCCGCGGGCACCGCCTCGGTCCCCCTGCGTCCCGGACCCGACGGCTCGCTGGCGCTGAGCCCCGCGAGCGGCACCGGGACCTTCACCGACACCAAGGTGAGCGAGGCGGATCTCACCGCCGACCCGTCGGCGAACCGTCCGGGCCGGCTGGCGTTCGTCACCCCGCCGCTGCGCACCGGGGTGCGGCTCTCCGGCACACCCACCGCCGATCTGCGGGTCACGCTCGACAAGCCGACATCGAACCTCACCGCGCTGCTCGTGGACTACGGCGAGGACGAACGGATCGACTGGAACCGCAACGAACCCCAGAACCGGATCCACGACGGTCTGCGGGGGCTGGACGCGGAGTCCTGCCACGGGGAGAGCACCGCCCAGGACGACGCCTGCTACCAGCGGACGGCCAATGTGACGGCGCGCAAATCCTCCGAGGTGATCGCCCGGGGCTGGATGGACGCCCAGAACCGCCACTCGCTCACCACCCCCGAGCCACTCACCCCCGGCCGTTCCTACCGGATCACCTGGAAGACCCTGCCGGGCGACTACGAGATCAAGCCGGGCCATCGGCTGGGGCTCGTCCTCGGCGGCACCGACGCCGACTTCCTCTACTTCGAGGACCCGACCGGGGCGAAGGTGACGGTGGACCTGGGTGGCAGCGCGGTCACCGTACCGGTGACGGCCGCCAATGGTCTCCGCGACTCCCTTCGCCGATAGGCGCGTCGACGAGGTCCGGGCCTCCGTTCACCGGCGGCTCGGGCTCAGTCCCGTACCACCAGGTCCGCGCGCTCAGCCCCGCGTCCAGGCGTGGATCACATGGGCGCCGAGGTCCGCGTTCCCGTCGGCCATGCGGTGGCCGCTCTCGTACCGGGCCGTGAGGTCGCGGTAGCGGACGTCCTCCCTCGCGGAGAAGCCCAGCCGGCGCAGTTCGTCCGCGAGCTCGTCCGGGGTGAAGAAGCTGAGGAAGGGCTCGCCGGCCTCGGCGGCCCACGCCGCACGCGCCTCGTGCACGGCACGTTGCTCCGGTGGCAGCGCGTCCGGCGGTTCACCGTAGTCGAGGACCACGCCCGAGCCGTCCGGCAGGGCCGCGATGAAGCCGAGCGTGTCCAGCACGGCGGTGTGCGTCAGATACGGCACCACCCCGAGCCAGCAGAAGAACGCCGGGCGGGCCGGGCCGAAGCCCGCCGCCGTCAGCCCGTCGGCCAGGCTCTGCCGCTCGAAGTCCACCGGCGCGAAGGTCAGTGACGGAGGTACGGGGATCTCCGCGGCGGCCAACCGGTCGCGCTTCCACTCCTGGGTGGCCGGATGGTCCACCTCGAACACCCGCAGCCCCTCCGCCTCGTACGGATTGCGGCAGCCGAAGGTGTCCAGCCCCGCCCCGAGCGCCACCACCTGCCGTACCCCGCGTGCCACGGCGGCCGCGACGGCGTCCTCGGCGAACCGCGCACGGGCGGCCACGGACAGCCGCACATCCCCGCGCCCGGGGTGGAAGGCCGCCTCGAGGACGGGGTCGTCCGCGTCGGCGGCGAGGATACGGAGCGCCAGCGGGTCGTAAAACACCCGGCCGCCCTCCAGCTCCTGGTGGGCCGCGCGGAACGCGGCCGCGCCGCGGGCGGTGATGCTGGGCCGGCCGATCTGCATGGAACGTCCTCCCCCGAGGTCCCACCGCGGATGCCGCGAGCGACACCCTCATGGTGTCAGCTCCGCACCTCTCGCGTACGGCTAAGGCCCTTGTTGACACGGGAGTTACGCGATGAGCGGCCACCCGGGGAACGTCCCGGCGGCGGCGCCGCGCGGTGGGCGCGCATTGTCCCATCGATGGACTCCGGACCGGCGTTGACCGGGCCCATCGGGTGCAACACGTCGGCCGAACCGGTGAAGCTCCCCACCACTCCGCAAGCCCCTCTGATGTCGTGCAATAAATATGACAATCCGACAATCAGAACAAAAGGGTCCGATATGGCCAGGACCAGTGCGGAGTACACCGTGTCCCATCACCCACGCCATCGGACGGCGCTTCTCGCCGTCGCCCTGCTCGGCGCCGCCACCGCGTGCAGCAGCGGGACACCGGCCACTCCGAAGGCCGAGGAGAACCCCTCGAAGACCTCGGCGGCGGCCAGAAGCGGGTCCATGAAGAAGTTCACCCTCGTGGCCACCGGAGATCTGCTGGTGCACGCCTCGGTCATCCGGCAGGCCAAGGCGGACTCGGGCGGCGAGAGCTATGACTTCCGGCGCATGATCCGGGCGGCCGCGCCCCTCGTCGCCCAGGCCGATCTGGCCATCTGCCATATGGAGACCGTCTACGGGGCCGCCCACGGGCCGTTCACCGGCTATCCGACCTTCAAAACGCCTCCACAGCTCGCCTCGGCCGTGAAGGACATCGGCTACGACTCCTGCTCCACCGCCTCCAACCACACCCTCGACGCCGGCCCGGAGGGAGTGGTCCGCACCCTCGACGCCATGGACAAGGCCGGGCTCAAGCACGCCGGATCGGCCCGTTCCGCGGCGGAGAGCGTCCGTCCCACGATCCTGGAGGCGGGCGGCGCCAAGGTGGCCCATCTCGCCTACGCCTACGGCACCAACGGCATCCCGGTCCCCAAGGGCAAACCGTGGCTGGTCAACCTCATCAATCCGGCACGGATCGTCAAGGACGCGCGGGCCGCGCGGCGCGCCGGGGCCGATGTGGTCGTCGTCAGCGTGCACTGGGGCACCGAGTGGCAGCAGGCGCCGGACAAGCTCCAGCTCTCGCTGGCCAAGAAGCTCACCGCCGCCAAGGACGGCGGCCGCCGCGACATCGACCTGATCATCGGCACCCATGCCCATATCCCCCAGGCGTACGAGAAGGTCAACGGGACCTGGGTGGTCTACGGCATGGGCGACCAGATCGCGGGGGTCATGCCCGACAAGCGCGGCCAGATGGGCTCGGCGGCGCGCTTCACCTTCACCCCGCCCACGGCCGCGGGCCGGTCGTGGCAGGTGAAGAAGGCGGAGTACATCCCGCACGCCGTGGACAACGACCCGATCGCCCTGGTGAACCTTCCCCGGGCCCTGGAGAAGAGCCCCGGCAACCCGGGTTACACCAGCGCCCTGAGCACCATCCAGGAGGCGGTGCTCAGCCGGGGCGGCAAGAAGGACGGCCTTTCGATGGGGCGTTGACCCGGCTCGCTCCGGGTGGCGTTACCCCTCCGGTTGCTCCGTCCCGCCCAGCGGCTCCGGATGGCCCGGCAGGCCGGGCCGGCCCGTCCCGTCGGCGGCGTCCTGTGTGTGGAAGGCCAGCCGGTCGTCGTGCACATCGACCCGGACCCGGCTGTGCGCGGGCAGCTCGCCGCCGAGCAGCATCCGGGAGAGCGGATTGTCCACCTCGCGCTGGATGGTGCGGCGCAGCGGCCGGGCGCCGTACTCGGGCTGGTGTCCATGGGTGGCCAGCCAGTCGACGGCGGCCAGGGTGAACTCCACCGCGACGTCCTGGGCGTGCAGCCGGCGCCGGGTCTCCTCCAGCAGCACATCGGCGATCTGCCGCAGCTGGTCGTCGGCGAGCCTGCGGAAGATGATGATCTCGTCGATGCGGTTGAGGAACTCCGGCCGGAAGTGCTCCCGCAGCGGCCGCAGCACCCGCTCCCGGCGCGCCGCGTCGTCGGCCTCCTCGCCACCGCCGCCGAAGCCCAGGGGGCCACCGCGTCCGGTGATGGCCTCCGAGCCGAGGTTGCTGGTCATCACGATGACGGTGTTCTTGAAGTCGATGGTGCGGCCCTGGGCGTCCGTCAGCCTGCCGTCGTCGAGCACCTGGAGCAGGATGTTGAAGACGTCGGGGTGGGCCTTCTCCACCTCGTCCATGAGTATCAGCGAGTAGGGCTGGCGGCGCACCGCCTCGGTGAGTTGTCCGGCCTCCTCGTGGCCGACGTATCCGGGTGGGGCGCCGACCAGCCGGCTGACGGTGTGCTTCTCCTGGTACTCGCTCATGTCGAGGCGGACCATGCGGTCCTCGCTGCCGAAGAGCGCCTCGGCCAGCGCGCGGGCGAGTTCGGTCTTGCCGACGCCGGTGGGGCCGAGGAAGAGGAAGCTGCCGCTGGGGCGGTTGGGGTCGGCGAGTCCGGCGCGGGCGCGCAGGACCGCGTCGGCCACGGCGGTTACGGCCTCCTCCTGCCCGACGACCCGACGGTGGAGGTGCTCCTCCAGGCTCAGCAGCCGTTCGCGCTCCTCCTGGGTGAGGCTGGAGACGGGGATCCCGGTCTGCCGGGAGACGATCTCGGCGATGTCCTCGACGGCGACCTCGGCGACCCGCCCGCCGTGGTACTGCGTTTCGGATGCCTGGGCGATCCGGTTGTTCAGCTCGGCGATCCGGTCCCGCAAGGAGGTGGCGCGTTCATAGCTCTCGGACGCCACTGCCTGGTCCTTGTCCCGGGTGAGCTGTTCGACCTCCCGTTCCAGGGCGCGCAGATCGGTGCCGCGGGCGCTGGAGCGCAGCCGTACCCGGGCGCCCGCCTGGTCCATGAGGTCGATGGCCTTGTCGGGCAGGAACCGGTCGGTCAGATAGCGGTCGGACAGCTCGACGGCGGCGAGCAGCGCCTCGTCGGCGTAGCGGACCTGGTGATGGGCCTCGTAGCGGTCGCGGAGGCCGTGCAGGATGGCGACGGCGTCCGCGGAGGTCGGCTCGGGGACCATGATGGGCTGGAAGCGGCGGGCGAGCGCGGCGTCCTTCTCGATGTACTGGCGGTACTCCCGGAGCGTGGTCGCGCCCATCACATGCAGTTCGCCGCGGGCCAGCGCGGGCTTGAGGAGGTTGCTGGCGTCCATCTGCCCGCCCTCGGAGCCACCGCCCCCGGCGCCCACCACCGTGTGCAGCTCGTCGATGAAGATGATCAATTCGTCGGAGTTGGTGCGGATCTCGTCGACGATGCTGGTGACGCGCTGCTCGAAGTCGCCGCGGAAGCGGGTGCCGGCCACGACGCTCGCGATGTCGAGCTGGACGACCCGGCGGCCGAGCAGGATGTCCGGCACATCGGCGTCGGTGATCCGCTGGGCGAGCCCTTCGACGACGGCCGTCTTGCCGACTCCGGCCTCGCCGATGAGGACGGGGTTGTTCTTGCCGCGCCGGGCGAGCACCTCGATGCTCTGCTCGATCTCCTCGTCGCGGCCGATCACCGGATCGATCCGCCCCTCGCGGGCGAGGTCGGTCAGATCGCGGCCGAACCGGTCGAGGTTCGGGGTCTTCCGCTGGTCCATGACGGGCCTCTGGTCGGCCGTGGGGGCGCTCGGGGTGAGGCCGCCGGTCGGCGGACCGGGGGGCCGGGGTTCGAAGCGGGCGGCGTTGAGGATCTGCCCGGCGGTGGACTCGCGGTTGGCGGCGAGCGCGATCAGTACGTGTTCGGGGCCGATGTACGAGGAGCCGCGCGAGCGGGCTATCTCATGGGCGTCGAGCAACGCCCGTTTGACGGCCGGGGTGACGGCGACCGAGTTGCGCGGCGGTCCGCCCCCCGCCTCCCGGTCGATCTCCGCGGCGATCCGGTCGGGGTCGGCTCCGGCGCGCGAGACCATGGTCCGGGTGGGCTCCGCGGAGAGCGCCGCCCGCAGCAGGTGTTCGGTGTCCAGGTCGGTGCTGCCGTGTTCGGCGGCGTAGGACGCGGCGGCCGACACGAGATGGCGTGCGTTCTCGCTCATCAGCCGGCCGAAGTCGACATGGCGCGAATCGGGCCGCTGCCCGGCCGGCCCGGTCCCGAGGAAGCGTGCGAGGAAGTCGCCGAGTGGATCCGGCCCGAAGTCCTCGGGGCCCTGGTTCGGGCCCTCGTTCCCGCTGCCCATATGACCAGTTTACGAGCGATCGAGGCCGATGTCCGTTCCTGGGCGGTTCCATGAGCGGGCACCGCGCCCCGGCCGCGGCTGCCGGGCGGCGCCCGCGCCGCCGGGTGCGTCAGCGTTCCGCCCGGCGGCGTTCCAGGACGACCAGGGCGGCGTCGTCGCCCTGGTGACCGCCGGTGTGGCTGAGCAGATCGCGGTGCAGACGGTCGACGAGGTACTGGGGGCCGCCGCCGTCCGCTCCGGGGAGCCGCTCGGCGAGCGGGAAGAAGGTGCCCTCGCTGTTCCGCGCCTCGATGACCCCGTCGGTGTAGAGCAGCAACTGATCGCCCTCCTCGAACGGGAAGTCCTCGATGTGGTAGCGGCCGGCCGCCAGGTGGCCGAGGCCCAGCGGCAGCGCGGGCGCCTGGCCCTCCAGCGCCTTGACACCGGAGTCGCACAGCAGGAGCGGCGGCGGATGTCCGCAGTTGACGAGGCGGACCACCGGCCGGTCGTCGGGGATCTCCAGCACGGCTGCGGTGACGAACGACTCCCCCGCCCCGGGCGCCTTGTCGCGGGGTTCGGTCCGCTCCGCGGACAGCGCGGTGTCCAGATGGGACGCCAGATCGGTCAGCGGTACGGGCCAGTGGGCGATCGCGCGGAAGGCGCCGAGCACCAGGGAGGCGTCCGCGACGGCGGTCAGCCCGCTGCCCCGGACATCGCCGATGATCAGCCGGGTGGCGTTCGAGGTGCGCGCCGCCGCGTACAGATCGCCGCCGATCTCCGCCCCCGGTTCGGCCGCGAGGTAGACCGAGGCGATCACCAGCGGGCCGACCCTGACCGGGAGCGGGCGCAGCAGCACCCGCTGCGCCACGTCGGCCACCGCCCGCACCCGGTTCAGCTCGCGCATGTGCCGGTCGAGGACCGCGCGGAACAGCACGATCATCGCCGAGACCAGGGCGAGGGTGATCACCTCGGTCAGCCGGCCGGGACTGCCGAGGGCCCCCTCCGTGGCGTTCGCCGCGATCTGCGCGACGACGGCGAGGAGCCCGACGCACGCGGTGAGCACGGGACCGGCGAACGACGCGGTCATGGCGGGTGCGGCGATCAGCAGCGGGCTGAGCCGGACACTTGCCGGGGCCAGCACATCGCCGACCGTGATCAGCCCGATGACCAGCAGGGGGATCACGACCAAGACACGGGTCCGCCACCTTGGCCGGCGCGGATCCGGGGGACCTTGCCGCATGTGCACATCTACTGCTTACGCCTGCCGTGGCCCCCGCGCCAACCCACCGGCCCGGGACACGGCCGCGCCCCCGGGAGGCGGCTGTCACACTTCCGGCCGCTGTCTCGTCCTCCTTCTCAGGCCGAGGAGAGGATCGGGACATGGCAGAGCTGACCGCCTTCGAACAGCAGCGTGACCGGCTGTGGGCCGTCGCGTATCGCATCACCGGCTCGGTCGCCGACGCCGATGACGCGGTGCAGGAGACCTGGCTGCGCTGGCAGGCGCTGCCCGCGGACGAGGTCGCCGACCCCCGCGCGTATCTCACCACCGTCATCAGCCGTATCTGCTACGACCTGCTGGGTTCGGCGCGGGTGCGGCGCGAGCGCTACGTCGGCCCCTGGCTGCCCGAGCCGGTGGTGGCGGCCGGTGGTCCGGAGGACCGGGTGACGCTGGACGAGTCGGTGGGTCTCGCGCTGCTCACCGTGCTGGAGCGGCTGACTCCGGCGGAGCGGACCGCGTTCATCCTGCACGATGTCTTCTCGGTGCCGTTCCCCGAGATCGCCGAGGTGGTGGGCCGGAGCCCGGAGTCCGTACGGCAGCTGGCCTCCCGCGCCCGCAAGCGGGTCCGGGCGGAGGCGCCGCGGCGCTCGGTGGACCGCGGGGAGCACCGGCGGGCCGTGGACGCGTTCCTCCGGGCGGTCATGGGCGGCGACATGGACGGGCTGCTGGAGATCCTGGATCCGGAGGTCGTCTGGCGTTCGGACGGTGGCGGCAAGGTGGCGGCGGCCCGGCTCCCGGTGCTGGGGAACGAGAAGGTGGCCCGCTTCGCCCGGCGGCTGGCCCGGGGCTTCGACCCGGCCACGATGCTGGTGCACCACCGCGACGTCAACGGTGCCCCGGGCCTGGTCATGGTCGACAGCGCGGGCGGGCAGGCGGTGGTCTTCGCGTTCTCGGTGCACCAGGGCCGGATCACCGAGATCGACGCGATCGTCAACCCCGACAAGCTCCGCCACCTCGACCTGCCGAACCTGTGACCGGCATCACCGTCACATCTGGGCCCGCCGTGTCGTCCTCCTCGTGAACACCGACCGGCAAGGAGGCCGCCCACATGGAGAAGCAGCAGGTCCTGGTACTCGGCGCGGGCTATGCGGGGCTGATGGCCGCCCTGCGGCTGGCCCCGCACACCCGCGTCACCCTGGTCGATCCGAGTCCCGCCTTCACCGAGCGGGTGCGGCTGCACGAGCGGGCCGTCGGACGGCCCGACATCACCCATCCGCTCGAGGCCCTGACCCGGCGGGCCGGGATCGTCCACGTGGCCGCCCGCGCCACCGGGATCGATCCGGCCGCCCGCCGGATCACCACCGACGACGGCCGTGAGCTTCCGTACGACCGGCTGGTGTACGCGCTCGGCAGCCGCACCGCGGACCCCGGTGAGCGCGCCTACACCCCGGAGACGGCGGCCGAATTGCACAAGCGGCTGCTGGACGGCCCGGGTGAGCTGACGGTGGTCGGCGGGGGACTCACCGGCATCGAGCTCGCGGCCGAGATCGCCGAGTCCCACGACGCCTGGAAGGTCCGGCTGATCACGGGCGAGGAGGTCGGCGCGGGGCTGTCGGCGAAGGGCCGCGCCCATGTCCGTACGACGCTCAGCGGGCTCGGTGTCCGGCTCGAGGAGGGCCGCCGGGTGGCGCGCCCGGAGGACATCGACGCCGACGCGGTGGTCTGGGCCACCGCGATGACCGCGAACACGGCCCTGGCCGGGGCCGCCGGGATCACCCTCGACCCGGGTGGCCGCGTCCGCGTCGACGCCACCCTGCGCTCGGTGTCCCATCCGGAGGTCTACGCGGTGGGCGACGCGGCGGCCATGGCCACCCCGGCCGCCGGTGCCCTGCGCATGGCCTGCGCCACCGCGCTCCCGTCCGGTTCGCACGCCGCCTCCTCGATCATCGCCGAGACGCGGGGGCGGGAGCCGAAGCCGTTGCGCTTCCGCTTCGTGGCCCAGTGCGTGAGCCTGGGCCGCCGGGACGGGCTGATCCAGTTGGTGCGGGCGGACGACTCGCCGCGTGAGACGGTGCTGCGCGGTGGCACGGCCGCGCGCACCAAGGAGCAGGTGGTGCGCTCCACGGTCCGGGCGCTGCGGCTGGCGGCGCGCCGTCCCGGGGCCGTGCCCCTCATTCCCGGGATCGGCTGAGGCCCCCGGCGCTTCGCTGATGACGCCACGGTTCACGCATCGCCACAGTGCGCGTAGATCTGACCGGAGTTCTTGACTTCGTCCACCTCGTGCAGGAGGGGCTCCCTACAGCTCGCGCTGTAGGGGTTCCTGCTTCCTCGCCGACTGCCCGCCCGGAGTTCTCCGTTGAGGTCTTACACCGGCTCCACAGGCCGACACCGCCAGCCCGGCGACCAGGTTCCACAGTGCGAGCACAGCTTGGATGAGGGAAACCAGCGGTCAACCGCGATCACTTCGCGGCCGTACCACTGGGCCTTGTACTCCAGCATCGTGCGGAACTCCGACCATGCGGCGTCCGATATGGCGCGAGCCAGCCTTCCGTTCTTCAACAGGTGGCGAACGGTCAGGTCCTCGATCACGATCGCTTGGTTTTCACGAACGAGGCGAGTGGTGAGTTTGTGCAAGTGGTCGCGTCGTCGGTCCGCGATACGGACGTGGACGCGGGCCACGCCCAAGCGAGCCTTCTCCCGGTTCTTGGAGCCCTCAGCCTTGCGGGACAGTTCCCGCTGAGCTTTGGCGAGACGTGCGCGATCGCGCCGCTCGTGCCGACGGTTGGCGATCTTCTCCCCGGTGGAGAAAGTGAGCAGGTGGTCAATTCCGGCGTCAACGCCGACGGCACGGCCATTGGCCGGAAGTGACTTCACGTCGGGGTCCTCAACCAGGAGACACACGTGCCAGTGTCCGGCCGCGTCCTGGGAGACAGTCACCGTAGACGGCCGCGCACCCTCCGGCAAGGGGCGGGACCAGACGATGTCCAGCGGCTCGGCCATCTTCGCCAAAGTCAGCCTCCCCTCCCGGAAGCGGAACGCGCTGGAGGTGTACTCGGCACTCTTGCGGGACTTCTTCCGCGACTTGAATCGCGGATACTTCGCCCGCTTTCCAAAGAAATTCGTGAACGCCATCTGGAGGTGACGCAAGGCCTGCTGGAGCGGAACGGAGGAGACATCGTTGAGGTAGGCGAGTTCCTCGGTCTTCTTCCACGCCGTCAGCATCGCCGATGTCGCGTCGTAGTTGACCCGCTCGCTCCTCAGCGTCCACGCCTGGGCACGGACCGCGAGCGCCATGTTGTAGACCTTCCGCACGCATCCGAACGTGCGCGACAGCTCCGCTGCCTGCGCATCGGTCGGGTAGAAGCGATACCGATACGCCCGCTTCACGTGAGTGGCCACAGTTCACAACTACCACATGATCTTGTTACCACCTGACGGCACGTCAGTCGCAGACGCCACCCTTGCGGCGATTACGCTTACGCCGCCCTTGCTGCGCAGAGTCCGATTCCTCCCCCGCTTTGCGGAGGCTCTCGATGAGCGCACCGGGGCGATCGTCAATGCGCATGCGCCGACGGGGCCACCGCACCCCGCCGGACGCCGTCACCGCCAGGAGGCCCAGGAGGGCCAGCGCGGCGGCGGGGGCGAGCACCGCCCAGGGGGCGCGCTCGGCGTAGGGGTGGTTCTCGGCCAGCAGCCGGCCCCACTCCGGGGACGGCGGCTGGGCACCCAGACCGAGGAAGCCCAGCGCGGCCAGGGCGAGCGCCATCGACGGCAGGCGCAGCAACGCGTGACGGACGACCGGGGGCAGGACCGCGGGCAGGACGTGGCGGCGCAGCAGATGGCGGCGGGAGGCGCCCAGCGCCCGGGTGGCGGCGAGATGCGTGGCGGCGCGCTGCTGCCGCAGCAGGGCGGAGGTGTGCGTGGCCAGCGGGGCCCAGGCGACGGCGGCCACGGCGAGCGCGGGGGTGTACGGGCCACGGCCCGCCGCCCCGGCGACCAGCAGCCCGGCGAGCACCGGCGGCACCGCGTTCACCGTCTCGGCGAGTCCGCCGGACAGCCGGGGCACCAGCCCGAGCAGCACCCCCGCCACCAGCGCGGCGGCGCTCACCGCCACCGCGAGCGCGAGCGTGGACAGCGCGCCGTGTCCCACCCGGGCCAACAGATCGCGGCCCAGCGCGTCGGTGCCGAACGGATGCGCCCAGGACGGGGCGGTGAGCCGGGCGGCGGTGTCCACCACCAGCGGGTCCCGGAGCGCACCGAGCACCACGACGGTGAGCAGAAGCGCGCCGTACAGCAGCGGAATCGCGCGGGCGGACGGCGCGGTGGACCGGTCGAGCGAGGGCAGTGCCCCGTCGCGCAGCGCGGGCCCGAGCAGCAGCCGGGCCGCGAGCCGGGCGAGACCTCCGGCGGCGGCCGCCAGCAGGATCAGGGCGAGGGCGCACGCCTGGAGCATCGGCAGGTCCTGGGCGATGGCCGCCTGGAGGGAGAGCCGGCCGAGCCCGGGAATGTCGAAGACCTGCTCGACGGCGACCGCGCCCCCGGTGAGCCCGACCACGAACAGCCCGATGTTCGGCAGCACTCCGGGCACGGCACGCCGCAGCGCCTGACGGGCGATCCGCCGGGCGGGCAGCCCACGCGCGGCGGCGGCCCGCGCCCAGGGTTCGGCGAACGCGCCGGGCAGCGCGTCGTCCAGGACCCGGCCCAGCAGGGCGCCCGCGGGCAGGCCGAGGGCGAGCGAGGGCAGCACCATCCACCGCGGCCCGTACCAGCCGACCGCGGGCAGCCAGCCGAGCCGCACCCCGACCACGGCGGCCAGCACGGACGCCAGCAGGAACTCCGGCAGCGCGGCGAGCAGCGCGCCACCGCTCCCCGCGCCGGCCCCGCGCCGGGCGGCCCGCCGCCGCGGCCCGAGCCACAGCGTGCGCCCGCACACCGCGCCCGCGGTGGCCGCCGCGACCACCAGCGCCCCGCCCATGAGCAGCAACGACACGCCGAGCGCCGCGGCCACCGAGGGGGCCACGGCCGTCCCCGAGATCCAGGACGTGCCCGCGTCGCCGTGGGTCAGCCCGGCGAGCCACCGGCCGAGCAGCCGCAACGGCCCGGCATCGAGGCCGAGTTGGGAGCGCAGGGACTCCAGGAGCTCGGGGCTGGGGTCGCGGTCGGCCGCGCGGGCCTTGAGGACGGTGCGGGCGGGGTCGGTACGGGACAGCCAGGGCAGCAGACCGATGCCACACAGCAACGCCCCGGCGAGCGCGACGCGCCAGAGCGCGACCAGCCCGGTGGTCCGTACGACGCTCGGCCCCGCGGTTCGCCCCGCGCCCGGCCCCGTGCACCGGCCCGCACCCGACCGGGCGGACCGCCCCGCACCGGGCCCGGTGGTTGGCCCCGCACCCGACCCGGCGAAACGCCCCGCGCTCGCCCCCGCGGACCGGCCCTCGCCCGACCGGGCAGCCCGGCCCACACCCGACCCGGCAGTCCGCCCCGCCTCCCGCCCGGTGGGCCGCATCCGTGCGCCGCTCAACGTCGCGTACCGGTGCCGACGAGCGTGCGCTCGTACGGGTCGAGGATCACACCGCGCACCGAGGCGCCGACGCCGTGGAGGATCCGCTGGTGGACCAGTGGGACCACCCCGTCCGTGCGCAGCACGGCGGTCTGCGCGGCCAGGGCGGCGCGGTGGCGCGCCGCGTCGTCGGCGCGGGAACCGGCCTCCGCGACCGCGCGGTCCACGGCCTTGTCGCACACCCGGGCCAGGTTGTAGCCGCCGTCGCACGTGAAGTCGTCGGCGAGATAGGAGACCGGGTCGCCGGTGTCGAGCATCGTGTTGCGGGCGGCCACCACGGCGTCGAACTTCCCGGCCAGGGCATCGCCTTCGAGCCGGGAGTACTCCCGCACCTCCAGCTTCACGCCGAACCCGGCCCTGCGCAGCTGCTGTTGCAGCACCTGCGCGACCTCGGGCAACTCGGGCCGGTTGTCGTAGGTGGCGAGGGTGATCGAGGTGTTCCGGACCCGCGTGGCGGCGGGGCGGCCGGACGGCCGGGGACGCTCGCCCGCGGCCCAGGTGAGGGCCGGGCCGAACAGCCCGCGGCCGGTGTCGGCATGGCCCTCGTACACGTCCTCGGCGAGGGCGGAGGCGTCGACGGCCTCGCGGGCGGCGGCGCGGACGGCGGGGTCGGCGAAGGGTCCGGAGCGGGTGTTGAGGAAGAGGGCGGTGGTGCGGGCGGTGGGCACCTCGCGCAGCGTGGCCTTGTCGAGGGTGGCCGCCTGGGAGACCGGGACCGCCTCGGCCATGTCCACCTCGCCGCTGCGCAGCGCGTTGGTGCGCGCCGTGCCGTCGGCGATGAAACGGACGTCCAGGCCGGAGGCGTGGGCCAGGCCGCCCCAGTAGTCGTCGAAGCGGTGGAGGGTGGCGCGAGTGGCGCCGGTGGTCCTGGCCAGGGTGAAGGGGCCGGTGGCGGTGCCGGCCGGATCGACCGTCACCTTCCCGTCCGCCGTCGTCTCCCCCCGCCCCGTACTGTCCTTCGCCCGGTACGCCTTGGGCGCGAGGATGGCCAGTCCCGGACTGGACAGCCGCAGCGGCAGGGCGGAGTCGGCGGACCGGGTGGTGACCCGGACCCGACGCTCCCCCACCGCCTCGGCGGTGAGCGTGACCCCGGTGAGCGCGGCGGGCGGCGGATCGGCGCGGGTGGCGTGGGTGAGGGCGCCCGCCACCGCCGCCGGGGTGACCTCGGTGCCGTCCTGGAAGCGCGCCTCGCGCAGGGTGAACAGCCAGCCCCGGGCGCTCTGCCGGGTCCAGGACTCGGCGAGGGCGGGCACCGCGCCGCCGTTGCCGTCCAGCCGGGTCAGCCCCTCGGTGACGCCGAGCCTGCTGAGCAGGGTGGCGTCGGCGCCGTACGGGGAGAAACGCTCGGCGGGCGGGAAGGCCATCGCGACGCGCAGGCGCCCGCCGCCCATCCCGGCCCCGGCCCCGGCCCCGGCCCCGGCGTCGTACGGCGAACCGTCGCGGGTCGCGAAACACCCGGCGAGCAGCGGGAGGAGCAACAGCGCGGCGGCCCACCGGCGGCGGACAGAGTGCATGGGCGTGGTTCTCCAGGGGCTGCGCGGGTACGGCCGAACACGAACGCTACATGATAATCATTTCCATAAGACTCAGGGTGTCCCAGGAGTCATCGGCACCTCGAAGTGGACGATGCCCTGACCGCCCCCGGGCGCCTCCCGCTCATCGCAGACGACCTTCGCCAGGGACCGCCAGAACGGCTCGGCGCCCGGCACCGCCGGATCGGTGTGCAGATAGACCGCGCGATAGCCGCCGTCCGCCTCGGCGAAGTCCAGCAGCGCACCCACCAGCCGCCGGGCCAGCCCGTGGCGCCGGTGCTCGGGGCGCACATAGACCCGGCGCAGCTGGGCGGTCTCGCCCGACGGATAACGCGCGGCCAGCCACGGGGGGTTGGGCGGATGGGCCGGACCCCGGGAGTCGAGCGCGGCGGTCGCCACGACCGCTCCGTCGGCGTCGTCCACCGCGACCAGCAGGGTGTGGCGCACACCGTTCAGATACGCGGCGGCGGGATCGATGATGTCGGCGTGCCAGCGCGGCACATAGCCGGTTCCGAAGTCGCGGTAGACGGTGTCGAGCATCACGCCGCGGGCGGCGTCGAGGTCGTCGGGGGTCGCGGTTCTGATGCGGTAGCTGGGCACCTGCGCATCGTACGCAATAAGCCCGTCCACCGATCGTACTGGCAGACTGGATCCCGAGGGGAGGAGGGGCCGATGGCGCGGGCACGGCCGTCGATGCAGGAGCTGATCCAGCGGCGCAGGAACGCCGGATTCGTGGGCCGACGACGGGAACTGGACGCGTTCCGGGACAATTTCGGGCTGCCGCCGGAGGACGCGCGGCATCGCTTCGTCTTCCATGTGCACGGCCACGCGGGCGTGGGCAAGAGCTGGCTGACGCGCCGGCTGGAGCAGACCGCCCGCCAGGAGTACGGCGCGCTCACCGCCCGCGTCGACGAGGCGGCGAGTTCCGTACCCGAGGCGATGGCCGCGATCAGTGAGCAATTCGCCCGCCAGGGGCGGGAGTTGACGGCCTTCGACCGGCGGCTCGCCACCTATCGGCAGCGCCGTCACGAGGCGGAGTCGGTACCGGCGGAGGGCGAGCGGCAGGGGCCCAGCAGCGGCAGTATGGCCGCCGCGCGGGCGGGTCTCGCGGGGCTCGGCCTGGTGCCGGGTGTCGGGGCGCTGGCGGGCGCCGTCGATCCGGTGCCGCTGGCCGAGGGCACCGACCGGCTGCGGGCGGCGCTCAGCTCGCGGTTCCGCGACCACAAGGACGTCCAGCTGGTGCTGGACCCCGTGGAGACGCTGTCCCCGCTGCTGGTCAGGGAGTTGTCGGAGGCGGCCGCGGCGGTGCCGTGGCTGGTGCTGCTGTTCGACACGTACGAGCGCCTCGGCCCGCTGCTCGACCCCTGGCTGCGCACCCTGCTGACCAGCGAACGCCTCGGCGTCCTCCCCGCCAACACCGTGCTGGTACTGGCCGGGCAGACCCGGCTGGACCCCGGCTGCTGGGGGGATCTGGCCGATGTGGTCGCGGAGCTGCCGCTGGAGCCGTTCACCGACGCGGAGGCCCGGCAGTTGCTGACCGCCAAGGGGATCACCGATGAACCGGTGGTGCGGGAGGTGCTGCGGCTCTCCGGCCGGCTGCCGGTCCTGGTGTCCACCCTCGCCGAGAACCCCGGGACCGGCGGCGCACTGGACGACCCCAGCGCCACCGCCGTCGAGGGGTTCCTGAAGTGGGAGCGCGATCCGGTGCGCCGCTCCGCCGCCCTGGCGGGCGCGCTGCCCCGGCGGCTCAACGAGGACGTCTTCAGGGCGGCGGTGGACGACGACGGGGCCGGGCTGTTCGGCTGGCTGCGGTCGCTGCCGTTCATCGGCGGCCGCGATGGCGCGGCCCGCTACCACGATGTGGTGCGCGCCCCCATGCTGCGGCTCCAGCGGACCACCTCACCGCAGCGGTGGGGCGCGGCGCACACCCGGCTGGCGGAGACCTTCGCCGGATGGCGGGAGGCGGCCGCCGGAGGGCTCGACCCGCAGGACGGATGGCGGCTGGACACCTGGAGCGGACCGCGTCTGGAGGAGTGGTACCACCTGCTGTGCGCACGGCCGTCGGCGGCGCTGCCCGGAGCGCTGCGGGACGGGATCGGCGCCTGCGACGCGGGCCCCGCGGTGGCCAGGCGCTGGGCGACCACCCTGGTCGAGGCGGGCGAGGACGCCGACTCGGACGCGGTACGCGCTTGGGGGCAGCACCTGGTGGAGGCGCTGGCGGACGAACGGCGGCGCGGTATCGAGGCGCTGGGACTGCTGCTGTCCCGGGGCGGGCTGGACGCCACCGGCCGGGTCGCGGCCCTCGTCGTACGGGGCTGGCACCGCCGTTCGGTCGAGGAGTTCGACGGGGCGCTGGGGGACTTCCACCGGGCGATCGAGCTGGACCCCGGGAATGTGCGGGCGCACTTCGGGCGGGCCGTGGTCCACCGGGCGACCGGGGAGTTCACTCCGGCGATGGACGCGCTGGACCGGGTGGACGCGCTGGAGCCGGGCTCGGCCTGGGTGCAGCGGGAGCGCGGGGAGACCTGCCGCCGGGCGGGCCGGTACGAGGAGGCGCTGGCCCGGCTCGACCCGGTGATCGAGGCCGATCCGGCGGACCATGTGGCCCTGGCCAGCCGCGGCCAGACCAAGATGGCGCTCGGCCGGATCCAGGAGGCCCTGGCCGACCTGGACCGGGCCATCGAGCGACACGGTGACTACACCTGGGCGCTGCTCCGGCGGGCCCGTGTCCGCAGCACCCTGGGGGACACCGCGGGCGCGCTGGAGGACCTGGACCGGGTGGAGGCGCTGGAGCCCGGCGTCCCGGGAACGCTGGGCGAACGCGGCGATGTCCACCGCTTCGCGGGCCGCTACGAGGAGGCCATCGCGGCGTACGGCCGGGCGCTGGCCCTCGACCCCGGCTACGCCTGGGCCCTGGGGAGCCGCGCGATGGCCAACGAGGCCCTGGGCAGACGCGCGGCGGCGCTGGCGGATCTGGAGCGCGCGGTGGCGCTGAATCCCGGCTACGCCTGGGCCGTGGCGCAGCGCGAGCGGTTGCTCTCGAGCGGGGATTCACCGGAGGGCGGACGGAACGACGGACCGGTGTGACCTCCCGGCACCCGTGCTTCCGGTTCCTCTCCTCGGTGGCCGGTCACCGGCCTTGTGCCAACGGCCCAGTGTCACCGGCCTTGTGTCACCGGCCTCGCCTGTCGTCGGCCTCGCCTGTCGTCGGCCTCGCGAGTCACCGGCCCCTGAGTGTCACCGGCCCTGTCGTGACGCGCGCCCCGCGAAGCAGGACGACACGGCGTGGCATACGGCGCGCAGTACGGCACGGCAGCGCGACAGGTACCGGGACGGGCGGGCCCGGCGGGCGGGGCGCGATGCGGTGGATGGAGCCGGTACGGCCTCCTCGGCGGGCGTGTCCCGAACCGTGGCGTCCACCGTAGCGGGAGCGGCCGGATCCACCGCGGGCGGCGACGGATCGGCGGTGCTCGCCTGCGGGGTGACGGGGCGCCGGGTGGCTTCCGCGCGCAGCATCGCGCGCATGGCGGCATAGACATCGATGGGCATGCGGATACTCCTGCGGTCTCGGACGTCCTACGGCTGAGCGGGCAGGCCGGACCGCATCCGGGATCCGCGACGGACGCGGAGACGGATGACGGACGGGCCTGGCCTGCTCAGCAGCGCAGTACGACGGACCGCGAGGAGAGCCGACCGGCCGGGACGTCGCCCGCGGCGCCGAACGCGCCGAGGCCCCGCGCCGTGTCGGCGGGACGACCGCGGACCGCGGCGAGCACGAGGGGGCCGAGGGACGTCGAGAGGGACCGATGCGACGCGCCGAACGAGGCGCCGTGAGCCACCCGCCCGGCGTGCCGGGCCGGATGCCCGGCACCGTCCCGGGCGGAGAACACGGCCGACGCCGAGGAGATGGAGCGCTCGTCCTCGGTCTCCGGCGCCATCGGAACAGGGGGGACGGGAGCGGGAGCACTCGCGGGGGCGGACGCGCCGAGGGCCCGGCCCGCGGCGGGAGCGCCGACGCCACCGGGCGCGGAGGGGGCCGGGGCCCGGTTCGGCACCCCGGCCGCCCCGGCCTTCCCGGCCGCCCCGGCGGCGCACCGCTCCGGCCCAGTGGACGGCGAGGGGCGGACGGCCCCCAGGCCCAGCACGGCATGCAGCAGCGTGGCCGCCAGCAGCAGAAGGACGGCGGCCGCGCACGGGCCGCCGCACACCGCGGGGCGGTTCGTCCTGCCGCCGTGCACCATGCGGCCTCCCTCGCTGATCCCCCTCCAGGGAACCCCGCACAGCGGAAGACGGCACTCCGATTACCGGGAAAAGTCCATACTTTCACCCGTGTCGGTTATCCAGTCGAACACCCATAAGGTCACATTTCGAGAAGTAGCCGGCCGCGTGGTGCGATCATTCGAGCAACGCGGCCGGTGCGGCCTGCCGCCAGGAGTCGAGCAGGATATCCCGCAGCTCATCGAGGTCCTCGAGCGCCGCGAGCCGCACCCGCACCCAGGCCGAACTCGCCTCATGGGCGGCGACCCAGAACTTCTCCGGCTCCGCCAGCACCAGCTCCTCCCGCTCCACCTTGGGACATCTGACGGCCATCGAGGTCTCGTCCTCGGGCAGGGTGGCGAACATCTTCCCGGCGACCCTGAAGGTGGGCATCGACCAGGCGATCTTCTCTGTGGTCTCCGGCAGCGAGAGGGCGATGGCACGGACATCGTCGGAGGTCGTCATGGCCAGACCGTAGAACACTCCACCGACAGGGCCCCGGCCACGTCCGTCCCCGGCCCCGGCCGTCTCGTCACGCCCGGTACATGTACGGCGTGGTGGTGGTCAGGGGCACGAAGCCGAGCCGGCCCAGGATCGGGCGGCTCAGGCTGGACGCGTCCACCTGGAGATGGCGATAGCCGCGGTCGGCGGCGATACGGGCCCGGAACGCGACCAGGGCACGGTAGATGCCCCGGCCACGCCACTCCGGTACCGTGCCCCCGCCCCAGAGCCCGGCGAACGACGCCCCCGGCGGCAGCTCCATCCGCGCCGCGCTGACCGGCCGGTCGCCGTCCATGGCCACCACCGTGACGACCGCGTCCGGCTCCTCGGCGAGCTGGGTGAGGAGCCGGTGCCGGAGAGCGGCGCCGTCGTCGCCGAACGCCCGCTCATGGACGTCCACCACCCGCTCCACACCGGCCGCGTCGGTCACCGGGAGCAGCCGGATGCCCCGGGGCGGTTCGACGGCGGTGTCCAGCTCCGCCACATGGGCGACCATCAGCGTCTCCTCGGGCTCCGGGACGAATCCGGCCGCCCGGAGCCGTTCGCCGAGGTCGCCTGGGCGGTCGTACGCGTACAGCTTCCACTCGAACGCGCGGCCCGCGCCCCCGAAGTGCCGTATCTGCGCGGCGATCGCCGCATCGGCGGTGGCGTCGTCCAGATCCGACCACAGGACGCCGTTCCAGTCGTCGCGGCCACCGGTCTGCCGCACCACCGTCCCCACACGCTCGACCCGGGTGCCGGGGCCGTCGGCCCGCGCACCCTGTCTCATCTCCCGGTCGTACAGCTCACGCACCACATCACGGTCCATGCGCCCACCCCAGCACCCGGCCCCTCCGGCGGCAATCGATTATCGGGCCCTCGGGGCAGGCGCGCTCACGACCCGCTCTTCGCCCCGGCCGCGTAGTGGATCGCGATCCGCGCCCCGAGCCGTGCGTTGTTCTTGACCAGGGCGATATTGGTCCGCAGGCTCTCGCCCTCGGTCAACTCCACGATCCGGCCCAGCAGATACGGGGTGGCGTCCTTGCCGCCGATCCCCGCGTCGGCCATCTCGGCGAGGGCCCGCTCGATGACGCCGTCCATCCGCTCGGCGGGGATCTCCTCGGCCTCGGGAACGGGGTTGGCGATGCTCAGCCCCGCCGCCATGCCCAGCTCCCACTGGGCGCGCATGGTGGCGGCGATCTCCTCGGGTGAGTCGACGCGCAGCGGGGAGCGGAAGCCGCTCACCCGGGAGTAGAAGGCGGGGAAGTCGTCGGTGCCGTAGGTGAGCACCGGAACGCCCAGGGTCTCCAGCCTCTCCAGGGTCAGCCCGATGTCGAGGATGCTCTTGATCCCGGCGCTGATGACGGCCACCGGGGTGGTGGCGAGTTCGGTGAGATCCGCGCTGATGTCGAAGGACCGCTCCGCTCCCCGGTGCACTCCGCCGATGCCACCGGTGACGAAGACCCGGATCCCGGCGAGCGCGGCGAGCCGCATGGTGGAGGCCACGGTGGTCGCCCCGTGGCCGCCGCGCGCGATGACATGGGCGAGGTCGCGCACACTGACCTTGCCCACCTCGGGGCTGGTGGCGAGCAGTTCCAGATCGGCCCGGTCCAGACCGGCGCGCGGCCTGCCGTGGAGGACGGCGATGGTGGCGGGGACCGCGCCCTCGGCGCGGATGATCTCCTCGACCTCGGTGGCCATCTCGACGTTCTGCGGATACGGCATGCCGTGGCTGATGATCGTGGACTCCAGCGCGACCACGGGACGGCCGTCCAGCAGGGCCTCCGCGACCTCCTCGGTGAGGGTCAGCCGGGGGTGGGGCGTGGTCATGTGGTCCTCCGCAGCGGGGCGTCGAGCGCGTCCTCGATCAGACGCGGGGTCAGGTCGGGTCGTACGGTGGCGGGGGTGGCCACCGTCAGCGCGGCGGCGGCGTGGCCGTAACGGGCGGCGTCCACCGGGTCGGCGCCACCGAGCAGGGCGTGGGCGAACGCGCCGAGCATCGCGTCACCGGCCCCGGTGACGTCCCGTACCTCGGCCGGTGGCGCCTCCAGCCGCACCCGGCCCTCGTCGAGGGTGCTCAGCAGGGAGCCGCGCGCACCGAGCCGCACCCACACATGCCGCACCCCGCGCTCATGGAGGACGGCCACGGCCCGAAGCAGCTCCGGGTCGTCCGCGTCGGCGGCCTCGGCGAGGTCCCGCCCGGCGAGCGCGCCCAGCTCCGCCACGTTCGGCGTGACGGCGAAGACCGGGCGCCCGGCGGCGAACAGCGGGGCCAGCAGCGCCGCCTTGGGGACGCTCACCGGGTCGATCAGCGTCTGGACCCCGGTGGCGGAGGCGATGTCCAGGACGTAGGAGAGCACCCGCGTGGCGAGGTTCCCGTCCAGCACCAGCAGACCGGCGTTGCCGATGAGTTCCCGCGCGGCGTGGAGGTGCTCGGGGGCCAGCGCGTCGGTGGCGGCCATGTCGGCGATGGCCACGACCAGATCGCCGTCGGCGTCCAGCACCGCCGTATAGGTGCCGGTGGGATGCGGGCCGCGGTGCACCTGCTCGATGCGCACCCCGGCGGCCTGGGTCTCGCTCAGCAGCCGCTCCCCCGCCGCGTCCTGCCCCACGGCGGCGATGAGATGGGTCGGGGTGCCCAGCCGGGCGAGGTTCTCGGCGATGTTCCGGGCCACGCCGCCGGGGCTGGT
This sequence comes from Streptomyces rugosispiralis, assembly GCF_024505145.1. GTDB lineage: Bacteria > Actinomycetota > Actinomycetes > Streptomycetales > Streptomycetaceae > Streptomyces > Streptomyces rugosispiralis. The sequence continues at coordinate 447,716 of NZ_JANIAA010000004.1, read as the reverse complement.
GTGGGACCGCCCCGGATTGCTGGTGCGGTACGCCACGGAGGCGAGGCTGCGCACCTTGACGTCCACATTGGCCCCGCCGATGACCACCACCGCGTGCTCCTGGCGCAGGATGTAGCCGCGCCCCAGGATGGCGCCCTTCTTGCCCAGGTTGGACAGATGCACATTGACCGCGGCCCGCGTGGTCCCGAGGGCGTCGGCGATGGACTGGGCGCCGGCCAGCGGGTCCCGCCGCAGCAGCGCGAGTATCTCCCGCTCCCGGCGCGTCAGCGTCATATTCGGCAGAGTAAAGCAAACTTAGCGCGATAAACAGGTGCCGTCGGGGGCCGATGAACAGGACACCGACGGCCATGGGTTGGCCCAGGAGATCGTAAAAGAACGGCGGATGACATCCTGAGAAGCCATGGCGCGCCGGACACTCTCGGCAGCGACCCGGGGACCTGTCCGGTGACGAGGAAGAAGGCCGATGAGACTCTGCTTTCTGGTGGAGGAGCGCTATCGCCATGACGGCATGCCGCGTGAGGTGATCCGTCAGCTCTCCGCCTGGGGCCACCAGGTGGACGTGATCCGGCCGGGTCGTTCCCTGATGCGGATGTCCGACGTGGTGCGGGCGGGCAGCCATGACGCCTGGGTGCTCAAGACGGTCTCCGGAGGGCCCGGCCTGACGCTGCTGGAGGCCGCGGCGGCGGTCGGGCTGACCACCGTCAACGACGCCCGCTCCATCCGCGGCGTACGGGACAAGGCCCTGGCGGCCGCCATCGGGCGCGGCCGTGGCCTGCCGATGCCACCCACCTACGCGGCGGCCCGGCCCGAGGCGCTCGAGGAGATACCGGAGGCCGAGTTCCCGCTGGTGGTCAAGCCCGCGGACGGCAGCTCGGGGCGGGCCGTGCGGCTGGTGCCGACCCCGGACCGGCTCAGGGCGCTGCGCTCCGAGCTGGCGGCGGAGGGCATGCTCATCGCCCAGCCGTATGTGCCGAATTCGGGCATCGACCTCAAGGTGTACTGCGTGGGCGGGGAGCTGTACGCCACCGAACGGATGTCACCGCTCGGCCCCGACGGGGGCGCCCGCGGCCGGCGGGTACCGCTCTCCGCCGAAGTGGCGGCCATCGCCGCCGAGGTCGGCGCGGTCTACGGTCTCGATCTGTACGGGGTGGACGTGCTGCTGGGTCCGGACGGGCCGGTGGTCGTCGATGTGAACGACTTCCCCAGCTTCAAGGAGGTGCCGGACGCGGCGGCCCGGGTGGGGCGCGCGGTACTGGAGTTGGCGCGCGGGGGCGGTGGCCGGTCCGGGCCCGGACTGGTCGGCGCTCTCACCGGAGCCGAGCCGCCGGTACACGCTTCCGGGCCGGTCCCGGCCGCCGCCACGAGCCGGATGACCACCACGGTGAGCGGCGGCCGATGAGGATCGGCCTGATCACGGCCGACCCCGGCCATCAACTCCTCGCCGATGCCACGGCTCTGCTGGCCCCCCGCCATGAGGTGGTGGCCCTCGACCTGCGCGGCGACGGCAGCCCGGCCTCCCCCGGGGAACTCGCCGATGTGTATCTGCTGAAGGCCCGGACACCGCCCGCGCTGGCGCTCGCCCGGTCCCTGGAGCGGCGTGGCGCCCCGGTGGTGAACTCCGCCGCCGCCACCGCGCGGTGCCAGGACCGGACGGTGATGGCCGAACGGGCGCTCCGCGCCGGTCTGCCGTTCGCCCCCACCCGTACCGTGGCCTCGCTCGCCGGACTTGCGGCCGAGCCGCCCCGACGTCCCGTCGTCGTCAAGAGCCGCCACAGCCGCCGCCATGACCTGGTGGCGCGCGTGGACGACACCGCACGGCTGCGTGCCCTGACCGCGGACTGGGCGGATGAGCCGGTGGTGGTGCAGGACTTCGTCCCGAACGACGGCTGGGACCACAAGCTGTGGGTGGTCGCGGGCCGGGTGTTCGCCGCACTGCGCCGCTCGGAGCTGGCGGCGGGTGGCCGCGGTCCGAACCTGCCGCTCGCCCTGGACGCGCTGCCTCCTGGCTGGCTGGATCCGGTGCTCCGGGTCGGGGCGGTGTTCTCGCTGGAGGTCTACGGTGTGGATCTGATCGACGCGGGCGGCGGCGCCCCGCTGATCGTGGACATCAACGCCTTCCCGGGGATCCGCGGCCAGGCCGGGGCCCCCGAGGCGCTGGCGGCCCTGGCGCTGCGGACGGCCGAACGGGGCGGACTGACCGCCTCCCGCACATGACCGACACGAGGGAAATACTAGGGGACTCCCGGCCGAAATAGGGGTGGCCGCAGATCGGATGGGACCGGCAGGGTGGTCTACTGGTCTGCGCGCGACCCGAGGCACGCGCGTGACAGCCACCCGACAGCCGCCGCAGAGCGAGCGGACGAAAGGACATCACGTGACCGCAAACCCCACCGGCACAAGCCTGTGGATCAGGCAGTTCCACCCCGCGCCGACCGCGGCGACGCGACTCGTCTGCCTGCCCCACGCCGGCGGGTCCGCCTCCTACTACTTCCCCGTCTCCAAGGCGCTCTCACCCACGGTCGACGTGCTCGCGGTGCAGTACCCGGGGCGCCAGGACCGGCGCAACGAGAAGTGCATAGACAACATCGCCGAGCTGGCCGACGCGCTGGTGCCCGAGCTGCTGCCCTATACGGACAAGCCGGTGGCGCTTTTCGGCCACAGCATGGGTGCCACGCTGAGCTTCGAGATCGCCCTGCGCCTGGAGCAGAAGGGCGTGCAGCCGGTGGCGCTGTTCGCCTCGGGGCGGCGCGCCCCGTCCTGCCACCGTGACGAGTCCGTCCACCTCCGCGACGACGACGGGCTGATCGCCGAGATGAAGGCCCTGAGCGGCACCGACACCTCGCTCCTCGGCGACGACGAGATCCTCCGGATGGTGCTGCCCTCGATCCGCAGCGACTACAAGGCGGCCGAGACCTACCGCTACACCCCCGGCCCGCGGCTGGCGACGCCCATCCACGCGCATGTGGGGGACGACGACCCCAAGGCGACGGTCGAGGAGGCCCGCGCCTGGGGCGAGCACACCACCGGCGGCTTCGATCTCCAGGTCTACCCCGGTGGCCACTTCTACCTCAACGACCAGGCGCCGCGCGTGATCGCGTCGATCCGGGACGTGCTGACCGCTAAGTCCTGAACGCCCGCCCGGCCGCGGGGCGTTCAGTCGTTGGGCTGATGGTTCAGGACGGTCCGTATGTAGTCCTCGACCGTGGCGTCCAGACCCACGTCCCGGCCCTCCCGCTCGGACAACAGCCAGCGGTGTTCGAGCAGTTCGTAGTAGATCTGCGCGGTGTCGGTGACACCGCGCAGCTCATTCGGCACGGTCCGCACGGTGGGCCGGAAGACATCGCGGACCCACCGGTGGGCGAGCACCTCCGGGCGGGCGCCGAGCGGATCGCCGGGCGCGTAGTCGTCCTGGTTGGCCATCCAGGTATCCAGGTCGTTCAGGAGGCTGCGGGCCTGGTTCTCCTCCGCGTCGAGCCCGGTCAGCCGCAGCAACTGCCGCTGATGGTGGCCCGCGTCCACGACCTTGGGCACGAAGGTGACGGTGTCGCCGTCGGGCGAGCGCTCGATCTGCATCTCCGCCACGTCGAACCCGAGGTCGTTCAGGCGCCGGACGCGCTGGTCGATGGCGTGGCGCTGGGCGAGTGGATAGACCGACTGACGGGTCAGCTCATGCCACAGGTCGCAGTAGCGCTCGACGGTGGCCTGGCCGAAGAGCACCGGGTCGACCGAGGGGTGCAGGGAACCGCTCGCCTCCAGGTCCATCAGCTCGCCCGCGATGTTCACCCGCGCCACCTCGACGTCGTACTCCCGCTGCCCGGTGGTGAGCCTCGGCTGGATCTGCCCGGTCTCGGCGTCCACCAGATACGCGGCGTACGCGCCCGCGTCGCGCCGGAAGAGGGTGTTGGACAGCGAGCAGTCGCCCCAGGCGAACCCGGCCAGGTGCAACCGCACCAGCAGTACGGCGAGCGCGTCGAGCAGCCGTCTGATGGTGCTGGGCCGCATGGTCGTCTGGAACATCGACCGGTACGGCTGCGACCCCACCAGATGGCGGGTGATCAGCGCCGGTTCCAGCGGCTCGCCGTGCTCGTCGGTGCGCCCGGTCACCACCGCGAGCGCGTCCACCGCGGGGACCGCGAGCCGGTCCAGATCGCGCAGCAGCCCGTACTCCCGCACCGCCGCCCACTCGCCGACCTCCTTGACCGCCACGATCTCGCCGCCCGCCTGCGCGAAGCGCACGACATGGCGGGAGATGCCCCGGGGGAGCGCGACCAGCTGCTCCTCCGGCCACTCCGCCAGCGGGATGTTCCACGGCAGATCGAGCAGGGATGCCGGATGTTCGGGCGAGGTGGCGGTGATCTGCAGCTCCATGACACCCCAGTGTGCGGTACGGAAGTGTCATCGGAGCCGGTCGTACGGCGACCCGACGGACGATCAAATGGACAGAATCTGTCCGGATACATACGCTGAAGATCCAATCGGGCAAGATCTGTCCGTTCAGGGAGGCCGCCGCTACAGGACCGACACCTCGAAGGGAGCCCGCGCATGAGCCACCTCGCAGGCACCACCGCGGTGATCACAGGAGCCGGTGAGGGCCTCGGCTACGCCATCGCGGACGCCTTCGCGGTGGAGGGCGCCGACTTGGTGCTGCTGGCCCATGACCGGGACAAGCTGGAGCGGGCCCGCCACACCCTGGCCGGACACGGCACCACCGTACGCGGGCTCTGCGTGGACCTGGCCGACCCCGGCGCCGCGACCGCCGCCGCGCGTCAGGTGCTCGCGCTCACCGAACGGGTGGACACCCTGGTCAACAACGCGGGCACGGCACACTTCAGCCCGCTCGCCCAGACCTCGGCCGACTCCTTCGACGCCATGCTGCACCACAATGTCCGGGTGCCCTTCCTCCTCGCCCAGGCGCTGCTGCCCGCGCTCATCGAGGGGCGTGGCAGCATCATCAACATCAGCAGCTACTGGGCCCACACGGCGTCCGCCGACCGCCCGTCCGCGGCCTACTCCGCCACGCGTGGTGCCATCAACGCGATGACCCGGGCGCTCGCCAACGAACTGGGCCCCTCCGGGGTCCGGGTCAACGGCATCGCCCCCGGTGCCGTGCCCGCCCCGGCGTGTGAGCGGGACCGCCTCGTCGCGATGAGCGCCGGGGAGCGGCACGGGGCCGGTCACGCCCCGGACTACCCTCCCCCGGGCCGGGCCGGCGGACCCCATGAGGTGGCCGCCGCGGCGGCCTTTCTCGCCTCCCCCCGGGCCGGGTGGACCACCGGCACCATCATGAACGTGGACGGCGCGCCGGCCGTCCACTGACGGCCGCGGCGGAATCCGCGCCCCGGCCACCGGCACGGGTGGCCGATACCATGAGGTCGCGATGGAGAGAATCCGCCACGCTCCGCAGGCGACGACGGGCCGGCTTCCGCTGCCCCCCGGTGGCGGCATCGATGCGCACCGGCACGACGAGCACCAGATCGTCTACGCCGGGCGCGGCGTGCTGGCGGTCACCACCGACGCGGGCAGCTGGATCGCGCCCGCCGACCCGGCGCTCTGGATTCCGGCCGGGACCGTCCATGAGCACCGCTCGTACGGCGCCACCGACCTCCATCTGGTGGGGCTGGCGGTGGCGGACAACCCGCTGCGGCTGGAGCGGCCCGCGGTCCTCGGCGTCACCCCGCTGCTGCGCGAGCTGATCATCGAGTACACCGCGCGGCCGGCGGACCTCGGCGCCGCGGTCGGGGTCGGCGAGCGCACCCTGACCCGGCTGTGCGGGGCGGAGCTGGGGATGACCTTCCCACGGTGGCGCACCCAGCTCCGGCTGCACCACGCCCTGCGGCTGCTGGCCGAGGGCGTCCCGGTCACCGCCGTGGCGCATCGCTGCGGCTGGGCGTCCAGCAGCGCGTTCATCGATGTCTTCCGCCGGGCCTTCGGCCACACCCCAGGTGCCCATCGCGCGCTCGGCTGACGCTCCGCGCCCGCGCACAGGCTCTCAGTCCTCGGCCAGGACCACGACCGCGTCACCCTCCTCCAGGGTCAGCGGCGCGGTCTTGGACGGGTTGAGGTGGACTCCGTAGAGCGGTGGCTCGTCGCCGTGCCGGGCCAGGCGGTAGCCGATGGCCGTCTCGCCGCGCTGGCGGGCGGCCTCGATGACGGTGGCGAAGTTGGCCTCCGCGCCGGGTATCAGATAGCTGGGTGCCGGTTTGAGGTAGATCTCGGATCCCTGCGGGTCGAAGAGGTCGGCGAAGACCGCGTGCAGATGACGGTTCTCGGTGAGCTGGGTCAGCAGCAGGCTGATCACCTTGGTGGAGACGATGAAGTCGTCGGCCTTGGTGACCTGCGCGACCTCGCGGTTGGCGTCGTCGTGCATCTCGGTGACGATGGAGTACGGATCGCCGAGCTGGATCTCGATGTCGCGCAGGTGGAGCAGGGTGACCAGGGTGCGGTCGTCGGCGCGTCCGGGGTCGATCCCGTCGTCCGTCAGCACCACGATGTGGCGGTAGCCGTCCAGCCCGAGCGCCTCCAGCGACGGACGGCGGGTGGGCTCGCAGTACTTGAAGCCGACGGTGAGGTTCCTCAGCTCCCGGTTCGCCTCCTCCCGGGGCGGGCGCGCGGCGGCGATGTCGACCACCGACCCGGGCTTCACCAGGAGGTCGAGCTGCGCGATGATCTTCTCCGCGCGGGAGTTCCAGCCGATCAGCAGCGTACGGTCCGGCACCGGCGGCTGGAACGCGGCCGCGGCCATCGCCGGGCGCAGGATGCGGGGCCGGGTGGCCGCCGTCTTGATGAGCAGATCGTCCTCCGCGACCATCAGCAGCCGGTCCCCGCGCCCGATCACGGTGTCCATGGTCGGGTTGACCAGCACCTCGCCGTCCGCGCGGTGCACGCCGATGGGCACACCGAGCTCGAAGGCGTTCAGCGACTCCCCGTAGGTGGTGCCGGCCAGTGCGGGCTCGTCCCACGGGTAGATCTCATTGCCGATGAAGCTGAGCAGTTCGTTGAAGACGGTGGAGAGACCGGACTGGCGGTGGGACTGCACGATCAGCCCGACCGCGATGTCATCGGCGTCGATCACCAGCGCGTGGTCCCCCGCGGCCAGCCGGGCGGCCGCCAGGTTCGCCGAACTCTGCACGGCGGCCACCACATTGGGCCGGGTCCCGGTCCAGGTGCGGCTGTTCAGCAGCAACAGCGACTTGATGACGTCGATGTCGCTGTCCTCCCCGACGGGTGAGAGCACCATGATGGACTTGGCGCTGTCCGGGCTCACCAGCTCCAGGTCGCCGCGCTGGAGCGGATTGCCCGAGCGGCAGACCACCCGGGTCTTCCCGGTGTCCGGGATGCGGCGCCGGATCTCGTCCTCCATGTCGACCTTGTCCCGGTCGGCGAGGATCACCACACAGGAGCGCCGCTCGCTCTGGTTGGCCTCCACCAGCTCCGCTATCACCGTGAACACCTGCTCCGACCAGCCCAGCACAATGGTGTGGTGGTGCTCGATCAGCCGTGAGGTGCCCTTGCGCAGTTGCTGGATCCGGGCCTCGAGGCCGGTGGTCATCACACCGATCAGCGCGCTGACGATGAAGATGCCGCCGATGGTCACCGTGAGCATGAGGACCAGGAACAGCGGCCGGCCGCTGTCCCCGCCCATCGTGCCCGGGTCGAGGGTGCGCAGCAGGCTCATCCAGACGATGCCCAGCCAGCCGCCGTTGTCGTTGGTGTCCTTGTGGGCGAAGGCGACCGCCGCCCCGGAGACCAGGGTGATCAACGCCAATGAGGCCAGCCCCAGCCAGCCGATCAGAGCCGGGGTACCACGGTCCATCGTCCCGTCGAACCAGTACCGCAGCCGCTCCCGCAGCCTCTTGCGCATGCCGCATTCCTCCATAGCCCATCGCGCCGCCGGGCCCAACGGCCCGTGGTGAGCGGCGCTTTACGCCATGAGGGTGTCGTCTGACGGGGCCTCGGCGCCAATCGGGATCAGCCGGGAATGTCGGCCCACTGGTCCAGGAGGTCGTCGCCCGTGCACGCGCCCAGCGGTGTCACCGGAGCGGTCAGGGGCTGTTCGGCCCAGATGATCTTGCCGTTGGGAGTGTAGCGGGTTCCCCAGCGCTGGGCGTACTGGGCCACGAGGAAGAGCCCTCGGCCGCCTTCGTCGGTGGTGGCGGCGCGGCGCAGATGCGGGGAGGTGCTGGAGCCGTCCGCCACCTCGCAGATGAGGGTGCGGGCGCGCAGCAACCGGACCCGGCTGGGGCTGCATCCGTAGCGGATGGCGTTGGTCATCAGCTCGCTGAGGATGAGTTCGGTCGTGAAGCCGACCTCCTCAAGACCCCATGTGCTCAGTTGCTCGGCGGCCTCGTTGCGGATCCGGGCCACCGCGGCGGGGTCGGAGGGCAGCTCCCATTCGGCGACGTGCCCGGGGTCCAGCAGATGGGTGCGGGCCACGAGGAGGGCGATGTCGTCGCCGGGGTGGGAGGACGCCATGGTGTCGAAGACGGCCTGGCAGGTCTCCTCCGGAGTGCCCCCGGGCAGCCCGGCGAGGGTGGTGCGCAGCACGCCGAGCCCCTCGTCGAAGTCCCGGCCGCGGTCGCGGATCAGCCCGTCGGTGAACAGGGCCAGCCGGCTGCCCTCGGGCAGCTCGAGATCGACGGTCTCGATGGGCTCGCCACCCAGGCCCAGCGGCGGGCCGAGGGGGACGTCGGGGAAGGTCACGGTGGAGTCGGGGAGGACCACCGCCGGGCCCGGGTGGCCGGCGCCCGCCATCGTGCAGCGGCCGGAGACCGGGTCGTAGATGGCGTACAGACAGCTGGCGCCGCTGATCCCCGGGGCGTCGGTGCCCGCGGCGGCCTGGTCCTGGTCGAACCGGCTGACCAGTTCGTCGAGATGGGCCAGGAGTTCATCGGGCGGCAGGTCGAGCGCGGAGAAGTTGTGCACGGCGGTGCGCAGCCGGCCCATGGTGGCGGCGGCGTGCAGTCCGTGGCCGACGACATCGCCGACGACGAGCGCGACCCGGGAGCCGGGCAGGGGGATGACGTCGAACCAGTCGCCGCCGACCCCGGCCCGGGCGGGCAGATAGCGGTGGGCCACCTCCATGGCGTCCTGTTCGGGCAGGCCCTGGGGCAGCAGGCTGCGCTGCAGGGTGGCCGCCATCGCGTGTTCGCGGGTGTAGCGGCGGGCGTTGTCGATGGCGACCGCGGCGCGGGCGACCAGTTCCTCGGTGAGTGCCACGTCGTCCTCGTCGAACGGCTCGGACTTCTCCGAGCGCCAGAAGGTGGCGATGCCCAGGGTGACGTCCCGCGCCCGCAGCGGAATGGTGATCATCGAGTGGATGCCATAGTTGATGATCTTGGTCGCCTGCTCGGGGTCCTGCTCCTGCCAGCCCTCGTAGGTCCGCAGATCCGCCTCGAGCACCGGCCGGCCCGCGCCGAAGCCCAGTGCCTGGGGCACGGCGCCGCTGTAGGTGATCATCTTGCCGACCCGCCACAGCGGATGGTCGGACCGGATGCCACAGGTGGCGGTGCGGCGCATGGCGCTGCCCACGGGCTCGTCGCCGCGCAGCACGGGGTCCACGAGGTCGACGGTGGCGAAGTCGGCGAACCACGGGACGGCGAACCGGGTCAGCTCCTCGGCGGTCCGTACGACATCGAGGCTGGTGCCGACCTTCGCGCCGGCCTCGTAGAGCAGCCTCAGCCGCCGCTCCGCCACTTCGGCCTTGCCGGACAGCGCACGCAGTTCGGTGGAGTCGCGGAGCGTGGCGACGCTTCCGGACATCCCGCCGTCCCATCGGGTGGAGCGCTGGTTGACGGCCAGCAGCCGCTCCCCGGCCAGATGCACCTCGTCGGTGGCGACCCGGCCCGAGGCGAGCAGTTCGGCGGTGCGCGGCTCGATACCGAGTTCGGTGACGGGGCGGCCCTCGGCGTTCGGGGGGAGGTCGAGCAGCCGGCCGGCCTCGTCGTTGGCGAGGACCAGGCGGCCATGGCCGTCGACGATGAGCACGCCTTCCTTCACGGAGTGCAGAACGGCGTCGTGGTGCTCGTACATGCGGGTCATCTGGGCGGGGCCGAGCCCTCGCGTCTGCCGCCGCAGCCGCCCGCCGACCAGCGCGGTCCCGCCGGTGGCGAGCGCGAGCGCACCGGCGGCGGAGCCGAAGACCAGCGGCAGCTGGCGCTCGACCCGGCCGCTCACATCGGCGGCGGTCATCCCGGCGCACACCACACCGGCCACGGTGCCGTCGCCCTTGGGGATCGGGACGGTGGCCTGGACCTCCCGGCCGAGGGGACCCTGCACGGACTCGGTGACGATCTTGCCCTTCACCACCGGCCGCCAGTCGGCCACCAGCGTCTTGCCGATGTACTGCGGCTTGGGGTGGGTGTAGCGGATGCCGTGGGTGTCCGCCACGACCACGAAATCCAGATGTGCCCGCTTGCGGGTCTGCTCGGTCCGCGGCTGGAGCAGGGTGGTCGGATTCTCGGTGCGCATCGCGGACGCGGTGCCCGGGGAGGTGGCGAAGGTCTGGGCGACGGCGGTGGCGCGGTTGAGTGCCTCCTGCTCGCTGTCGATACGGGCCTGGAGGATGAGCGCCGTGGTGGCCGCCACGATGAGCAGGCACACGAGCACCACTTGGACAGCGAAAACCTGCCCGGCGATGCTGCGCACGCTCAAGCTGTGCAGGCTCAGGAGCGAGCGGAAGCGCGTCCGGGCGGGGGTGTGCGGGGCAAGTCTGGATCGACCGAAAACTCCGACCACGCACCCTTCCTACCATTTACTCCCCTCCGACCGGGAAGCCTCGTGGCGCACGATCCGCGGCCGTCCCGGTCCGTGATACGCCTCGGCACGATACGTGGCGCCCCGCCCACACAACGCTCACCATGGCCCCCTCGACGGGCGCGCCACCGGCCCCGTCGGGGCGAGGGGACACGGTCACACATCGAGCCGGAGGGCCACATCGCGCATGGTGGCCCTCGCGACGTCCAGATCCACCCGCGCCCGGTCGGCCACCAGATAGAGGAAGACCCCCTGGCTGGCGCGCCGGCTGATCGGACGGATCAGGTGGTACTCGGTGTCCAGCGTGACGACGATGTCCTCGAGCCGCTCCGGACTGTAGCCGAGCAACTCCAGAGTGGCCAGCTTGGCCCGCAGCACATCCGTGTCCCCGTAGGCCACCTTCTCCAGGTCCGGGCCCTGCGGGGTCTGGACGGCGCCCAGGGTGATCCGGCTCAGATAGTCGACAAGTGAGGCCGCGAGTACGCCCTCGCACTCCATCACATCGCGCAGCGACTCCTGGATATCGGTCATGGCCCGTCGCCCTCCCGGGACCTATGAGGGGCGCCGACAGCGGCCGGACACGTCCACCGCAGCCGGAACCCTGGAGGTCATATCCTCACATTTCATCCTTGCACAGGGTTCGCCGGTGCACCCACGGGCGCGGGCGCCCCGGCGCCGTGTCGGCGCTCCCCGTGGTGGCGGGCCGCCGATCGTCCTATTCTGCGCAGGCGTTGATCGACTTCGGATTGAATCGTTTGCTTCCGCTGGAGGACGCATGACCGTCGGCAGCACCCCGTCCCGGGCCGTGGTGGTGGGCACCGGCTCCCGGGCCCAGATGTTCACCGAGGCACTGGCCCGCCGCCCACGGCTGAGGGTCGCCGCGCTGTGCGATCCGAACCCGGTGCGCATCGCCCACCACCAGCGGCTGCTGAAGGAGGCGGGCGAGCCGGAGGCCGCCGCCTGGGGGCCGGCGGAGTTCGAGCGCCGGCTGCGCGCGGACGATATCCAGGAGGTGGTGGTGACCTGCGTGGACGCGCTGCACGACGCGTACATCGTGCCCGCGCTGCGAGCCGGCTGCCGGGTGGTCACCGAGAAGCCGATGACCACCGACGCGGCCAAGTGCCGCCGCATCCTGGAGACGGTCCGGGAGACCGGCAACCATCTGGCGGTCGCCTTCAACTACCGCTTCAACCCGGTGCACGAGGAGGTCCACCGGCAGCTGTCCGGCGGCGCCATCGGCGAGGTGCTGTCGGTGCACTTCGAGTGGCTGCTGGACACCCGGCACGGCGCCGACTACTTCCGCCGCTGGCACCGCGAGAAGGAGCACAGCGGCGGGCTGATGGTGCACAAGTCCAGCCACCACTTCGACCTGGTCAACTGGTGGCTGGGGGCGCGGCCGGAGGAGGTGTTCGGCTACGGCCGGCTCGGCTTCTACGGCCGTGCGGCGGGCGAGCGCAGCGGCTACCGGCGCGAGTACGAGCGGGCCCACGGCGCCGCCGCCGCGCGGGACGACCCGTTCGCGCTGGAACTCGCCGAGAACGACGCGATGCGCTCGCTGTACCTGGACGCCGAGGGCGAGGACGGCTACCACCGCGACCGCAATGTGTTCGGCGACGACATCACCATCGAGGACGACATGGCGCTGCTGGTCCGCTATGACACCGGCGCCACCATGACGTACCACCTGACCGCCTACTCCCCCTGGGAGGGCTACCGGGTGATGTTCAACGGCACCCGGGGCCGGCTGGAGCTGGAGGTCGAGGAGAGCGCGTGGCAGCCGCCGCTGCTGGGCACCGCCTCCGGCCGCGGCACCATCCACGGCGACCGGGCACTGGCCAACGCGGGCGGTCCGCGGCTGGTGCTGCGGCCGCTGTGGGAGCCGCCGCGGGAGGTGGAGCTGCCGGCGTTCGACCACGCCGGGCACGGTGGCGGGGACGAGCGGATGCTCGATGTGCTCTACGGCCCGGTGGCCCCGGCGGACGGCCCGGTGGATCCGGCGGACGGCCCGGTGGATCCGGCACGGGCCACCGAAGCGGGGGCCACCGAAGGGGCTGCCGTGGACGCCTCGGACGCCTCCCGCCGCCGGGCCACCGAGGAGGACGGGGCGCTCGCGCTGGTCACCGGGCTCGCGGCCAACCAGTCGTTCGTCAGCGGAAGGCCGGTGGCCACGGCGGACGTCGTGACGCTGTAGTCCTGGCGCCGCGACCGGGGCGTTCGGTCCAACGCGACTCGTCCCGCCCGGCGTTGGGGCAGGATGAGCCGCATGGAAACGGATGCGATCACCACACCCCGGGCGCCCCTCCTGCGGAGCGCCGCCCGACGCCGCCGAAGACGGCTGCTCGGCTCGCTCGCGGCGGCCGGTCTGCTCACCGCGTGCGGGACGCAGTCCTCGTCGGGAGTGGCCGGGGTGCCCGACGAGGCCACGTCCCGACCGGCGGGCCCCACCGTCTCGCCGGGCACCACCGCCCCCACCGCCCCCGCGGCCTGCCCCGAGTCGGGGGTGCTGCTGCGGGCCGCGGAGGCCAACGCGGCGATGGGGCTGCGGGTGCAGCAGATCGAGCTGGTGAACTGCGGCACGCGCGCCTATACGGTGAGCGGCCATCCGTCCGTCCAGGTACTGGACGAGGACCTGGAGCCGCTGGAGGTCACGGTCAGCCACGGGGCCTCGGCCATCGCCACCCTCGACGGCTTCGAGACGGCCACCGGGCCGGTGCGGCTGAAGCCCGGCGAACGGGCGGTGGCGCGGCTGGCGTGGCGGAATCTGGTGACGGACGTGACGCGCCCCGCCGCCGACGGGCGCTATCTGAAGATCGCGCCGAACGGCGGCGGGACGGACGCGCAGACCGTTCCCGACCTTGTCGACCTGGGCACCACCGGCAAGCTGGGCGTGAGCGCCTGGGCCCGTCCGGCCCCGGATTCCCCGGCGCGCCCGGACGCCCGTCCGTAGCGGCCCGCCGATGGCCCATGGCCACGCAGCCGCCCGCCGGTGGCGTCGTGGCCATCCCGCGGGCCCGTCAGCCCGGGGTGCCCAGCCGCTCCTCCGGCCGGTCGGCGGGGCCGGGCTCCAGCTGCTCGGCGAGCCCGGCGGCCAGGGCCTCCACGGTCGGATGCCGCCAGACGAAGTTACCCGCGAGCTTGATGCTCAGCCCCGTCTCCAGCCGGACCCGCAGTTCCATGGCGAGCAGCGAGTCGAACCCCAGTGACTTGAGCGGGGTCCGCGGATCGAGGGTGGTGCTGCTGAGCCGCAGCACGGCTCGGATGTGCTCGGTGAGATAGGACTCCAGCGCGGTGCGGCGGGCCGGTCCGGCGGGGAGTGCGGCCAGCCGGGCGCGGATGTCGTCGTCGCCCTCCCGGGAGGTGGCCGCCGGCGTGTCGCCGCCGGGGAGCAGCGGGGCGAACAGGGAGGACCGGCGGCCGGTGGCGGGGATCCAGGTGGCGGGTTCGCCGGGGATCACCCCGGTCTGCACCCGCCGATGGGCCAGCAGGGCGCCGAGTGCGCGGAGCCCCTCGTCGGTGGGGATCGTCTGGTAGCCGCGGTCGGCGAAGCCGGTGGCCACTCCGGTCTCACCCCACGGGCCCCAGTTGACCGCGAGGGTGGGCAGCCCGCGTGCCGAGCGCCATGCGGCGAAGCCATCCAGCCAGGCGTTGGCGGCCGCGTAGGCGCCCTGTCCGGCGTTGCCGAGCAGGGCGGCCATCGAGGAGTACACCACGAACCAGTCGAGCCGGTGCCCCTCGGTGGCCTGGTGCAGCCGCCACGCCCCGGTGGCCTTCGGCGCCCATACCCGGCGCAGCTGGTCCTCGCGGATGTTGGCCACGGCCGCGTCGTCGAGGACCATCGCGGAGTGGACGACGCCGTGCGGGGACGCCCCCTCGTCGGCGGTGGCGGCGGCCACCAGCCGCTCGGCGGTGTCCGGGCGGGCGATGTCGCCGGTGACGACGGTGATCCTGGTACCGGCGGCGGAGAGCTCGGCGAGCGTCCGCGCGGCGGCGCCGACCGGCGCGGTCCGTCCGTTGAGCACCAGGTGGCCCGCGCCCTGCCGGGCCAGCCAGCGGGCGGTGGCGAGCCCCAGGCCGCGCAGGCCGCCGGTGACGATGTACGTCCCGCCGTCGCGTACCGTGAGCGGCCCGTCCGGCAGCACCGCGTCGACCTGGCCCTCCTGCGGGATGGTGACCACCAGTTTGCCGAGGTGGCGGGCGCCGGCCATCTGCCGGAACGCGTCGGTGACCTCCGCGAGCGGATAGCTGGTGCAGCGCAGTGGCTTGAGACGGCCCTCGCCGATCGCGGTGAACACCTCGCGCAGCATCGCCGCGTACTCCCGCGGGCGGTCCAGCTGGAGCTCTCTGAGGTCCACGGTGGAGAAGGTGATGTTGTGGCGCAGTGGGGAGAGTCCGAGCGGGGCGTCGGAGAGGATGTCGCGGACGCCGAGTTCGACGAAGCGGCCGAAGGGGCGCAGACATTCGAGACCGGCCCGGATGGCGGCCCCGGAGAGGGAGTTGAGCACCACGTCGACGCCCTCGCCTCCGGTGGCCTCCATGACCTCGTCGCGGAAGTCCAGCGACCGGGAGTCCATCACCCGGGCGATGCCCATCCCCCGCAGGAAGCGCCGCTTCTCCTCGCTGCCCGCCGTGGCCAGCACCTCGGCGCCCAGCAGCCGGGCCACCGCGATGGCGGCGAGGCCGGTGCCGCCGGTGGCCGAGTGGATCAGCACCCGCTCCCCCGCGCTCACCCGGCCGCTGCGTCGCAGCGCGTACCAGGCGGTGAGGAACGCGATCGGCAGCCCGGCGGCGGTGTGCGGGTCGAGACCCTCGGGGAGCGGCGCGGTGCGGTCGGCGGGGACGACGGTGAACGAGCCGAAGGCGCCGCCGTGCACATCGGCGGCCACCACCCGGTCACCGGCGCCGAGGTGGTCGACGCCCGGTCCGACCGCGGTCACCTCGCCCGCGCATTCGAAGCCGAGCCGGTAGCGGATGTCCTCGTCGCCGGGGAGCAGGCCCATGGCGGTGAGGACGTCACGGAAGTTCAGCCCCGCGGCGAGCACCCGCAGTTCCACCTCACCGGGTCCGGGCGGGCGGCGGGTGGCGGTGGTGAGCTCCAGGCTGCCGAGGTCGCCGAGGCGGCCCGCGCGCAGCCGGAAGCCGTCGGTGCCGCAGCGCACGGTGCGGGCGGCGGCGGTGGTGCGCTCGGCGTCGGTGAGGGGCGCGCGGTCCAGTTCGGCGGTGTAGCGGGCTCCGTCGCGCAGCGCGATCTCGTCCTCGGGGCCGTCGGCGAGGAGTTCGGCGGCGAGGGTGTCCGCGAGCTGGTCGGGGGCGGCCGGGTCGGTGTCCACGACGGTGGCCCGCAGCTCGGGGTGTTCCAGGGCGAGCACCCGCAGGAGTCCGCGGAGCGCGCTCTGCCCGGGGTCGGCCGGGTCGCCGGGGGTCACGGTGCGGGCGCCCGAGGTGGCGGCGTAGAGGCGGGGCGGTTCGGGGTAGCGGGCGGTGAGCGCCTGGGCGGCGGCGAGCAGTCGGCGGGTGCGGCGCAGCCCGTCCTCCGCGCCGCCCTCGGCGGGGTGCGGGCCGCCCTCGGCGGGGTGCGGGCCGCCCTCCGCGGGGTGCGCGCCGCCCTCCGCGGGGTGCGCGCCGCCCTCGGCGGGGTGCGCGCCGCATACGAACACCACGGCGCGCGGCCGTTCCCCGGGGCGGGTGAGCCGGTTGGTGAGGGCGTCGCGGAACGCGTCGAGCCCCTGGTCGGCCAGGGGCACCTCCCACACCCGGGCGGTGGCCCCGGCGGCGCGCAGGGCGGCGGCCACCGGGCGGGCGGTGCCGTCCGCCTCCCCGACGACCAGCCACCGCCCCGGGGGCCGGGTGGCCGGGGGCCGGGTGGTGCGCCGCCAGCCGACCTCGAGGAACCACTGGTCGGCCTCGGCCGCACGCTCCCCGGCCCGGTGGACGATGCGCAGCCCGTCGACGGCCAGGACCGGCCGGCCGTCCGCGTCGAGCAGGCGGACGTGGCCGACGGTGGCTCCGGGGGTGGTCTCGGCGAGCCGGGCGTGGCAGTACACGGCGGTCCCGGGGTCGCCGAGGACGCGTACGCCCTGCATCCGCGCGGGCAGCAGCAGCCGCCGGTCGCCCTCGTCGAGCAGCCCGGCGCTGAGCAACTGGGCGCACAGGTCGACCAGGACGGGGTGGACGCACAGCCCGGGTCCGGGTTCGCGGGCGGCCTCGGGGATCCGTACCCGGGCCCAGAAGCTCTTTCCGTGGCGGGAGGCGGACACCTCGGTGATGCCCTGGAACGCCGGTCCGTGCGCCACCCCCCGGGCCCGCAGATCGGCGTACAGCGCCTCGGTCTCGATGGGCTCGGGATGGCGCAGGGCGAGGGTACGGACGGAGGCGGCGCGGGAGCGGGGCGGTACGGCGAGTCGGCGGAGCACCGCGGTCGCCTGCCGCACCCAGGCGCCGTCATCGTCGCGTCCGAAGATCTCGCATTCGGCGCGGTCGGTGGCGGCGAGGGCCACCGTGGTGGACAGGTCGGTGTGGTCGGCGAGCCGCAGCAGTTCGCGGAAGCGCAGATCGGTGACCTCGACCTCCTCGGGCCCGGCGCCGAACACCTCGCAGGCGGCGGTGAGCGCGAGGGCGTAGGAGACCGCGCCGGGCAGGACGGGCGCGCCGTGCACCCGGTGGTCGTCGAGCCAGGGCAGGGCCGCGGTGCCGGTACGGGCGCGCCAGCAGTGGCGGACGGGTTCACCGGGCATTTCGAGGTGCGCGCCGGGCAGCCCGGCGGCCGAGGTGGGGTCGGCGGGCGCGGGGGGCGGGGCGTCGGCCCAGTGGCGGGTGCGGTCGAAGGTGATCGGCGGTACGTCGGTGAGAACACCGTCCGCGTACAGCACGGACCAGTCGACGGGCACGCCCGCGCAGTGCAGCGCGGCCAGCTGGGTCCGGAAGGTGGTCGGCTCGTCCTCCTCGCGGCGGAGCGTGGGCAGGACGACGGGGTCGTCCACCAGACCGGCGAGACCGGCCAGGACGGGGTGGGTGATGACCGGGTGGGGGGAGATCTCGACGTACACCAGGTGACGGTCGGCCGCGGCGGCGGCGACGGCCGCGGAGAAGCGGACCGGGTGGCGCAGGTTGGCGCACCAGTAGTCGGCGTCGAAGGCGGGCGGGGTGTGCGGATGGTCCAGGACGGTGGTGTAGAAGGGCACGTCCGGGCGGCGGGGGTCGAGCCCGGCGAGGGCGGTGCGCAGATCGGGCAGGAGCGGGTCCACCTGGGGCGAGTGCGAGGCGACGTCCACGGCGATCAGCGCGGCGGGAACGGAGCGGGCCTGCCAGCCGGCGACCAGCCGTTCGACGTGCGCGGTGTCCCCGGCCACCACGGTGGAGCCGGGTGCCGCCATGACGGCCACGGTGACGGCTTCGGCGCCGCCGCCGTCGAGTTCGGCCTGCACCTCGTCGGCGCCGAGGCCGACCGTGGCCATGGCGCCGTTCCCGGCGACGCGGGTGAGCAGCGCGGAGCGGCGGCAGATCACCTTGGCCCCGTCGGCGAGGGAGAGCGCCCCCGCCACCACGGCGGCGGCGACCTCGCCCATGGAGTGGCCGATGACCCCGGCGGGCTCCACGCCGTGGGCGCGCCAGGTGGCGGCGAGCGCGGTCTGGAGCGCGAACAGCACGGGCTGCACCCGGCCGCAGCCGGTCACCGGCGCACCGCTGCGCACGATGTCGAGCACCGAGAATCCGGACTCGGCGGCGATGAGGGCGTCGGCCTCGGCGAGCGCCTCGGCGAAGACCGGTTCGGTCTCCAGCAGCCGCCGTCCCATACCGGGCCATTGGGAGCCCTGTCCGGAGAACACCCAGATCGGCCGGCGGGAGACCGCGGCGCCCACGGCGCCGCTCACCACGGCGGGGTGGGCCCGGCCGTCGGCGAACGCCCGCAAGGAGCACACGAGTTCGGCGCGCGAGGCGGCGGTGACACCGAGCCGGCCGCGGCCGGAGCCACGGCGCAGCGCCAGGGTGTGGGCGATGTCGCGCAGCGGGGTGTCGGCGCCGTCGCCCTCCAGCCAGTCCGCCATCCGGCGGGCGGCGCCGGGCAGCACGGCCGGGGAACCGGCGGGGACGAGGAACACCTGCGGAACGGCGCGGGTGACGGGCCGCAGGCGAGTCGGTGCGGGGCGGGGGGCGGGTGCGGGTGGTTGTTCCAGCACCACATGGGCGTTGGTCCCGGAGAAGCCGAAGGAGGACACGGCGGCCAGCCGGGGCCCGGTCCGCACCGGCCAGAGGGTGAGCCGGCGGGGGATGAAGAAGCGGGTTCCCTCGGCGGTGATGGCGGGATTCCACTGGGTGAAGTGCAGATTGGGCGGGATGTGTGCACGGCCCAGGCACAGCACGGCCTTGATCAGCCCGGTGACACCGGCGGCGGTCTCCAGATGGCCCAGGTTGGTCTTGACCGAGGCCAGCGCGCAGCGGTCGCGGCCGGTGCCGTAGACCTGGGCGAGGCTGGTGAACTCGACCGGGTCGCCGACGGGGGTGCCGGTGCCGTGGGCCTCGACCATGCCGACGTCCGCGGGGTCCACCCCGGCGCGGCCGAGCGCCTCCTCGTACAGGGCGCGCTGGGCGGTGGCCGAGGGGGCGGCGAGGCCGTCGGAGTGGCCGTCCTGGTTGACGGCCGAGCCGCGCAGCACGGCCAGGATCCGGTCCCCGTCGCGCAGGGCGTCGGGGAGGCGTTTGAGTACGACGATGCCGCAGCCCTCGCCGCGGACGAAGCCGTCGGCGGCGGCGTCGAAGGCGTGGCAGTGGCCGGTGTGCGAGAGCATGCCCATCCGGTCGAACGAGCGGGTGATCCGCGGCTCGAGCATCAGTGTGACCCCACCGGCCAGGGCCAGATCGCACTCCCCCGCGCGCAGCGCCTGGACGGCCAGGTGGACGGCGACCAGGGAGGACGAGCACGCGGTGTCCAGCGCCACCGACGGGCCGTGGAGGCCGAGGAGGTAGGAGATCCGGCCGGTGGCCACGCAGTGCCCGTTGGCCAGGGCGGAGCCCTCCAGCTCGCGGGGGTGCCGGTCGAGCCGGTTCATGTAGTCGTTGTAGCTGAGCCCGGCGAAGACGCCGGTGGCGGTGGAGCCGAGCCGGTCGGGTGGCATTCCGGCGTGTTCCAGGGCCTCCCAGGCCACTTCCAGCAGCAGCCGGTGCTGGGGGTCGAGGACATCGGCCTCGCGTCCGGAGACGCCGAAGAAGTCGGCGTCGAAGCCGGACACATCGCGCAGATATCCACCGCGGACGGGCGGCGCGGACGCGGGCGGGGTGGCGGGGTCGGCCGCCCAGAGCGCGGCGCGCTCGGCGGGCGGTTCGCCGACGGCGTCGCGTCCGTCGGCCAGCAGCCGCCACAGGGCGGCGGGTGAGTCGGTGTCACCGGGGAGCCGGCAGCCCATGCCGACGATGGCGATGCGGCCGGGGGAACGGCCGGGGGCGGGAGTGTGCTGACGCATCGGGGTCTCCGTGGGTGGTGCTCGGCCCGGGGTGGGGGCCGTGAGGGGCCGTGGGGTGGAGATCGCCGCGGGGGTCACGGACTCAGGTGGCGTCCGGACCGCCCAGCAGCAGCGCGTGCTTCACGCCACCGATCTGGTAGTTGAAGCTGAGCGCGTGGTCGAAGTCGAGGGGACGGGTGCGGGTGCCGGGGACGGGGTCGAAGGGGAGTCCGTCCGCGGGCTGTTCGCAGTTGGCGGTGGGGCACACCTCGCCGAACTCCATCATCATCAGGGTCAGGGCGAGGCCGAGGCAGCCGGCGGGTGAGCCGTGGTGGCCGAAGCATCCCTCCTGGGAGGACATCAGCACGGCGGGGTCGGGGCCGTAGAGCTCCCTGATGGTGTTGGCCTCCATGGCGGTGACGGCCGCGCCGCCGTCGCTGGCGCCGTTGATGTACGGCACCTGCTCGATCCGCCGGCGGTCGCCCAGGCAGAGGCGTACGGCCCTGGCGAGCTGGGCGCCGGAGCCGTCGGCGGCGAGCGGGTTGGCCAGGCCGTCGCGGGTCATGGCGGCGGCGAGCACCTGGCCGTAGAGGTGGGCGCCGCGGCGCGCGGCGTGTTCCCTGCTCTCCAGGACCACGGTGGCGGATCCCTCACCGTGGTTGATGCAGTCCGCGCGCCGGTCGTAGGGGCGCATCAGGGAGTCGAAGGACGGCAGCAGATCGGGCATTCCGGCGGCATCCATCGCGTCGTAGGCGTGCTGGGCGCCGTGCAGCAGCCGCCGGCCCTTCTGGATCAGGTCGACGTTGAAGACGTCGACGCCGGTCACCACCGCGAGATCGGTCTCGTCGGCCGCGATGAGGCGGCGGGCGTGGCCGATCTGCACGGCGGCGGATGAGCAGCCGCAGGAGACGGTGAAGCAGGGGCCGACGGTCCGGGTCAGCGCGCCCTGGACGACGGCCACATCGGAAGGGGAGACGGCCTGTTCGGCGGCGACGAACATCTCCAGGGCGTCGAGGGTGGTGGCGGAGTCGGGGTCGACGCCGAGCAGGGCGAGATAGCTGTCCACGTTGGCGTCCACGCTGCCGCGGCCGACGAGCACGGCCGCCTCGCGCAGATCGCCGGCCGCCATGTCGAGTTCGGCGTCGGTGCACGCCTCGACGAGGGAGACCAGGCCGTAGCGGTGCGCGTTGGTGTAGTGGCGGGAGAAGAATTCGGGGATGTCGGGGAGGCGCTCCCCGAACTGCTCGGCGCTCAGATGGACCGCGCCGTAGTGGCTGTCGTGCCGGTCGAGGACGGAGCGGCCCCGGGAGGCGATGTCCCACACCTGGGCCGCGGTGAAGACGGGTTCGGCGCCGCCCGGGAGGCAGAAACCCAGGCCGGTGACGACGGCGTCCCGTGGGCCCCCGGGGGCGGGCCGGGGTGGGTGCCGGCGCGGGCTCACGACGCCCTGCCGGATCTGAGGAGGGTCATGACGGTGGTCCCTTTCGCTCACACCGGAGTACGGGGCCGCCGGTACGGCGAGTCGCCGAATGCATGGTGACACCGCCGGTGTTCCGGAATCGGTTTTCATGGTGAATTCGGCGCGTGCGGCGCGGCGTTGGACGTACTCGAAGTCTTTCCCCGTCGGATGGCGAGTCGTCTCCGTCGGGGGAGCCGCTCATCGTCCGGAAAGGACGGGGGGAATAGTTGACGCTACGCCTCGGAGGACAGCGGACGGTAGGTGGTGTCGTATCAGCGCGGTGGATTCGGCCGTTCCGGCGCACCGCCCTTGTACCCCCGGAGCCCATACCGCGCGACCCCGGAGAAACGGGGGCTCGTGCCCCGGTTCACGCCCCCTCTTGTGGAATCTTTCTGAAAGAGCGTAGAGAAAAAGACGCCCCAGGCACTCACTGAGTATGGGGCGCTTTTGAGCACAGGGAAGGGGCCCCTTCGCACAGGGGGCGAAAAACGCAAAGGATGACAGACCATGACACATCAGTCCGTACCGTTCGACGATCTGGACCGCAAAATCGTTGCGGCGCTGGTCGCCAACGCCAGGACCAGCTTCACGGAGATCGGCGCCGCGATCGGGCTCTCGGCCTCCGCGGTCAAGCGCCGCGTCGACCGGATGCGGGAGACCGATGTGATCACCGGCTTCACCACCACCGTGCGCCCGGCCGCCCTCGGCTGGCGGACCGAGGCGTATGTCGAGGTGTACTGCGACAGCGCCGCGCCACCCCGGCGCCTCGCGGAGGTCGTGCGCAACTATCCGGAGATCATCGCGGCCATGACGGTGACCGGCGGCGCGGACGCCCTGCTGCATGTCATGGCCACCGATGTGGAGCATTTCGAGGAGGTGCTCGAGCGCATCCGGGCCGAGCCCTTCGTCCGCCAGACGATCAGCTACATGGTGCTGTCGCACCTGCTCACGGGCAGTGCGGAGGCCGGTGCGGCCCCTCCCGCGACCGCGACGCAATGAACCGCCGCGAACCGGCCCCGGCACGCAGCGTCGGTGCGTCGACACGCAGTTTTCTTTCCTTGTCTCCCCTCTCCTCCGCTTTCTACCGTTGATTCATCCCCCCGGTCGCCCGCGGAAGCGAGAGGAATCCTCCGTTGCCCCTTACGCGTGTGCCGCGCCCCAGGCGCTTCCTGACCTGTGCCCCCAGATATTTCGATGTGCGGTATGCCATCAATCCCTGGATGCGTGAGGACACCGAGGTCGACACCGACCTCGCCCAGGCGCAATGGGAGACGCTGATCCGCGCCTACCGCGACCACGGTCATCGGGTCGAATTCATCGAACCGGTGGCGGGACTCCCGGACATGGTGTTCGCGGCGAACTCGGCCCTCGTCCTGGAGGGCCGGGTCTTCGGCTCGCGATTCCACGCACCGCAGCGCCGGCCGGAACAGCTCGCCTACGAACGGTGGTTCAAGGCGGCGGGATTCGACGTCCATCCGCCGGAATCGGTGTGCGAGGGCGAGGGCGACCTGGTACCGGCCGGGCCCTATGTCCTGGCCGGCACCGGCTTCCGCACCACCCGGGCGGCCCATCAGGAGGTGCAGGAGTTCTTCGGGGTGCCGACCATCAGCCTGCTGCTGGTGGACCCGTACTTCTACCACCTGGACACCGCGCTGTTCGTCCTCGACGACCGGAACATCGCCTACTACCCGGAGGCGTTCTCCCCCGGCAGCCGTGAGGTGCTGGGGCGGCTCTACCCCGACGCGCTGATCGCCACCCGTGACGACGCCATGGCCTTCGGGCTCAACTCGGTCTCCGACGGCCGCCATGTCTTCGTCGCGCCCCAGGCCACCGGGCTCATCGACCAGCTCACCGACCGCGGTTACGTCCCCGTCCCCGTCGACCTGTCGGAACTGCACAAGGCCGGCGGGGGCATCAAGTGCTGCACACAGGAGATCCGCTGATGACCGCCACCACCCCCACCGCCTCCGGTTCCGCCGCTTTCGACGCCACCGCCGCCGGTTCCGGCCCGGCCGCGGCGAACGGCGCCGCCCGCTCCTCGCGGGAGCTGATCCACGCCGAGGAGACCTCGCTCGCGCACAACTACCACCCGCTGCCCGTGGTCGTCGCCCGCGCCGAGGGCAGCTGGGTGTGGGACGTCGAGGGGCGCCGCTACCTGGACATGCTGGCCGGGTACTCCGCCCTCAACTTCGGCCACCGCCACCCGGCGCTGATCGAGGCCGCCCACCGCCAGCTCGACCAGCTCACGCTGACCTCCCGGGCCTTCCACAACGACCGGCTGGCCGGGTTCGCCGAGGGGGTGGCGGAGCTCACCGGGCTCTCCATGGTGCTGCCGATGAACACCGGCGCGGAGGCCGTGGAGAGCGGCATCAAGGTCGCCCGCAAATGGGCGTACGAGGTGAAGGGCGTCGCCCCGGACCAGGCCACCATCGTGGTGGCGGCCGACAACTTCCACGGCCGTACGACGACGATCGTCGGCTTCTCCACCGACCCCGTGGCCCGCGACGGCTTCGGCCCGTTCGCCCCGGGCTTCCGCGTCGTGCCGTACAACGACCTCGCGGCGCTGGAGGCCGCCGTGGACGAGACCACGGCGGCGGTCCTCATCGAGCCCATCCAGGGCGAGGCGGGCGTGGTCATCCCCGACGACGGCTATCTGCGCGGAGTGCGCGAGCTGACCCGGCGCACCGGGACGCTGTTCATCGCCGATGAGATCCAGTCCGGTCTGGGCCGCACCGGCACCACGCTGGCCGTCGAGCACGAGTCGGTGATGCCGGATGTGCTGCTGCTCGGCAAGGCGCTGGGCGGCGGCATCGTGCCGGTGTCGGCGGTGGTGGCCGACCGTGCGGTGCTCGGGGTGCTGCGCCCCGGCGAGCACGGCTCCACCTTCGGCGGCAATCCGCTGGCCGCGGCGGTCGGCTCGGCCGTGGTCGATCTGTTGCGCACCGGCGAATTCCAGCGCCGGGCACGGGAGTTGGGCGAGGTGCTGAGGGACGGGCTGGCGGCGCTGACCGGCAAGGGCGTCGTGGGCCACCGTTGCCGGGGGCTGTGGGCGGGCGTCGACGTGGACCCCGCGCTCGGCACCGGCCGCGAGGTGAGCGAGCGGCTGATGGCCGAGGGGATCCTGGTCAAGGACACCCATGGCTCGACGATCCGGCTGGCACCGCCGCTGACCATCACCCGTGCGGAGCTGGAGGGGGCGCTGGCGGCGCTGGAGAAGGTACTCGGCTGACCGAAGCTCATCGAGCCGACCCAGCCGACCCGGCTGACCCGGCTGATCGAGCTGTGATCGAGTTGATCGAAACCACGAGGCGCCGGGCCGCATTACGTTTCATACGGCCCGGCGCTTCCGCATGTTCAATCCCGCTCGGAGATTCTTTATCAGCGACCCCGTCGCGGTCCCGGCAGAACCTCGAACCGTAGATAACGCCCAGGTCACGGCGGCCTTTCCGAGTTTTTATGTACGTTGTTGAGCATTCCACTGTTCCCGATCGCACGGTGTGGAACACTTCGTGTCATCTCGCCGGACGCGACAGGCGAAGCCAACGGCACGGAAAGGAGTTGCGGCTGGAGTGGACAGTGAACCGGTCACGGTGACTGCCGCATACCGGGTGGACCCCGGCCGCGAAAGCGAGTTCTATGCCTGGGCGATCGAGATGCTCAATGCCGCGGCAAGCCTTCCGGGATATCTCGGGGGCGGGGTGATGGGATCCGGTTCGACCTCCTCGGAGTGGCACGTCCTCTACCGGTTCGAGGCGGAAGGGCCGGCCCGGGCATGGGATTCCTCACTGGAACGCGCACGATTGGCGTCCCGTACCGGGCCGTTCGTCCAGGAAAAGGGAACACAGCGCACCTCGGGACTGGAGAACTGGTTCAAGGGGCCGGTGCGGCCGTTACCGCCACCGCCCAAATGGAAGCTGTGGCTGGTGAATCTGAGCGCGGTCTTCCCTCCGGTTCTCATCTTCAATGTGCTGGTGATCCCGTTCATCAAGGACGCGAATTTTCTGCTGCGGACCCTGGCCTTGTGTCTCGGGGTGACCGCGATGGTGACCTGGCTGGTCATGCCGCGGCTGCAGCGGCTTCTGAAGAAGTGGCTCTACCCGCCGCTGCAGTCGATACGAGGACGTCACAGGCGGATGGCGGCCGACGGCCCACGCGCTCGCCGGTAGGTGAGCGGGGCGCCGCGGCCCGAGGACCGGGGCGGGTGATACCCGGTCGGTTTTCTCATCGCAAGGAGGCAAATCCGGATGGAATCGCTGAGGACTCTCCTCGTCGATCATTACGACTCGTACACGTACAACCTCTTTCAACTGCTGACCGAGGTCAACGGCGAGGAACCGGAGGTGCTTCTGCATGACGCGCCGGAGTGCGCGGACATCGATCTCTCCGCGTTCGACAACATCGTGCTCTCCCCCGGCCCCGGACATCCGGCGGATCCCCGGGACTTCGGCGCCACCGCCCGGCTGATCGAGCGGTCGCCCATCCCGGTGCTGGGGGTGTGCCTGGGGCACCAGGGGATCGCACTCGGCGCGCAAGCGCGGGTGGTGTCCGCGCCCGAGCCCAAGCACGGGCATCTGTCCCGGATCAAGCACGGCGGGCGCGGACTGTTCCGCGGCCTTCCGCAGGACTTCACGGCCGTGCGCTATCACTCGCTGTGCGTGGCCGAGCCGCTGCCGCTGGGGCTGCAGGGCATCGCCTGGTCCGAGGACGGTGTGCTGATGGCGCTGCGGCACCGGGCCCGTCCGCTGTGGGGCGTCCAGTTCCACCCGGAGTCGGTGCTGACCGGATACGGCCACCGCATGCTCAGCAACTTCCGCGATCTGACCGTCGAGCACGCCAACGGCGAGTCGGTGACCTCCACCGTGTCCCCCGCCTCCGCCGAGGAGCCGCGCCGCGCCCGTACGGCCCCCAAAGCGGCGAAATCGACGAAAGCAACCAAGGCGACCAAGGCGCCCACCGCGCCGGACTCACCGCCCACCCCCGAGGCGGACCCCCGAACCGAACTGGCCCGGCCCGCTCCCAAGCACGACGCTCCGGCCGAGCCGCCCCAAGTGGGCCCCGGCTACCGGCTGCACGCCCGGTGGCTGGCCGACGCCACCGACACCGAGGCGGCCTTCACCCGGCTGTACGCCGAGGCGCCGCACGCGTTCTGGCTCGACAGCTCGCGCGCGGAGTCCGGCGAGGCCCGCTTCTCCTTCCTCGGGGACGGCACCGGCCCGCTCGCCGAGTTCGTCCGCTACGACACCGACACCGGCGTCTGCGAGGTGCGGCGGACGGGACGGCCCGCCGTCCGGGTCGAGGGCAGCGTCTTCGACTACCTCAAGCGGGAGCTGACCCGCCACCGGATCAAGGCCCCCGATCTGCCCTTCGACTTCACCGGCGGCTACGTGGGCTACTTCGGCTACGAGCTCAAGGCCGACTGCGGCTCCCCCAACCGCCACCGGGCCACCACCCCGGACGCCTGCTGGCTCTTCGCCGACCGGTTCGTCGCCGTCGACCACCAGGAGGGCGTCACCTACATCTGCTGCCTCGCCGAGGACACCCCCGACGGCCACCGGGAGGCGAAGGACTGGCTGGACACCACCGTGACCGTGCTCAGCGGGGTGCCGACGCTCACCGGACCCGCCCCGCAACCGCCGGCCCTCGCCACCACGGCCGCCGTGGAACCCTGGCTGGTCCGGGACCGGGAGCGGTATCTGGCGTCGATCGAGGCGTGTCTGCGGGAGCTGCGCGCCGGGGTCAGCTATGAGATCTGCCTGACCGACTCCGCCTGGCTGCCCGCCCCGAGCGACTCCTACGCCTTCTACCGGGCCCTGCGGCGGTTCAACCCGGCGCCGTACGCCGCCTATCTGCGGTTCGACGGCACCGATGTGGCCTGCGCCTCCCCCGAGCGCTTTCTGCGCATCACCCCCGACGGCACCGCCGAGGCCAAACCGATCAAGGGCACCGCCCCGCGCGGCCAGAACCCGGAGAAGGACGCGCGGGCGCTGGCCGCCCTCGCCTCCAACCCCAAGGCCCGCGCCGAGAACCTGATGATCGTGGATCTGCTCCGCAACGACCTGGGGCGGGTGTGCGCGTCGGGCAGTGTGTACGTGCCGCGGCTGATGAACACCGAGACCTACGCCTCCGTCCACCAGTTGGTCTCCACCGTGCGCGGCCGGCTGCGCCCGGAGACCACCTCCGTCGACTGCGTCCGCGCCTGCTTCCCGGGCGGCTCCATGACCGGCGCCCCCAAGCTGCGCACGCTGGAGATCATCGACTCGCTGGAGACCGAGGCCCGCGGGGTGTACTCCGGCGCGCTCGGCTACCTCAGCTGCAACGGCGCGGCCGACCTCAACATCGTCATCCGCACGGCCGTGTTCACCGGCGGCCGGATGCACATCGGCGCGGGCGGCGCCATCGTTCTCGATTCCGACCCGGCCGAGGAGTACGAGGAGATGCTGCTGAAGACCGCCGCCACCATGCGTGCCTACCAGGCCGTGGAGCCCGCGTCCGCCGGGGAGCCCGCGTCCGGCGGGGAGATGGACGATCTGCTGGTGGCCGCCGTCGCGGCGCCGCCCGCCCCCGCGGCGAAGGAGCCCGGCCGGTGACCGCCCTATCGGTGTCCGCCGTATCGGTGTCCGCCCCGCCCATGCCCGTCGGGCCCACCGTCTCGGCCAATGTGGCCGCGCATCTCGCGGCGCTCGCGGACCGCCGCGGCTGGTCCGGCCGGACCGCCTTTCTCGAGGGCCACCGGGTCTGGACCCACGGCGAGGTCCACGACCGCGCCGAGCGCGCGGCCACCGTGCTGGCGGGCCGGGGGGTGGCGGCCGGTGACCGGGTGCTGCTGACGTTGCCCGACGGCATCATGTGGGTGACCACGTTTCTGGCCGCCGCCCGGCTGGGCGCCGTGGCGGTGCTGGTCAACCCCGCCCTCACCGCCGACGACCACCGCTTCATGGCCGAGGACTCGCGCGCCGCGCTGGCCGTCTCCGGGCCCGGTCTCCAGGACCACTTCGACGGCGTCCCCTGGCTCGGCGCCGACCAGCTGTCGGCCCTGACCGGCCCGTCGGCCACGCCGGGCTCGGCGGCCCCGGCCCCGGCGGCCGAGCCGGTGACGGCCACCACCCCGCTGTACATCCAGTACACCTCCGGGACCACCGGCCGCCCCAAGGCGGTGGCGCACAGCCATGGCGATGTGGCCGCCTATCACGACCTGGTCGGGCAGGAGGTGCTGGACATCGGCCCGGCGGACGTGTCGTTCTCGGTGTCCAAGCTGTTCTACGCCTACGGCTTCGGGAACGCCTTCGCCTTCCCCCTCTTCTCGGGGTCGGCCGCGGTGCTCACCGCGGACCGCCCCGGACCCGCCCTCATCGACGACCTCGTGGCCCGGCACCGGGTGACCCTGCTGTATTCGGTGCCGTCCTCGTACGCCGCTCTGGTGGACGAGCGCGGCACCGGCCACACGGCCTGCTTCGCCTCCGTCCGCGCCGCGGTCAGCGCGGGCGAGGGGCTGCCGCCCGCCCTCGGTGAGCGGGTCGGTGAGCTGCTCGGCGCGCCGGTGCTGGAGCAGATCGGCTCCACCGAGGCGGGCCACGCCTTCTGCGCCAACACGGTGTGGGACAACACCCCCGGCACCCTCGGCCGTCCGGTGCCCCGCTTCGAGCTGGAGCTGCGGGACGGCGAGGGCGCGGTGGTGGCGGACGGCGCCGACGGCCCGGCCGAGGGCGAGCTGTGGGTACGGGGCCCGACGGTGGTCACCGGCCGCCCGGCGGACGGCGGTTGGCTCGCCACCCGGGACCGGGCCCGGCGCGAGCGCGACGGGACCTATCGCCATCTGGGCCGGGTGGACGACCTGGAGATGGTCGGCGGGATCACCGTGTCGCCACTGGAGGTCGAGGAGGTGCTGCGGCAGCACCCGTCGGTGCGGGAGGTGGCGGTGGCGGCCGTCCCCGACGAGCGGGGCGCGACCCGGCTGCGCGCCTATGTCGTACCGGCGGCCGACGGAAGTAGCCGGGCAGCCGACGGAAGTAGCCGGGCGGCCGACGGAGGTGACCGGGCGGGCGGCCCGGCGGTGGACGAGGAGACCCTGACGGCCGATCTGATCGCGCTGGCCCGGCGGCGGCTCGCCGCCTACAAGGCGCCGCGCACCGTGCGCCTGGTGGCCTCGCTGCCGCGCACCCCGACGGGAAAGCTGCGGCGCCATGTCGTCCGCACGGGCCGCTGGTGACGAGTCAAACCGGCGTGCCGGCCGCGCCCCAGCGCGCGGCCCGCTGACCGACTTCGAACGATGAGGACCTCGATATGTTGCAGCGGCTTCTCCCCGAGCGCGGGTTCTATCTGGGGCTGATGTTCCAGGAGGCCGCGGCCCGGCACGGCAGGGTCAGGGTGACCCTGGACCGGCCACTGGACGTCGCCCCCGACGCCGGTACCGACCTCGGCTACACCGAACTGGCCGATCTGGTCGACGACCTGGCCGCCCGGCTGTGGTCGGCGGGGGTGCGCCCGAGTGAGCATGTGGCGATCCTCAAGGGCGACAACGTCGACATCGTGCTGCTGACCTGTGCCGTCTCCAGGATCGGCGCGGTCCCGGCGCTGCTGTCGCCCTCGCTGGACGGACAGGTGGCGGCGGTGCTGCTGGACCGGCTGCACGCCCCCTGGCTGATCACCGACCGGGCGACGCTGGAGTCCACGCTGAGCACGGTGGACACCACCCTGGCCCGGGGCGTGCTGACGGTGGACGAGGCGCCCGGGAACGCCATCGCGCTGGCCGCCCTCGCCGGGGTGCCACGCCGCCCGGCCATCCGGCTGCACCCCCGGGAACCCTCGCTGATCACCCACAGCTCGGGGACCACCGGCATACCGAAGCTGGCGGTGCACTGCCCGCACACCATGTGGAACCGGCTGGTGCCCCAGCAGGCGCTGGGCCGGGCCACCCGCGGGGAGGCGGCCGCGCTGCACATGTCGTTCGTCCACTCCCGCTTCTACCATCTGCTGGGCGTACTGCTGCACTTCGGCAGTCCGCTGCTGCTGCTCGTCGACCCCGACCCGGCCCACGCCGGTCCGCTGCTGGCGGCGCACCGCCCCGGCATCGTGGAGACACACCCCAACACCTATGTGCTGTGGGAGGACCTGGCCGACGCGCCGAACGGCCCGCTGTCCAACGTCCGGGCGTACGGCTCCACCTTCGACGCCATCCACCCCCGTACGGTGCGGCGGCTGCTCGCCGCGTCCCGGCGCCGCGACCCCCGGCTGATGCAGCTGTACGGGCAGAGCGAGACCGGGCCCATCGCCTTCGGCTGGTACACCCGGCGGGGTGCGGACCGGGTGGAGGCACGGCGGGTGGGCACCGGCATCCCCGGGTTCACCCGGATCCGGGTGGTGGACGAGCGGGGCCGCAAGTGCCCGCCGGGTGCGACGGGGGCCATCGAGGCCCGCACCCGCGGCCGGATCCTCACCTATCTCGGCGCGCCGGAGAGTTACGCCCGGCAGGTGGACCAGGGGTGGTGGCGGATGGGCGACATGGGCTACCGCGACCGGTGGGGCGCGCTGTATCTGCTGGACCGCGAGGTGGACCGGATCTCCACCGTGGACAGCACGCTGGAGGTGGAGGACGAGTTGCTGTCGCGGTTCGCCGACCTCCGGGAAGTGATCATCGTCCACGGTCCGGGGCGCGAGCCGGTGCCGGTGGTGTGCACCCGGGGGAACGAGCCGCTGGACCCCGACAGCTGGCGGCGGGCGACCGAGGATCTCCCGGCGCTGGCCGAGCCGGTGCAGTGCCGCTTCGAGGATCTGCCGCGCACCGCCACCTGGAAGATCAAGCGGCTGGAGATCGCCCGGCAGCTCGCCGCGGGTGAGCTGCCCACCCTGTCCACCGCACCGGTCGGTGGCTGACATGGCGGCGGGCGAGGACGGCGGCCCGGTTCTGGTGGTGGGCGCCGGGCCGGTCGGGATGACGGCGGCCCTCGCCCTGCGCGCCGCCGGGCTGCCGGTCCTGGTGCTGGAGGCCGGGGCGCGGGACCGGGTGCGGCCCGGCAGCCGCGCGCTGTTCGTCCACCGGCGGTCGCTCGGACTGCTGGAGCGGGCCCGCCCGGGACTGGGCGTACGGATCGCGGCGTACGGGACCACCTGGCGCACCCGGCGCACCCTCTACCGCGGCCGCGAGGTGTTCGCGCAGACCTTTCCGCGGGCCTCCGGAGGCGGGGCCGCGGCCCTGCCCGCGTTCACCAGCCTGCGCCAGGTGGACACCGAGCGGTTCCTCCACGAGGCGTGCGCGGAGGCGGGCGTGGAGTTCCGCTTCGACGCCGAGGTGGACGAGGTGCGCGCGGACGGCGACAAGGTGACGGTGACCGCCAAGGACGGCGGGAGCTGGACGGCCGGCCATGTGATCGCTGCCGACGGAGCCCGTTCGGGGGTGCGCAAGGCGCTGGGCATCCCGCTGGAGGGCACCCGGTCCGACGGCTATCACGTGGTGGTGGACGTGGCGGATCCGCCCGGCGGGGACCTGCCGGTCGAGCGGGTCTTCCACTACGAGCACCCCGGCACCGGCGGCCGCACCGTACTGCGGGTGCCGTTCACCGGGGGCTTCCAGATCGATCTGCAGTGCCGCGCCGACGATCCGCCGGAGTCCTTCGGCACCGAGAAGGCGCTGCGCCGCTGGCTCCCGCGGCTGGTGGGCGAGGACTGCGCCCACCGGGTGCTGTGGGTGTCGCGGTACCACTTCCTGCGCAAGGTCGCCGGGTCGTTCGCGGATCCGTCCGGCCGGGTGCTGCTGGCGGGCGAGGCGGCGCATCTGTTCCCGCCCTTCGGGGCCCGCGGGATGAACAGCGGGATCGCGGACGCGGTCGCGGCGGCCGAGGCGGTGTCGGCGGCATGCTCCGAGCCATCGCGGGGACCCGCGACGGTGGCCGGGTACGCCTCCGCCCGCCGGAGCGCGGCCCTCTACAACAGCGAGGCCGCCGGGGCGGCCCTGGACCATCTGCGGCCCCGGCCGTGGAAGCGGGCGACGCAGCGCGCGGCGGCCGCCCTGTCGCCGGTGGTCCCCCGCTGCGGGGAGTGGCTGGAACGCGCCCCCTACGGCCCCCGGGGCGGCCCGGCGCGCGGCTATTGACCGGCAATCCAGCGAACACCGCTAATCCAGCGAGCACGGCGGGGAACCCGGCCGGACAACGGAACGACGGTCCGGCCGGACAACGGAGCAACGGAACGCTGACAGCAGACGTAGGACACCGGGACAGCACGGCATCGGACATCGAGCACATCGAGAACGTCGAGAACGTCGGGACGGAGACGTGGAAGCGGACATGGTCGCCACACAGAACATCGGTCACGCCGACGCGTCGGGCCAGAAGCAGTGGACGCTGATGTGGCGCGAGGACGGCGGGCTGATGCCCTCCCGGGCGGTGCCGGACAGCGCGCTGC
Organism: Streptomyces rugosispiralis; assembly: GCF_024505145.1. Classification (GTDB taxonomy): domain Bacteria; phylum Actinomycetota; class Actinomycetes; order Streptomycetales; family Streptomycetaceae; genus Streptomyces; species Streptomyces rugosispiralis. Next base: position 414,674 of record NZ_JANIAA010000004.1, on the reverse strand, counting down.
TGGCCACCGACTCCTGGCTGGTCGACGACGGGCGGGTGCGCGGGCTCGACCGCCACCGCCGCCGGTTCGTCGCCGCGTGCGTCGAGGCGAGCGGCGACTCCCCCGCCCGGATCGAGAGCTTCTGGCGCGACGCGATCGCCGCCCTGCCCCGCACCGAGCGCTGGTTCCCCCGGGTCGAGCTGGCCGGTCCGGAACCGGCCCGGCTGTTCCTGCGGGTCCGGCCCGCGCCGCCGCGGACGGTCAATGTGACCGTATGCCTGACCGAGGAGTTCGACCCGCGGTCGCATCCCCGCCGTACCGGCCCCGACCTCTCACTCCTGGCGCATCTGCGGGAGCGGGCCGCCGCCCGCGGCGCGCAGGAACTGCTGCTCACCACCCCCTCCGGGCTGGTGCTCGAGGGCACGGCGGCGAGCGTCCTGTGGTGGGAGGACGACGTGCTGTGTCTGCCGCCCCCGGAGCTTCCGCTGCTTGCGGGCGTGACCTCGGCTCTGATCCAGGACCGGGCGGCCGAACTGGGCGTCCGCACCGAGCACCGCCGCCGCACCGTGCAGGAGCTGGACGGCCGTGAGGTGTGGCTGGTCAACGCGGTGCACGGGATCCGCCCGGTGACCGCGTGGCTGGGCCGCCCGCTGCGGGCGGGCCCGGCGCTGCGCGCCGCCTCCTGGCAGACCTGGCTGGACGGCGTTCCCCATCCTCTGGCGACCCCGGTCCCCTGACCGACCCGATCCCCTGACCGCGACCGACCGTGACCCGCTGCCTCACCACGACTCACTGCCTCACCGCGACTGACCACGACTCACTGCGACCGACCGCGACCGACCGCGACGAACGGAGTTCACCGATGACCACGACCACCCCGGCCCGCACCACCGCCCGGCTGGATCTGAAGGGCCTCGCCCCCGAGGTGTCCGCCGCGATGGGCGAGCTGCACCGGGCGGCGGTGCGGGCCGCCCTGGCGGCGGGGGTCGAGCCCGAGCTGCTGGAGCTGGTCAGGATCCGCGCCTCGCAGCTCAACGGCTGCGCGTTCTGCCTGGACATGCACACCAAGGACGCCCGCGCCCAGGGCGAGACCGAGCAGCGGATCCACACCCTCGCCGCCTGGCGGGAGACCCCGTTCTTCACCGAGCGGGAGCGGGCCGCGCTCGCGCTGACCGAGGCGGTGACCTCGATCCAGGACGGCCATGTGCCGGACGAGGTCTACGCGGCCGTCCGCGAGGTCTTCGACGAACCGCAGGTGGCGGCCGTGATCTGGGCCGCCGTCGTGATCAACGCCTACAACCGCACGGCGATCAGCGCGCGGATGGTGCCCGGCGCCTATCAGCCCGCCCCGCGCACCTGACCCCGATGCCCGCGCGACCACGCGCCGGCGTCAGCACCCGCTGGAGGCCAGACCATGAACACCCACGGACCGCGACGCGTATTCGGGCCGCGTCCGCCTCTGCTCAAACGCCCGGCCAAGGGACCCAACCCGCTGCGCCGCCGGACGGACCGGATCCAGACCTGGTGCACGGTGCTGTTCGCGCTGATCCTCGTGGTCGGACTGCCGGCCGCCGCGATCAGCGCGGGGTACGCGGCACACGCCTCCCAGATGCGCGTCGTGGCCGCCGAGACCGAGGCCCGGCACCAGATCACCGCGCGGCTCGCCGATGCCACGCCCGGCCCGGCCCACAGCGATGTGCGGGAGCCGCGGCAGGCACGGGTGCACTGGGTCGCGGACGACGGTGAGCGCCGTACGGGCACCGCCACGGTGGCGGGCGACGGCGACTCGGGGGACGAGGTACGGGTCTGGGTGAACCGCGAGGGCGCCCTGGCGCAGCCGCCCTCCTCCCCCTCGACCGCGCGGACCATGGGCTGGTTCACCGGCTGTATCACCGCGGCGACGGTGGCCGCGCTCGCGTTCACGGGGCGGGCCCGGGTCCGGCGGGCCCTGGACCGCAGGCGGTACGCGCGATGGGAGGCAGAGTGGAAGGTGGTGGAACCCGCGTGGTCCGGCAGGAACCGTCGCTGAGCGGGGCTCCGGCCGCCGCTGAGCGGGGCTCCGGCCGCCGCCGCGGGATCCGGCCGCTTCTGGCGCCAGAGGCGGCCGCCCAGAAGGTGAGGAGCAGACCATGTCGCACACAGTGGAGTGGAAGGTCCATCTCTACCTCTCCGAGGACGAGGGGCGGACCAGGGCGCGCATCGAGCTGGACACCGGGTCCACGGCGCTCACCGGCCGGGGACTGGCCCGGTGCAATCCGGACGACGAGGACGTGCCCGTGATCGGCGATGAGCTGGCGGCCGGGCGGGCGCTCAGCGATCTGGGGCAGCAGTTGGTGCGGGCCGCCGAGCACGACCTGGAGAGCGTGGGCGCGCCCCCGGCCTCCCGCAGACCACGGCCCGGCTACGGCTGGATCGCCTGAGAGGCCGCCCCATATGGTCGGCGCGACCGCCTTACGGGTCGCGTCCCGGCCCCGGACGGCCTCCGGCACCCGCCGTACCGGATGAACAGGGGTGGAAACCCGGTCACCCCCGACCCTGGCCATTATTTATGAATACATCTTGACAGCCCATTGGCACCCCCGGACGATGAACCGATCTCTCATCTCTGCCATCGCCGAGCCGCCGACCGCGGGGAGCCCCCTGTGACGCTGTCGCCGCATCTGCCGGACAAACTGACCATCTCGCTGTGGGACTTCAGCTGGTACACCCGCACCGGCCCGGATGAGCCCTTCGCCGATCTCGACCGTGCCTTCGAGGGTGCCGTGGCCCGCGGCTACAACACGGTGCGCATCTGCGCCATGCCGTTCCTGCTCTTCGGCTCCCGGCTGGACACGACCAAGCTGCGGCCGTCGGCGCTGGGCGGCGCGTACGGGCAGCGGATGCGCTGGTACGACCTGGGCGGCGGGGGCGAGATCGACGGCCGGGCATGGCTGCGCGAGCTGTTCGAGGCGGCCCTGCGCCATGACTGCTTCGTCATCCTCTCCAGCTGGGAGTACCAGCAGAGCCCGTCGTTCGGCGAGGACCGGGCCTGGTTCGACGCGCTGATGGCCGTCGATCCCGAGCGGCGCGCCGAGGCCCTCGCGGACGCGCTGGCCGATCTGATCGACTTCCTGGTGATCCACGGTCTGGACGACCGGATCGCCTTCACCGAGCTGCACAACGAGGTCCAGGGCAGCCGGCTCACCGAGGGGCTGGCCGGTGCGGACAAGGTCGTCGCCCTGCGGCCGCGGCTGGAGCGGGGCATCGCCCGGTTCAAGGAGCGCCACCCCAACCGGCCGGTCACGGTCAACTACGCCAAGGTGCCGGTCGGTTCGCTGCGCGGGGTGCCCCGCGAGGTGGATGTGGCGGTCTTCCACCCCTATGTCTACGGGGTGCTGGACGAGCTGCTGACCACCTTCGCCATCCGCGACCGGGCCCGCCCGTTCCCCCAGGAGGAGGTCCGCCGGGAGCTGCTGCGCCCCGGCGCCCCCGATCTGGCCGACTGGGCCCCTCCGCCCGGCGACCGCTGGCGGCTGGAGGCCACCACGGTCGGCCCCCGGGAGATCTACGTCCACGACTGGTGCGACCCCGACCGCTGGGACGCCTGGCTGTACGACCGCTACGCCGTGCACCGGCTGGCGATGGACCAGCGGCTGGTCACCTGGATCGAGGCGGCCGCGGACTGGGCGGCCGCGAACGGGGTCCCGCTGGTCTTCGGCGAGGGCTGGATCGGCTACACCCCGCTGCACGGGACCTTCGAGGAGGGCCCGGTGGGGGCCGCGTTCTGCCGCCGCGCCGTCGAGGAGTCGGCACGGGTGGGCGCGTGGGGCGCGGTGGTGTGCTCCAACGCGGGGCCCCAGCACCCGATGTGGCAGGACATCGCGTTGCAGCGGGAATGCAACGCGATAGTGCGCGGCTGAGGACGGGCCCGTACGGCACCGCGTCGACCCGCGCCTCGGCCTACGTACGGGATCTGCCCAGACCTCGAGCGTCGCTGGAGCCGCGCTCGCACCGGTAACCGCGCTCCCTGACGGGTACGGACATCACATCCCCTTGGCGGTGACGGCGGAAAGGGCCCGGATGTGACGACGTCCCCAGCGGATCCCAGCGAGCGTGTCGCCGGACGGGCCCCGCGCCGCGCGCTGGTGGCCGGTTCGGTCGGCAACTTCATCGAGTGGTACGAGTTCGGTGTCTACGGCTTCTTCGCGACGATCATCGCGGCGAACTTCTTCACCCCGGACGGCGGCAGCGAGATCGAGGGCCTGGTCAAGACCTACGCCTCGTTCGGGATCGCGTTCTTCTTCCGCCCCATCGGCGCCGCCGTCTTCGGCCGGGTCGGCGACCGGATCGGCCGCCGTCCCACGCTGATCCTGGTGCTGCTGCTGATGACCGGCGCCACCACGCTCATCGGAGCGCTGCCCACGTACGACACGCTGGGCGCGGCCGCGCCCTGGCTGCTCACCCTGTTGCGGATCGTCCAAGGTCTCTCCGCGGGCGGGGAGTTCGGCGGCGCGGTGTCGATCATGACGGAGTTCGCCCCGCCGGGCCGCCGCGGGCTGTACGGGGCGTGGCAGTCGTTCACCGTGGCGCTGGGGCTGCTGGCCGGGGCCGGGGTGGCGGCGGTGCTGGCCACCGTGCTGAGCGAGGAGTCGCTGGGCGACTGGGGATGGCGGCTGCCGTTCCTGCTGACCCTGCCGATCGGGCTGGTGGCCCTGTGGCTGCGGCTGAGGCTGGAGGAGACCCCGTTCTTCCGCGCGGCGGCGGACGGGGACCCCGGCACCGCGCCGTCGGCCGGGCCGGAGCGGGTGGCGGACCCCCGTGAGGTGGCCGGGGCCGTCGTCATGGGGGCCGCGCGCGTCATGGGCTGGGCGGCGGCCGGTTACACCTTCCTGGTCGTCATGCCCTCGTATCTCCAGGCCACCTTGGACGCCACCTTCCAGCAGGCGCTGGTCGCCACCGTGGTGGCCAACGCGGGCTTCGCGCTCTCCATCCTCCCGGCGGGACTGCTCAGCGACCGGATCGGGCGGCGGCCGGTGATGCTGACCGGGGCCGCGTTGGTGGCGGTGCTGGCCTTCCCGCTGCTCAACGTCTTGCAGGATCCGGACAGTTCGGCATGGGTCCAGGGGGCGGCGGTCTTCGTGGCGGGCGTGGTGGTGGGCCTGATGGCGGGGCCGGGTCCGGCCATGCTCGCCGAGATGTTCCCGACCCGGGTCCGCTACACGGGTCTGGGGCTGGCGTACGCGCTGTCCAACGCGGTGTTCTCCGGATGCGCGGGGCTCATCATCACCGAGGTGATCAAGCACACCGGCGAGGTCGACATCCCGGCCTACTACGTGACGGTGACCTGCGCCGTCAGCGTGGTCGCCCTGTTCACCCTGCGCGGGGAGAACCACCGCGGCGCGCTGCCCGGCGCGGCGCGGACGGACAAGGGGGCCGAGCGGGAGGAGGAGACATCATGCGGGTGATCGGTCTGATGTCGGGCACGTCCCATGACGCGGTGGACGCCGCGGCGGCCGATCTGGTGCTCGACGGCGACACCGTGGTGCTGGCCCCGCTGGGGCTGGTCAGCGAGGCGTATCCGGAGGCGCTGCGGTCGGCGCTGAGCGCCGCGCTGCCCCCGGCGGCCACCACCATGCGGGAGGTGTGCGCGCTCGACACCCGGATCGGCCAGGCGTTCGCCGCGCTCGCGGTCCGCGCCGACCGGGAGCTGTGCGAGGGGCGTGCGGACCTCATCGGCTCCCACGGCCAGACGGTGTACCACTGGGCCGAGGGCGGGCGGGTGCACGGCACGCTCCAGCTCGGCGGGCCCGCCTGGATCGCCGAGGCCACCGGCTGTCCGGTGGTCTCCGATCTGCGCACCCGCGATGTGGCCGCGGGCGGTCAGGGCGCTCCCCTGGTCAGCCTGGTGGACACCCTGTGGCTGCGCGGGCGGCCCGGTGTGTGCGCCGCCCTCAACCTGGGCGGGATCGCCAACATCACGGTGGTCTCCGGCGCCGGGGATCCGCTGGCGTTCGACACCGGCCCGGCGAACGCGCTCATCGACGCGGCGGTCGGCGATCTGACGGACGGCCGGCTGGACCATGACGCGGACGGTGTCATGGCGGCGCGCGGGACCGTCCACGAGCCGCTGCTTGAGCGGCTGCTGGCCGAGCCGTACTATGCGCTGCCCGCGCCGAAGACCACCGGCAAGGAGCTGTTCCACGCCTCCTATCTGCGGGCTGCCCTGGCCGCCACCGGCCCGGTGCCGGACGACGACGTGGTCGCCACCGTCACCGAGCTGACGGCCCGGACGGTGGCCGACGCCGTACGGAAGGTGCACGCCACCGAGGTGATCGCCTCGGGCGGCGGCACCCGCAACCCCACCCTGATGGGGGCGTTGCGCCGGGAGCTGGGCCCCATCGCGCTGCGGACCTCCGACGACCTCGGCCTTCCGGCGGCGGCGAAGGAGGCGTACGCCTTCGCCGTCCTCGCCTTCCTGACCGCCCATGGGCTGGCCGGTACGGTGCCGAGCTGCACCGGCGCCCGCCACGCCGGCGTGCTGGGGTCGATCACCCCGGGGCGCCGCGGCTTCGGGCTGCCCGCACCGGGGCGGCCCGCGCCCACCCGGCTGGAGATCTTCCGCCGCTGAGCCGGAAAGGGAATGTCGGCATCGGCCACACTCGGAGTACGTTTGGGAACGGCCCGCTATCGAAGGGGTGAATGTGGGTAAAGGACCCCCTAGTTGCCGACGGGGGGCCTGAACGGGGGGACGGGGGCACGTGGCGGAATCCGGAATGGGTGTGGGCTTAAGAGGCCGCAGCGGGATCATCAGTCTGGTCGGGGAGTGTCTCAGGCTGGAGCCCACGGACGAGCGGCCGGTGATCATGCTGTTGGGGCCGCGCGGCAGTGGGGCCAGCGACGCCCATGGCGCGCTGATGGAGAAATTCGGCCCCGAGACGCCGTTCGCGTATGTCAATGTCGGCGGTGAGCAGGCCCTGCTGCCGCGGTACGCCCTGGCGCTGCTCGCGCGCCAGCTGGAGCGCAAGCTGCCGCGCTACCGCCGCTCGCACTTCCCGCGGCTGACGCTCGGTCTGCTCGCCTCCGACCACCAGCTCCGGATGACGAGCCTGGCGGAGGGGCGGCGCAACATCCGGCGCGAGCTGGACGCCTTCCAGGAGCAGGCGGAGGCGCGCTACGGCGACTATCTCGCCGCCTTCTTCGAGGTGGCCGGAGGCGCCGTGGGCGCCCCCGACGGCGCCTCCACGGCGGCACTGGCGCTGCTGCGGGACGCGCTGCGGCGCGGCCGGAGGCGGCTGCCGGGCCGCAAGTTCACCAGCAGCGCGGCCTGGTACGGCGGCCATCCGCTGCTGCGGAGCCGGGATCCGTGGGAGGCGCTGGTCGAGCTCAACCTGTGGCGCCACGACGGGGACGAGGACGATCAGGAGCGGCTGGACCGGGTGCTGTTCTCGGCCCTGCTGGAGGACATGCGCAGCAATGTGCGCCACTCGTTCATGCCCCGCTCGTATCTGCTGCTGCTCGACAACTCCCATACGGAGTACGGCCGTCGCTTCCTCGACCTGCTGATCCGGGCCCGCCATGACGACGCCGTGGTGGCGGGCGCCGACTGCGATCCGCTCACCGTCGTGGCGAGCTCCAACCGGTGGCTGCCCCGCTGGGGCCCGGCCACCGGCGACCAGTGGCCGTGGCGGCTGCGCGGCCCGGACCGGGCCTCCCTGGCGGACTGGCGCGAGCACCGGCCGGGCCGGGACAGCGATGACACCTGGTGGTATCCGCTGCGGCTGCGCGACCTCAATCTGGACGAGGTGCGGATCCGGATCGAGCTGGAGCTGCGCCACCACCCCGACCTCGCGCCGTTCACCCGGCTCGCGCCCTTCGTCCACCGGCTGACCGCGGGGCTCCCCCGGGCGGTCAGCCTGGTCCTGGAGCTGCTCCGGCACTCGTCCGTGCCCGTCGAGGACGGCGCCGAGCAGGACCGCTGGCTGCGCACCCTGCCGGACCGTACGCCGCGGGAGGGCGAGGACACCCGGACGCTGGCGGAGGCCGCTCTGGACCACCTGCTGCGCGGTTTCGACCCCGCGCGGCGGGCGGCGCTGGAGGAGTGCGCCGCGGCGCGCGACCTGTCCGTCGGCACCCGGCTGCTGGGCTCGGGGGACTCGCTGTTCGGCGAGGTCCGCGGCCGCTGGCTGCTGCACAGTCCGGGCGCGGTGACCCCGGCCCTGCACCCCTGGCTGCGGCGGCTGTTGCTGTGGCGGCTGGCCGGGCGTCCGGACGACTGGGACGCGGTGCAGGAGCTGCTGGCCGAGCATTTCAGGTCCGAGGGCCGCCCGGTCCAGGAGATGTACCACCGGCTGGCGGCGGAGCGGATCGACGAGGTGACCGGGTATCTGGTGGAGCGCTTCCCGGTGGTGCCCGCGGCGCAGTGGATAGCTGAGTTCAACACCATCACGGCCGCCCCCAACCGGCTGGGCCAGGCCGGCGGACCGCTGGAGCTGCTCGCCGACCTCGCCCCGGACGAGCCCCCGGAGGCGGTCACCACGGCTTCGGTGATCCGGGAGCTGATCACGGTGCGCTGGGTGTGGAGCGATCCGCTCGCCGACCCCGGGATGCGGCTGAACGACATGATCGCCGACGGTTTCAACCAGCTCTCACGACTGCGGAGGAACGACATCGTGGCCCTGTTCAACGAGGCGGAGCGGTACCGCCACTGGCGCCATCCGCTGACGAGCGCGGGCGAGGGGTGAGACCGGTGCCGAGACTTGAATGGCCGCTGCACATCGTGCGCCGGGTGGTGATCGGCGTGATCGTATCGGCCGTGCTCGCGGTGGCGGTCCCGCTCACCGTGAACTGGTTCGAGGAGAGGCGGGACCGGTGCGGGGACGGCGTCGTCAAGATGGGCGACGACCGCGAGTGCGTGGGCGTCACCGACGGCTCGTACGTCTTCGCCGGACATCTGAAGCGGGTGGAGAAGAAGATCAAGGCAGAGAACGCCCTGGTCGAGAAGAACGCCGGCAAGGAACCATACGTCAGCGTCGCCTATATGACCTCCTTCACGCTGACCGACGACGACAGCAACTCCGAGGAGTCGGTCCGGCATGAGCTGGAGGGCGCGTATCTGGCACAGTACCGGCACAACCGCGGCGACCTCTCCTCCTCCCCGAAGATCAAGCTGCTGATCGCCAATGTGGGCAGCAGCGGGGCCCATTGGGAGCACGCCGTCGATGAGCTGATAGACCGGAAGACCTCCGACGACAAGCTGGTCGCGGTCACCGGGCTGGGCCCCAGCACCGACCGGAGCCTGAGCGCGCTGCGGCGGCTGTCGGACCACGGTCTCGCCCTGGTCGCCAGCACCATGACGGCCACCAACATCGAGGACCCCAACAGGAGGTTCGTCCGGGTCTCCCCGACCAATGTGGACGAGGCGTATGCCGCCTCCGCCTATCTCAAGCGGGAGAAGGTCCGTACGGCGGTGGTGGTCCAGGACGACGCGCGGAGCAATTACTACGCCAAGACGCTGGGGGACGCCTTCACCAGGGTCTACCAGGACACCAAGGGACATCGGCTGGTGGCGGACCGGATGACCTATGACTCCTCGGTACGCAGCGCCTGGCAGAACGAGCTGCAGTACATGTCGGGGCAACTGTGCGACCAGAAGCCGCAGGCGGTCTTCTTCGCGGGCCGCGGCAAGCACCTCACCCGGTTCCTGGACTCGATCGCCAACCGGCCCTGCCAGGAGCGGAAGTTCATGGTGATCACCGGTGACGACACCTCCAACCTGACCGCCAGGCAGCTCGCACACGCCGCCGAGAGCGGGGTGCGGGTGCTCTACACAGGGCTGGCGCACCCCGATATGTGGCAGAAGGATCCGCTCCACGTCTCCGGCTACTCGGCCCGCCACTTCCAGCCGGGCGGGTCGCTGGACACGTGGTTCCCCACTGATCCGCGCGATGACGGCCAGGCCATCATGGCGCATGACGCGGTCCTCACCGCCGCCCATGGCGTCCAGATGGCGGCGGGCTCGCAGGGCGAGGTGACCGGGGAAGCGGTGGCGCGGATGTTCCACCAGATGAGCGGCCGTCAGCAGGTGCGCGGGGCGAGCGGCTTCATCTCCTTCGAGGACGACGGCAATCCGCGCAACAAGGCCATTCCGATCCTGTATCTCAACACGAAGGGGCGCGCGGAACTCGTGGAGGTCTCGGCGCCACGGGGCGAGCCGCCCAGGAAGCAGTGACGGCCGGGGCACCCGGGGAGCGGTGTCAGCCCGCCCCTCCCTTGGGCTCGTCCCCGGTCTTCTCGTCGTCCACGATCTCCGCGTCCACGACCTCTTCGTCGGACGAGTGGGCCTGGCCCCCGCCGTCCCCCGAGGGGCCGCCCGCGGAGCCGCTGGATCCGCCGCCGGACGGGCCGGACTGCTGGGCCTGGGCGTAGATCGCGGTGCCGATCTTCTGCCCGATGGCGGCGGTCCGCTCGGTGGCCTCGCGGATCGCGTTGGTGTCCTCGCCCTCGAGCGTCCGCTTCAGATCCGCGACCGCCGCCTCGGCCTCCTGCCGGACGTCCCCGGGCACCTTGTCGGCCTGGTCCCGCAGCAGCCGCTCGGTCTGGTAGACGAGCGACTCGGCCTGATTGCGGGTCTCGGCGGCCTCGCGGCGCCGGTGGTCCTCCTCCGCGTAACTCTCGGCCTCGCGCATCATGCGGTCGATGTCGTCCTTCGGCAGCGCGGAGCCGCCGGTGACGGTCATCCGCTGCTCCCGGCCGGTGCCGAGGTCCTTGGCGGAGACGTGCATGATGCCGTTGGCGTCGATGTCGAAGGCCACCTCGATCTGCGGCACCCCGCGCGGCGCGGGCGGCAGGCCGGTCAGCTCGAACATCCCGAGCTTCTTGTTGTACGCGGCCATCTCGCGCTCGCCCTGGAAGACCTGGATCTGCACCGATGGCTGGTTGTCCTCGGCCGTGGTGAAGACCTCCGAGCGCTTGGTCGGGATCGTGGTGTTCCGCTCGATCAGCTTGGTCATGATGCCGCCCTTGGTCTCGATACCGAGGGACAGCGGGGTGACGTCCAGCAGCAGCACGTCCTTGACCTCGCCCTTGAGGACACCGGCCTGGAGGGATGCGCCGATCGCGACGACCTCGTCCGGGTTGACGCCCTTGTGCGGCTCCTTGCCGGTCAGCTCCTTGACCAGGCCGGTCACGGCGGGCATCCGGGTCGAGCCGCCGACCAGGATCACATGGTCGATGTCGGAGGTCTTGATCCCGGCGTCCTTGATCGCCTGGTGGAAGGGGGCCTTGCAGCGCTCCAGGAGGTCCTCGGTCAGCTGCTGGAACTGCGAGCGGGTGAGCTTCTCGTCCAGGTGCAGCGGGCCCTGGTCGGAGGCGGTGATGTACGGCAGGTTGATCGTGGTCTCACTGGCCGCGGAGAGCTCGATCTTGGCCTTCTCGGATGCCTCGCGCAGCCGCTGGACCGCCATCTTGTCCTGGGCCAGATCCACGCCGTAGCCGTGTCCGAACCGGGAGACCAGATGGTCCACGATCCGCTGGTCCCAGTCGTCGCCGCCGAGGTGGGTGTCGCCGTTGGTGGCCTTGACCTCCACCACCCCCTCGCCGATCTCCAGCAGCGAGACGTCGAAGGTACCGCCGCCGAGGTCGAAGACCAGGATGGTCTGGTCGTTCTCCTTGTCCAGCCCGTACGCCAGGGCGGCGGCCGTCGGCTCGTTGATGATCCGCAGCACCTTCAGCCCGGCGATCTCGCCCGCCTCCTTGGTGGCGGTGCGCTGGGAGTCGTTGAAGTACGCGGGGACGGTGATCACGGCGTCGGTGACGTCCTCGCCGAGGTACGCCTCGCCGTCGCGCTTGAGCTTCTGGAGCACCCGCGCGGAGATCTCCTGCGCGGTGTAGCGCTTGCCGTCCACATCGCCGGTGGCCGGGAACCGCCACCGGTCCTCGCCCATGTGGCGCTTGACCGATCGCGCGGTGCGCTCCACGTTCGTCACCGCCTGGCGCTTGGCGACCTCCCCCACCAGCACCTCGCCGTTCTTGGCGAAGGCCACCACCGAAGGGGTGGTCCGGGTGCCCTCGGTGTTGGTGATGACGGTCGGCTCGCCGCCCTCCAGGACCGATACGACCGAGTTGGTCGTACCCAGGTCAATACCGACTGCGCGAGTCATCTCAGCCTCCTCCCGGTCTGCCTCCCAGTATCCCAAAAGGGATATCCGGGACGAGGCGGTGCGGAGGAGGGCCGGAGCCGGGGGTCAGTCCCGCAGGTGATCGACCTCGCGCATCTTGTTGGTGGCGTCGAGCGCGGCCACCTTGTAGGACTCGGCGAAGGTCGGATAGTTGAACACCGCGTCCACCAGATAGTCGACGGTGCCGCCGCAGCCCATCACGGCCTGGCCGATGTGGATCAGCTCGGTGGCGCCGGTGCCGAAGCAGTGCACGCCGAGCAGCTTCCGGTCCTCCGGGGAGACCAGCAGCTTCAGCATGCCGTGGGCGTCGCCGACGATCTGGCCCCGGGCCAGCTCGCGATAGCGCGAGACCCCCACCTCGAAGGGCACCTTCTCGTCCGTGAGCTGGTCCTCGGTACGGCCTATGAAGCTGATCTCGGGGATGCTGTAGATGCCGATCGGCTGGAGGTGGTGGATCGGGTTCACCGGCTCCTCGCACGCGTGGTACGCCGCGCTGCGGCCCTGCTCCATGGAGGTCGCGGCCAGGGCCGGGAAGCCGATGACATCACCGACGGCGTAGATGTGCGGCACGGCGGTGCGGTAGTGCTCGTCCACCGCGATCCGGCCGCGCCGGTCGGCGGTGAGCCCCGCCTTGGCGAGGTCGAGGGCGTCGGTGAGCCCCTGGCGCCCCGCGGAGTACATCACCGCGTCGGCGGGGATCTTCTTACCGCTCTCCAGGATGGTCAGGGCGCCGCGCGGATGGCGCTCGACGGCCGCCACGGTCTCGCCGAAGCGGAAGGTGACGGCCAGGTCGCGCAGCCGGTACTTCAGCGCCTCGACGATCTCGACATCGCAGAAGTCCAGCATCCCCTCGCGCTGCTCGACCACGGTGACCTTGCTGCCCAGGGCGGCGAACATCGAGGCGTACTCGATGCCGATCACCCCGGCGCCCACGATGACCATGGAGCGCGGCACCCGCTCCATATTGAGGACGCTGTCGGAGTCCATGATCGTCCGCTCGTCGAACTCCACGCTCGCGGGGCGGGCCGGGCGGGTGCCGGTGGCGATCACGATGTGCTGGGCGGTGAGCAGTTGCTCCTGGCCGGTGGCGTCCGTGACGGCCACGGTGTGGTCGTCCACGAACCGCCCGGTGCCGGAGAACATCGCGACCCGGTTGCGGGACAGCTGGTTGCGGACGACATCCACCTCACGGCCGACCACATGCTGGGTGCGGGCCGTCAGGTCGGCGACGGTGATCTCCTCCTTGAGCCGGTAGCTCTGGCCGTAGAGATCCCGCTGGGTCAGTCCGGTGAGATAGAGCACCGCCTCGCGCAGGGTCTTGGACGGAACGGTTCCGGTGTGCAGGGAGACCCCGCCCACCATCTCCTTACGGTCGACGACGGCTACCCGGCGACCGAGTTTCGCGGCGGCGATGGCAGCCTTCTGGCCACCCGGCCCGGACCCGATCACAAGCATGTCAAAGTCGGTCACGGGCCGAGTCTGGCATCGGATGATGCCCCGCTGGAAGAGTGAATCACCGGTCAACCCGCCGCGGCGCGGACGGTCTTGGGGCGGGCTACTCGGCATGGGGCCAGAGATGGCCCTGGGCGTCCCGGGCCAGCGAGGTCAGGGACGCCAGCAGAACGAGGCCGACCAGCCCGGTCGGCAGGGCGGGCGCGGCCCGCGCGGCGTGGGCCACCAGCAGCCCGCCGGCCGCGGCGCCCACCACCAGACCCCCCAGCAGCGCGAGGCTGAGCCGGCGCACCGTTCCGCTGCGCACCGCGTCCACCAGCACCCCGGTCAGGGTGCCGGTGAGATAGGTGGTGGAGAAGCCGGGCGGCCCGACGGCCCGCACCAGACCGCTCTGGCCTCCCATGGCGAGCGCGGCCACCGCCAGCAGCCCCAGCTGCAGGCCGCCCGCGGGGTGGCCGTCGGCTGACGCCCACACCGCCCAGAGCCCGCCGAGCACGAGCAGCTCCACCGCCAGCGCGCACCGGGCCCGCAGGGCCGGCCGGGAGCCGCGGACGATCCGGCCGCTGACCAGCGCGCCCACCATGTATCCGCCCATGGCGACCGCGGAGTCCCGGGCGAGCGCCGCGTCCAGGGACGCGGTCGACATGCCGAGCAGGGAGAGATTGGCGGTCATGACGCTGGTGAAGACGCCGCCCAGGGCCAGAAAGCTGATCGCGTCCATCGCCCCGGTCGCCACGGTCAGCGCGACGGCGGCCGCCGCTCCCCCGGAGCCGCAGGCCCGCCCGGGGCGCCGTGCTTTCGGTACGGGGTCGGTGTCGCTCTCTTCGGCCATCGGCAATCCTCCGGCCACCCCGAGTGCCCCGGGCGGCCCACCGGAAACAGCGGCCGGGAGCGCCGGGGCGCAAGGACCCGGCCGGGGCGCCAGGGCGTCAGGCCCGCCCGACACGCCGGGAACCCGCCCGAACGCCAGGGCGTCAGAACCCGCCCGACACGCCGGGGCGTCAGGATTCGGCCGGTGCGGCGGATGCCCGCTGCCGCTGCCGGTGTTTCGCGGCCTTGGCGCTGTTCCCGCACAGCCGCATGGAGCACCACCGGCGCCTTCTGCCCGGAGTGGGGTCGAGGTAGATCATGGTGCACAGCGAGGAGTCGCAGGCCCGCAGCGCCCCGCGCCGCTCGGGGTCCCCGAGCACCGCTATGAGGTCGCGGACGACGACCGACTGCAGCTCCCGCCCGGTCAGCGGGCGATCGGCGCCGTCCACCTCGACCCCGGCGCCGGTGGCCCTCAGCAGCGGCTGCGGCGGGGCGGGGCGCGCCCGCTCGTTGAGCAACGCGACGGACGCGGCGGCCGGGGCCCGGCCGTGGACGACCGCCGCCACCGCGTCGTACGCCGCCTCGCGCAGCGTCCGCAGCTCGGTGCGGAGCTCCTCGGTGACGGCCTCGTCCTGGAGCCGCAACCCGACGCCGTCGCACCACTCCCGCAGCCGGTCGAGGGTGCCGAGGCGCTCGATCGGGGTGCTGCTACGGCGCCCGAGCGAGGCGACGAGGTTCAAGGCGAGGCCGCCGGCGTCGAAGCGCAGTGCCCGCAGCCCAGCGGTGACCCGCGCCCGCGGGACCTGCTCCGTCGAGGAATCCATGTGAATATAGTAACCGCCTGAAGGGTTACTAAGCGGCTGAGGACGAGGGGACATCATGCGGATCGCGATCATCGGCGCGGGTGGCGTCGGCGGATACTTCGGCGCGCGGCTCGCCGCGGCGGGGGACGAGGTCACCTTCGTGGCCCGGGGCCGCCATCTCGCGGCGATCCGGGAGCGGGGGCTGACGGTGCGCAGCCCGCTGGGGGATCTGCGGGTGCCGTCCGAGGCGGTCGTGGGGACGGTCTCCGACCTCGAGGCCCCGGACCTCGTCATGGTGGCGGTGAAGCTGTGGGACACCGAGGACGTCGCCCGGCGGCTGGCGCCCCTCGCCGAGAGCGGCGCCGCGGTCGTGTCGTTCCAGAACGGGGTCCAGAAGGACGCGGAGCTGCGGCGCCATCTGCCGGCCGGGTCCGTCCTCGGCGGGGTCGGCTATATCTCGGCGTTCATCGAGGAGCCCGGGGTGGTGGTGCACAACGGCACGCTGCAGCGGCTGGTGTTCGGCGAGTACGACCGCAAGGAGTCCCCGCGCGCCCGCCAGTTCCTCGATCGCTGCCTCGCGGCCGGTGTCGACGCGGAGATCAGCGGGGACATCGAGCGCACCATCTGGGAGAAGTTCGTCTTCCTGGTGGGCCTCTCCGGGACGACCTCGGCGGTGCGGCAGCCGATCGGCGTGGTCCGCGGGAATCCCGGGTCACGGGCTCTGCTGCGCGACGTGATGCACGAGGTGGTCGCCGTGGGACGGGCAAAGGGGGTGCACCTGGACCCCGGATTCGCCGACGACCGGCTCGCCTTCTGCGACACGCTGCCCGCCACGATGACGTCCTCGATGCACAACGACCTCCTGCGCGGCAACCGCCTGGAGCTGAGCTGGCTCAGCGGGGCCGTGGCCGAACTCGGCGCCGAGCTGGGGGTCGCCACCCCGCGCAACCGGGCCATCGCCGACATCCTCGCCCCCTACGCGCTGGGCGATCCGGCCACGCCGGGTGGCGCGGGGGTCAGCGCAGCAGGGGAAGCTTCCCGATGAGCTTGCTGACCCTGTTCCGCGGGCCGACGATGCTGACCGCGAGGTAGTCGAGATCCTCGGTCTTGGTGCCGGCCAGGCTGTCGAGGTACTCGTCGTAGACCCGTGAGGTCTGGGCCTGTCCGGGCATGTCGACGAGGAACAGATCGTCCTTCCCGGCGGCCTTGGCCCGCAGCTCGCGCAGTGCCTCCAGGCCGGCCGCCAGGATCGAGCAGCCGGCCCACGGCAGCCCCGGGTGACCGGCCCCGGAGCCGTCCCTGCCGTCCGGCCCCAGCAGCTCCGGCATCGCCCGGCCGACGGCCGCGGCCATGCAGGCGGCGGCGTTCACCGCCCGGCCCGCGGGCAGCTCCTCGGCCACGACGATCACCCACTTCAGCTTCGCCTGCCGGGTGGACTGATCGGTGCGTACATCCTCGTCGGACAGCTGGGGAACGGACATCAGCGCTGCTCCTTGTCGATGGCTAATGTGGTGGACGGTACCCATCCATCCGAGCCGGAGCATGGCTCGCCGAATTTTCTCAGGCAAGGAAGCGCTTTCGTGGAACTTGATGCACTCGACCGCGCTCTTCTGCGGGAGCTGCAGAACGATGCACGCCAGACCAATCGCGAGCTGGCCCTGCGCACGGGAGTCTCGCCGTCGACTTCGCTGGAGCGGGTCCGGGCGCTGCGGGAGCGCGGCATCATCAGCGGCTATCACGCCGCCGTCGACCTGGAGGCGGTCGGCCGCCCCGTGCAGGCGCTGATCTCGGTGCGGATCCGCCCGCCGTCCCGGCCGGTCATCGAGGGGTTCCGGGAATGGGCCGCGCAGCTGCCGGAGACCATCGGGCTGTTCGTCACCTCCGGCCCCCATGACTTCCTCATCCATGTGGCGGTGCCGGACACCAATGGGCTGTACGCGTTCGTCATCGACCGCCTCACCGAGCGCCGTGAGGTGGCGGATGTGCAGAGCACGATGGTGTACGAACACGCCCAGTCGCGCTGTATCGACCCCGCCCCCGCCGAGCGCCCCGCGCCCTCGCGCCGGAGGCGGTAGCGGGGCGAGGCCGGTGGCGCGAACCGGGGCGGGCGGCACCGCCGTTCGCGACACCGCCCGCCCCGGTTCGCCGACGCCGCGTCAGGAGCCCGCCACCGCCGCCGTCTTCTCCGGCTGGGGCTCGGCCGTGGCGGGGGTGTCCCGCGTCCACAGCGGCCGCAGCCGGTAGGTCAGCAGATAGAACACCGCCGAGGCGCCCGCCGCTACGAGCATGCTCAGATCGCCCGCGTGCGGATACGCCGAGGCGAACGCCCCGGTGTAGAGGTCGGACTGCCAGAACGGCACCGAGGCCAGCACCCCGCCGACCCAGGCGACGAAGCCCCAGGAGAGCACCCGTCCGCGGTCGTACAGCTCGGCGATCCGGCCGGCGTCGGAGCGGCCGCCCAGGTGGTAGTCGAGCAGCAGCACGGTGGCGAACGGCGCGATGAAGTACGCGGTGAGGTTGAGGAACACCGAGAACTTGTCCTCGACCCCGGAGTGCCCCCACAGGCTGATCACATACGCCAGCGCGCAGATCAGGGTGACGGCCTGGGTCCGGGTGACCGGCACCTTCAGGGTCTGGACGGAGATCGCGCCGCCGTAGACATTGAGGAAGTTCTGCGCGAGCGCCGAGAGCCCGATGGCGATCAGGGCGGGGATGGCGAACGGCCCGGTCAGCTGGTGCAGGGCGGTGATGGAGTCGGTGCTGGTGGCATTGGAGCCGAGGAGCACCCCGAGGATGCCGAGCCAGCAGATGGTGACGAAGTTGCCGAGCCCGGTGTACCAGGCGGTGCGCTTCACCACGCCCGGCGAGTCGGGCAGATAGCGCGAGTAGTCCGAGGCGAACGGCGCCCAGGCGACGAGGAAGGACAGGAACCAGCCGCAGAAGGTGATCCAGCCGCCGGTGGAGCCGACGTAGTCCGCCGCCTTCGGATTGGCGTCGAAGGTGCCCGCGCCCCGCACCAGGGCCACCACCGTGATCATCACGAACAGCGGGGTGAGGATGTAGGTCAGCACCCGCTGCAGGAAATTGATCATGTTGTAGCCGTAGATGGACACCACCAGCTCGACCAGGGTGAGCGCCAGTCCGCAGACCCAGAAGGGCAGATGGGTCAGCTCGGAGATGGCCTTGCCACCGAGGATCACGGTCACGGCGGCCCAGCCGACCCCGGCGAACACATTGATGTACGCCACCGGCAGGAAGTTGCCGAAGAAGCCGAGCGGGCCCCGCGCCTGGATCTGCTGGGGCACCCCCAGCCGTACGCCCATCCGGGACATCACGGCCATCAGCAGCGAGCCGAGACCCGCGCCGGCCACGATGGCGGCGACGGCGGCGCCGAAGCTGAGGCCGAGCCCGACCGCGCTGAACCCGAGCAGGATGATGGGGAAGTTGAGACCGGCGGCGAACCAGACGAAGAACTGCGAACTGGGCTTGCCGTGCCGCTCGTTGTCGGGGATGTGGTCGACCCCGAAGGGCTCCACCTTGGTGACCGCGCTGCCGTACACCGGCGCCGTGTCGTCGTGGGTCATGGGCGTGCTCCTGGGACGGGAGGAGTGGGCGTCAGGGGGTGGCGGGGGGCCGGTGGCGCCGCGGATCGGGGTGGCGGTGTCTCACCACGGCAGCGGCGCGGTCTGGGAGATGTCGAAGAAGCCGCCACCGCTGTAGACCAGCGGGGCCAGCTCCTCATGGCGGGCGGACACCACCCGGCCGGTGAAGACGGTGTGGCTGCCGGCCTCCAGCCGCTCGCCGATCTCCACCTCGAGCTGGGCGCAGGACCGGTCGATCAGCGGGACGCCGAACTCACCGGGGGTCCAGGACAGCCCGGCGAACTTGTCGTCCGCCTTGGAGGCGAAGGTCTTGGCCACATCGAGCTGGCCGGCGGCGAGGATGTTGATCCCCAGATGGCTCGCCCGGTGCAGCGCGGGGTGGGTCGTGGAGGTGCGCTGCACGCAGACCAGCACCATGGGAGGATCCAGTGAGATGCTGGCGAACGCGTTCACCGCGAGCCCCCGGGGCTTGCCGTCGTCGTCGCAGGTCACGACGGTGACACCGGTGATGAACTTGCGGTGCACACCACGGACCACATCGGCGTCGACGGCCGCCCGCTGGGTGGTGGTGATGATCCCGAGCGCCTCCAGCAGCTGGCGCGGGTCCCAGGTCACCCACTCCTCGCTGACCACACCGTGGTCGAAGCGGGTGAAGGTGGCGCCGGAGACCTCGACCGGCCTGCCGGTGGCCGGGACCCCGAGGAAGTCGCCGGTGTGGCTGCCGGTGCTGCGCCAGCGGATCGCCAGCGACTCGCCGTCCTCGACGATGTCCTCGATCTCGGTGCGGAGATCGGGAAACGCCTGGCGGATGGCGCGGATGGACTCCTTGAACTGCTCCCGGTCCTGGGGGGCCGCGGCGGGCCCGCGGCGGCGTACATAGGCGGGGCTGAGCAACTGGTCGAGCGCGTCGACCTGGCCCCGGTCCCAGACCGCCTGCCAGGTGGAGCGGATGCGGGCGGTGCGGTCAAGAGTGTGCGTCATGACGTCTTCCCTCAGTCAGCTCTTGTATGGCAGAGGACCGTAGAAAGGCCATCGGCGACTGTCAACACCTTGGGACAGATGAGCCGAGAAAGTTCCGAGCGCTCACCAAAGGCACAGGTCAAGGTTGTTTCCCTGCCGTTGACCCTTGACGGGCCCGATATGGACTCCTAGCCTCCCTGCCATGGCACAGCGTGAGCCGGAAGAACAGGACGGACGCTGAATGCGCTTTTCGATATTCCACAACCTCGGTGCCCCGGGCCGTCTCGGCGAGTACGCCGACGTCATGGACGAGGCCCGGGAGTTCGCCGTCACCGCGGACCGGGCGGGCTTCTGGTCCACCTGGTACACCGAGCACCACTTCGGGCACGAGGCGATCGAGATCACCCCGAACCCGGTGCTGATGGGGGCGGACATCGCCGCCCGTACCGAACACATCCGGATCGGCCAGGCGGCCTCGATCGCCACCTTCTGGCATCCGCTGCGGCTCGCCGAGGACATCGCGATGCTCGACCAGCTCTCGGGGGGCCGGGTCGAGGTCGGCCTCGGCCGGGGGCTGTACGGCCGCGAGGCGCTCAACCTCAACGCCCTGGCCGATCCGCGCGACCAGGAGCAGAACCGCGCCCTGTACGACGAGACCGTGGAGGTGCTGCGCAAGGCGTGGAGCGGCGAGTTCTTCTCGCACCAGGGCCGGTTCTACGAGTTCCCCGCCCCCGGGGTGAAGTGGAACCACCCCCTCTCCCCCGCCACGGCGGAGTACACGGATGCCGGTGTCATCACCAAGATGCAGGTCACGCCGTTTCCGCTGCAGCGGCCGCACCCTCCGCTGTGGCAGGTGATCGACAGCCCCCGCTCGATCAAGTCTGCCGCGGCCGACGGTGTCCAGGGGCTCTTCTGGCTGCCGCCGGTCTCCGCGCTCAAGGACCGGTTCGAGCTGTACCGGGACACCGCGAGCCAGGCGTCCGGGCGCGAGTACGCGCTGGGCGAGGGCATCGGCCTGGTGCGCGACGTGTATGTCGCCGACACCATGGAGCAGGCACGCGCCGAGTTCGAAGAGGCGCTGATGACCACCTACCGGTGGATCATGCACTGGCGGGGGCTGTCCAACCTCATGGAGGCGGGCGAGGAGCTCACCGACGCCCATGAGCTGTCCTTCGACTTCCTCCAGGGGCGCAATCTGCTGGTCGGCACCCCCGAGTACGTCTCGGAGAAGATCGCCGAGCTGCGGGACGAGGTGGGCCTGGAGCATCTGCTGCTGTGGACCACCCACCCCGGTCTGCCGCACCGCAACGCGATGCGCAGCCTGGAGCTGTTCGCCGAGAAGGTCATGCCGCGGTTCACCACCGGTGGCGGTCATGGCTGAGGCACGGCTGCGCAAGGTCGTCACCGTCGCCGATGAGCTGCTGCTCGAGCTCGGCCGCCCGGTCGCGGCGCCGGTGCGCCGGGTCGCGGCGGCCGCGGTGATCAGCAACCCCTGGGCCGGCGGCGGCTTCGTCGCCGACCTGGGGCCCGAGGTCGAGCGGATCGCACCGGGGCTGGCCCGGCTGCTCACCGACCGGATCAGCGAGGCGCTGGGCGGGGTGGACCGGATCGAGTCCTTCGGCAAGGCCGCGATCGTGGGCCTGGACGGGGAGATCGAGCACGGCGGCGCGCTGATCCACACCCCGTTCTTCGGCAATGTCTTCCGCGAGCTGACCGAGGGCACCTCGATCATCGTCTTCAGCGACGACCGGCTTCCGGCCGGTGAGCCGCTGACCGTGCCGCTGTGGCACAAGACCGCGGCCGCGACCCGCTCGCACTACCAGACCTGCCAGATCCGCATCCCCGACGCGCCCCGCCCGGACGAGATCGTCGTCATCGCGGCCGGGGCGTCCGGCCCCCGGCCCAACGCCCGGATCGGGGACCGCGCCACCGACCCCCTCATCCGCCTCGCCGATCTGGACGACCTGGAGACCGTGACGTGAACATCCGCAAGATCATCACCTTCACCGAGGACATCCACAGCGAGGGCGGCCGCCCGGTGGACCCGCCCGCCCGTACGGCCGTGGTGCTCGCCGTCATCGAGAACCCCTGGGCCGGTCGGGGCTTCGTGGCGGATCTGCTGCCGGGGATCGACGAGGTGGCGCCGAAGCTGGGCGAGCTGCTGGCGCCGCGCGTGGTCGAGGCGCTGGGCGCGCCGGTGGAGGCGTACGGGAAGGCCGCGATCGTGGGGCTCGACGGGGAGGTCGAGCACGGCTCCGCGCTGATCCACACCCTCAAGTTCGGCGACCACTTCCGCCGCGCGGCGAACGCCACCACGCTGCTCCCCGCCGTGGAGAAGCGGGCCGCCGCGGGCACGGTCTTCGACATCCCGCTCAAGCACATCACCGACGCCACCATCCGCTCGCACCACCAGAGCATCGAGGTGCGGGTGGCGGACGGGCCACGCGCCGACGAGATCGTCGTCGGGCTCGCGGCGGCCGCCCAGGGCCGCCCCCAGGCCCGGCTGGCGCCGCTGTCGACGGAGCGGTGAGCGAACGGTGAGTGACAAGGCCAGGTCCGACGCGGGCACGCGGGTGCCTGTCCCGGCGTCCCGGGACGGTGCCCCGGTGGCGCTGAGCCACGAAACGCACGGCGACGGCCCGGAGCTGGTGCTGCTGCACGGCGTCGGCCTCGACCGCCGCATGTGGGACCGGTGCCTCCCGGCCCTCGCGGCCCGGCACCGGGTGACGCTGGTCGACCTGCGCGGCCACGGCGCCTCCCCGGCCGCGGCGGCCGGGGTGTCGCTCGCCGAGCTGGCCGCCGATGTGGGGGCGCTGCTGAGCGGCCCCACGCATGTGGTCGGCTTCTCGCTCGGCGCCCTGGTCGCCCAGCGGCTGGGTCTTGACCGGCCGGAGCTCACCGCCTCGCTCACCCTGGTCAGCTCGGTCGCGGGCCGGTCGGAGGAGGAGCGGGCGGCGGTGGCCCGCCGCCAGGAGCTGGCCGCCCAGGACTTCGGGGCGGCGGCGTGGGCGGCGGTCGACCGCTGGTTCTCGCCCGCCTGGCGGGCCCAGGACCCCGAGCTGGCGCGGCAGGTGCTCGATACCCTGCTGGCCAACGACCGGGCCTCCTACCTGGCGTGTTACCGGGTGTTCGGGACCGCCGACACCGCGCTGTGGCGGTGGCTGCCGCGGATCGCCGCACCCACCGTGGCGGTGACCGGCGAGCGGGACCCCGGCTCGACCCCGGCCATGTCGCACCGGCTGGCCGAGCGGATCCCCGGCGGCCGGGCGGTGATCGTGCCCGGCGCCCGCCATCTGCTGCCGCTGGAGTGCCCCCGGGAACTCGCCGACGTGATCCTCACCCAGACCGGAAGCCACGCCGAAAGCCACCCCGGCAGCCACGGAAGCCACGGAAGCCACGCCGAAACCCATCCCGGCACCCACGGAAGCCATGCCGGAACCCACCCCGGAGCCCCCACCGGACAGGAGTCCCACCGCTCATGAACCCCCTGCCGCGCCATGACCACTACATCGCGGGCGAGTGGACCGCCCCCGCCGAAGGCGGCTACTTCGCGAGCGTCAACCCGGCCACCGCCGAGCCCTGGTACGAGGCGGCGCGCGGCACCGCCGCCGATGTGGACCGTGCGGTGGGCGCCGCCCGCACCGCCTTCGAGGATCCGCGCTGGCGCGATCTGAGCCAGACCCGGCGCGGTCGGCTGCTGCGGAACCTGGGCGATCTGATCGGTGAGCACGCGGAGCGGCTGGCCCGCACCGAGACCCTCGACAACGGCAAGCTGCTGCGCGAGATGCGGGCCCAGCTGGCCGGGCTGCCCGAGTACTTCTATTACTACGCGGGACTCGCCGACAAGATCCAGGGCGAGGTGATCCCCGGGGCCGGCCGCGAGCTGCTCAACTACACCCTGCGCGAACCGGTGGGGGTGGTCGGCGCCATCACCCCCTGGAATTCCCCGCTGCTGCTCACCACCACCAAGCTGGCCCCGGCCCTGGCCGCGGGGAACACGGTGGTGGTCAAGCCCTCGGAGCACACCTCGGCCTCGCTGCTGGCGCTCGCGCCGCTCTTCGAGGAGGCGGGGTTCCCGCCGGGGGTGGTCAATGTGGTCACCGGGTACGGCCCGGAGGCGGGCGGGCCGCTGACCGAGCACGACGGCGTGTCCAAGGTGACCTTCACCGGCTCCAGCGGGACCGGCCGCCGGATCGCCCGCATCTGCGCCGACCGGCTGATCGGCTGCACCCTGGAACTGGGCGGGAAGTCGCCCAACATCATCTTCCCGGACGCCGACCTGGGCTCGGCCGCCATGGGCGTGATCGCGGGCGTCTTCGCGGCCGCGGGCCAGACCTGTGTGGCGGGCAGCCGGGTGCTGGTGCACCGGGAGGTGTACGACGAGGTCCTGGAGCGGGTGACGGCGCGGGCGGCCACGATCCGCATCGGCGATCCGCTGGCGGAGACCACCGAGCTCGGCCCGCTCGCCATCGCGGAGCAGCTGGAGAAGGTCGAGTCGTATGTCGAGCTGGGGCAGGCCGAGGGCGGAAAGGTGGTCTGCGGCGGCAGGCGGCCGGAGACCGGTCTCGACGGGTACTTCTACTCCCCCACTGTCTTCACCGGCACCGACAACGGGATGCGGATCTGCCAGGAGGAGATCTTCGGGCCGGTCGCGACCGTCATGCCCTTCGGCTCCGAGGAGGAGGCCCTGGCGATCGCCAACGACTCCGCGTACGGCCTGGCGGCGGGCGTGTGGACCCGGGATGTGAACCGGGTGCACCGGATGGCCGCGCGGCTGGAGGCCGGGACGGTGTGGGCCAACACCTATCGCTCGATGTCGCCGATGTCGCCCCGGGCCGGGTTCAAGACCAGCGGGATGGGGACCGAGCACGGCACGGAGGTGATCCGGGAGTACACCCGGCTGAAGAGCGTCTGGATCAACACCAGCGAGGAGCCCGCCGGGGATCCCTTCATTCTGAGGTCCTGAGCACCTGGACTGCCTGGGCTTCCTGAGCTCCTGGGCCCTGGGCTCCTGAAGGTTCTGAGGTCCCCGGCGCCCTGGACCGAGGAAGGGTTGTTGTATGGCACAACACACCTGCGTTCCCGCAGTTGACGGGAGGCAATGGCCACACCTAGGGTCACGTGCCATGCAACGACCCACAGGGAAGCGGCTTCAGCAGACCAGCATGCAGGCGAGGGTCGCCGAAGAGCTGCGGCAGATGATCATCAGTGGTGAGCTGCCGCCCCGCTCCAGCCTCTCCGAGATGGCGCTGTCCGAGACCTTCGGCGTCAGCCGGACGCCCATCCGCGAGGCCCTCAAACAGCTCCAGATCGAGGGCCTGGTCGAGGTGCGGCCACGGGTCGGCACGTTCGTCGCCGTACCGTCCCGGCGCGAGCTCACCGAGCTGTTCCAGATGAAGGAGCTGCTGGAGGGCGCCGCCGCCCGGCTGCTCGCCTTCCGCGGGAACGTACCGGAAGTGGATCGGCTCGAGGCCAATATGAAGGCGGCCGACGCGGCCGTCCGGGACGGCGACGCCGAGCAGTACGCGGCGCTGGTCCACGAGTTCCACGATCTGATCGTGGTCGGCGCGGACAACAGCAAGCTGGAGGCGCACTACCGCACCCTGATGAACCAGCTGGCCTACGCCCGGCTGGTGCGCACCTCGCTGTCCCGGCCCGGTCGGCTGGACGAGTCCGACGACGAGCACCATCGCGTCCTCAATCTGATCCGGGCCAAGGACGGCGACGGTGCGGAGCGGGTGATGCGGGAGCATGTGCGGATGAGCCACCAGGCCCTGATGGCGGGCATGGACGAGCGCCGGGCCTGACCGGGCGGTTCATTCGTGGGTGCCGGGGCGCGGCCGTCCGGACACGATGAGCGCACGCGGCCCCGGACCTACCGGGGGCCCGGACGGCGATCCTGTCGTACGTTGGCAGAAGACCCGGGTGGCGGCCCACGTACCGCGCGGGGTCGTGACCGGCATGGTCTTGAGGAAACCGGGCTCGGGGAGAGCCGATCGCCGAAGACCAGGACGAAGACCATGAACGATGTGCGCAGACGTACGGTGCTCGCCGCGGCCGGGGGGACGGCCATCGCGGGCAAGGCCGCGGCCGCCCGTGCCCAGACCCCGCCCGCCGCCGCCGACCAGCCCCGCCCGGGGCGGGAGCCCGGTCCGTACGAGACCAGGATCCAGGCCCTGATGGCGCGGATGTCCGTCGACGAGAAGCTCGGCCAGCTCCAGCAGCTCGCCTGGACCGGCGCCACCGGGCCGGGCGGCGGGCAGACCGCCGCCGCGGAGCGGGCGGCCCGCAGGGGCAGGCTCGGCTCCGTGCTCAACATCTACGGGGCCCGCACCACCAACACGCTGCAGCGGATGGCCGTCGAGGAGTCCCGGCTGGGCATTCCGCTGGTCTTCGGGCTCGATGTCATCCATGGCATGTGGACCACCTTCCCCATCCCCCTCGCCCAGGCCGCCGCCTTCGATCCCGCGGTGGCCGAGTGGGACGCGGAGGTGTCGGCGCGGGAGGCCCGCTCCAACGGGGTGCACTGGGCGTTCTCGCCGATGATGGACGTCACCCATGAACCGCGCTGGGGGCGGATCGCCGAGGGTGACGGCGAGGACCCGTATCTGGCGGCGCGGCTCGCGGCCGCCAAGACCCGCGCCTACCAGGGCGACGACCTCCGCTCCCGGCGCCACCTCGCGGCCTGCGCCAAGCACATGATCGCCTACGGGGGTGTCGAGGGCGGCCGCGACTACAACACGGTGGATGTCTCCGAGGCCCGGCTGCGCAACTTGTACCTCCCCCCGTTCCGGGCGGCGCTGGACGCGGGGGTGGCCACGGTGATGGCGAGCTTCAACACCGTCAGCGGGGTCCCCGCCCACGGCTATCGGCATGCGCTCACCGAGATCCTCAAGGAGGAGTGGGACTTCGGCGGCTTCGTGGTCAGCGACTACAACGGCGTTCAGGAAATGATCGTCCACGGCTATGCCGCCGACCGCTCCGACGCCGCCCGGCTCGCCTTCAACGCCGGGATCGACATGGAGATGGCCAGCACCACCATCAACGAGTACGGCAAGCGGCTGCTGCGCAGAGGTGAGATCACCACCGAGCGGCTGGACGACGCGGTGGCCCGCGTGCTGCGGCTGAAGTTCCGGCTCGGGCTCTTCGAGCACCCCTACGCGGACGAGGAGACGGCGATCGCCGGACCCACGAAGGCGTCCCGGGCGGCGGCCCGTGCGGCGGCCGGGCGCACCATGGTGCTGCTGAAGAACGAGAAGTCCACGCTCCCGCTGGGCAGATCGGGTTCCATCGCGGTCGTCGGCCCCTTCGCCGACTCCACCGATCTGCGCGGCTCCTGGGCCGGGCCCTGGGCCGAGAAGTTCCGCCCGGTCACCGTGGTGGACGCGGTCAAGGACGCGGCGCCGAAGGCCCGGATCAGCCATGTCGAGGGCGTGGACGCGTCCGGCCGGAACACCCGGGGCATCGCACGGGCGGCCTCGGCGGCCAGGGCGACCGATGTGACCGTGGTGGTGGTCGGGGAGGCGGCGACGCTCAGCGGGGAGGCGTCCGTGCGCAGCGACCTCGGCCTGCCCGGCCATCAGGAGCGGCTGATCTCCGCGATCGCGGACACCGGCGCGCCGTTCGTGGTGGTGCTGCTCAGCGGACGTCCGCTGACGATGGAGGGCTGGCTGGACCGCACGCCCGCCGTGCTGCAGGCATGGCATCCGGGGATCGAGGGCGGCAACGCCATCGCGGATGTGCTCTTCGGCACCGTGAACCCCAGTGGCAAGCTGCCCGTGACGTTCCCGCGCACGGTCGGCCAGATCCCCATCTACTACAACCACGAGAACACCGGGCGCCCCTACGACCGGGCCAACCACTACACCTCCAAGTACCTCGACCTGGCCTACGGACCGCAGTTCCCCTTCGGCCACGGCCTCGGCTACACCACCTTCGACATCGGCGAACCCCGGCTCAGCGTCAGCCGCATCCGGGCCGAGGCGCTGCGCAAGGGCGACACCGTCGAGGTCGCGGTGGCGGTGCGCAACACCGGGCGCCGCACGGGCGATGAGGTGGTGCAGCTGTACATCCGCGATCCGGTGGCGAGCATCGTGCAACCGGTGCGCAGGCTCAGTGGCTTCCGCCGGGTCAGCCTCGGCCCCGGGAAGGCCACCACGGTCCGGTTCCGGCTGAGCGCCGAGGAGCTGGGCTTCTGGACCCAGGATCCGCACGGCCGGTTCCTGCTCCAGAAGGGCGAGATCCGGGTCTTCGCGGGCAACAGCTCGCTGGCCGACCGGGGCCGCACCCTCACCATCACCTGAGCCCGGATACCCCCGCCCGTCAGCGACATCACAGCGCGGCGGCCGGATTACTTGTAGGGTGCATGCTGACCCTACGCACCCGGAAGACGCCCTTGATGACCGCCGCGCCCTGGCCCTCGACCACCACGACGAGCGGACGAGACCCCGCGGCACCCCGGACGGGCGGCTCCGGCCACGGTGGGGTGGAGGCCCAGTGGGCGGTGTGATCACCGGATTCGGTGTCATCGCGACCATCATCGTCACCGGCTATGTCATCGGGCGCCGCCGCTCCCTGGGCGACCACGGCCGCGAGGTGCTCACCAAGCTCTCGTTCGACGTGGCCTCCCCCGCGCTGCTGTTCATCACGCTCTCCCGGGCCGACCTCTCCGTCGTCGTCTCCACACCGCTGCTGGTGACGGCCCTGTCCACCTTCGTGGTCGCGGGCACGTTCGTGGCCGTCGGCGCCGTACGGCGGTGGAGCGTCGGCCGGACGACGATCGGCGCGCTGTGCGCGAGCTATGTGAACGCGGGCAATCTCGGCATCCCCATCGCGATGTACGTCCTGGGCGACACGACCCTGATCGCCCCGGTGCTGCTCTTCCAGCAACTCGTCATGACCCCGATCGCCCTGACGGTCATCGACCTCTCCCGCCCCGATCTGCGCCCCTCGCTGATCCGCAGGCTGACCAGCCCGTTCCGGAACCCCATCGTGATCGGCTCGCTGTCGGGTGTCCTGGTGTCCGCCGCGGGCTGGCGGGTCCCCGGGCCCGTCGTGGAACCGCTCTCGCTGCTGGGCGGCATGGCCGTACCCGCCGTACTGCTGGCCTTCGGGATCTCGCTGCCGGGCAGTCGGCTCCCCGGCCGTGGCGAGGAGCGCGGGCCGGTGCTGCTGTCGGTGGCGCTGAAGTCCTTCGCCCAGCCGGTGGTGGCGTGGGCCATCGCGGCGGGTGTGTTCCGGCTGAGCGGTCCGGCGCTGTTCGCCGCCGTCGTCACCTCCGCGCTACCGGCGGCTCAGAACCTGTTCACCTACGCCTCCCGGTATCAGACCGCCACCGTCCTGGCCCGTGAGTCGATCCTGCTGTCCACGCTGCTCGCGCCGCCGGTGCTGATGACGGTGGCCGCGCTGCTGGGGTGAGCCCGGTCCCACGGCGCACACCCGGACCGGTCGTTCGTACCGATGTGCCGCGCCGTCAACCGGTACGGAAGAACTTTGTTTGCCCCTGGAGGCCCAGGGCAGGCGGATATTCGTGCTTCGGACCGTAGGCACGCACCGCGGGAGCAGTCTGCGACGCTCCAGACCGCGGCGGCGCGCCGGTCAGCACGTCCCCGTGAACCTTCCGCGATGCACCCCCGGTCCCAGGTGACCCGTCAGCCCATCGCAGGAGGTGTGTTCCGTGACGACCGCGACGCAGGACATGACACGGCCCCAGACCGGCCCCGCGAAGCACCCGCATGACGACGCGCCGGACACCGGCGCCGAGTTCGCGGAAATCGCCCGGCTCCCCGACGGGCCGGAGAAGGAGGCGCTGCGCCGTCGGGTCGTGGAGGCATGGATGCCGATGGCCGAACGGCTGGCCCGGCAGTACCGCAACCGCGGCGAATCCCTGGAGGATCTGCAGCAGGTGGCCGCGCTGGGCCTGGTGAAGGCCGTCAAGCGGTACGACCCGGAACACGGCACCGCCTTCGCCGGGTTCGCGGTGCCCACGATCGTCGGCGAGATCAAGCGCCACTTCCGGGACCATCTGTGGGTGCTGCATGTCCCCCGCCGGGTCCAGGACCTGCGCAACCGGGTGCGGGCCGCCCACCGCGAGCTGTCCCACGGGGCGGACGACCGGCCGCCGCGGACCCGGGAGATCGCCGAGCGCACCGGGCTGAGCGAGAAGGAGGTGCGCGCCGGTATGGAGGCCATGGGCAGCTTCACCCCGCTCTCCCTGGACGCCCAGCTGACCGGCGCTGACGACGGCTACTCGCTGGCCGACACGCTCGGCGCCCAGGAGCCCGCGTACGATCGGGTGGTGGACCGCGAGGCCGTGCGCCCCGGTCTCAGCCGGCTCCCCGACCGGGAGCGGCAGATCCTCTACATGCGTTTCTTCTGCGATATGACGCAGAGCCGGATCGCCGAGCACCTGGGCATCTCCCAGATGCACGTCTCACGGCTCATCAACCGCACCTGCTCCACTCTGCGGGCGCAGGCGCTGGCCGAGGCCAACTGAGCCGGTCGCCGCGTTGCGCCGCTGGAACGATGTGCATCGCCTCAGCGGGTGACCGTGGCGCCGTGGGGGGCTACGGCTCCCCCGGCGGGCTGCGAGGGTCGGGGCGGCGGGTGACGGACCAACGAAGGAGACCGAGCCAGTGAACAGCAATCCCGATCGTCCTCCTCCGGTGCACGTCCCGGAACTCCTCAAGGGGCAGAAGGCGCTGGTGACCGGGGCGAACTCGGGGATCGGAAAGGCCACCGCGATCGCGCTCGGCCGGTCCGGCGCCGATGTGGTGGTCAACTATGCCAGCGACCGGCCGGCCGCCGAGGCCGTCGTCGCCGAGATCCAGAACCACGGTGTGCGCGCCTACGCCCATCAGGCGGATGTGTCCCAGGAGGACCAGGTCATCGACATGGTGTCCACCATGGTCGACCGTCTGGGCACCATCGACATCCTGGTCGCCAACGCGGGCCTCCAGCGGGACGCGCCCACGACCGAGATGACGCTCGAGCAGTGGGAGAAGGTCATCTCCGTCAACCTCACCGGCCAGTTCCTGTGCGCCCGGGAGGCCATCAAGGAGTTCCTGCGGCGCGGTGTGGTCCCGGAGGTGTCGCGGGCGGCCGGGAAGGTCATCTGCATGAGCTCGGTACACCAGACCATCCCCTGGGGCGGCCATGTGAACTACGCGTCCTCCAAGGGCGGCGTGGCGATGCTGACGCAGACCCTGGGCCAGGAGTTCGCCCCCCACAAGATCCGGGTGAACGCGATCGCGCCGGGTGCCATCAAGACCCCGATCAACCGCAGCGCCTGGCAGACCCCCGAGGCCCGCGACTCGCTCCTGCGGCTCATCCCGTACGGCCGCGTCGGCGACCCCCTGGACATCGCCAACGCCGCCGTCGTCCTGGCCTCCGACCTGTGCGACTACGTAGTGGGCAGCACCCTCTACGTCGACGGTGGCATGACCCTCTTCCCGGGCTTCGCCACGGGTGGCTGAGCCGGAGGCCGGGGCGCGGCCGGCGGTGTCCGGGGCGCGGCGGGCGGAGTTCGGGAAGACTGGCACGCATGCCCGAGACCCCGGTTTCCCTCATCCACCCCGTGCCCTACTACGCCCAGTGGGAGTCGCCCGGCCTGGTGCCCGACATCATCGCGGGCACCCTGTCGGCGGCCGACGATCCGCTGTGGCAGAAGTCCGGGGCCGCGAGCCCGGAGGAGTACGCGTTCTGGTCGTGGCGGCTGTGCGGGATGGCGTGTCTGCGCATGGCGCTCGACCACTGGCGGGGCACCGCGCCACCCGCGGTGACACTCGCCGAGGAGTGTGTCGAGGCGGGGGCGTATGTGCGCCACCCGGACCGGGTGGACGGGCTCGTCTACGCCCCGTTCGCCGACTACGCGCAGCGGCGCTGGGAGCTGTTCGCCGAGTCCCGGCCAAGGCTTCCGGCCGAGGAGCTGCCGGGACATCTCGCGGCCGGGCGGCTCGCGATGCTGTCCGTCCACCCCTCCCTCCGCACCCTGGACCCGCGGCCGCCGCACCGGGGCGGCCATCTGGTGCTGGCCGTCGGCGCCACCCCGGACCATCTCCTCGTGCACAATCCATCGGGCTTCCCGGACGGCTCCCAGCGCTTCGCCGAGGTCCCCTGGGGCGACCTCGGGCGGTTCTACGCGGAGCGCGGTGTCCTGCTCGGTCCGGGCGAGCCCCGGTCGTAGGGCTCGGCGCCACCCGATCCGCCGACGCCCGGTCCGCCCGCCGCCCGGCCGTGTCACTCGTGCGCACCGTTGCGGTCGCCACGCGGCCGGGTACCCATGTGGTTCCCGTAGCTCATCCACGCACCGTCCCAGGGAGCCGCAGTGAAGTTCGGCGTATCCACGTTCGTCACCGACCAGGGAATCCGGCCCGCCCCCTTGGGGCGGGCCCTGGAGGAGCGCGGTTTCGACGCGCTCTTCATCGCGGAGCACAGCCATATCCCGGTGGATCGCCGTACCCCCTATCCGGGTGGCGGGGACCTGCCGGACGTCTACTACCGCACTCTCGACCCGTTCGTGACGCTGGCCGCGGTCGCCACGGCCACCCGGCGTCTGCTGCTGGGCACCGGTATCGCCCTGCTGGTGCAGCGGGACCCGATCACCACCGCCAAGGAAGTGTCCTCCCTCGACCTGATCTCGGACGGACGGGCCGTCTTCGGGGTCGGCGCCGGCTGGAACCGCGAGGAGATGGAGAACCACGGGACGGATCCGTCCACCCGGGGCCGGCTGATGGACGAGCGGCTGCGGGCCATCCGTGAACTGTGGACCAAGGAGAAGGCCGAGTTCCACGGGGAGTTCGTGAACTTCGACCCCGTCTTCCAGTGGCCCAAGCCGGTCCAGCAACCGCATCCGCCGATCTATGTGGGCGGTGGCGGCGACGCCGCGTTCCGGCGGATCGCCGCCGTCGGCGACGCCTGGCTGGCCAACAGCGGATCACCCGAGGAGCTGCGCCCGCAGATCGAGCGGATGCGCGAGGTGGCCGGCCGCGAGGTGCCGGTGACGCTGTACGTGATGCCCGAGGACGCCGAGGTGGCCGAGGAGTATCAGCGCATCGGTGTGGAGCGGGCACTGTTCTATCTGCCGACGATGCCGGAGGCGGAGTCGATCGCACGGCTGGACTCGATGGCCCGGATCGCCGCCCGGTTCCAGTGAGCCGCCGGGGGTCGCGATGCCGCGGCTGACGAGCGAGCGGGCGCGGGAGCGCTTCGCGCGGGCCAGGCTGGCCCGGCTGGCCACGGTCGGCGCCGAGGACCGTCCGCATCTGGTGCCGGTGGTCTTCGCGCTGACCGGCGACACGGTGGTGACGGCCGTCGACCACAAGCCGAAGCGGACGACCCGGCTGAAGCGCCTGGACAACATCCGCGCCCACCCCGCCGTATGCCTCCTGGTGGACGACTACGACGAGAACTGGGACCACCTGTGGTGGGCACGCGCCGATGGCACGGCCCGCGTCCTGCCACCGGCCGAGGAGTCGGCGGTGTCCTCGGACTATGTCCGGCTGCTGGTGGACACCTACCCGGCCCAGTACCGGGACCGGCCGCCGCGCGGGCCGGTCGTGGAGATCACCGTCGGGCGGTGGAGCGGCTGGCGGGCCGGATGAACCCGGCGCCCGTGAGGGGGTCAGCGCGCGGACTCCGCCATCCTCGCGAACTCGGCGCCCAGCTGGGACATGGCGTGGCCGTACTCCTCCGCGGAGACGGCCTCCCGGAGCGTGGCGAGGACCGCCCGGACACCCCGGTCGGCCTCCGGCTCGGACAGCCCGGTGCGCTCGTGCACCCTGCGGACCGACTCCTCGGGGTCGAAGATCTCCATCTCCTCCGGCCCGCGCCGAAGGGACTCCCGGAGGTGTCCGGGCAGCTCCCGGGCGAGTTCGCGGGCCTCGCCCGCGCTCAGGCGGGCCGCCAGGGTCTCGAGCGTGGCGCGGGTGACATCGGCCGCCTCCTGCCGTGAGAGCTGGGTGCGGTCCGCCACCGTCTGGAAGAACTCCCGGTCGTCCATGTCGGGCCTCCCTATGACACGCACCAGGACACGGCCTCACCACCACCTTGCCATGCGGTTCCACCGCCCGCGAGGCGCTGGAACCGGCACGGAGGGACGATGGATCTGTGGGCTACGGCCATCCTGTCCCCCCGAGGAGGTGGACGACCATGACTTACCCCTCCGACAGTCCGCATGGTGCCGGGCAGCCACGAGAGGAACCCTACGGCCGGCCGGGAGAGCGGCCCTCCGATGAGGGCAACCCCTACGCCACGATGCAGAACATGCTGTCCAACACCACCTGGCAGGTCCTGGTGACCGCGGGTCTGGTGGCGATCGCGCTCGGCATCATGGTGCTGGCGTGGCCGGGTCCCTCCCTGGTCGTCATCGGCGTCCTGTTCGGCGCGTATCTGCTGATCAGCGGGATCTTCCAACTGGCCGGGGCCTTCGGTTCGCATGTCCCGAGGCAGCTGCGGGTGCTGAGTTTCGTCACCGGCGCGCTGAGCGTGCTGCTGGGACTGCTCTGCTTCCGGGGACCGGCCCAGTCGATTCTGCTGCTCGCGCTGTGGATCGGCTTCGCCTGGCTGATCCGGGGCGTGATGATGACCGCCATGGCGGTCTCCGGTGAGGGCATGCCCGCCCGGGGCTGGCAGCTGTTCCTCGGTGCGCTCACCATCCTGGGCGGGATCATCCTGATCGTGGCGCCCTTCGGCTCGATCACGGCGCTCACCGTGGTGGCCGGTATCTGGCTGCTCGCGCTGGGCATCATCGAGATCATGCACGGCATCCAGTTGCGCAGCAGTCTCGGCGGACCCGGCGCTCCCCGCGCCGAGCACCGGGGGGCGCACTTCCCCCGCTTCCGCTCGCAGCCGCATCCACAGGCGTAGTCCGGCCGCCGCGACGGCCGTGAGTGGCCGTCGCGGCGGACCGCGGACGATCAGGGTCAGGGGCTCCGGCTCGGGACGTGGCGATGGCGTGGGGCGGGTCAGCGGGTCTGCACCCACCACGCCATCAGACCGATGGCCGCGGTGCCGGACGCATACGAGGCACCCCGGACGAAGTTGGCGGCGGCGAGTCGGCCGTATCGCCGCCATCTGCTGCTGGAACGGCTGGGTACCGGCGGGCGAACCTCCATGGTGTGCATATGGAGCCCCTTTCGTGAGCGTACGGACAGTGACTGTCCGACACTAGGGAACGACGCGCTGGAGAAAGCATACAAAAGTGTGAACTTGCTCCATGCATCGGACTCGCCGAAAAAATTCCTTTCGACACGATTTCAGGACATGGCCGCTCAGCGGGGTTTGGCGGCCGCGGGGACGGTGCGGGTGGCGGTGTTCCAGCCCGAGATCCGCACCGAGGGGGCCGAACCGCCCAGGTCCGCGGTGCGATAGGTGGCGGTGAGCGTCACCGACTCGCCCGGCCACAGGCTCACCTCGTTGTCCGACCAGCGAACGGGCAGGACCGGCTTGCCCGAGCCGTTCACCAGATGGGCGTCCACGAGCAGCGCCGGTGTGCGGCCGCTCCCGGTGTTGCGCAGGGTGACGGTCGTGGTGGCGGTGGAGTCCGGTCCGCCGGTCGTGGTGGCGGTGGCGGACACCGGCGCCTCGGCCATGTCGTCGAGCCCGGTCAGATCCGCGTATGAGGTGGTGGGGGTGTAGTACCAGTCGGTGTTGTCCCAGTCGAGCACGTCCTTCTCGGTGGAGAGCCAGTACACATTGCGGCTGACCTCCTTGCCCGCGCCATCGGTGAGCTGGAGCTTGACCAGATAGGCGCCGGACACCCCGCTCACCTCGGCCGGGACGGTGAGCGCGGTGGCCTTGCCACCGTCGCCCGGCACCCGGAGACCGGTGGCGCTCGTGTCGAACTTCCGGGTGCCGTCGGGGGTGTAGAGGCTGACCCGGGCGGTGAGACCGGTGGCGGCGGTGTGCTCGCCGTTGACCACGACCACCGAGCGGGAGTCGTAGGAGTACTGGATGTGCAGCGGCTCATTGGCCTTCTTGGCGCCGTAGTAGGCCCCGCCCTGGTCCAGGTAGCGGTCGAAGAGCTGCCAGTGGAGCGAGGTCCAGCCACTGTTCAGCATCCAGTGGACGACACCGGTGGCGGGCCGGGAGGCGTCGGAGAAGTTGCGCGCGTACGCCTCGAACTGGGCGCGCACCGCCTCGTACCGCGCCAGCCCCGCCTTGCGCACGTAGTCCGTCAGCCCGGTCGGCTTTCCGTAGCGGCCGATCAGCGCGTTGTCGAACAGCTTGAGGTCGCCGAAGGTGGCGGACGGGGAGCGGTGGTACTGCTTGGCCGACGGGTCCCGCCACAGGGTCTCCAGTTCGCTCGGGGACATCATGCGGCGGAGCGTGTCCAGGGTGGGGATGTCGGGTCCGGCGCTGGTCTCGGAGTTGAAGCCGGTGGCGCCGCCCTCCCGCTTGGCGTACCAGTAGTCCGGCGGCACCCAGTCGTAGGGGCCGGTCATCTTCATACCGGACTTCCCGAGGCTCGGGGAGGACTTGGCGGAGGCGGCGGGGATCACCGGGTTCGGCCAGTCCGCCGCCTCGAGGGCATCGAGGTAGTTCTTCTCGATGGTGGCGTCGGGGGCGAAGTCGCTGCCGATGAGGAAGGAGATGACGCTGGGGTGGTCGCGCAGCCGCGCGGCCTCGGCGGCCATCGAGTCCTTGGCGACCGGGTAGTCGGCGGGGGTCCACTTCTCCCCCGTCTCATCGCCGTTGACCTGGCCCTCCCACTTGTCGCAGCACTCCCAGCCGGGGAGGGTCAGAACGCCGTGGCGGTCGGCGAGGTCGAAGAACTCGTCCGGCTCGATATGACCTTCGAGGCGGACGGTGTTCAGCCCCAGGTCGAGGGTGTACTTCAGCCGGTCCTCCACCGAGCGGGCGTCCCAGCGCAGAAACACATCGGGGGACCAGCCGCCCGCCTTGATCAGCAGCGGGCGTCCGTTGACGCGGTACCGGCGGGCGCCGTCGGCGTTGAGCGGCGCCTTGACGTCACGGATGCCGAAGCTGTGGTGGGCGGTGTCGGAGGGGGTACCCGAGACGGTGGCGGTGAGGTCGAGGTCGTACAGCGGCTGGTCGCCCATCCCGGCGGGCCACCACACCCTGGGCCGGTCCAGGCGCAGCTGGGGGAAGTCGGCGGGGGTGAAGGCGACGGCCTTGGTCTCGTGCGGGGCGAGCGACACCGTGCGGCTGATGGCCGCGGGGCCGGCCGTGCCGGAGACCGTGGCGGTGACCGGCGAGGCGGAGTCGTTGCGGACCCGCGCCTTGACGGTGAGTTCGGCGGAGGCGAGCGATTCGGTGTCCAGCCGGGTCGTCACATGCGCGTCGCGCAGGGCCACCGGGCCGCCGCGGCGTACCAGCACATCGCGGACGATGCCCATGTTCTCGTCGGGCGGGGGCTGCAGCCAGTCGATCCAGCCCATCGTGAGGTTCTTGCGCGGGTCGTTGGGCTGGACCCGGAACGCCACCGTGTTGGTGCCTTCCCTGACCAGGTCGGTGACGTCCAGCTCATGCCGGGTGTACGCGCCGGCGATCCGGTCCTCGGTGGCCACCTGGACGCCGTTGACATACACATCGGCGGCGGACACCACACCGCTGACGTCCAGATAGGTGCGGCGGGAGGGGTCGGCCACGGTGAAGTCGCCCCGGTACCACCAGGGGACGGTGAAGTCGGCCGCGGGGATCTTCTTGAGGTTGGTCGAGTAGAACGGATCCGGGTACGTGCCGTCCGCGAGCAGCCCGGCGAGGACCGTCGACCGGGGCCCGACCGGGTGCCAGCCGGTCGCGGGGTAGCCGGGGGTGGAGATGGCCTCGGGGGTGTCGGACACCTTGGCCGAGGACTGCGTGGCGAAGCCCGCGAGCGGGGTCGCGGTGCCGGGGGCCGCGCCCACCCGGGTCACCGGGGTCGGGCCGCCCGCCGCCGGTCCGCCGCGCGGGGGCGCGGCGCCCGTGGTGAGGGAGACGGTGAGGAGCAGGCCGCCGACGGCGAGCGAGGCGGTCAGAGCGCGTCGGACGCGGGCTCGCGCCCGCCGCCGGAGTGGTGCCGGACGGAGGACCACGGATGTCTCCCTGGGGGCAGGCAGAGCATTGGTTAAGTAGGTTTCCTAACAACCAACGGACCGTAGAGAGCTGAGCGAGCCATGTCAACCAGCCCCACCGGGAAATGGCCCGTCCGGGCGCACGGTGCGGTGCGGCCCGGTGAGGCGCGACGCCGCCGTCATGCGCGTCCGGGCGCGGAGCGCTGACGCTCCGCGCCTGGTCCCCGCGGTTCGTTCAGGCGTGCCAGCGCAGCACCGCGCCCAGGCCCCCGGCCGGTCCCTGGAGCCCCTCGGGCACCACCAGCACCTCCGTGTCGGCCACCGTCGCGGACCGCATCAGCGCGTCGTCCGCGCGGGCGGGCTCGGGTGTTCTGACGCCCATGGCACGCGCCTGGGAGCGCTGTACGGCCACCTGATCGGCGTCAGGCCCGATCCACACCTCATGGCGCATATCGCCGCCCGCGTGCCCCAGCAGCAGCGTGGCCGCCTGGTGGCGGCGCATGGCCTCCACCACCGCCGGTACGCCCTCCGCCGCCCCGCTGCTCGGCGGCCCGGTGCCGTCATGTCCGCCCAGGGCCGGTCCGCCGGGGCGGCCGCGCCCGGCGCGGAACAGGTCGAGGACCGTCTCCAGATGCGCGCGGGCGTACTCCGCCCTGGCGTGGTCGATCTCCGCGTTCAGCAGCTCGGAGCAGCCGGCGGCGCGGCTGCCGTGGCGGGTCTCCTCCGTCCTGGCCCGCAGCGGCTCGGGCAGCCGGTCGCGTACGGCCCGGCGCTCGCGCGGATCACCGGCCAGGATCAGCAGATCGGCCTCGCCGTCCGTCCACTGCCGCATCAGCTCGTCGGCCACGCGGTCGGCGGTCTGCTCCCAGGTGTTCCCGATCCGGTTGCGGTAGTGCCACTCGTAGCGGTCGGCGGGCATCGACCGGTGGCCGCGGCCATGCGCTCTCCGGCCCGCGGCGCGGCCCGCCGGGCGGGTACCGGTGTCGTCCCGCAGCTCCAGATCGGCCCCCGCCTGGTTGACGAAGGCCACCAGACAGGCCGGCCACTCACCGCGGAACGCGGCCAGCGGCGCCACTCTCGGCAGCATCGACCAGGACGTCACCACATCGATCGGGGACGTGGCCAGCGGCAGGTCGAGCACCACCTCGCCGTCCGTGGCGAACAGCGCCCGTCCCGCGGACGCCATGGCCCATTGCTCACCGGCCAGCCGCTCGACCACCGCGTCACAGGTGGCGCGGTCGGCGCCCTGGCCGGTCAGCTGATCCGCCACGAACCGCTCCCGCAGCCTGCGCCGCCTGGGCGCGTCCTCCGTGCTGCGGGAAGTGTCCATGTACACGCCCGCCCATGGACCGGGGCGGTCGAACAACGGCTTCAGGAATCCAACGTCCATGACCTCCCCCAAACCCGGGGAAACACACGGCAGAAACCGGTCGACCCGACTCGCGCGGATCGCCGTTTCGCTCCTGACACCAGGATCCCTCCACCTCACCGGGATCGCCAGAGCCGACTAAAATCGCTCTCATGGCTCGCTCCAACGAGGAGGTCGAAGCCCTCCTGCGCGAGTACGCCGATCTGCTCCTGATCACGGGCGGGGACGCGTACCGGGCGCGTGCGTACGAGAAGGCCGCCCGAGCGATCGGCGGCCATGCGGCCGACATCTCGCAGTTCGACGCGAAGGCGCTGCGGGACATCCCCAATGTGGGCCGGTCGATCGCCGACAAGGTGGTCGAGTATCTGCACACCGGGACCATGCCCGCCGTCGAGGAGGCACGCGCCGCGATCCCGGCCGGGGTGCGGGAGCTGACCGCCATCCCGGCGCTCGGGCCGAAGAAGGCCATGCTCCTCTACGAGGAGCTGGAGATCTCCTCGATCGACCAGCTGGCCCAGGCCATCGAGGACCACCAGTTGCGCGACCTCAAGGGCTTCGGGCCGAAGTCCGAGGAGAACATCCTGCACGGCATCGGGCTGATGCGTGCCGCGGGCAACCGCATCCCGCTCGACGAGGCGATGGACGTGGCCGATGACATCGTCTCCGCCCTGTCCAAGGTGCCCGGCTGCCGGCGGTGCGCGTACGCCGGGTCGCTGCGCCGGATGAGGGAGACCGTGGGCGATGTGGACATCCTGGTGGCGGCGGAGGAATCCGGCCCGTTCATGGCGGCGTTCACCCGGCTGCCGCTCACCTCCGAGGTGATCGCCCACGGCCAGAAGAAGACGTCGATCCGCACCACGAAGGGGCTCCAGGTGGATCTGCGGGTCCTGCCGCTGGACTCCTGGGGCGCCGGACTGCTCTACTTCACCGGCTCCAAGGCGCACAACATCCGCATCCGCGCGATCGCGGTGCGCCATGGCCTCAAGCTCTCCGAGTACGGCCTCTTCGAGACCAAGAGCGGCAAGACCATCGCGTCGCGGAGCGAGGAGGACGTCTACGCCCGGCTCGGCATGGACTGGATCCCGCCGACGCTGCGCGAGGACCGGGGCGAGGTCAAGGCGGCCCTCGATGGGCAACTCCCCCGGCTGGTCGAGGAGTCCGATCTGCGGGGCGATCTGCACACCCACACCAACCTCACCGACGGGCTGGAATCGCTCGAGGACATGATCGCCAAGGCGGAGCGGCGCGGCTACGCGTACTACGCCATCACCGATCACGCGCCCAAGCTGTATATGCAGCAGATGACCGAGGAGAAGATGCTGGCCCAGCGGGAGCGGGTGCGCGCACTCGACCGGGGGCGCGGCCGCGGGGACACCCGGCTGCTGCACGGCGTGGAGCTGAACATCGACGTCGACGGGGACGTGGACTGGCCGCCCGGCTTCCTCGAGGACTTCGATCTGTGCGTGGCCTCGGTGCACACCCAGTTCGGCCTGGACCGCAAGGCCATGACCCGGCGGCTGGTGCGGGCCTGCGAGAACCCGTACGTCCATGTCATCGGCCATCCGACCACCCGGCTGATCGGCAAACGGCCCGGTATCGACGCCGACCTGGACGAGGTGTTCGCCGCCTGCGCCCGCACCGGCACCGCGCTGGAGATCAACGCACATCCGGACCGGCTCGATCTGTCGGACGACAACATCCTGCGGGCCAAGTCGCACGGGGTGGTGTTCGCGCTGGACAGCGACGCCCACTCGACCCGGGATCTGGACAACATGCGGTACGGGGTGGGCATGGCCCAGCGGGGCTGGCTGACCCCGGACGATGTCATCAACACCTGGTCGCTCACCCGGCTACGGCGTTTTCTGCGCAAGGACACGGGGCACCAGCCCCCAACATGACCACTTCCGAAACCGACCGCTCCTACCCCGCCCGTCAGGCCCCCGGCGCCGAGACCCTCGCCGAGCTGGACGCACGGGTCGTCGACTGCCGTGCCTGCCCCCGGCTGGTCCAGTGGCGGGAGGAGACCGCCCGCACCAAGCGCCGGGCCTACGCCGACTGGGAGTACTGGGGGCGGCCGGTGCCCGGGTTCGGGCCACCGGACGCCGGGGTGGCGATCGTGGGACTCGCACCGGCCGCCCACGGGGGGAACCGCACGGGCCGGATGTTCACCGGCGACCGAGCCGGGGACTTCCTGTACGCGGCGCTGTACGACCTGGGGCTGGCCAGCCGGCCGACCGCCACCCACCGCGGCGACGGTCTGGAGCTGTCCGGGGTCAGGATCACCTCGCCGGTGCACTGCGCCCCGCCCGCCAACCGCCCCACCCCCGAGGAGCGGGACACCTGCCGCTCGTGGCTGGCCCGGGAGCTGCGGCTGCTGCGGCCGACGCTGCGGACCGCGGTGGTGCTCGGCGCGTTCGGCTGGCAGGCCGTGCTGCCCGCCCTGGAGGCGGCCGGATGGGTCGTGCCCCGGCCCCGGCCGGTGTTCGGACACGGCGCGCGGGCCACGCTGCGGGCGGCCGACGACGGGCCGCCGCTCACGCTCTTCGGCTGCTACCACGTGAGCCAGCAGAACACCTTCACCGGACGGCTCACCCCGGCCATGCTGCGCGAGGTGCTCGGCGCGGCGGCGGAGGCGGCGGGGGTTCCGGTCTCCGGTTAGGGCCGGAGGCTCTCAGGTCTCGTGGGCCGTGGGCCGTGGGCCGTAGGGAAAGGGGAGGCCCCGGGCACTGGGGCAGGAGGGCGCCCGGGACCTCGTTCATGGGATGGGCCGGGTCAGTTGAGACCCTGGCCCGCGACGCTGCCGGTGTCACCGGCCCCGGCGACGGCACCCGCGTCACCGGCACCCGCGTCGCCAGCGCCCGCGTCACCGGCACCCGCGTCACCGGCACCGGCACCGGCGTTGCCCGCGCCCGCCGCGTCACCGGCACCACCAGCCGCGTCACCAGCACCACCAGCCGCATCACCGGCACCACCCGCCGCGTCACCGCCACCGGCGCCGCCGCCGTCCGCGCCGATGACCGCGCCGGTGGCCTCCAGCGCGGCGGTCACCGGCTGGAAGAACGTCTCGCCGCCCTGGGTGCAGTCGCCGCTGCCGCCGGACGTCAGCCCGACCGCCGCGTCCTCGGCGAACATCGCGCCACCGCTGTCGCCGGGCTCGGCGCACACATCGGTCTGGATGAGGCCGTTGACGATGTCGCCGTTGCCGTAGTTCACCGTGGCGTTGAGGCCGGTGACCGTGCCGTCGGTGACCCCGGTCGTGGAGCCGGAGCGCTGCACCTTCAGGCCCACGCTCGCCTCGACGGCGCGCCCGATCTCCTGGGTGTTGCCGTTCTGGAGGTCGACCGTGCTGGATGGCTGGGTGGTGGCGTCGTCGTACATCACCAGTGCGAAGTCGTTCTCGGGGAACTTGGAGTCCTGCACCGTGCCCACCTGCTGGGCCCCGGCCTCGTCCGAGGTCCAGGTCTGGGATGCGTTGCCACAGTGGCCCGCGGTCAGGAAGCCCGGCGCGCCGTCCACGCTGACGTTGAAGCCCAGCGAACAGCGGGCGCCACCCCCGAAGATGGCATCGCCGCCGTCGAGCCCACCGGCCGCGGCGTCCCCGCCACCCCCGGCGTCACCGGCACCACCTGCACCACCAGCGGCATCACCCGCACCGCCCGCGGCATCACCGGCACCACCCGCACCGGCGTCCCCCGCACCCCCCGCGTCGCCCGCGCCGCCTGCGGCCCCGGCCCCCGCGTCACCCGCGCCGCCCGCGCCGCCCGCCGCACCGGCGACGTCCCCGGCGCCCGCGTCACCCGCCGCGTCCCCGGCGCCCGCGCCGCCGTTGTCGCCGGGCCGGGCCGCGTCCTCACCGTCGAACTTCTTGAACTCGCCCTTGCTGCGCTTGACGCTGACCGTGTCCGCCATCTGGTCCGTGGCCTTGGTCA
This sequence comes from Streptomyces rugosispiralis, assembly GCF_024505145.1. GTDB lineage: Bacteria > Actinomycetota > Actinomycetes > Streptomycetales > Streptomycetaceae > Streptomyces > Streptomyces rugosispiralis. Next base: position 371,601 of record NZ_JANIAA010000004.1, on the reverse strand, counting down.
GCGATTCCCACTTCGTGCCGGTCACCGTCCGGTCGGCGGTCACCTGGACCTTGTTGGTCACCGGGTCGATCGACCAGGCGGTGCCGGGCACCGACGCGTCGCTGCTCAGTGTCCGGGTGGCGGCCTTCAGATCGGCCATGCTGTTCTGGACGACCTTCGCCACGGCGCCCTTGGCCCGGACGGACTCGGCGGAGTCCTCGTCCACCACGTTCATGACCAGCTGGCGGTTGCCGTTGTCGTAGTACCAGCCCGCGCCGTTGTCACCGAGGTCCGAGGCGAGACTCCTCGCGAGCTTCACGGCGGCCGGGGACGAGAAGGTCTTGGCGCCCGACGTCTCGTCCGGGTTCGCGTTCGCGTTGGGCAGCAGAATGGCGGCTGCCCCGAGCGCGGTGATGGCGGCTCCGGAAATGGCGAGGGTCCGCTTGTTCACACGTCGGTGGCTCAACTCACTGACCTCCAGTCGGGGATGCGCGGCCGGCGTGTGCGGAGCGCTTGCCGCGTTCCGCCACGCCCCCGCGCGGGGCCACCACGTCGTACGTGGACGCGTTCGCCCCGATCTCATCCGTACTCAAGGTCTGATGAATCGCTGCGCCGAACGATCCGGATCGGTAGGCTCCGCCGGTTCGGCCGATCCCTCCCAGCCGTACGGCTAGCCGCGCTCCGCGGCCTCGGCCTCGGCCTCGGCCTGGGCGCGCAGCTCCCACACCTCGCCGAGCGCCATCCGCTCCGCCTCGGCGGGCGTACCGCCGGTGTCCTCGAAGTGGTCGACGTACTCGCCGATGAACTCCTGCCAGCGCTGATTGGCCGGGTCCTCGTCCAGCGCCGCCATCGCGGCCGCGAAGTCCTCGCAGTCCACGAGGTGGAAGAGATGGCGCCCGCTGCGCCAGATCCGCCAGTTGGTGATCCCGGCCCGGCCCAGCGCCGCCAGCAGGTCCTCCGGGACCGTGGCGTGCACCTGCTCGTAACCGGACTCCTGGCCCTCCTTGAGAACCGAGTGCAACGCCACCCGCATCGGCGCTCCTCCTTCTTCTTCCGCTGCATCCGCTGCTTCCGTTGCCGGGCGGCCACGGCGGCCGCCCGGCAACGATCCATGATGCAGCGCTCACCCCTTCTGCTCGACGCGCACCCAGTCCACGTCCGCCTGCACTCCCCCGGCCGGGTACGCCCCGCCCAGGGCGAGGTTGAGGATCACGTACTGGTTGTGGCCGAAGACCCACTGGCCACGGGTGGACTCGAGCTTGTTACGGCTCGTCTCCTGAACCACCCGGTCGTCGACGAGGAAGCGCATCCCGGTGGGTGTCCACTCCACCGCGTAGGTGTGCCACTGGTCGGCTCGGCCGCCACCCGGGTAGATCTGGCGAGCGCCGATGTTGCCGTCCGCCGAATAGCCGGGGCCGTGCAGGGCGCTGCTGGTCCAGTCGGCATAGCCGATGTTCTCCATGATGTCGGTCTCGCCGGAGGAGGGCCAGGACACCGAGGGATCGTCCACATCGCTGCCCAGCAGCCAGAACGCGGGCCAGTAGCCGTCGCCGACCGGCAGCTTCATCCGGGCGCTGACCCGCCCGTAGGTGAAGTCCAGCTCCCGGGGTCTCGAGCGGAGCCTCGCCACGCGGCGGAGCCGCATATCGATGCTGCGGGAAGGGGCGGAACCCCCGGTCCGGGGTCTGAGACGGAACCCCCGGTCCGGGGTCTGGGGCGGATGCCCCAGTTTTCGGGAAGGGGCGGGGAGGGGAACAAGCCCGCCGCAGGCGTCAAGCCCCCTCGAACACCCCCTAGGCGGCTCGGCGGGCCCGGCCCCGGTGGTCGCGGATGATCTCCGCGTAGCGGTGGCCGGTCCCCTTGATGGTGCGGACCTGCGTGCGGTAGTCGACGTGGACGAGACCGAAGCGCTTGTCGTAGCCGTAGGCCCACTCGAAGTTGTCCAGCAGCGACCAGGCGAAGTACCCGGCCAGCGGGACGCCCTTGCGCACCGCCGAGGCGCAGGCCGCGAGGTGCTGGACGAGGTAGTCCTGGCGCTCGGGGTCGTCCACGGTGCCGTCCGGGCGTACGGCGTCGGGGTAGGCGGAGCCGTTCTCGGTGACGTACAGCTTGCGGGCGCCGTATTCGCCGGTCAGGCGCAGCAGCAGGGTTTCGATACCCCCGGCGTCGATCTCCCAGTCCATGCCCGTGCGGGGGACGTCCGGGCGGCGGACGGCGCGGGCGTGGGGGGCCGGGCCGGTGGGGTCGTCGGTGACGGTGGCCGGGAAGTAGTAGTTCAGGCCCAGCCAGTCCAGGGGGGCGGCGATGGTGTCCAGGTCGCCGGGGCGCTCGGGCAGTTCGACCCCGTACACCTCGCGCATGTCCGCGGGGAAGCCACGGCCGTGCACCGGGTCCAGCCACCAGCGGTTGGTGTGGCCGTCCATGCGCCGCGCGGCGGCCCGGTCCTCCGGCCGGTCGGTGGCCGCCTCCACGGTGTTGAGGTTGTTGACGATGCCGACCTCGGCGCGTGGCGCGGCGGCCCGGATCGCCTGGGCGGCGAGGCCGTGGCCGAGCAGCAGGTGGTACGAGGCGCGGACCGCCGCGGTCAGATCGGTGAACCCGGGCGCCATCACGCCCTCGAGGTGGCCGATCCAGGCCGAGCACAGCGGCTCGTTGAGGGTGGTCCAGTGGTGCACCCGGTCGCCGAGGCGGTCGACCACCACCGAGGCGTACGCGGCGAAGTGTTCCGCGGTGTCGCGCTCGGGCCAGCCGCCCCGGTCCTGGAGCACCTGCGGCAGGTCCCAGTGGTACAGGGTGACGGACGGGGTGATGCCCGCCTCCAGGAGACCGTCGATCAGCTCGTCGTAGAAGGCCAGGCCCTTGACGTTGACCGGCCCGTCGCCGCCCGGCACCACGCGTGGCCAGGCGATGGACAGCCGGTAGGCGTTGGTGCCCAGCCGCTTCATCAGCCCGATGTCCTGGCGCCAGCGGTGGTAGTGGTCGCAGGCCACATCGCCGTGGTCGTCGCCCGCCACCTTGCCGGGGGTGTGCGAGAAGGTGTCCCAGATCGAGGGCGACCGTCCGTCCTCGGCGACGGCTCCCTCGACCTGGTAGGCGGAGGTGGCCGTGCCCCACAGGAAGTCGTGCGGGAAGGCTGTGAGGTCCAGGAGTTCGGACACGTACGTCCTTTCAGAGGTGGGGAGGTCGGAGGGGGGAAGGTCAGCGGGGGGAAGGTCAGCGGGGGGAAGGTCGGCGGGGGGCAGGCCGGTCACTTCACGGCTCCGGCGGTGAGTCCGGCCACGAGATAGCGCTGCAGCAGCAGGAAGCCCGCGACCACGGGGACACTGACGACGAGCGAGGCGGCCATGACCTGGTTCCAGTACACCTCGGTCTGGGTGGCGTAGCCCTGGAGGCCCACGGCGAGGGTGCGGGTGGTGTCGTTGGTCATCACCGACGCGAAGAGCACCTCGCCCCAGGCGGTCATGAACGCGTAGACGGCGACGGCGACGATGCCGGGGATCGCGGCCGGGACGACGACCCGGAACAGCGCGCCCAGCGGTCCGCAGCCGTCCACCAGCGCCGCCTCGTCCAGATCGCGTGGCACCGAGTCGAAGTACCCGATGAGCATCCAGATCGAGAACGGGAGCGAGAAGGTGAGATAGGTGAGGATGAGGCCGCCCCGGGAGCCGAAGAGGGCGATACCGGTGGCGTTGCCGATGTTCACGTAGATGAGGAACAGCGGCAGCAGGAAGAGGATCCCGGGGAACATCTGGGTGGACAGGACGGTGACGGTGAACACCCGCTTGCCCCGGAAGCGGTACCGGCTGACCGCGTACGCGGCGAAGACGGCGATCACCACCGAGCAGACGGTCGCGGCGCCCGCCACGAGGGCCGAGTTCATGAAGTACTTGGCGAGCGGGACCGTCGACCAGATGTCGATGTAGGGGCGGATGGTCAGCCCGCTCGGCAGCCAGCGGAACGTCCCCGAGACATCCTCCAGCGGCTTCAGGGAGCTGGAGACCATGACGTACACCGGCAGCAGGACGAACCCGGTCAGCAGGGTGAGGAAGATCCGGCGGGCCCAGAGGAAGGACCGGGGGGCGGCCATCGGTGAGCGGGGCCGCGCCGGGGAGGTGCTAGACATCGGCCGTCTTCCTTCGTCGGGAGGTCAGCAGGAGGTACAGGCCCGTCACCACGAGCAGGAAGAGCAGCAGCAGGACGGACATGGCGGACCCGGTGCCGAAGTTCCAGGTGGCGAACGTCGTCTGGTAGACGTGGATCGAGATGAGGTCCGCGGCCTCCGGCGCTGCCTTGCCGAACAGCACATACGGGGTGTTGAAGTCGTTGAACGTCCACAGGAACAGCACCAGCACCAGCACCTGGTTGACCGGGCGCAGCGTGGGCAGGGTGATGCGGCGGATCTGCTGCCACATCCCGGCACCGTCGAGGGCGGCCGCCTCGTAGAGCTCCTTGGGGATGTTCTGCAGACCGGCCATGACGACGAGGAACGCGAACGGCCAGCCCTTCCACACCGACACGGTGAGCAGCGCGATGAAGCTGTTGTCGCCGATCAGCCAGAACGAGGGTTTGTCGGTGAGGCCGAGCTGATCGTGGAGGACGTGGTTCACCAGCCCGTTGTCGTGCTGGAACATGAACGCCCAGGTGATGACGGCCGTGTAGACGGGCAGGGCGTACGGGATCAGGAACAGGGTGCGCAGCACACCCCGGCCACGGAAGGTGTCCTGGAGGAAGATGGCGGTGGCGGTGCCGAGCAGCCAGCACAGTCCGACGGACAGCACGGTGAAGCCGCAGGTGACCCAGAACGAGTGGAGCAGCGCCTCACCGGCCGGCGCGTTGATGTCCACCGAGATCTTGTAGTTGTCGAAGCCGGACCAGGGGGCGGCGCTCCAGTCCCGGATGGAGAACCGGGTGAGCGCCTTGAAGCTCATCAGGATGCCCATCACCATCGGCACCAGATGGACCAGGAGCTCGAGGACCAGGGCGGGCAGGAGCAGCAGATACGGCAGTCCGACGCGGCGGATCCGCCCGGGGCGGCGCGGGCCTCGCGCCGCCCCGGGGGTGCTCCCCGACACGGTCCGCCGGTCTGCCTCGGCGTTGGCGGTCGTGGTGGTCATGAGGTGTCCGCGCTCACTTCGCCGGCATCTGCTGCTGGGCCTTCTCCAGCTTGGCCTTCACCGATGCGGTGGTCACCGGGCGTCCGGCGGCGGCGTCCGCGAACAGCTCCTTGACGGCCGTGCCCACGGACGTCTCGAACTGCGACTCGTCGGCCACCTGCGGCAGCGCCTCGGCGCTCTTGGCGAGGGTGTCCCGCAGGGCGGCCGTCGCCTGGGTGTTGAACGCGGGGTCTGACTGGGCGGCCTTGACCGGCGGGATGGAGCCGTACGCCTTGTTGAGGATCTTCTGCTCCGCGTCGCCGGTCATGAACTTCACGAACTTCACGGCGCCGTCGTGGTTGTCGGTGTTCTTGAAGACGGCCAGGTTGATGCCCGCCACCATCGAATTGACGGCGGTACCGGTGCCGGGGGTGCCGGAGCGTACGGGCGCCGGCGCCACGCCCCACTCGTCGTCCTTCATGCCCAGGGAGGCGAAGGTGGCGGAGGCGGTCTGCCACAGGACCATCGCCGTCTTGCCCTTGGCGAAGTCGCTGAGGGACTGGTTCTGCGCGTACTCGGCGTTGCCCGGGGCGATGATCTTGTCCTTCGCCATCAGGTCGACGTACTGCTTGATCGCGGTGACCGCGCCGTCCGAGGTGAAGTCGGGCTTGCCGTCGGCGGTGAAGAAGTCCGCGCCGTGCTGCTTGGCGAGGACGAACACCTGGTGGATGTTCTCCGAGAGGTTCGCGCCCTCGGCGCCGAGGCCCCACTTGCCGTCCTTGGAGAGCTTCTTGCCGTCGGCGACGACCTCGTCCCAGGTGGCGGGCGGCTTGGCGATGCCCGCGTCGGCGAACATCTTCTTGTTGTAGTAGAGCGCGTACGCCATCGAGTACAGCGGCACCGCGGCCGGGTCCTCGCCCTTCACCCCGGTCGAGCCGAGGGCGGAGTCCACGAAGCGGTCCTTGCCGCCGATGCCGCCGAAGTTCTTGTCGTCCCACGACAGCAGCGCCCCGGACGCCTGCAGCGAGGCGCTCCAGGTGTTGCCGATGTTCAGCACATCGGGGCCCTGGCCGGAGGTGGTCGCGGTGAGGATCCGGTTCAGCAGCTCGGACCAGGGGATGACCTCCAGCTTCACTCTGATCCCGGTCTGTTTCTCGAACTTGTCGAGCTCGGGCTTCAGGACCTTCTTGTCCACCGCGATGCTGGCGCCCTGGTTGGAGGCCCAGTACGTGAGCGTCTTCGGCGAGTCGTTGGATCCGCCGCCACCCGTCGAGGAGCCGCCTCCGCAGGCCGAGACGGCGAGGGCGAGTGACAAGGTGACGGCGCCTATGGCCGCGACTCGGATGCTGCGCATGGCTCCTGGTGTCCCTTCCGGGAGTGGTGAATGCCAAGAAGGGCCCGGGGACGCGACCGCGTTCAACTCCCGAAGCCTCTCACGGCTTAATTTAGGACGTGAGTTAAACCTCAAGAGAAGGTCGCGTCAAGAGATCCGGCGGAGGTATCTTGCGGCGCGGAGCCCGGAGTTGAGGAGGCCAGGTGGCGGCGAACAACGGCCGTACGGTTCGTGACCTGCGGCGGGAGAACCGTGCCGCCGTACTGCGCCGGTTGTACTTCGACGGGCCGATGAGCCGCTATTCGCTGGCCCCCGCGACCGGGCTGAGTTCAGGCTCCATCAGCAATGTGGTCGCCGAACTCCTCGCCGAGGAGTTGGTGGAGGAGGCCGGCAGCGTGGACTCCGACGGCGGCCGCCCCCGCACCCTGCTGCGGATCGCCCCGCACAGCGGCCACATGATCGGGGTGGACGTGGGCGAGACCCGGGTCCGCGTCGAGCTGTTCGATCTCGCGCTGGCCGAACGGGCCCATGCCGACCGGCCGTTGCCCATGCGCGGCGCCGGGCACCGGGACCGCTACGACAGCGAGCTGATCGCGGGCCATATCCGCGACGCCATCGCCGAGGTCCTGGAGACGGCCGGGCTCGCCCCCGACCGGCTGCTCGGCGTCGGCATCGGCGTCCCCGGCATCGTCGAGCACTCCGAGGAGGGCGGTGCGGTGGTGCACTGCCAGCCGATCGGCTGGGAGGCGGTCCCGCTGGAGCGGATGCTGCGCCGGCCGGGCCATCTCCCCCAGGAGGTCCCGTACTTCGTCGAGAACGGCGCCAAGACGCTGGGGCAGGCCGAGATGTGGTTCGGCGCCGGGCGCGGTGCGCGCAACGCGGTGGTGGTGCTCTTCGGCTCGGGCGTCGGTGCCTGCGTCGTCACCGACGACGTCGAGCACGGCCGGGCGGTGGAGTGGGGCCATCTCACGGTGCGGGTGCGGGGCCGCCGGTGCCGCTGCGGGGCGCTGGGGTGCCTGGAGGCGTACGCGGGCGCGGAGGCGCTGCTGGAGCGCTGGCAGGAGGCGGGCGGGCGGCCGCCGTCCGACACCGACGAGGAGACCGCCCTGACGGCGATGCTGGCAGCCGCGTACCCCGCGGACGGTGGCGACCCGGACCCGGTGGCGGCCGCTGTCCTCGCCGAGACGGCGGAGTACCTGGGCGCGGGTCTTTCCGATCTGATCAATCTCTTCCAGCCCGAGCGCATCCTGGTCGGCGGCTGGGCCGGGCTCCAGCTCGGGGCCCGCTTCCTGGACTCGGTGCGCCACCACGCGCTCTCGTACGCGCTGCCGTACCCGTCCGGACGCGTCGGCATCGACCTGGGGGCGCTGGGGCCGGACGCCGTGACCGTGGGCGCCGCGATCCTGCCGCTCGCGGACTTCTTCGCCCGCGGCGGGCGCCGCCTGCCCGCCGGGCCCTCGCCGGAGCCGTCCCCCGCGTGGCGCACCTCCTTGGGCGCGCGGCTGGCGTAGGGGCGCGGTATGTGGGTGGTGGCGCGGAGGGGCGGCGCACACGTCTCCGGCGCGGGCGCTGCGCACACGTCCGGCGCGGGCGCTACGCAGACGTCCGGGGCCGGGGCTACGCCGCCTCCTCCCCGTGCCGCTACGCCGACTCCCGTACCACCAGCTCCGGTTCGAAGAGGACCGCGACCGGATCGGTGCGCAGGCCCCGGACGTGCTCGTCGAGCAGCCGGGCCATCGCCGCCGCCATGTCCTCCACCGGCTGGCGCACCGAGGTCAGCGGCGGCCGGCAGGTGGCGGCCACGCTGGAGTCGTCGAAGCCGACGACCGCGACGTCCTCGGGCACCCGCCGCCCGCGCTCCCTCAGCACCTGGCAGACCCCCTGGGCCATCAGGTCGTTGGCCGCGAACACCCCTTCCACATCGGGGTGTTGGGCGAGCAGCGTGGTCATCGCCGCCACTCCGCTGTCCAGTGTGAAGCCGCCCTCGGCCACCGGAACGTACGGGTGGCCACCGCGGGCCATGGTGTCGCGGAACCCGGCGAGCCGCTCCTGGCTCGCCGCCACGGCCCACGGCCCCGACACGGTGGCCACCTTCCGGCACCCCCGGGCCAGCAGGCGCTCGGCGGCGAGACGGCCACCGTCCCAGTGCGCCAGGTCGACATGGCTCAGCGCCACCGGCCGCACGGGCCGGGCGAACAGCACGGCGGGCAGTCCGGCCTCGGCCAGCAGCGCGGGCAGTGGATCGTCGGGGTGGGTGGACACCACGAGGGCCCCGTCCGCGTTCCCCTGCCGCAGATACCTCACCACCTCCTGCCGGGCCTCGGGGGACTCGGCGAACATCAGCACCGGATGCATCGAGCGCGGCCGCAGGAACCCCACCACGCCACCGACCACCCGGCCGAAGAACGGGTCCGCGAACACCCGCGCGGCGAAGGCGTTCTGCTCCTCCTCCGAGGTGTCCCCGGCCCCGGAGACGACGAGCGCCACGGTGCCCGTGCGCCGGGTCACCAGCGATCTGGCCGCCCGGTTGGGCGCGTAGCCGGTCCTCTCGATCGCCAGCCGGACCAGGTCCTGGATGGCCGGATCCACATTGCGGACGCCGTTGACGACCCGGGACACGGTCGCCCGGGAGACACCGGCCTCCCGGGCGACATCCTCCAAGGTCGGGGCCTGTCGGTTCATGTCCGCACCCTAGTGGCAGCGTGTCCCGGGGGCATAGAGCGCTCTCCCGGCCCCCTCCTCAGTGGCTCAGCGGTAGACGCCGAACTCGTAGAGCGAGTAGCCGTAGCCGGTGCCACGGGCCGTGCCGTGGACGCGGACGTAGCGCCCGGTGCCCGAGATGTCGAAGTCGTCGACACCGCCGTTGCCGTCGGTCACCTCGCGGACGGTGCGCCAGTTCTGGCCGTCGTCGGAGGTCTGGATGGTGTACGCCTTGGCGTAGGCCGCCTCCCACACCAGCTGGACGTGGGTGAAGGAGGTGGACGCGCCGAGGTCCACCTGGAGCCACTGCGGATCGCTCCAGTCGGCGGCCCAGCGGGTGTCCGCCTTGCCGTCCACGGCGTTGTCCGGGGTGCAGGGGCAGTCGCCGCCACCGGTCTGGTACGAGGAGGCGGTGGCGGGCCTGCCGAGGGCCACATCGGTGCCGTTCACGGCGGGCGGGACGACCCGTACGGAACGGGTCCCGATGCCGACGTCGCCCTTGCCGTCGGTGGCCTTGACGTACACCTTCCACACCCCGGGGCGGTCCGGCGCGGTGAGCCTCAGCCGGCCGCCACCGAGGTCGGTGGCGGGCAGCGGGATGAGCCTCTTGTCCTTGTCGAGGTACATCGTGCTGCCCAGCACCTGGTAGGAAATGGCGTCGCCGTCGGGGTCGGTGGCCTTGACGGCGAGCGTCAGGGCACGGCCCGCCTCCACCTTGGCGGCGTCGCCCTCCACGGCCGGCGAGGAGATGACCGGCGGTGTGTTGTCGCGCGAGGTGTCCGCGCCGTACGCCCTCTTCACCGCGTAGTACGACAGCCGCTTCTGGCCGGCGGGCAGCAGATTGAACCAGACGCCACCGAAGTCGTCCTCGGTGCCGTAGTGGAACATCGTGGCGCCGAGCGCGACCCCCCTGTGGCCGGTGACGCAGTTCCACGCCTTGGTGTAGCCCGCGGCCTTGGCCTGGTCGGTGGGCTCCTCGGGCACACCGTTGGAGTCGTCGGGGACCTCCCACTCCCCCGCCGGGCCGGTCTCGGTGACGATGTACGGCTTGGTGTAACCGCCCTGCTCCCAGGTGGCCTTGATGTCGCAGACGGCGTGGTAGGAGTTGACGGCGTACAGATCGAGGTCGGGGGCGTTCCTCCGGTAGTACGGCCACGCGCCGGTCCAGGCGTCGGTGGAGGTCACCGGGTGGCCGGGGTCGATGGCGTGGATCTTCTTGGCGATGTCGTTGACGAACGTGGTGTAGGCGTCCCGCTGCCGCTCCAGCTCATCGCCGCTGTAGCAGTTCTGGAGGCCGAGCACCGACTCGTTGCCCACGTTCCACATCAGTACGCCCGGGTGGTCCTTGTAGGCGGAGACCCACTTGGTGAACTCGGCGGCCGTCTGATCCTTGTAGGCGGTGTCCGTCCGGTAGTTCACACAGCCGCCACTGCCCGGGCCGCCACCGGGCTGCAGCCAGAATCCGGCGATCACCTTGATGCCATGGGCGGCCGCCGAGTCGAAGAGCGGTTTGCTGGTGGCGTCGGTGCCCCAGGTGCGGATGGTGTTCACGCCCATCGACCGCAGATCGGGGAGGTAGCGATCGGCGTCCGCGATGGCGGGGCCCCAGGTCAGGCCCTTGATCTGATACGGCTGGCCGTCCACGGTCAGCCGCCAGTCGCCCTGGGCGCCGGTGACCTTGACGACGCTTCCGGCGGCGTGTGCCTGCTGGCCGGGCAGCGCGAGGGCACCGGCGGCCAGCAGACCGGCGGCGAGGGGCGCCGCGATACGGCGTGGGGCGGTACGGGTCCGGGTCATGGTGGTGTCTTTCGGTGTGTCGGGGGGGTGGGGTGCGTGCGGCCCGGCCGCCACGGTGTCCGCGGCGGCCGGGCCGCACGTTTCACGGCAGCTCGTAGTTCTCGTCGAGGGCCGCTCCGGCCTCGGGGTGGGTCTGGTCATAGCCGCGGGCGTCGCACTGCAGCGCCCCGACCACGCAGTGGTCGACGAGCGCCTTGAGCGTGGGCGCGTCCCAGGCGTTGAAGAAGTCGTAGTGGAACGACCAGCTCGGGCCGCTGGCCAGCCTCGCCCGGGAGAGGTCGCCGTTGACCGGGAAGGCCATCTTGAACTCGACCATCGGCAGCGCCACCGGGTGGTCGGCGGGGCACACGTTGTTGTTCGTGCCGGGGTTGACCACCGGGTAGGCCATATGGCTGCGGTGGTCGGGCGTGTCCAGGTACTTGCCGTCCCAGCAACTGGGCGCCTGGAAACGGATGTTGAGCTGGACCTCGGGACGGCTCGGGCAGTCCTTGGGGAACGCGACGTTGAAGTAGCTGTCGCCGCACTCCCAGCCCTCCACGAAGCCGGGGTGACGGCGGAACTCCTCGGCGGTCTGCGCCGGATCGCCCACCACGAACCGCAGCCCCTTGGGGAACGGCCGGACACTGGTGTAGTCGGTCACGCCCGCCTTGTAGTAGATGGTCTGCGGGCCGATGGGCAGCACCGGCTTGTCGCCGTTGAAGAGCGTGGGCATCCAGTAGCCCGACTTGTCCCCCGGCGCCTTGCAGGTGGTGCGGCCGGCGTCGAGGGAGGCCGTGGTGCTGGCCGCGTCGGTCGTGGTGTTGCCCATGAAGGTGTGGTCATGGGACGCGCCCGGCCGCTGCGGATACACGATCGGGTCGTCCGCCTTGGTGTGGCTGACCGAGCAGTTGGCCTGGAACTCGTGGAAGTAGCGGTGGGGCGGCTCCTTCGTGGACGGGGTGACGCCGGTGACCGGCGGGTTCGCGGGAATGTAGCCGTCGCCGTCCGGGTCCTCGGGCGAGGAGGCGGCCGACGCCGCCATGGCGTGCCCCGGCTGGGCCGCGTGCCCCGCATGGGCCGCGTGCCCCGCATGGGCCGCGTGCCCCGGCTGGGCCGCGTGCCCCGGCTGGGCCGCGTGGGCCGCCGTGACACCGCCGCCCGCGGACTTCGCCGCGGGTGTCTCGGCGCTCATCGCGATACCACCGAGCCCGAGCGAGGTCAGCAGCAGCGCGCCCGTGATCAGGGTGGATGAAACGATCTTCGATCTCCGTGCCATGGAGACTCCTGCCACATGGAGAGAGGGTGAAGGTGGCCGGGCGGCCCTCGCACGGCGAGGACTCGCGACGCCGTGGTGCGGGCCGGGCCGCCCGCATGACGGGCCGTCACCGGCCCGCGACAACAATGGGAGAGCGCTCTCCGAGATGGGAGTGTCCGGGCGGGGACACAAAGGTGTCAAGGCGTCGCGCGGAAAGGATCAGACGCCAGTTCTCCTTTCCCTTTTGAACACAACCGCCGAAGACGTGCCCACCACAAATCTCCCCAACTTCACCTGAACCCGCCGTTCCACCAGGGCAGTTGACGTTCAAAAAACAACAACATGCAAGGACTGCGGTCACAACTCTTGACGAGTCGTTCACATGGATGAAGCATGCGACGGCAAGAGAGCGCTCCCTCACCCCCCATCCCGTTCATTTACTGAACCAGGAGAGACGCCCCCATGACGCCTTCCCCCACGTCTTCCTCCTCTTCCTCCCCTTCCTCCTCCGGCCGCTCCGCGGTCGGCCGCCGGGCGGTGCTCGGCGCCGCGGCCGCCGTCGCATCGGCCCCCGCCCTCGGCGGCCTGGCCACTCCCGCGGCCGCCGCCCCCTCGCGCCGGGGCAGGAGCGCCAAGGCCCTGCCCGGCGGTGGCGACCTCGGCCCGAACGTGATCGTTTTCGACCCGTCCACGCCCGGCATCCAGGCGAAGCTGGACGAGGTGTTCAAGAAGCAGGAGTCGGCGCAGTTCGGCACCGGGCGCTACGCCCTGCTGTTCAAGCCCGGCAGCTACAGCGGGCTCAACGCCCAGATCGGCTTCTACACCTCCATCGCCGGGCTGGGCCTTTCCCCCGACGACACGACCATCAACGGCGACATCACGGTGGACGCCGGATGGTTCAACGGCAATGCCACCCAGAACTTCTGGCGCTCGGCGGAGAACCTCGCGGTCGTACCGGTCAACGGCACCAACCGCTGGGCCGTGGCGCAGGCGGCCCCCTTCCGGCGGATGCACGTCCGCGGCGGGCTCAACCTCGCCCCCAACGGCTACGGCTGGGCGAGCGGCGGCTACATCGCGGACAGCCGCATCGACGGCCAGGTCGGACCGTACTCCCAGCAGCAGTGGTACACCCGCGACAGCGCGGTCGGCGGCTGGCTCAACGGCGTGTGGAACATGGTGTTCTCCGGTGTAGAGGGCGCGCCCGGACAGAGCTTCCCCAACCCGCCGTACACCACGCTCAACACCACCCCCATCTCCCGGGAGAAGCCCTTCCTGTACCTCAACGGCGGCGAGTACCGGGTCTTCCTGCCCGAGAAGCGCACCAACGCCCGCGGTGTCACCTGGGGCAACGGCACCCCCAGAGGCACCTCGCTGCCGCTGTCGCAGTTCTACGTGGCCAAGCCCGGCGTCACCGCGGCCACCCTCAACGAGGCGCTCACCCAGGGGCTGCATCTGCTGTTCACCCCGGGGATCTACCACCTGGACCGGCCGGTCCAGGTGAACCGCGCGAACACCGTCGTCCTCGGGCTCGGCTACGCCACGCTCATCCCCGACAACGGCGTCACCGCGCTGAAGGTCGCCGATGTCGACGGGGTGCGGCTGGCCGGTTTCCTCATCGACGCCGGACCGGTCAACTCCGCCACGCTGCTGGAAGTCGGCCCGCAGGGGGCCTCGGCCGACCACTCGGCCAACCCCACCACCGTCCAGGACGTGTTCATCCGCATCGGTGGCGCGGGCCCCGGCAAGGCCACCACCAGCATGGTCATCAACAGCCGGCACACCATCGTCGACCACACCTGGGTCTGGCGCGCCGACCACGGCGACGGGGTCGGCTGGGAGACCAACCGCGCCGACTACGGTGTCCGGGTCAACGGCGACGACGTGCTGGCCACGGGGCTGTTCGTGGAGCACTTCAACAAGTACGACGTGCAGTGGTTCGGGCAGCGGGGCCGAACCATCTTCTTCCAGAACGAGAAGGCGTACGACGCCCCCAACCAGGCGGCCATCCAGAACGGCTCCATCAAGGGGTACGCCGCCTACAAGGTGGCCGATTCGGTGACCACGCACGAGGGGTGGGGGCTCGGCAGCTACTGCTACTACAACGTCGACCCGAGCATCGTGCAGCACCACGGCTTCGCCGCGCCGAACACGTCGGGGGTGAAGTTCCACAATCTGCTGGTCGTCTCGCTCGGCGGCCAGGGTCAGTACGAGCGCGTCATCAATGACAGCGGATCTCCCACCTCGGGCACCTCCACCGTGCCGTCCACCGTGGTGTCATATCCCTGATCTACGATTCCTCGCGGGTCGGTGCCCCCGGTGAACCGCCCCTCGAAGTGCCGACCGCCCAGGAAGGACCACACGCCATGACCACCACCCCCGTGCGCGACCGCTCCACGATCATGGTGCTCAACGGACCGAACCTGAACCTCCTGGGCCGCCGGCAACCCGAGATCTACGGCACCGACACGCTGGCCGACATCGAGAAGCTGGTGGCCGAGACGGCCGCGCCGCACGGTCTGACGACCGACTGCCGGCAGAGCAACCACGAGGGCCAGCTGATCGACTGGATCCATGAGGCCCGGGAGCGCCACGCGGCGGTCATCATCAACCCCGCGGGGTACTCCCACACCTCCGTCGCCCTGCGCGATGCCCTGGCCACCTGCGACGGTCTGCCGATCGTGGAGGTGCACATCTCCAACATCCACCAGCGGGAGGCCTTCCGGCACCACTCCTATGTCTCCGCGCTGGCCAACGGGGTGATCGCCGGATGCGGTGTCCAGGGCTACGCGTTCGCCGTCGAGCGGGTGGCGGCCCTGCTGGCCGCCGCCAGGGCGTAGGCGTACGACGCCTCGGGTCCTTCTGAGCGGAGTTCAGGCCCTGATCACGCGGACACCGGCCTCGGTGTACGGAGCGACCAGCTCCTCATCGGCGCCGGTGTCCGTGATCAGCACATCGATCTGGTCCAGTGCGCAGATCCGGGCGAACGCCCGGCGGCCCAGCTTGGAGCTGTCGGCCACGACCACCACCCGGGTGGCCCGGCCGGCCATCAGACGGTTGATGCTGGCCTCGCCCTCATGGTGGGCGGTCGCGCCCTGGACCGTGTCCAGCGCGTCCACACCGAGGATCGCCAGGTCCAGCGACACCTGGTCCAGCACCCCGGTGGCCAGCGGCCCCATCAGCTCGAAGGACTGCGGACGGGCCACCCCGCCGGTGAGCACGATCTTCACCTGGGGCCGCACCGCCAGCTCATTGGCGATGTTCAGGGCGTTGGTGACGACCGTGACGGCCGGGCCGCCACCCGGCGCGGAGAGGTCGCCGCGCGTGGAGATGGCGCGGGCGACCTCGGTGGTGGTCGTCCCCCCGTTGAGCCCCACGATCGAGCCCGGTTCGGCCATCCGGGCCGCGGCCGCGGCGATCCGCTGCTTCTCCGAGGCGCGCCGGGCGGTCTTGTAGCGCAGCGGTAGGTCGTACGAGAGGTTGTGCGCGACCGCGCCGCCGCGAGTGCGCGTCAGCATCTGCTGCTGAGCGAGTTCATCCAGGTCACGCCGGATGGTCGCGGCGGACACCGCCAGCTCGGCGGCCGCCTCCTCGACATCGATTCTGCCGTCCCTGGCCAGCAGATCCAGCAGGGCGTTCCAGCGCTCGGGCCGTTTCACGCCGATCACCCTACCCCGCTCCCGCGCACATCCGCTCTGGACTTCCGTGCGTGATGCTGCGCTTTATCAACCCGCAAGAAACAACTCCGAGCATCCATACCGCTCGGATCATCCGTGCGACGAGGGGAGCCCCATGAGCCACACCGAGGCCGAGATCGCGAGCCAGCCCGACTGCTGGCGGCGCGCCATCGCCCTGGCCCGGGATCCGGACGGGCCCGTACGGGCGGCGCTGCCCCGGGCGGGTGAGCGGGTCGCCGTCGTCGGCTGCGGCACCTCGTGGTTCATCGCCCAGTCGTACGCGGCGCTGCGGGAGGCGGCGGGCCAGGGCGGGACGGACGCGTTCGCGGCGTCGGAGATGCCGCTCGGCCGCGCCTACGACCGGGTGGTCGCGCTGTCCCGGTCCGGCACCACGACCGAGGTGCTGGAACTGCTCGGCGCGGTGCGCGGCCGGGTGCCCACCACCGTCGTCACGGCGGTCCCCGACTCACCCGTCGTGGGCGCCGCGGACGCCGCGGTGGTGCTCGACTTCGCCGATGAGCGATCGGTGGTGCAGACCCGCTGGGCCACCACCGAACTCGCGCTGCTGCGTGCCCACTTGGGGGCGTCACTGGACCGCCTGGAGGCGGACGGGGGAGGCGGCGCTCGCCGAGCCGCTGCCCGGACCGCTCGTGGACGCCGGGCAGTTCACCTTCCTCGGGCGGGGCTGGACCCATGGGGTCGCCCAGGAGGCCGCGCTCAAGATGCGCGAGGCGGCGGGGGCGTGGACCGAGGCGTATCCGGCCAAGGAGTACCGGCACGGCCCGATCAGCGTGACCGGGCCGCGGAGCGTGGTGTGGTGGCTGGGCGAGGGGGCGTCGGACGTGGCGCGCGGGCTCGACCCCGACGAGCCGCGCCATCTCACCCGCTCGGTGATCCTCGGCTGAGCGGGGCGGGGCCACGAGCCGCGCGGGTACGGGCGGATCGAGGGACAGGGGGCGGGACATGGGACAGGGCCGGAACACGGGAACAGGCGGAAGGAGCCGGTAGATGCCGCTGGTGGCCACCGGAGAGATCGTCGGGGGCCGCACGGGCCGGGCTCGGCGCGGGTGCGTTCAATGTCATCCAGATCGAACACGCCCAGGCCACCGTGGCCGGGGCGGAGGCGGCGGGCGCGCCGGTGATCCTCCGGATCAGCGAGAACGCGGTGCGGTATCACGGCGCCCTGGCCGCCATCGGGCGGGCGACCGTGGAGGTGGCCCGCGCCGCGGGGGTGCCGGTGGCCGTGCATCTGGACCACGCCACCGGGCCGGAGCTGGTGCGGGAGGCGGTGGACCTCGGCTTCGGCTCGGTGATGTTCGACGCCTCGGCCCTGGACTACGACGGTAATGTGGCGGCGACCGCCGAGGTGGCGGCCGACTGCCATGCCCACGGGGTGTGGGTGGAGGCCGAGTTGGGCGAGGTGGGCGGCGAGGACGGCGTCCACGCGCCGGGCGCCAGGACCGAACCGGCCGAGGCCGCGGCCTATGTGGCGGCCACGGGTGTGGACGCGCTCGCGGTCGCGGTGGGCACCTCGCACGCCATGGTCGTCAAGGCCGCGGTGGTGGATCTGCCGCTGGTCGCGGCGTTGCGCGCGGCCGTGCCGGTACCGCTGGTGCCGCACGGCTCCTCCGGGGTGCCCGAGGCGGATTTGACCCGGGGGGTGGAGGCGGGGCTGACGAAGGTGAACATCGCCACCCATCTGAACGTGGCCTACACCCGGGCGATCCGCGACCATCTGGCCGGCCACCCCGAGGTGGTCGACCCCCGCCGGTATGTCGCGGCCGGACGGGACGCGGTGGCGCGTGAGGTGACGCGGCTGCTGAAGCTGGTGCGGGCCACGCACTGAGAGTGCCTGCGGGAAGTTGCTGCGAACGCCGCGGATTCGAGCGGCAATGCGCATCGGCTTCCCGCAGTGCATGTGTATTGACATGAGCCTATCAACTCGCCCAAGATGCCCCAGTCGAGGTTAGGAAAGGTTCCTAACAAAGGGGTGTCCCATGCGCAAGCGTTTCGCTTTCGTGCTCGCCACGGCCGGTCTGCTGGCCGGTTCCGTCACCGCCGGCGCCCACGCCACCACCCGGGGCCCCGCGCCGGCCCCCGCGTCCACCAAGGAGGGCACGGTCACCGCGGCGCAGCTGCTCGCCAAGGTGCAGAGCTGTTCCCAGATTTCCAGCGGCAAGTACCGCACCGACGAGGAGACATCGGCCACCGTCCCGGTCTGCGGCGCCAATGGGGCGGTCTTCTGGAAGGCCGACATGGACGTCGACTGCGATGGCCAGGTGACCTCGCGGTGCAACGAGGACACCGACCCGTGGTTCCAGGACGACACCGCCTTCCACCAGTCGGACGGCAAGCCCCTCATCGCCGACAAGCTGCCGTATGTCGTGGTGCCGAGCCCCAGCTCCACCTGGGACTACCGGCAGGCCGGCATCAAGGGCGGCGGTGTGGTCGCGGTCATCTACAACAACAAGGTCGAGTACGCGGTGGTGGGCGACACCGGGCCCACCAAGATCATCGGTGAGGCGTCCTACGCCACGGCCGGCGCGCTCGGCATCGACCCCGACCCGGAGACCGGCGGCGCGGAGTCGGGGGTGACGTACATCCTGTTCAAGAACTCCTCCGTCTCCCCCATCGAGAACCACAGCAAGGCCGTGTCGGTCGGCGACGGCCTGGCGCAGCAGTTCGTCCAGAACAACTGACCCGCCCGCATCGGAGAACGCGCGGCACAGCCGCACGTTCTCCGATGACTTTTCCCGGGCCGGGCGGTCTGCACCGGTGAACGCCGCGACAGGAGGTGGACGTTGACCGGTCCCGAGCCCGAGAACCCGCCCACGCCGTCCCCGGCCGTGCTGGTACTGGCCCAGCCGGTCACCCGTGCCGAGGTGGCGCGGCTGTGCGAACGGCTGGCCGCGCTGGCGCGCCGTGCCGGTCCGGGGCCGGTCACCGTGGATGTGGGCGGAGTGGGACGGCCGGACCTGGCCGTGGTCGAGGCCCTGGCCCGGCTGCGGCTGACCGCCGCCCGGCTGGGGCGCGGGATCCAGCTCCGCAACGCCCGCGCCGAACTGCGGCGGCTGCTCGCCTGGACGGGGCTGGACGAGGCCCTGACGGCCCCCGCGGCGTTAGGCCACCTCGGGCCCGAGCCAGGCGGGGAGGCCGAACAGCGGGAAGAGGCGCTCGGTGTCCAGGAAGGAGTTGAGCCCGGTGATCCGGCCCCCTGATATCTCCAGGACCTGAAGCGCCCAGGGCTCATGGCGGCCGTCGGCGCCGCCCGGCCGGTACTGACCGAAGGCGGGCATGCCGTTGGCCACGGTCGGCAGCAGACGGGAGCCGCGGCAGCCGATGCCATGGCCCAGCAGCCACTGGCGGATGTCCTCGTGGCCGCGCAGCCACAGCTCGTACGGCGGCATGGAGAGCGTGGCGTCCTCGTGCAGCAGGGCGGTGAGGGAGTCCAGGTCATAGCGCTCGAAGGCGTCCACATAGCGGGCCAGCAGCGCACGCTGCTCCTCGTCCAGCGGCCTGACCGGGTCGGAGTCGCTGACCTGGCTCGCGGCGAGGGTGGCCCGAGCGCGCTGCAGCGCGCTGTTGACCGACGCGACGGTGGTGCCCAGCAGCTCAGCGACCTCGCTCGCCTTCCACGCCAGCACCTCGCGCAGGATCAGCACCGCCCGCTGGCGGGGGGCCAGATGCTGGAGCGCGGCGATGAACGCGAGCCGCACCGCGTCCCGCTGGGCCGCCACCTCGGCGGGGTCTCCCCCGTCCGACAGCACCTGGCCGTCCGGGACCGGGCCGATCCAGGTGGCCTCCGGCTGCTCGGCGAGCGTGGCCGGGAACGGGGTGGCGGCGGAGGTCAGATCCATGGGCCGGGCCCGCCGCTTGCTCCCGCTGAGCATGTCCAGGCACACATTGGTGGCGATGCGGTAGAGCCACGACCGCAGCGCGGACCGGCCCTCGAAGCGGTCCAGCCCCCGCCAGGCGCGCACCATCGTCTCCTGCACCGCGTCCTCGGCCTCGAAGGCCGAGCCCAGCATCCGATAGCAGTAACCGGTCAGCTGCGTGCGGTACGGCTCCAACTGGAGCTCGACACCGGCCGCGCCGTCCACCGCCGCCACATCACTCATCGCCGCACCTCGATCATGTCGATCGCTCTTCGGACTCCCATTGGCGCCAAACCTAACGGGCCCCACTGACAACGGCGCCGACCTGCGGAAACGACAGACGGGCGGGGGCGCCGGACGGGTGACTCAGGACACCGGGCGGGCACTGACCGCGGCGGCGTGCACCTGATGACCGCCGCTGGCGATCATCCGTACCTCCGCCCGGTCGCTGATCTCCGCCCGCACGATGCCGGTGTCGTCCACGTACACGGGATGGCCGCCCGGACCGCTGCTCTCCGTGCGGTGCACCACCACGACGTCCTCTGCTCCCGGGTCCGGGGCGGCCGTATCCACGAAGACCAGCTCATACCTCTCTCGGCTCCGCATCACGCCCTCCTCCGCACCGACCCGCCCCCGTCATCTCAAACCGGGACATTCAACACTATCGCTCGGGCCGGGCGGCGCAAGAGGTTCGGCCCTCACCTCGGTGCGGGGGCCTCCGGCCCGGCCGCGGCGTCCGCGCGCTCCTCCGCCGCCTCCTCCTCGAGCGGCGTCCGGTCGAGGTGCAGCATCGGCGCAAGGACGGGGCCGAACAAGGTGGCCACGGTGATCGAGCCCAGGGTGATGGTCCAGGCGAACGGGCCGAGCGGGGTGCAGTCGAAGAACTGGCTGACGCCCGGGGTCTGGATGATGGCGGCGAGCACCGCGGCGGAGCCCAGGCCGGCGATCAGGACGTGCCGGTCCAGGCCGCCTGTGGTCAGGGTCTGCGCAAGCTGGGTGCCGACCAGGGCGGCGAGCGCCACCGTACTGGCCCGGCGGCCCCGGCCGGTGACCCGCGCGCCGGTCCACGCCAGTCCGGCCCCGGCGGCCGTGATGACGCCCCGCAACAGCATCTCCTTGGTGAGCGCCACGCCCAGCGAGCGGCTGGGGCCCTCCTTGAGCAGCCGTTCCCCGGTGTGCCCGGTGGGCTCGCGCACCGCGATGGCGAGCGCGGGCGCGAGGTCGGTCAGCAGGTTGACCAGCATGATCTGACGCGCGCTCAGCGGTGTGGAGCCGGTCAGGGCGGAGGTGGCCACGCTGAAGGTGACCTCGCCGAAGTTGCCGCCGATGAGGATGGCGAGGGCGGCACGGACCGAGGCCCACATGGCGCGCCCCTCCATCAGGGCCGAGACGATGGTCTCCAGGCGGTCGTCGGTGACGACCAGGTCCGCCGCGGCGGTCGCGGCGGGGGTGCCGCGCCGTCCCAGGGCGATCCCGACGTCCGCGAGCCGGATCGCGGGCGCGTCATTGGCGCCGTCGCCGGTCATGGCGACCACCCGGCCGAGGCGCTGATACGCCTGGACGATGCGGACCTTGTGGTGCGGGCTGCACCGGGCGATCACGTCCACCGTGGGCAGCAGCTCGTCCAGCCGCTCGTCGTCCATCTCGTCCAGCTCAGGACCGGTGCTCACCCTGGGCTCGGGGATGTCCATGATGGTGGCCGCGATGGCGTCCGCGGTGGCGGGGTGGTCGCCGGTGAGCATCACGGTCTGCACCCCGGCCTCGCGCAGCCGCTCGGTGGCCGGGCCGGCGCTGGTGCGGACGGGGTCGGCGAGCGCGATGAAGCCGAGGAAGTCCAGGTCCCGCACGGTGTCGTCGGTAAGGTCCTCGCCCTCCCGCATCGGGCGCTCGGCCACCGCCAGCACCCGCCGCCCCGCTCCGGCCAGCTCCTCGGCGGCGTCGGCCAGCTTCTTGATGTCTTCCGCGTCCAGCGGGGTGGCCCGTCCGGTGCCCGGTACGCGCCGCCGGGCGACCCGCTCCAGGACGCCCTCGGGCGCCCCCTTGACGCTGAGCAGCGCGCCGTGCGGGGTGCGCCCGGCGGTGGCGTGGTACGCGCGGGAGGGTTCGAACGGCAGCGAGTCGGTACGGCGCCAGCGGGGCGCTCCGCGCCGCACCCCGACCCCGGCCCGGCGGGCCCCGACGCTCACCGCGCGGTCGGTCTGGTGCGCCATGGGCTCGGCCTGGCGGGCCGGCGGGGTCGCGCGCAGGGCGGCGGCGAGCACGGCCTTACGGGGCGCGTCGAGGCGCTCGGCGGGGAGCGGGCCGCCGCCGTCGCTGACGGCCGCGAGCTGGAGGGTGCCCTCGGTGAGGGTCCCGGTCTTGTCGAAGCACAGCACGTCGGCGCGGCCGAGCGCCTCGATGGTGCGCGGGTTGCGGACCAGGGCGCCGAGGTCGGCCAGCCGTCGGGCGGCGGCCAACTGGGCGGCGTTGACCAGGAACGGGAGCCCTTCGGGGACGGACGCCACGGCGAGGTTGACGGCGGAGGCGAGGTTTTCGGTGACCGGCAGGCCGTGCAGCAGTCCGGCACCGGCGACCGCGGCGGCGGACCCGACCGCGATGGGCACGCTGGACCGGGTGAGCGCGGTCAGCCGGGCCTCGACACCGGTGACCGGGGCGGCCTGGCGGGCGGTGGCCAGGCTGCGGCCGACCTCGGTGGCCGGTCCGGTGGCCACGACGACGGCCTCCGCCCGTCCCGCGGAGACCGTGGTGCCCTCGTAGAGCATCGACCGGCGCTGGGTGATGTGGGCGCCGACGACCGGCACCGGGGACTTGTGCACGGGGAGCGACTCGCCGGTCAGCGAGGACTCGTCGACCTCGAGCCCCTCGGCCTCCAGCACCCGGCAGTCGGCGGGCACCACGTCCTCCGGGCCCAGCACGACGATGTCGCCGGGGACCAGGTCCCCGGCGGTCACCAGGCGTTCCGTACCGCCCCTGCGGACCCGGGCGCCGATCGCCGACCGGGCGAACAGCTCGGACAGCGCCCGCTCGGTCCTGACCCGCTGGAATCCGCCGACGAGCGCCGAGATGCCGGTGATGGTGGCCACCAGCGCGGCGTCGGTGCGCGAGCCCACGGCGGCGGCCAGGGCGGCGCCGGCGGCCAGGACCGGGGTGAGCGGGTTGGCGAGTTCCTCGATGAACGCGGCGGGCAGGGTGGTGCCGGTGGGCTCGCCCCGGCGCGGCCCCTGCGCGGTGCGGGACGCCGCCTCCTCCGGGGCCAGCCCGCCGGGCCCGGTCCGCAGCCGCTCCAGCACCCGGGGGACGGGCATCAGATACCAGGGGGTGGTGGTCACCGGCGGGTCCATGGGGCGGGCGAGGAGCTGGCGGGCCCGCCAGTTGCCCAGGGCGAAGGCCAGGGTCCCCGCGCTGGTGCCCGACGCCGCGGCACGCGCGGTGGCCTGGTCCGGAGACGCCTGGAGGGCGGCCACCGCGCCGATGGCACTGCCGCCGGCGGACAGCAGGGCGCTCTCCCGGTCGACCCGCGCGGCCACGCCGACGGCGTCCACGATGAGCCCGGCGGACTCCAGGTCGGCGCCGACGAGCAGATGGGCGCCCCAGGCCGGGGGCTCGCCGTCGCGGTGCACGCCGATGCCGCAGTCGGCGGCTCCCAGGGCCCGGCGGTTGCCGGAGAGCAGCAGCACCACGGCGCCGTCGGCCTGGAGGGCGCGTACGGAGGCCACCAGGCGGCCGCCGGAGGGCACCACCGCGTCGGCGAAGGTGATGTCCGTGGGCCGCTCGCGGTCGGTGGCCAGGACGATGCGGGCCCCCGCCCGGCGGGCGGCGGCCGCCACGGCCTCGGCGCCCGGCACGGTCTGTGGCGCGAGGCCCACCACCGCCTGGAGCTTGCTCCCCCGGGCCAGACCGAGCACCCGCTCGCTGCCCCTGCGGCGGAGCCGCGCCGCGGTCTGCTGCCCGGTGCGGCCCGTAAGCTCCAGCCGGTCCAGGGGACCGAGCACCCATCCGTTGTCGCGGCGGGTCTCCAGGGGCGCATCGGAGTCGAAGAGGTCGAAGAGCCGCTCGGCGGTCCGCTCGGGGTCGGCGCCACCGAGGAGTTCCAGGTCGATGGGCTCGTAGCGGTCGCCACGCAGCGCCGCCTCGTCCAGCACCACGGTGTCGACCTGGCCCAGCCGCCGCAGCGAGCTGCGGTCCATGGCCAGGACGCCGCGCAGCGCCAGGAACCGGCCGAGGCTGGTCGCGAACCCCTCCCGGCCCGCCCCCGGCGCCTTGGGCACGGAGGAGAACCCGACGGCGAACCCGCGGCGCGGGCCGGCGAAGGGCGCGGTGAGGACGCCGGCCGCGGCCCCCGCGGCGATGGAGCGCTCCGCGAAGCGCTCCACGGTGTCCTGGGGGGACGGTCCGGGCCGCTCGACCACGATCGGCTCGGCCATCACGTCCTGGGGGCCGTGCACCAGGTGCGGCTCCATCGCGGCCCAGGCCCGGCCCTCCGCCTCCGCCTCCCGCCACAGGGCCATCCGCTGGATGAGGTCGAGCGCGAGCCCCCCGCCCCGGGTGGCCACGCCCTGGGTCAGCGCGCTCAGCACCGGCAGTGCCGCCTCGGTCGGCTGCCCGCGGGTGATGGCCAGGGCGAGGCGCCGCAGGCGGGGGTGGTTCTGGATGACGGACATGGCGGCGGCCACCTCGGTGGGCAGCTTGAGCCAGGGGGCCAGTCGCAGGGCGGTGGCCACGCCCAGCCCCACGACGTCCGCGGCCACGACGGCCAGCGACTGGGACTCCCTGGCACCGCCGGAGGGGTGGCGGGGCTCGGGTGCCCATTCGTCGAACTCCTCGGTGGGCGCGACGGGCTCCTGGACCTCCGCGCGCTCGATCCGGGCGATCAGGTCCTGTTCGGACGGGGGCGGCTTGCCCACGGCCACCACGACCCGCTCGGAGGGCGCGTTCACCCGGGCCCACCGCACCCGCGGATGCTCCTCGAGCGCCCGCTCCACCCGGCGGGCCACCTGCTCGCCGCCGATGCCGTGCACCCCGCGGACCTCGATGTAGTACCGCCCCGGGTAGGACCAGATCCCGCGCTCGGAGGGCCGGACCAGCCGCCCGACGGCTCCGGCGGCGTCCCGCACGCCCGCGGCCACACCGCTTTTGATGGGCGCGAGCAGCAGCGAAGGCGGCAGGGGCAGGCGCAGTGCTGACAGCGACGGCAGCGGTGACATCGAGGGACCTCCGCTCTCCGGGCGGCCTGCCCGGTTCATCCCTATTACCCTGAAAAAGGAAGAAGATTCCATCCGTCATCACCGTGTGGACGTGAGACCAGTGACCACTCCCGCTACTTCACGCAAGCGCAGTTCCTCGACCGCCGCGAAGAAGACGGCATCACCGGCGCGCGGCGGCAAGTCGACGACGAAGTCCCAGACCACGTCGGCCACCTCGAAGCCCTCACAGGCCAAGAGGTCGACGAAGGCCACCAGGCCGTCGAAGACCACACAGCGGCAACGGACGGCCAAGGCCGCCAAGGGCCCCCTGGAGACCTCGCGCAGCGACGGCCGGCGCCGCCTGACCGTCACGGTGCCGACGTTCAACGCCATGGGCCACGCCACGAAGGAGGGGTTCGACACCGTCGGGCACGCCACCAGGGAAACCCTCGACACCGTGGGCCACGCCACGAAGGAGACCTTCGGGACGGTCGGCCACGCCACCACCCGTGCGACGGGCGGCGCGGCGAGGGTGGCGATGAAGCCGATCGAGATGGCCCGCCGGGTACTGCCGGCCAAGGGCGGACTCCCGCTGTACGTGGGGCTCGGCGCGCTGGGTGCCGTGGAGGTCATCGAATGGCCGGTGGCCCTCGGCATCGGGGTCGGTTACGCGGTGCTGCGCAAGGGCGGCATCATGGCCGAGCCACCCAAGGAGCGCGGCGCAGGCCGCGGCGAGGGTCGCACGGCGGACCGATCGAGTTCGAAGCGTGCCCGTTCCGGGAGCCGTTCGCAAACGCGTAGATCCGCCAAGGCCGCGACGTAGCGTTTCGACCAGCGGCTTCCCGCCGCATCGATTCCGCCCGCAAAGCGGTCACGGAACGGGCACAACTCTGTTGGATCCGGGCACCCCACAGTCACCGTAGCGTTGGTATACACCAGGAAGCGGGCCTAACACCCGTCACTGAATTCCCCCTGGGGTCCGGCGCATTGCGTGGCCGCGATGCGCCGACCCTCCGTCACCTGGGGGTTCAACCGAGACGGACTGACCACTCCGTCACGAACCGACCGAAAGCGGTGACTCCTCTTGGCCCTCCCCCACAGCGCTCAGAGTGCCCCTCGAGTGCCCGGACAGGCAGTGTCCGCCGCCTCGCGGCACGCCACCGGAATGGCCACGCTCGCCCCCGACCTCCATGTGGTGGCCGGGGACGAGGACTTCTTCCGGCACTTCGGCGCCTCGTCCGCCGAGTTGTGCGGCCGCAGCCTGTTCGACCTGCTGCACCCCAGCACCCCCTCCGTCCTGCGGGAACACTTCTCGCGGCTGCACGACGGGCGGCGCACCCGCTTCACCGAGCGCGTCCTCGGCTACCACTCACGGGGCCAGGTGTTCTCGGGGAAGCTGACCGGCACGGCCATCCAGGGCCGGTCCGACCGACTCGCGGCCATCGTCGTGATGGTCAAACCGGATGACGAACGACCAGAGGAGGAACCGACCCCCACCAGCCAGAAGCTGCTGTCGCCGCTGGAGGCCCGGATACTCGAGGGCGTGGCCACCGGCGCGTCGACCGTGCAGATGGCCGCCAAGCTCTATCTCAGCAGACAGGGCGTCGAATACCACGTGGGATCCATGTTGCGGAAGATGAAGGCATCCAACCGGGCGGCCTTGGTCTCGCGCGCCTACGCGGCGGGCATGCTGACCGTCGGCACCTGGCCGGCCCGCGTTCGCCCGGAATTCATCAAGTGACGTCCATCAAGTGACGTCCGTCATGTGACACCGCGCCACACGGAACAGGCCCGGGGCAGTGCCGCCCCGGGCCTGTCGTGTTCGGCGGCCCGGCCGATACCGCGGCCCGGTCGATACGTCACGGCTCCCCCGGCCCGGCCGACACCCCCGGCCCGGCCGATACCTCACGGGCCCCGCGTGGCACGCCTCCGCCGCTCAGTAAGGTGAGACGGCCATGCGTTCACTCCCCACCGGATCGCGCACCGCGCGACCACGCCCCCGCCCCAGGCTGCCCCGCGGCCTCCTGCCCACCGTGGTGGCCGCGTGCGCCGCCGTGATGACCGCCGCGGGGTGCGCGGCCCAGGCCGGAGTGCGGGACGACGGCGCGGCGCCCTCGCTCTCGGCACCGGCCAGCGCGGTTCCGCTGTGGCCCCGGTACACCCCCACGGCCGTGGCCACGCCTCACGAGAAGTCCGACTTCACCCGCTATCTGCCGGTGGACAAGGTCAAGGTGCCCGCGGGCGGGCTGGCCGCCCTGTCCGCGAAGAACCTGCTGCTCCACGACCCCAATGTGCCGGCGGTGGTGCAGAAGGAGGTCTCCCTGTGCCCGGACAGTGACAACTGCCCGCTACGGGACACCGTCCACCGCGATCTGACCGGTGACGGCCGGGACGAACTGGTGGTGGCGGCCGATCTGCCGGGGTTCGAGCGGACGCTGCTCCAGGTCTACACCGCCTCGGGCCGCACGGTCCGCCCCGCGCTGATCTACTGGGGCCCGCCCGGCCTCACCGGCGAGACCTTCGGCCGCGATCTGCTGATCTCCGCGATCGGCGGGGACGGCCGGGTCACCACCCGCTTCCGCTGGAACGGCACCGTCATGGCGGCCGTGACACCCGAGGGCACCACGGCCACCAGGACCCCTGTCCCGGACGACGGCGGGGCCATCCGGCCCCCCATCCCGGAGGAGGGGGCTCCCGCCCGGACCGCCGCCCCCGGCGTGGCACCGGAGGCCGTGCCGCGCAGCACCGGCACAGCGGCGGACACGGGTACCCGTACGGAGACGAGGACGACGCGATGACCACCGCCTTCACCCCGCCCGGTCCGGGCTCCCCGACCGAGGCGCATCTGCTGCTCGTCGAGGACGACGAGGTGATCCGCAATACGGTGCGGATGGCCCTGGAGCGGTACGGCTTCACCGTGTCCACCGCGGGCGACGGCCTCACCGGGCTGGAGCTCTTCCGGGAGAGACAGCCCGATCTGCTGCTGCTGGATGTGATGCTGCCCGAGCTGGACGGCATCGGACTGTGCCGCAGGGTCCGCGAGTTCAGCCTGGCGCCGATCCTGATGATGTCCGCGCGCGGTGACTCCCTGGACGTGGTCTCCGGTCTCGAGGCGGGCGCCGACGACTACGTCGTCAAGCCGTGCGAGAGCGCGGTCCTGGTGGCTCGAATCCGCTCGCTGCTGCGCCGCGCCTCCTTCACCCCCGTGGCCCGCGCCCCACGCGACGAGGCGCGCGGCGGGGCCGCGGAGGCGGACGGCGCGGCCGACACCCTCGTCTTCGGCGATCTGACCATCGACACCCGCGGCATGGAGGTGCGCCGCGCGGGAGAGCCGCTGGCCCTCACCCCCACCGAACTTCGGATGCTGCTGGAGTTCGCCGGTTCGCCCGGTGTGGTGCTGGAGCGCCGTACGCTGCTCAGCCGGGTCTGGGACCACGCGTGGCAGGGGGACACCCGGGTGGTCGACCTCCATGTGCAGCGGCTGCGGGCCAAGATAGGCGCCGAACGGATCGAGACGGTCCGCGGCTTCGGCTACAAGCTGCGGCGCTGACGATGACGCTGAGATGGCGGATCGTCGCCCTGGTGGCGGCGGCGACATGTGCCGCCGCGTCAGCGGTGGGCGTCCTGGTGCACCACGCCTCGCGCGACCGTGAGCTGTCCCAGGCGCGCGACGGGGCGCGGACCACGCTCGACCGCGCCGCGGTCATCTACGCCCGCACCGGCGCCGTCCAGGGCTCCGGCGCGGTGCTGGACGCGCCCGGACTCCCCCGGGATCTCCGGCGCCTGGTGGAAAAGGGCCATCAGGGCACCGAGTTCACCACCGGCTCGGGCGGACCCGCGATGTGGGCGGCCCGGCCCGCCGACGACCAAGTCCTCTCCGTACACCTCGACATGAGCACCACGATGCGCGACATCGGCGCGCTGGACACCAACATCATCCTGGCCGGGCTGATGACCACGGCCGTGGTGCTGCCGCTGGGCGTGCTGACCGCCGAGCGGATGAGCCGGCGGCTGCGGCTGGCGGCGGCCACCGCGCGGCGGATCGCGGCCGGGGACCTGGACGCCCGGATCTCCCCCGCCACCCGCCCGCACGACGAGATCGCCGAGATCTCCGGGGCCGTGGACTCGATGGCCGCCGCGCTGCAGGAGCGGCTCCTCGACGAGCAGCGATTCACCGCCGATGTGGCGCATGAGCTGCGCACTCCGCTGATGGGCCTGGTCACCGCCGCCGAGTTGCTCCCGCCGGGCGAGGCGGCCGGGTATGTGCGCGACCGGGTGCGGGTGCTGAGCACGCTGGTCGAGGAGCTGCTGGAGATCTCCCGGCTGGACGCGGGGGCGGAGGAGGCCGATCTGTCCCCCTGCCCCCTGGGGCCGGTGCTCGAGGAGGCCATCGCGGGCACCGGGCTGTCGGCGCGGCTGTGGACCGGCCCGGCGGACAACGCCGGACAGCGGGACCGCGACGACACCGGACAGCGGGACCGCGAGGCCGCCGGGCAGCGGGGCCGCGAGGACACCGCGCAACAGGACCGCGAGGCCGCCGGGCAGTGGGACGTCCCGGACGGCCCGAAGGTGTGGACGGACCCCCGCCGGCTGACCCGTATCGTCGCCAACCTCGTGGTCAACGCCCATCGTCACGGCCGCGAACCGGTCGAGGTGACGGTGGCGGCGGACGGCCGGACCGTGACGGTCCGCGACCATGGCACCGGCTTCCCGGACGATCTGCTGGAGAGGGGCCCACAGCGGTTCCGCACCGGGGTCCGGGAACGCGGCCGGGGCCACGGTCTCGGGCTGACCATCGCGGTCGGCCAGGCTCAGGTCATCGGCGCCACGCTGGAGTTCGGCAACGCAACGGACGGCGGCGCGGTCGCCACGCTGCGCCTGCCCGAGCGACCGGAGCAGCCCGAATCGCCGGAGCCCGGACCGATACACGACTGATACATCGTCGAGCGGAAGCCGAGACCTGGCCGAGCCCTCGCCGAGACCGCCCGTAGCGGTTCCGAAGATCTTCGCTGAGGAGGATGGCGCCGACCCGCGCGAAACCTCGCGGCCGGGATCGACGGAGGAGCAATCGGCATGGCAGGTCCCCTGACGGCACTACGCGTACGGTTCACACCGGACTCGGAGCAGACGCCGCGGGACACCAGACCCCCGGGCCGGCGGCGCGGAGCGAGGGGGCGCGGCAAGCGGAAGCGCACCGGCATCCGGCGGTTCTTCACCTGGCGGAAGCTGCTCGCCTATGTGGCCGGCCTGTGCGCGCTGCTGATCGGGGCGTTCACGGTGCTCTACTACTCGATCGACATCCCCAAGGCGAACGCCCAGGCGAAGGCGCAGAGCAACGTCTACAAGTTCAGCGACGGCACGATCCTCGCCCGCACCGGCGAGATCAACCGCGAGATGGTCACCCTCGGCCGGGTGCCCACCGGCGTCCAGCACGCGTTCGTGGCGGCCGAGAACAAGTCCTTCTACAAGGACTCCGGCGTGGACCCGATGGGCATCCTGCGGGGGCTGGTGAACACCGTGACGGGCAAGGGCACTCAGGGCGGCTCGACCATCACCCAGCAGTACGTCAAGAACTACTACCTGAGCCAGGAGCAGACCGCCACCCGCAAGATCAAGGAGCTGGTGATCTCCCTCAAGGTCGACCAGCGCAACTCCAAGGAGGACATCCTCGCGGGGTATCTGAACACCAGCTACTTCGGCCGGGTCGCCTACGGCGTCCAGGCCGCCGCCCGCGCGTACTACGACAAGGACGTGGACGACCTCACGGTCGAGCAGGGCGCGTATCTGGCGGCGCTGGTGCAGGCCCCCAGCCAGTACGACTGGGCCGTCGCGAGCCCCAAGGCGAAGCGCCTGGTCACCCGGCGCTGGAACTATGTGCTGGACAACATGGTGGACATGCACTGGCTGGACCCCGCACAGCGGAAGCGGATGCGCTTCCCCGTGCCGGTGGCGCCCGAGCCCGCCCCCGGCCTCGGCGGGCAGGCCGGGTATCTCGTGGACGCGGCCCGCAACGAGCTGATCGCCTCGGGCGTCGGCGAGCAGGAACTCGCCGCGGGCGGCTGGACCATCACCCTCAACGTCGATCCGGCCAAGCAGCGGGCGCTCGAGGAGACGATGCACCAGGGCCTCGACGGCTCCGCCAAGGGCAAGCGGGCCCGTGCGGACGCGGCGGCCACCCAGGGCGGGGCGGTGTCGGTGGACCCGAGGAACGGGCGGATCGTCGCGCTCTACGGCGGCCGGGACTACACCCGGCACTATCTGTCCAACGCGACCCGCGGCGACTACCAGGTGGGCCCCGTCTTCGAACCGGTCTCCACCGCCGCGGCCCTGGACGGAAAGACGCGGGACCGGGCCACCGCCGGCGGGTTGCCGGAGGTCAAGCGGACCGCCAGGGCCCTGGGCATGGACACCGACGGCGGCGGCTTCGCCACCAAGGAGTCGGTCGGGCTGGGGCTGATGGGCTCGAGCCCGCTGCGGATGGCCGGTGTCTACGCCACGTTCGACCACAAGGGCAAGCGGGTCACCCCGAGCATCGTGAAGTCCGCGCGGCGCGGCGACGAGACGGCCGAAGTGCCGAAGGCGGTGGGCGACCAGGCGATCACCCCGGCGGCCGCCCAGCTGATCACCCGGAGTCTCATCGAGGACGGCGGAGCGACCGCGGTACGCGCCGTCAAACGGCCCTCGGCGGGCAAGGGCGGGGTATCCGACGACAAGAGGGCCGCCTGGTACGTCGGTTACACCCCGGACCTGGTCACCGCGGTCGCCCTGTTCGGCGAGGACGCCGAGAAGCGGAAGCAGATCCCCTTGAAGAACGCCCGTGTCCAGCGGGTCGCCGAGCTCTGGAACCACTACACCGGCCAGGCGCTGGGCGATACGCCCCCGGCCTGGTTCGACTTCAGCCCGGGGGCGGTTCCGATCCCGACCCAGACGGCGCCTATCGCACGGTGAGGGCGGCGCCGAGGCCGCCGGCGACGGCCGCGGCCCCGAGGAGGCAGGTCAGCAACAGCCGGCGGCGCAGCGTGCGGTAGACCTCCTGGTACTCCGCCCGCAGCTCCTCGCAGCGCCGCACCACCGTGCGCAGCGTCTGCTCGGTGACGGCCAGCTGGTCCTGGACGTAGACCCGCTCGACCTCCGCCCGCTGGGCGGAGGTCAGCCAGTCGAGCCGGCCGGTGAGGCGGCGGGCCCGTTCCCGGGCCGCGTCCCGCTCGCTCTGCAGCAGCAGATAGCCCTCGATCTGGTTGATTCCGGCGGCGACACCGGGGGGCTCGGCGGCTCTGGCCATACTCACGCCACACTCTCCTTCTGGCCGACATCGGGATGGTGCAGATCGAACGCGGGGGATTCGGAGCGGATCTTCGGCAGGCTGACGAAGTTATGGCGCGGCGGCGGACAGGAGGTCGTCCATTCCAGCGAACGTCCATAGCCCCAGGGATCGTCGGTGACGACCTTCTCGCCGTACTTGGCAGTCTTCCAGACGTTGTAGAGGAACGGCAGGAACGACAGGCCGAGGACGAAGGAGCTGATGGTCGAGATGGTGTTCAGGGTGGTGAAACCATCGGCCGCCAGGTAGTCGGGAATTCTGCGGAGCATTCCCTCGGCGCCGAGCCAGTGCTGCACCAGGAACGTGCCGTGGAAGCCGAGGAAGAGGGTCCAGAAGGTGATCTTTCCCAGCCGCTCGTCGAGCATCTTGCCGGTGAACTTGGGCCACCAGAAGTGGAATCCGGCGAACATCGCGAAGACCACGGTGCCGAAGATGACGTAGTGGAAGTGGGCGACCACGAAGTAGGTGTCCGAGACGTGGAAGTCCATCGGCGGCGAGGCCAGGATCACGCCGGTCAGACCGCCGAAGACGAAGGTGATGAGGAAGCCGACCGCCCAGAGCATCGGGGTCTCGAAGCTCAGCGACCCCTTCCACATCGTGCCGATCCAGTTGAAGAACTTGATACCGGTCGGCACCGCGATGAGGAACGTCATGAACGAGAAGAACGGCAGCAGCACACCGCCGGTGACATACATGTGGTGCGCCCAGACGGTGACCGAAAGACCCGCGATGGAAATCGTCGCCGCGATGAGCGAGACATAGCCGAACATCGGCTTCCGGGAGAACACCGGAATGACCTCGGAGATGATGCCGAAGAACGGCAGCGCGATGATATAGACCTCCGGATGGCCGAAGAACCAGAAGAGATGCTGCCAGAGCAGCGCCCCGCCATTGGCCGCGTCGAAGACATGCGCCCCGAATTGGCGGTCCGCCTCCAGGGCGAAGAGCGCCGCCGCGAGCACCGGAAAGGCCAGCAGCACCAGCACACCGGTCAGCAGCACATTCCAGGTGAAGATGGGCATGCGGAACATCGTCATGCCGGGGGCGCGCATACAGATGATCGTGGTGATGAAGTTGACCGAGCCGAGGATGGTGCCGAAGCCGGACAGGGCCAGACCCATGATCCACATGTCCGCGCCCACGCCGGGTGAGCGGACCGCGTCCGACAGCGGGGAGTAGGCGAACCAGCCGAAGTCGGCCGCGCCCTGCGGGGTCAGGAACCCGCCCACCGCGATCAGCGAGCCGAAGAGATACAGCCAGTACGCCAGCATGTTCAGCCGCGGGAACGCCACATCGGGCGCACCGATCTGCAGCGGCATGATCCAGTTGGCGAACCCCGCGAACAGCGGGGTGGCGAACATCAGCAGCATGATCGTGCCATGCATGGTGAACGCCTGGTTGAACTGCTCGTTCGACATGATCTGGATACCCGGACGGGCCAGTTCGGCGCGCATCAGCAGCGCCATCACCCCGCCGATGCAGAAGAAGGCGAACGAGGTGATCAGGTAGAGCGTGCCGATCGTCTTGTGATCGGTGGTGGTCAGCCATTTCACGGCCGTGGCCCCGGGCCCGGGGCGGCGCGACGGCGGGGCGGCCGGCGCCGCCGCGACAACGGTGTTGTTCCTCATGATCCGAAGGTGTCCGGCACCCCGTGGATCGTCACTCCGACGGCCGGTCAAAATTTCCCGGGCCGGGGTGTGATGATCTGCGGCATGCCGGACACCTTCGGATCATGAGCACCGACGACGCCTTCGACGACGCCTACCGTGAGCATTACTGGGCGGTCAGCCGTTTTGTGGCACGGCGGCTGGACGGCCAGTCATGGGAGGTCGAGGAAGTGGTCGCCGAGGTGTTCTCGGTGGCCTGGCGGCGCCGGGCCGAACTGCCCGAGTCACCCCTGCCGTGGCTGTACGGGGTGGCCCGGCACTGTCTGGCCAACGCCGTGCGCGGCAAGGGCCGTTACCGCAGACTGCTGGCCAAGCTGGGCCATTACGAGGTGACGCGCGAAGGGCGCACCGTGGCGAGCCCGGACGCGGAGCGGCCGGGCTCCTGGGTGCTGGAGGCGCTGTCCCGGCTCGCCGAGGCCGACCAGGAGGTGCTGCGGCTGACGACATGGGAGGAGCTGACCGTCGAAGAGCTCGGCATCGTGCTGGGATGCGGCCGGTCCGCCGCGGCGATGCGGCTGCACCGGGCGCGACGGCGGCTGCGGGAGCAGATAGAGACCCTGCGCCGGGACGACCGGGTCTCAGTGGGGTGCACAAGCGGCGAGGGCGACAGGGCCCATAGCTCTGACAGGGCCGAGAAGGCCCACAAGGATGGACACGCATGACCGACGAACTGGATCTGCTCCGCGAGGCCAACCCCGTGTCCGCCGACACCGGCCCCTGGCGGGACCGGCCGCTGAACGCGCGTGCCGAGCTGCTGCTGCGGCAGCTGCCGTCCCGGGACCGGGGGCGCCGCACCGTCCGACGCGTGGTCTGGAGCCTGGAGGCCGCCGCGGCCGCGACGGTCCTCGCCCTCGCGCTGACCGTCTCGGGCACCCCTTCCTCCGCGGTGGCCGCGTCCAGACCACTGCCGCTGGTGGCGCATGCCTCCCGGGCGGACGTATCGCTCGCCGAGATCGTCCGGCGGGCGCGGACGGCGGCCGAGGAGTCCCCGGGGAAGAGCGAGCGGGGCAGCCATTTCCAGAGCTGGGCGCCGAGCATGAAGTCGGGCGAGGACCCGGTGACGCTGCCCCGGGAGTCGCTGACCCGGTGGAACGCGGACGGCAGCGGTTTCGCGCTGGAGGTGGCCACCGATCCGCGTCATCCGGGCCGCCCGGTGATCGAGGACGGTCCCCCGCCGCGCACCGTCCACGAGGGCAAGGTGCTGAGCGAGGAGCGCTACCCACCCGGGATCAACAGCGCGAACCAGGACTACTTCGAGGACCCGCCGGCCGGTGCCTCGGCGCTGCGCGCGTATCTCGCCGTCTGGTCCCCGGGCGCGGACCGCGACCCGGCGGAGCTGCTCTCCGCCGTCCAGTCCTTCCTCACGGTGTGGACCCCGGGACCGCGCCAGCGGGCGGATATCGTCACCCTGCTCTCCGGGATCGAGGGGATTCGCCCGGCGGGCACGGTCGCCGACCGGTTCGGCCGGGAGGGGCAGGGGTTCCGGTTCACCAGCGCCCCGGCGAGCCGCTATCTGATCGTCCTCGACCCGGACGACGGCCGGGTGCTGGACATCGAGGAGACGATCACCAAGGCCGACCCCGAGTACCGGGTGAAGGCGGGCGATGTGATGTCCTACACGGCCTACATCTCCTGATCACCGGCCATGCCGGGAGAGGCGGGCGGGGAGGCGAGTGGCGCGGGCGAGGCGGGGGTGCGTGGACGAGGCACGGGAGCGCGGACGAGGCGGAGGGGCATAGACGAGGCACGGGTGCGTAGGCGAGGCACGGAGCGCGGGTGGCGCGGGCGTCCGTCAGGCGTCCTCACGCTGGCAGTGGGGGCACCACAGGCTGGTCCGCCCCGCGATCCGGCCGCGGCGCAGCGGATTGCCGCAGCGGGGGCAGTGCGGATCCGGATCGTCGCGCCGCCCGGTGAGCCAGTCCGGGTCGTCCGGCACCCGCTCCGCCCGCACCGAGGCACGCAGCACCTCGCGCAGCGCGGTGTGGAGCCGATCGCGCTCGTCGTCGGTCAGCGAGTTCACCGTCCGCCGCGGATGGATCCGGGCGTGCCACAGGATCTCGTCGCCGAGCAGATTGCCGAGCCCGGCGATCACGGCCTGGTCGGTCAGCGTGGCCTTGACGCGGCCGCGCCGCCCCGCCAGCAGCCGGTCCAGATCGGCGCGGCTCAGCGAGAGCGCGTCCGGGCCCTGATCGCCGATGATCCGGTCAATGTCGTCGTCGGTGGCGGCGAGCCAGATGCCCTGGAGTTTGCGCTGGTCCTCGTAGCCGAGGCGGTGGCCGTCGTCGAGGTCGAAGGCGACGCGCTGGAACCGGCCGGCCGGTTCGGAGTCCGCACCGCAGACCAGCCGCCCGGTCATGCCGAAGTGCAGCACCACCGTGGGCCCGTCGGTGGGGGCGATCAGCCACTTGCCGTGGCGGCGCGGTGCCGCGAAGCGGCGGCCCTCGAGGTCGCGCTTCAGCCGCCGCGCGGTCACTCCGTGCAGCACCCCCGGATCGGCCACCTCCGCTCGCGCCACGCGGTGGCCCTGGGCGCAGGAGGCCAGCGTCCGCCGGAACCCCTCGACGTCCGGAAGCTCGGGCATAGCGTCAGGCTACGTCCGGGACTTCCGTCGCGCGTTGTGGAGAGCGCCCCCGTTCGGGGGTCTTCATCGGATAAAGTACGCAATTATGCGATTCATGCGCGCCGCCCCGGGGGTGAGCGGTCGCAGCCAGACGCTGTTCGCGATCACACGGTGTCTGCCGTTCCTGGTCCTGGCGGCGGTGCTCGGCATCGAGCTCTCCCCCGCGCACACGCTCTACACCGGCCCCCTGCTCTCCCCGGCGCCGGCGCTGGCGGCGGTGACCATGGGGCCGGTCGGCACCGCCGGGGTGGCGGTGCTGGCGGGCGTGATCAGCGTGATCACCGCCATCCACAACGACGCCTGGGGCACCCCGCAGCCGTACGCGAATCTCCTGGCCCTGCTGGTGGTGGCGGTGGCGAGCGTGGCGACCTGCGCGGTGCGGGTGCGCCGGGACCGCGAGCTGGCCCATGTCCGCCGGATCGCCGAGGTGTCCCAGAACGTGGTGCTGCGGCCGCTGCCCGCCCGGATGGGCGCGGTGAACACCGCCAGCGTCTATCTGGCGGCCGAGCGCGGTGCGCAGATCGGCGGGGACCTCTACGAGGCGATGTGCACCCGCTACGGAGTGCGGCTGATCGTCGGCGATGTGCGGGGAAAGGGGCTGGCCGCGGT
Organism: Streptomyces rugosispiralis; assembly: GCF_024505145.1. Taxonomy (GTDB): domain Bacteria; phylum Actinomycetota; class Actinomycetes; order Streptomycetales; family Streptomycetaceae; genus Streptomyces; species Streptomyces rugosispiralis. The sequence goes on along the minus strand of NZ_JANIAA010000004.1, from coordinate 334,516 downwards.
GCGGTCCGCCGCGGCCGTCGTGGGCGCCTTCCGGGAGGCGGTGCACTACGAGCGGGACCTCGCCGAGGTGATGCGCCGCTGCGCGGCCGCGCTGGCCCGCGAGTACGAACTGCTGGACCGCTCCCAACTGCGGGATCCGCAGGAGCTCGAGGAGCAGTTCGTCACCGTGCTCCTCGCCCAGGTGACGGACGATTCACTGGTCCAGTTGATCAACCGCGGCCATCCGCCGCCCCTGGTGATGCGCGCGGGCGAGGTGCGCTCCCTGGACCCGGAGCGCCCGCTGCCGCCGCTCGGCCTCGAGGAGTTCCTCGGCCCTCCCGCGATCGGCGTCGAGACCTTTCCGTTCCTGCCCGGTGACCGGCTGTTGCTGCACACCGACGGGGTGGTGGAGGCCCGCAACCACTGCAACGAGTTCTTCCCGCTGTGCCGGACCATGGAGACGCTGGACGGCGCCACCCCGTCCGAGTACCTGGACCGGCTGCGCCACGCCCTGGTCCGGCACGCCGAGGGACGGCTGGCGGACGACGCGGCCATGGTCCTCATCGAGCGGGACGTCGGCGGCGCGGAGCGGCCGTTCCGCTGAGCCGGTCGCGCCGCCCGAGCCGGTCGCGCCGGGGCGCCGTACATCCGCCGTGCCGTCGGCCGGTGTTGGCCACTTCGGCATGGGTTGACGCCCTCGCGGAGCGCGACGACACTGTCAGGGACGGTCACGATTGTCAGCGCCCACCGTGCGGAACCCCGCTCAGGTGGGTCATCGGCCCCGGCTCGCTGACAGGCAACCCTTCCACCGCGACGGGGTGCCCCCGGGTGACGACCAGGTTCCGTCGGCGTGGACGGGACAAGCGCGGTCTCGCTGCCTCGCGAGCCCCCGAGGATGGGATCGGTGGAGATGCCCAGGACCGACAGCCACCGGGACGGCGCCCGTCGGCGCCCCCGGCCGTTGTCCCCGCTCCGCCGCCTCCTGACCAGACGGCTGCACATCGATCTGCTGCGCATCTGCAGCGCCGCCAGTCCAGCCGTCTGAGTCGGCCCGAGTCGACACGGTCACCGAGCGCGGCCCCGCGCGCCGGGGTGTCGGGTGTGTCCCGGCGCCGCCCCGGCGGGCGCCCGCGCGGGCTTCCCCTCCGTCGCGCCATCGGCGCCGCCCTCAACCGGCGGGGCCGGGGCTTCCGTCACTGCCTTGGAGAGCCATGTCCGAGACGTATCCGGTCAGTTCAGGTCCCGCCGCTCTTCTCGACCCCGACCCCTGCTCGCCCCGCCCCCGGATCGCCCCGCCCGTGCCACCGCACCGCTTCCGCAGCCGCATCGGCGTCGATCTCGCCGGTGGCTTCTATCCGGTGCCGCATCGCTATCGGCTCTACCTCTCCGCGAGCTGTCCGCTCTCACTGCGCGTCTCCATCACCCTCGATCTGCTCGGGCTGCGGGACACCGTGGCCACCACCCTCGTCGGGCTCCCGGACGACACCCCGGAGGCGTACGGCGCACTGCGCGGGGCCTACGAGGCCACCTGGCACCACTACGACGGACCGGTGGACGCGCCCGCGCTTTGCGACGGCTGGACCGGACGTGTCGTCAGCAATCACACGCCCGACATCCTGCGCGACCTGGCCGGCCACCTGAGCGACCACGGCGGGCCCGGACGGCTCCGGCTGCGCCCGGCGGCCCTCGCCCCGGACATCGACGCCCTCCGGGACCTTCTCGACACGGACGTCACCCGCGCCGCGCGCGAGGCCGGGACGGCATCCGAGGCGGAGTGCCGGGACGCGGCGCTGGAGCGGCTGCTGACCGCTCTCGGCCGGCTCGACCGCGGGCTGGCGGCGGCGCCGTACGCGCTGGGCGAGGAGCTGACCGCCGCCGATGTGGACCTGTGGGTGGCCCTCGTCCAGCTGGACGGCGAGCACCGGCTCCTGCTGGACGCCGACGCGGCCGACCGGGTCTCCCGTCATGGGCGGCTGCGCGCCTACGTGCGGCGGCTGCACGCCCATCCGGCCTTCCACACCACGCTTCCGGAGGCCCTCCGGGACGAGGTCTCCTGAGCGGGAGGTGCCCCAGGAGGGCGTCGTGGTGGGCGAGCCGCCAGGCGGCGGATCGAGGCCAGCCGTCCAGGCCCTGGTGGTGCCGCACCGCCTCTTCCGGCGCCCCGTCCCGAGGTCGATCGGCGGGTTCGGCCGATTGCCCCGGCGCACACAGGTGAGGATCCGCCGCGTCGGCATGTTCTCGCCCGCCACCGGCACCCGGGCCACCGCCCGGCCCGCCGTGCCCTCGGCCGGCCGCGGGATGGGCGAGACGCCCGGCCCGTTCCCGACCAGCGACCAGTCAGACCGCCGACCGGTGGGTGGCGGCGTGCACGATCCGCGGTGAGAACCCGTGCGCCGCGCACACCATCCGCACCCGCACCAGCAGGTCGGGGTGGCTGGGCCGCAGCCGCCCGGCGGCGGGGGCGATCAGGCCGCTGATCGCGGTGGTGAAGCCCGCGATGCGCAGCGGCCCTGTCATGCCCGCCCGGTAGGACTCCAGCTCCGCCCGCGCCTCCTCCCACCGGGCCGGCGGCGAACGGCCCCGGCGCTCAGGACAGCGCGGCCCGCTCGCCGCCGAACTCGCCCATCGCCCCGGCCACGATGGCCTCCAGACGGGCGTGGTGGGCACCGCGCCAGTAGACCCGCTCACAGACCGTGCAGCGCGCGAAGACGTCGTACGTGCGCCGGGTGCCGTGCTGAAGCCGCTCCCGGACCGTCTCCTTGTCGGCGTCCTCCAGCGGCCCGTTGCAGGCGGTGCAGCGGGTCCAGGGCGCCAGGCCCGGAGTGAACCGGCCGAGGACGTCGCGCAGTTGCTCATCGGGGCGGTCGCTGTAGACATACGCCCCGGCCCACAGCTCGCGGCGGCGCAGCAGCCCCCGGTCGCGGGAGAGCAGCACCCGCCGCTGGGCGGCGGAGCGCGCGGCCAGCTCGGGGTCGCCGATGTCCTCGCTCTCGTACGCGGCGTCCACGCCCAGCAGCCGCAGCCGCCGCGCGAGCGTGCCCAGGTGCACATCGAGCAGGAAGCGCAGCGGCGCGCCCGGCACCCGCTGCGGGCGGACGACCGGCCGGACCTCCACGGTCTCCCCCGCCCCCGGCACATGCGAGACGGCGGCCTCCTCGCCGTTCACCAGCAGCCCGCCCACCTCGGTGAGCGGCACCCCGAGCGACTCGACCACATGGCCGAGCGTGGAGACGCCGTCGGTGGCGACGGCCGTCCAGGGGCGGCGACGCTCGGGAACGGCGAAAAATCGCAGTTCAGGGGCGAGGCTGAGGTGGATCTCGGGTCCGTTCACACCGCCAGCATGCCAGGCGGCCCCGGCCCGGGGCGACGGCGTTTCGGGGGTCAGGCCGTACGGGACCAGAGCACCTGTGTGTCCGTGTATTCGAGCAGGACCGCCGTCCCGTTCTCGACACCGAGTCCCGAGGTCTTGTGGCCACCGAACGGCAGGTCGGGGGCGAGGCGTGGTCCCTCGTTGGTCCAGACGACGCCCGTCTCGATGCGTGCGGCGATCCGCTCCGCCGCCGCCGGGTCGCCGCTCCAGACCGATCCGCCGAGGCCGTATTCGGAGGCGTTGGCCCGCTCGACGACCTCGTCGATGTCGTGGAAGCGCAGCAGCGGTACGACGGGACCGAACGGTTCGAGCCTGACGATGTCGGAGTCGTCGGCCGGGTTGTCCACCACGGCCGGGTGGACGAAGTAGCCGGGGCCGTCCGGGATATCGCCCTTGACCAGGAACTTCGCGCCGGAGGCCACGGTGTCCTCGATGAGCGCCACGACCTTCTCGTACTGGGCGCGGTTCCGCAGCGGGTCCCATCTGTACGCCCTCCGCGCGGCCGTCGCCGACCTTCACCCCGGCGGTCACCTCGGCGAAGCGGCGGGCGAACGCGTCGTAGACGTCGTCGTGGACGTACACCCGCTTGGCGGCGACGCAGACCTGGCCGGTGTTCATGAAGCAGGCCCAGAAGAGCTTCTCGGCGACCGTTCGGCCGGGAACTCCATCTCCCGGCGCTCCTCCAGGGGCGCCGCGCTCCAGGTCGTGAAGGCGCGGCGGGCGGCCTCGATCGCGCTCTCGAGCTGAGCCGGCCGGGTTCGGCGGCCCGGTCGCCCTGAAGGTCGTCTCCCCCGGCATCGCGCACAAGAGCGACATCGGCGGGGTACGCCTCGGGGTGAGCGGGGCCGACGCGGTGCGGACGGCGTACGAGGCGGTGCGGGCCGGTGCCGACCGGGTGCCCGGGGCGGCGGTCGAGGGCGTGCTCGTCTCCCCGATGCGGACGGGCGGTACGGAGCTTCTGGTGGGCGTCGTCCACGACGGCCAGTGGGGGCCGGTGCTCGCGGTCGGCCTCGGCGGGGTCTTCACGGAGGTGCTCGACGACGCCGCGCTCGCGTTGCTCCCGGTCACCCCGGCGCACGCGCGCGAGTTGCTCCTCGGCCTGCGCGGCGCACCCCTGCTCCAGGGGGCACGCGGCAACGCGCCCGCCGACCTCGACGCGGTCGCGGACGCCGTGGCGCGGATCGGGGACCTCGCCCTCGCGGTGGCGGAGGACCTGGAGTCCCTCGAGGTCAATCCGCTGTGGGTGGAGGACGCCACCGTCGAGGCGCTGGACGCCCTCGTCACCTGGCGCGACTCCTGACCACATGGCCGTCGCGGGCGAGCGGGTGCGGGCGGGGCGTCACTCCGGCGGTCCGGCCGCCTTGGCCCGGTCGCGGCGGCGCTTGCGGCGCCAAGCCACCATCCGCAGACAGTCCTCGTGCAGCACCCGCCCGACGAGCGCGCCGCCGAACACCACGTAACCGACGCCGACCAGCCAGGACTGGACGACCAGGACGGTGCCGACCGGGCCGTAGGAGACCGTGCTGGAGGCGATCAGCGGGGAGAACACCAGTTGGGAGAAGACCCGCAGCCCCAGCAGCCCGATGCTGGTGGCCAGCGCGCCGGGCAGCAGGGCGCCCCAGCTGATCCGCCCGCCGAGCAGCAGATACTGCGACCACCAGAAGAACAGCAGCGTGCCCAGCACCGCCACCAGTACCCGGGAGACGCCGGGGGCCAGATGGGCGGAGAGCAGCAGATAGCAGATCAGCACCACGAGCCACACCAGATGGCGCCAGACGGTGTGCCAGCGGCCAGCCGGCAGCTCCCACACCTTCTCGTAGCCCACTTGGAGCACCGTGCCGAAGCGCAGTCCGAAGATGGCGAGGGTGGCCAGACCGAAGGCGGTGGTGGACTCCAGCGCCTGCTTGGGCGGGGCGAACAGCCGTTGCACCTCGTCCCGTGAGGTCGAGGTGAGCCCGAGGCCCTCGCCCAGCCACTGGGCGAACCCGAGCCGGTTCACCGGGTCGGCCGCAGCGACCACGATCAGCAGGGGCACCAGGGTGAGAAAGCCCAGGGCGGCGAAGCCCATCGCACGGTGCAGCAGCTCGAATTCGCTGCCCCGGCGCCATCCGCGTCCGATCGCGGACCGGTCGAACGCGTCCTCCAGCCGCCGCCACCAGGGCCAGGACCGGGGCCCTCGGGAGCCGGACGCGGACCGATTCTCGGACATACCCACTCCCCTACTCGCGCCACCGGCTCGACCTGGGCAGTGCCGTCCAGGCTACTCGGGGTGGTGACGTTCCGCCGGGCGCTCCGCGGGGAGTCCCCCCGGAACACATGTGCGGTGTCCGGGGCGCCGTCGGTGCCCGCTCGGCGGGACTCACGCCGTGGCCATGACCGGGGCCCCGCTGTCCGCGTCGATGACGCTCACCCGGACGGCGGGCTCGCGCACCGTGTCCAGGCTGGCCCCGGCGTCCACCGCGAAGAGCACCAGCACGGGCCTCGCGGCCGGACCGCCCCCGTACACCCCGGCGAACTGGAGGATGCGCCAGCCGCCGTCGTCCCAGTGGTCCAGCAGCGCGGAGCGCACCACGCGGGAGACGCTCTGCCAGGCGCGCGAGCGTTCCAGCAGTTCGACGGTGGCGGCGATCGGGACCGCCGTCCGCGCTCCGGTCGCGGCGAGCGGATGCCCGGTGATCCGCAGCCGCAGCCGGCGCAGCGGCATCCGCCAGCGGCGGTCGGGATCGGCGGAGAGCGCCGTCAGGGCCACCGCGGCGGCCAGCGCCAGGCACAGCGCCGCGCCCGGACGGTGGCCCGCCGCGGTCCACCAGGGCCGCTGGGCCGCCGCCGCCGCACCCCCGCCCACGAGGACCGCGGCGGCGCGGACGAAGGCGCGCCAGGTGACGGGGGCGTCCCGGCGCGCCGTACAGCCGCAGGAGGAGCCGGGCGCGGCGGCGCGGGCGTAGCCGAGGTAGCCGAGGAAGCCCGCGCCCAGGAGGGCGGCCGCCGCTCCCGGGAGCGGGGTGACGGGCGGTGCCAGCAGCGCGGCGGCGAGGAGGAGTTCGAGCGCGCCGAGGACGCGGAGGGCGAGCGCGGCCCGGCCGCCGTGGCGCAGCAGCCGTGCGAGCGCGGTACGGGGCGCCTGCCGGGCGGTGCCCCGGCCGAACAGCTTGCCCGCACCGGCCGGCCCCAGCACCCCGGCGAGCAGCAGCGGGGCGAGGTCGCGGACCAGGGCGCTCATCGCCGCCTCCCCGCGCCGGGGGCGACCGCGACCCGGACCAGGTCCACGGAGCCGTCGGACGGCCGCCACGCGCCCAGCACCTGGGCGCTCTGCCCGATGGTGAGCCGGGACAGATCGGCGGTGGGCGAGGCGGTGCCGTACGCGGCGCTGGTGGCCTCCGTCATGAGGTTGCCGACGATCTCGTGCTGCCCGTGGGCGAGATGCAGCCGGGTCTTCTCGATACCGCGGATGGTGGCGTGGAGGTTCACGATGTTGACCCACACCGCGTCGGCGGCGAGGGTGCCGTCGGGCAGCGGGACGCCGCGGGCGTAGAGCCCGTCGCCGGTCTCGATGTCGGCCGCGGTGGTGGCCCGGGCCTTCCAGACGCTGGTGGCGCCGGTGACCCGCACCCGTGAGTGGTCGCCGTAGGAGCCCGCGACCGCCAAGACGTCGTCGTTGATCGCGGTGATCCGCCCCTCGGCGAAGGCGCTCTCGGCGACCGCCGGGTCCAGGGGCCGGATCGGCGCGGCGAAGGCGGCGTCGGCGTCCACGGCGCCCAGCGCGGTCGCCCCGATGACGGTGGCGCCGTGCAGGGCGGTGGTGGTGAGGAAGCGACGGCGGTCGAGGGGGTCGCCGGTTCGGTACGCGCTCATGACCGGGCCCGCCTCATTCGAAGATGGAGACCGGCAGGGTGCCGGAGCTCAGGCTGCCGATGGCGGAGAAGGCGGCGGGGGTGAGGTCGATGACCCGGTTGGTGCGGCAGATCCCGTCGCAGCAGGTGGACTCGGAGCAGAAGCCGCGGGTACGCGGGCCGCAGTCGCTGACGGTGACGCAGACGCTCGCGCCCGAGCAGTCATGGCGCACCTTCATCACCGAGCCGCAGCCGCGCCGGGGTATGTCCTCGCCGCACAGGTCCGGCCGGGTGATGTCCCAGCACGCCTTGGAGGCGTTGGGCCAGGCGGCCTGCAGTGCGCTGGACCGGCAGGTGCCGCACGCGCCGCCGCCCGCGCTGGAGCACGGACCCCAGGCGCTGCCACAACAGAACCAGGTGGCCTCGCCGTTCCAGAGCTTGGTCGATCCGCACGCCATGGCGCTGTCCTCCCGGCCTCGGTCCCGCCCTCGGAGCAGCACCATCATCCGTGGGGCCGGACGCGGTCGCCACGGGAAGGCGTCCGGTCGGGCCTCACGGGCTTCGGGCGCCCGCGCCGGACTCCGTCCGCCGAGCCCGTGGCCACGGTCCTCACAACCGCTCGACGATCGTGACGTTCGCCTGGCCGCCCCCCTCACACATCGTCTGCAGGCCGTAGCGGCCGCCGGTGCGCTCCAGTTCGTGCAGGAGGGTCGTCATCAGCTTGGCGCCGGTGGCGCCGAGCGGGTGGCCCAGGGCGATGGCGCCGCCGTTGACGTTGACTCGTTCGGGGTCGGCGCCGGTCTCCTTCAGCCAGGCCAGGACGACGGGGGCGAACGCCTCGTTGATCTCGACCAGGTCGATGTCGCCGATGGTCAGCCCGGTCTTCTTCAGCGCGTGCGCGGTCGCCGGGATGGGCGCGGACAGCATCCGGATCGGGTCCTCGCCGCGCACCGACAGATGGTGCACCCGGGCGCGTGGGGTCAAGCCGTGCTCCCGTACGGCCTGTTCGGAGGCGAGCAGCAGGGCCGCGGCGCCGTCGGACACCTGGGAGGAGAGCGCCGCGGTGAGCCGTCCGCCCTCGACGAGCGGCTTGAGGGCGGCCATCTTCTCCAAGCTGGTGTCCCGGCGCGGCCCCTCGTCCACCGAGACGTCCCCGAACGGGACGGTCTCGCGGTCGAAGCGGCCCTCGTCGATGGCGCGCAGCGCCCGCTGGTGCGAGCCCAGGGCGAACTCCTCCATGGCCTCGCGGGTGATGCCCCACTTCTCGGCGATCAGCTCGGCGCCGTAGAACTGGCTGACCGGCCGGTCGCCGTAGCGCGCCCGCCAGCCCTCCGAGCCCGCGAAGGGGCCTTCGGTCAGCCCCAGGGACTCACTGGCCTTGCCGCTGGCGAAGCCGATGGGCACCATCGACATGTTCTGCACCCCACCCGCGACCACCAGGTCCTGGGTGCCGGAGAGCACCCCCTGCGCGGCGAAGTGCAGGGCCTGCTGCGAGGAACCGCACTGCCGGTCGACGGTCACGCCCGGGACCTCCTCCGGAAGCCCGGCGGCCAGCCAGCAGGTGCGCGCGATGTCCCCGGCCTGCGGGCCCACGGTGTCCAGACAGCCGAAGACGACGTCCTCGACGGCGGCCGGGTCGGCGCCCGAGCGCTCCATCAGCGTGCGCAGGACATGGGCGCCGAGGTCGGCGGGGTGGACGGAGGCGAGCCCGCCCTTCCGCCGCCCCACCGGCGTCCTTACCGCTTCCACGATGTATGCCTCGGGCATGGCAGCTCCTTGAGATCGCTCAGGTGATGACGGTCTTACGGTCGTTGTGTCTGTCGTTGTGTCTTTCGTTGCGTCCGGTCTCGACGCGCTTGTTCTTCTCGCGGAGTGATGCCGTCCAGGACCATCGACAGATACTGGCGGGCGATCTCCTCGGGGCTGTGCAGGCCGCCCGGCCGGTACCACGAGGCGGCGACCCACACCGTGTCGCGCAGGAAGCGGTACGCCAGCCGGATGTCGAGGTCGGCGCGGAAGACCCCCTCGGCCACTCCGCGTTCCAGCGCGCCCAGCCACGCCCGCTCGAACCGCCCCCGCGATTCGGTGAGATAGCCGAAGCGGGGCTGGGTGGACAGGTGTTGGGACTCCTTCTGGTAGATCGCGACGGCGGCGCGGTGCCGGTCGATCTCCCGGAAGGACTCGGTGACGAGTGCCTCGACGGTCTCCCGGGGGCCGAGTCCGGCGCCGAGCACCTCGTCGTACCCGGCCCAGAGCTCGTTCAGGAAGGTGGAGAGGATCTCGTCGACCATCGACTCCTTGGAGTCGAAGTGGTAATAGAGGCTGCCCGCGAGCATCCCCGCCTCGTCCGCGATCCGGCGGACGGTGGTCGCGTTGTACCCCTGGGCGGCGAAGACCTCCGCCGCGGTGGAGAGCAGTTCGCGCCGTCGCTCGGGGGACGGGGTCACGGTCGTCTTCTTCTCGCTGTTCTTCTTCGCGCTGTTTCCGGTGGAAGCGCGGTTCCTGGTGGAATTCGGCACGTTCTCATTCTCGCCTCATGGGTGCTGGCTGCTCACGGACACCGTCTCGCCCGTCATGTACGACGAGTAGCCGCTGGCCAGGAAGACGATGACGTTGGCCACCTCCCAGGGCTCGGCGTACCGGCCGAAGGCCTCGCGCTCGGTGAGCGCGGCCAGCAGTTCGGGGGTGGTGACCTTCACCAGGTGCGGATGCATGGCCAGGCTCGGCGAGACCGCGTTGACCCGTACCCGGTACGCGGCGGCCTCGACCGCGGCGCAGCGGGTGAGCGCCATGACGCCCGCCTTGGCCGCCGCGTAGTGGGCCTGGCCGGCCTGGGCGCGCCAGCCGACGACCGAGGCGTTGTTGACCACGACGCCGCCGTGGCCGCCCGCCTTCATCCGGCGCAGCGCGGCGCGGGTGCAGCGAAAGGTGCCGTTCAGGGTGACGTCGATGACCTTGTCCCACTGTGCGTCGGTCATCTCGGTCAGCAGGGCGGTGCCGCCGAGCCCGGCGTTGTTGACCACCGCGTCCAGCCGTCCGTGGCGCTCCTCGGCGAGGTCGTACAGCCCGGCGATCTGGGCCTCGTCGGTCACATCGCTGACGCGTCCGGCGACCCGCTCCGCGCCGAACTCCCCGGCGAGCGTGGCCACCGTCTCCTTGAGCCGGCGCTCATGGGCGTCGCCGAGGACGACACGCGCGCCCTCCTCGAGGAACCGGCGGGCCGTGGCGCCGCCGATCCCGGTGCCCGCGGCGGCGGTGATGACGGCTGTGCGACCGGTAAGGAGGCCATGGCCGGGGACGTACGGCGCCTTGTTGTCCATCACGCCGCCACGGTAACCTACCAAACACTTGTTAGGGAACCCGCAAACGGAGCTGGTGGAGGGGGTGCCGTGCCGATGGACCTCGATCTCACCGAGCCGCAGTCGGCGTTCCGGGCCGAGGCCCGGCGGTGGCTGGCCGCGCATACGCCCGCAGTGCCGCTGCCCTCCCTGGAGACCGCCGAGGGGTTCGCGGCGCACCGCGCCTGGGAGCGCACCCTCGCGGCCGACCGCTGGTCGGCGGTGACCTGGCCCGAGGAGTACGGCGGCCGGGGCGCGTCGGTGATCGAGTGGCTGCTGTTCGAGGAGGAGTACTACGCGGCGGGCGCGCCCGGCCGGGTGAGCCAGAACGGGATCAGCCTGCTCGCCCCCACCCTCTTCGAGCACGGCAGCGCCGAGCAGCGTGCCCGGATCCTGCCGCCGATGGCGCGCGGCGAGACGATCTGGGCCCAGGCGTGGTCCGAGCCCGAGTCGGGCTCCGACCTCGCCTCGCTGCGCTCCACCGCCCGCCGCACCGACGGCGGCTGGCGCTTGAGCGGGCAGAAGACGTGGTCGTCCCGGGCCGCCTTCGCGGACCGGGCCTTCGGCCTGTTCCGCAGCGATCCGGAGGCGGGCGCACCGCACCGGGGGCTGACGTATCTGATGTTCGCCCTGGACGCGCCCGGTGTGACCGTGCGCCCCATCGGCCGCCTCGACGGCAAGCCCGCCTTCGCCGAGCTCTTCCTGGACGAGGTGTTCGTCCCCGACGAGGACGTCATCGGCGAGCCGGGGCAGGGCTGGCGCATCGCGATGAGCACGGCGGGCAACGAGCGCGGGCTGACCCTGCGCAGCCCCGGCCGGTTCACCGCGGCGGCGCGGCGGCTGGCGGCGCTGTGGCGGGAGCGGGCGGGCGAGGCCGGGAGCGACGCCGGGGCCGGGGCGAGGAGCGGGGCGGGGGCCGGGGCGGGGGTCGAGGCGGCCGCGCTGCGCGACCGGGTCGCCGACGCGGTGATCGGCGCCCGCGCGTATGAGCTCTTCGCCTACGCGGGCGCCTCCCGCCTGGCCGCCGGTGGCTCGCTCGGGGCCGAGTCCAGCCTGAACAAGGTCTTCTGGTCGGAGCTGGACATCGCCCTTCACGAAACGGCCCTGGACCTGCTGGGCCCGCACGGCGAACTGTCCGACGCCGCCGAGGACCCGGACGCGCCCGGCCCGTGGTCCGACGGCTACACCTTCGCCCTGGCGGGCCCGATCTACGCGGGCACGAACGAGATCCAGCGCGACATCGTCGCCGAGCGACTGCTGGGCCTGCCGAAGGGACGCCGATGAGGGCGGTTCGGGGAGCGCGGACCTCGTACGGAGAGCGGCGCCGGGAGCGCCCATCGGCCGACGCGGGGGCGCGCGGATGAGGTTCATGCTGGATCAGGCGCAGACGGACTTCGGCCGCACCGTGGACCGGATGCTCGGCGGGGCCGGCACGCCGCACGCCGTCCGGGCCTGGGCTCGCGGCGAGCACGCGGCGGGGCGCGCGGTGTGGGGGCGGCTCGCCGATGCCGGGGTGATGTCACTGGCCGTACCGGAGGCGTACGAGGGCGTCGGGCCGCTCCCCGTCGAACTGGGCGTGGCGTATGTCGCGGCGGGGCGGCATGCCGTGCCGGGGCCCCTGGCCGAGACGGCCGCCGCCACGGTGCTGCTGGCCGCGCTCGCCGAGAGCGGCACGGCGCGGAGCGGGCAGGCGGCCAAGGACTGGCTGCCCCGGATCGCCGACGGACGGGCGCTGGTGACGCTCGCGGCGGCCGACGGCGGGCCGTACGCGCTGGACGCGGACGCCGCCGACGCCGTCTTCGCCGTCGCGGGCGAGGAGCTGTGGCTGGCCCCGGGGCACGGACCGGTCCAGCCCTCGTTCGACCCGGCCCGGCGGCTGGCCCGGCCACTGCCCGGCGGCGAGCTGCTCGCCCGGGGCCCGGCCGTGGCCGCGGCCGCCGCGCACGCCGCGGACTGGGCCGCCTTCGCCACGGCCGCGCTGTCGCTCGGCACCGGGCTCGCGCTGGTGGAGCGCACCGCGGCGTACGTCACGCAGCGCACCCAGTTCGGCCGCCCGATCGGCTCGTTCCAGGCGGTGAAGCACCGGCTGGCGGACGCGCTGATCGGCCTGGAGTTCGCCCGGCCACTGCTGTACGGGGCCGCGGTGGCGCTGACGTCGGGGCCCGGGGGCGACGCGCACGCATCCGGACCCGCAGGCACCGCGCACGCGTCCGGACCCGCAGGCACCGCGCACGCGTCCGGACCCGGGGGCGGCGCGCTCGCGTCGGGACCCGAGGGCGGCGCCCGCGCGGCGGTCGCCGCGGCGAAGGTGGCCACCGGCGAGGCCGCGTACACCGCGGCGCGCACCGCCCTCCAACTGCACGGCGCGCTCGGCTACACCGACGAGTACGACCTCTCGCTGTGGATCCGCAAGGCCCGCGCCCTGCGCTCCGCCTGGGGCTCCCCGTCGGTTTGCCGCGCCCGCGTCCTCGCGCCCTGACCGGTCTTGATCCATGCTGTATCGACCCATCAGTGAGCGAACAGCGAGGTATGCGCGGATGCACCGGCCCCGGCCCACCCTGGAGAGCGTGGCGCGGCGCGCGGGTGTCTCGCGCGCCACCGTCTCCCGTGTCGTCAACGGCTCGCCCAAGGTCGGCGAGGACAGCCGGGAGGCGGTTCTGAGCGCCATCCAGGAGCTGGGCTACATCCCCAACCAGGCGGCCCGCAGCCTGGTCACCCAGCGCACCGACTCCTTCGCGCTGGTGCTCCCCGAGGAGCCGGGCCGGGTCTTCTCCGACGACCGGTTCTTCCCGGGCGTGGTGCGCGGGGTGAGCCAGGAGCTGGAGGCCGCGGACAAGCAGCTGGTGCTGATGATGGCCCGGTCCGCCGCCAGCCGCGACCGTATCGAGCGCTTCGCGCTGGCCCGCCATGTGGACGGGGTCATGGTCGCGTCGATGCACGGCGCCGATCCGCTGCCCGCCGCGCTGGCCCGGATGGGCATCCCGGTGGTCTGCAACGAGCGGGTGCCGGGCCCGGCGTCGCCGCCGTACGTGGGGGTGGACAACGCGGCGGGCGCGGCGCTGGCCGTGGAGCATCTGATCCGCTCCGGGCGCAGCCGTATCGCCACGGTCGCGGGCCCGCGGGACATGGTCGCCGGGATGGACCGGCTCTCGGGCTACCGGGCGGCGCTGGACGGGGCGCGGCTGGCGGCGCATGTCGCGGTCGGGGACTTCACCCAGGAGTCCGGGGCGGTCGCGATGCGGGAGCTGCTGGACCGGGAGCCCCGGCTGGACGGGGTGTTCGTGGCCTCCGACCTGATGGCGATCGGAGTGCTGCGGGCGCTGCGCCGGGCCGGTCGGCGGGTGCCGGACGACGTGGCGGTGGTCGGCTTCGACGACATAGAGCCCGCGCGCTACACCGAACCCCCGCTGACCACCGTGCGCCAGCCGATAGACGGCATCGGCCGCCGTCTGGCCCGCCAACTGCTGCGCCTGACCGCCGGGGAGACCATCGAACCGGCGCTGGTCCTCCCCACGGAGCTGGTGGTCCGCGAATCGGCGTAGCCGGCGGGGGCGTCCTGGGGGACACCCGCGTGGTCAGCCGCCCGCGTATCGCGGCAGCCACGCCCGGAAGTCACGTTCGAACGCGTCGTAGCGACGGCGCAGCTCCGTACCCGGCCAGTCCCGCGGCAGGAGCCGGTCGGGGAGTACGGGGTCGGCGAGGAGGTGGCGGAGGGCGGCGGCCGCGACGGTGAAGCGGTCGGCCGGTTCCTCCGCGTCGTCCAGCGCCGCGCCGAGCAGCCGTGCCTGACGGGCCCAGCCGTCCAGGTCCCACAGGCGCGCGGCGAGCTCGGCCGGATCGCCCTCCGGCGCGCCGGTGAACCAGCCGCACTGCTCGGCGGCGACGTCCGGGCGCGGGTGGACGAGGTTGGCGGGGCGCATCCAGGTGCCCTCGCGCAGTTCGGCCAGGCGCAGGGCGGCCATGGCCTGGCGGAGGGCGGCGCGCTCGGCCGCCTCGCGCCGGTCGGAGGTGACGACGGCGATCTCCCACTGGCCGTCCCAGCGCCGGGTGCGCGGGGCGCGGCTCTCGTCCTGCCGCGCCTGGCGGGCCAGCAGCCGGTCGGTGAGCCGGTAGGTGCCACCGCTCTGCTCCAGGTCACCGGCCGCGACCATCCGGGTGAGCGCGACCCGGATGGTGCCTTCGGCGGTGCCGAAGAGCGCGCCGACGCGCACCAGGGCGCGGGCGGGCAGCTGGGGCGGGTGCAGGCCCAGCAGGGTGCTGAGCACGACCGAGCGGGCGGTCAGCGGCCGCAGGGTGAGCGTTCCGGTGTCGTCCATGGTTACGCGAAACCCTATCCATTACAGTTCTGCGTCGCGCATACTGGAAGTGTAAGACCCGGCCGGACCCGGGAGCCCACCGCGAACGAGGAGATGTCTGCCATGAGCGCCACGCACGAGGTCCTCAACCAGGCCCCGCCGCTCATCGGCTTCAGCACCGCGGACGACCCCGCCCTGCTGGAGGCCCTGCGGCGGCACGGCGGCGGCTGGGGCGAACAGGAGGTGCGGGACCTGGGCGCGCGGGCCGGTTCCGCCGAGGTGCAGGACTGGGCGCGGATGGCCGAGGAGCACCCCCCGGTGCTGCACACCCACGACCGTTACGGCCATCGGATCGACGAGGTCGAGTACCACCCCGCCTACCACGAGCTGATGGGCGTCGCCGTGGCGAGCGGCCAGCACGCGGCGGCGTGGCGCGAGACCCGCCCCGGCGCCCATCTGGTGCGGGCGGCCAAGTTCTACGCGTTCGCACAGGCCGAGCCCGGCCATGGCTGCCCGATCTCCATGACGTACGCCGCCGTCCCGGCGCTGCGCGCCGAACCGGAGCTCGCCGCCGGGTACGAGCCGCTGCTGGCCGCCCGCGCCTACGACTTCGGGCTGCGCCCGCCGCTCGGCAAGCGGGGCCTGATCGCGGGCATGTCGATGACGGAGAAGCAGGGCGGCTCGGACGTCCGCGCCAACACCACCCGGGCCGTACCGGACGGTGCGGGCCGCTACGTGCTCACCGGCCACAAGTGGTTCACCTCCGCGCCCATGAGCGATGTCTTCCTGACACTGGCCCGGACGGAGGAGGGGGTCACCTGCTTCCTGGTGCCCCGGGTGCTGCCGGACGGCAGCCGCAATCCGCTGCGGCTGATGCGGCTCAAGAACAAGCTGGGCAACCGCTCCAACGCGTCGGCCGAGATCGAGTACGAGTCCGCCCTGGCCTGGCGGGTCGGCGAACCGGGCCGTGGGGTGCGGACCATCGTGGAGATGGTCAACGTCACCCGGCTGGACTGCGTCATCGGCTCGGCGGCGGGGATGCGGGCCGGGCTGCGGCAGGCGCTGCACCACGCCGAGCACCGCCGGGCGTTCGGCGCCGAGCTGGTGGACCAGCCGCTGATGCGCAATGTGCTCGCCGATCTGGCGGTCGAGTCGGAGGCGGCGACCACGCTCGCGATGCGGCTCGCGGCCGCCCTGGACCACGCGGAGGCCGGGGACGAGGGCGAGGCGGCGCTGCGCAGGCTGGGGCTCGCGGTGAGCAAGTACTGGGTGTGCAAGCGCGGCGCCACCCACGCCGCCGAGGCCCTGGAGTGCCTGGGCGGCAACGGCTATGTGGAGGAGTCCGGGATGCCGCGGCTGTATCGCGAGGCGCCCCTGCTGTCGATCTGGGAGGGCTCGGGGAACGTCGCGGCGCTCGACGTGCTGCGTGCGCTGGGCCGGGAGAACGGCGCCCTGGAGGCGTTCTTCACCGAGGTCGAGGCCGCGGCCGGGGCCGACGCCCGGCTGGACGCGGCCGTGCACCGGCTGCGCGGACTGCTGCCGCAGCTCACCGACCCCGAGCGGGCGCAGCTGCTGGCGCGCCGGCTGGCCGAGCAGATGACGCTGGTGCTCCAGGGCAGCCTGCTGGTGCGGTACAGCCATCCGGCGGTGGCCGACGCGTTCTGCGCCTCGCGGCTCGACGGGGACTGGGGGCACGCGTTCGGCACCCTGCCGCCCGGCACCGACACCGGCCCGATCCTGGAGCGGGCCCGCCCGAAGGACGCACGGTGACGACGCCCACGGACGGCCCGGCCGACGCGGGCGAAACGGCGGACGGGGGCGAAACGGCGGACGCGGCCGGTGCGGCCGGTGCGGCCGGTGCGCGCCTTACGGTTCGCACGGAGCGGCAGGGCCCGGTCACCACGGTCGTGCTCGCCCGCCCCGAGGTGCGCAACGCCGTCGACGGCGCGACCGCCACGGCGCTGGCCAACGCCTTCCGCGCCTTCGACGCCGATCCCGAGGCGCGGGTCGCGGTGTTGTGGGGCGAGGGCGGCACCTTCTGCTCCGGCGCCGATCTGAAGTCGGTCGGCACACCGCGCGGCAACCGGGTGGCCGAGGACGGCGACGGCCCGATGGGGCCCACCCGGCTGCGGCTGTCCAAGCCGGTGATCGCGGCGGTCAGCGGGCACGCGGTGGCGGGCGGACTGGAGTTGGCGCTCTGGTGCGATCTGCGCGTCGCCGAGGAGGACGCGGTCTTCGGGGTGTTCTGCCGCCGCTGGGGCGTTCCGCTGATCGACGGTGGAACGGTAAGGCTGCCACGGCTGATCGGCGCGAGCCGGGCGATGGACCTGGTGCTGACGGGACGGCCGGTGCCGGCCGACGAGGCGTACGCCATCGGGCTCGCCAACCGCGTCGTACCGCCGGGGCGGGCGCGTGCGGAGGCGGAGCGGCTGGCGGCCGGGATCGCCCGCTTTCCGCAGACGTGTCTGCGCTCGGACCGGGCCTCGCTGCTGGAGCAGGAGGGGCTTGCGGAGGACGAGGCCATGGCACGGGAACTGCGTCGCGGTCAGGCGGCACTGGCGGAGGGTCTGGACGGCGCAGCGCGGTTCGCCGCGGGCGCGGGACGGCATGGGAGCTTCGGCGGGCCGTGACCGGCGTGCCCGGCTGTGACCTGGGGCGGGGCCGGGGACATGACCCGTTGGCGGGACCGCCTCCGGTCAGCCGAGCTGTGCATGAGGGGAATGTCCTCGGCTAAACCTCGTTGCGCCAATGTCAGTGCCTATTCCCCCATTCGAGGGAATCCGGATGGTCACACGGCTGGCGGGCGCCCGTTCGGCGGAACATCTCCTCGTGAAGCGATGGCAGCGCGCATGGCGTGCGGGGGTCCTGGCCACTGCCCTTGTCCTCACCTCGGCGGGGGCGACGGCCCTGGCCGACGAGGACGGTGACGGTCCGGCGACCGCGCCCGCCTCCCCTCGGCCGACGGCCGATACCCGGTCCTGGGCCGGGGGCCCGGACGACGGACCGCTCGCCTCGGTGCGGATCCGGATCGGTCCGGGCCTGTGTGTGTGCGTCACCGCCTCGGCGGGCCCGGTCGGCCTCGTCGCCCGATACGGCTGGTGCCCCAAACCACCCAAGCCGCCCAAGCCGCCCAAGCCGACGCCGACCCCTACGCCCACGCCGACGCCGACACCCACGCCCACACCGACTCCTACGCCGACGCCGACGCCGCCCTCGACGCCCACCCCCAGCCCGTCCGCCACGCCGAGCCACACGCCCACACCCACGCCGACCCCCACCCCGACACCGCGGGCCCCCTCCCCCACGCCCGCGCCGCGGCTCCCCACGCCGGGGCCCACACGCGCGCCCGCGCTGCCGCCGCCCTCGCCCTCGCCCTCGCCCTCGCGCACCCAGCCTCCGGCATCACCCCCCACGCCGGCTCCCGCACCGACCAGGACCCGTGCCGTCGAGATGCACGCGTACGAGAAACCCGCGCGCAAGAAGCCCGACAACGGGACCTCCTTGGTCACCTTCACCCTGCTGCTCACCGCGCCCGCGATCCTCGCGGCCGCCGCTCTCCGTCCGCGTTCGCGCTCCGGCACGCGCGGCGGGCGGCGCGGCTGACGGCCCACCGCCGAACCGCTTGGGAGGTTCATCCATGCCCGAATGGCTGATTATGACCCTGGTGATGGCCGGGACCTGCGCGGTCGTGGTGACCGGGGCGGTCCTCAACGCCCGCAGACTCGGGGAGGATGACAATCCGGACGAGACCCCCGATGTCCTCGACTACATGATCATGATGATCGGCGTGGTCTACGCGATCGTGCTGGGCCTGGCCATCGCCGGTGTCTGGGAGGCGCGCTCCGCCGCGCAGGACGGGGTCCGCACCGAGGCGCAGGCGCTGCACGAGGTGGTCGAGCGGGCGAGCGTCTACCCGGGACCGGTACGCGACCGCATCCGCGACGACGTGGACGCGTATGTGGACCATGTGGTGCACACCGAGTGGAAGGTGATGATCGACAAGGGCGAGCTCACCGACCGCGGCGATAAGCTGCTGACCACCCTGCGCCGCGATGTCACCCTCGCGGCCCCGCACAGCGACCTCCAGTCGCAGGCGTATCAGCCGATGGTGGATCAGGTGGCCGCCGTGGACGACGCGCGCAACGCACGGCAGCAGAGCGCGGGGCCCACGATGCCCCCGCTGGTCTGGTTCGGCCTGGTGCTCGGCGCGGCGCTGGTGATCGGGCTGGTCTTCACCCTGCAGATCCGCCGCTCGCCCCGGGAACTGCTGCTCGCGGTGATGTTCATCGCGCTCATCGTCTTCCTGCTCTTCCTGGTGTGGGACTTCGACGAGCCCTTCGGCCGATCGGTCGGCGACTCGACCACGCCGTTCACCGATCTGTTCCCCAGCGCACGGGGAGGGTCTTGAGCCCGTTCTGGAAGTTGGAGGTGAGCCGCACCGGCTCACCGGCCCGGCGCAGCCCCGGCAGCCGGTCCAGGGCGGCGCGCAGCATGGCCCGCATCTGGACCCGGGCCAGATGCGCGCCCAGGCAGACATGGGGTCCGAAGCCGAAGCTCAGATGGTCGTTGGGGGCGCGGGTGATGTCGAACCGGCCGGGGTCGGCGAAGACCGTCTCGTCGCGGTTGGCCGAGGCGTGGAAGACGACGACCTTCTCACCGCGCCGGATGAGCTGTCCGCCCAGCTCCACATCGCGGGTGGCGGTGCGCCGGAAGTCGATGACGGGCGGCCAGTAGCGCAGCATCTCCTCCACCGCGGAGCCGGTCAGCTCGGGCCGGTCGAGCAGCAGCCGCAGGCTCTCGGGGTGGTCGAGCAGGGTGAGCAACCCGCCGGGGATGCCGTTGCGCAGCGTCTCGTTGCCCGCCACGGCGAAGAGGAAGAACATGTTCTCGAACTCGTCCCGGCTCAGCCCGCCCTCCCGCATCCGCGCCATCACACTGCCCGGCCGCGGCCGCTCGGCGAGCGCGTGGGCATAGGCGAACATATCGGCCAGGGCCTCGCGGGAGCGCGGGTTCATCGGCCGGCCGTCGGGGCGGCGCGGCGCCGAGGCCGGCCGGTGGGCGAGGGCGGCGCGCCCGATGGGGCTCAGCTCCTCGCGGTCCGTGGTGGACAACCCGGCGTAGTCGGCGTCCTGATAGCCGATGACCCTACTGGCCCAGTCGAACAGCAGCCGCCGGTCGCCCTCGGGGACGCCCATCACATGGGCGAGGGTCCAGACCGGCAGATCGGCGGCGAGCTCCACGAAGTCGGCCTCGCCGCGCCCGGCCACGGAGTCCACGAGCGCCGCCGCGCGCTCCTCGATGACCGCCTCCAGCTCCCGTACGGCGCGCGGGGTGAAGGCCGCCGCGACGATGCGGCGGCTGCGGGAGTGGTCGGGTGGATCCTGGTTGAGCATCATCGCCCGGACGAACTCCAGATCGGCGGGCGTGTCGGGGTCGCGGATCTGGGTGGCCCCGAGGTGGGAGGAGAAGACCTCGGGGGTGCGCAGGACGTGTTTGACGTCGGCGTGCCGGAACACCGCCCAGAAGCCGGGGCCGGCCGGCCAGGCCCCGACCGCGGGCTCGTCGATCCGGCAGACGGGGTGGGTGGCCCGCAATTCGCCGAACAGGGCGTACGGGACACCGGCGGTGTAGGTCTCGGGGAGGAACGCCTCGACAGGGTTCACAGCCGAGACCGTACGGCGCCGCCCTCCGGGCCCGTCAAGACACCCTGCGCGTCAAGACGCCCCGCTCGGCACGAGGCCCCGCCCATCAGGACGCCCCGCTCGGCACGAGGCCCCGCCCAGGGCGCCCCGCTCGGCACGAGGCTGACTGTCAGGACGCCCTGCCCGTCAGGGCGCCCTGAGCCACCGGGCCCCCGAGCCCACCGGACACCGCGCGGCCCCTACGCCACCGGCACCGGGAGGATCCGGCGCAGCGGGTCCTCGGGCAGCCGGCCGTGGGCCTTCCACTCCCGGGGGTAGCCGACCGAGACCTCCTGGAACTTCACCCCGTCCTCCACCGTGGTCCGGGGGATGTGCAGATGCCCGTAGACGACCGTCTCGGCGCGGAACCGCACATGCCAGTCGGCGGTCAGCTCGGTGCCGCACCACAGCGCGAAGTCGGGGTAGCGCAGCACCCGGGTGGGCAGCCGGGTCATCGGCCAGTGGTTGATGAGCACGGTCCGCAGCTCCGGGTCGACGGCCGCCAGCCGCGCCTCGGTCTCGGCGACCCGGGCCCGGCACCACGCGTCGCGGGTGGGGTAGGGGTCGGGGTGCAGGAAGTGCTCGTCGGTGCAGACCACTCCCGCTTCGTGGGCGTGGGCCAGCGCGGCCTCCTTGGTGGTCAGGCCGTCGAGACGGAAGGTGTAGTCGTAGAGCAGGAACAGCGGGGCGATGACCAGCGGCCCGCCGATGCCCTCCCAGAGCGGGTAGGGGTCCTCGGGCGTGACGATGCCCTTCGCCCGGCACATCTCCACCAGCGCCTCATAGCGCGCCACCCCCCGGACTTCCAATGGGTCCTTGGGATGGGTCCACAGCTCGTGGTTCCCGGGTGACCAGATGACTTTGGCGAAGCGCTCGCTCAGCAGGCCGAGGACCTCCTCGATCTCGGAGAAGACCTCGCCGACGTCCCCCGCGACGATCAGCCAGTCGTCGTCGGAGCCCGGCCGCAGCCGCTCCACGATCGCCCGGTTCTCCTGATAGGCCACATGAAGGTCGCTGATGGCGAGGAGCTCGCCCCCGTGGGTGCCGCCCATTGTCTCTCCTGTCGTACGGTGGCGGTCATGACGCGGTGGCGGTGCGCGAGCACCGCCGGACGGGCCGGGTGATCACCGGACCGTCCCTGGCGCTAGCCTCGCAGATGTGGTGGACAAACTCCCTCCGTCTTTTGAACGGGGAACCGACGGACCGAAGGTCATCGTGGCCGGACTGGACGGTTCCGAATCCTCCTGGCGCGCCACGGCCTACGCCGCCGGGCTGGCCAGACGCCAGAAGGCGCTGCTGGTCGTGGTCTACATCCAGCCGGTGCTGGCCGCGGGCGCGGCGCTCGGTGCGTCGGTGGCCGACACCACGGGTGAGGTCGCCGAGGAGCTGATGCGGGAGATGCGGGAGGCCACCGAGCGGCTGCGCGGGGTCTTCGAGGTGCGCTGGGAGTTCCACACCTTCCGGGGCGATCCGTACAACGGCCTGGCCCAGGCGGCCGATGAGCTGAAGGCCGACGCCGTGGTGGTGGGCGCGTCCGAGCAGGCCGGGCACCGCTTCATCGGCTCGGTGGCCGTACGGCTGGTCAAGGCCGGTCGCTGGCCGGTCACCGTGGTGCCGTAGCCGGTCACCGTGGCGCCGTAGGGGCCGCCCGTCCGGCTCGCGGAGCCCGACGCGGTGAGGCACCGTGGGAGAAGCGAACGGACCACCCCACGGACCGGGGAGACTGCCATGGCCCACACCTACCGGGTGACCGAGATCGTCGGCTCGTCCAGCGAGAGCGTCGACGACGCGATCCGCTCCGCCATCGGCCGTGCCTCGAAGACGCTGCGAAACCTCGACTGGTTCGAGGTCGGCCAGGTCCGCGGGCATATCGAGAACGGCCGGATCGCGCACTACCAGGTGGGGCTGAAGGTCGGATTCCGGCTCGAGGACCCGGGCGCCGGGTCCGGGGGCCGGGCCGGCTGAACCCGGCTCAGCCACGGGGCACGACGGTGGACAGCACGGACGGCAGCGGGTACCAGTCGGCGGTCGCGAAGCTGGCGTGCCGGCCGGCGAGTTGGGACACCCGGTCCCGGGCCTGGGCCTCGGTGGGGTTGGTGCCGTCGATCGGGGGCGCCACATTGTGCGCGTCCGTCATGATCAGCAGGTAGTGGCGGTCGTCGTACCAGGCGGTGTCGATACCGCTGGTGACATACGTGGACGCGTCACCGTCGAAGAGCACGAACCACGGCCGGAGCGCGGCGTCGGCGTAGCGGGTGCGCGGGTCGCCGGAGGCGGCGCCGTGGACGGCGGGGAAGGCGGCGGCCTGACCGAGCTTCCCGGCGGCGGACAGGTCCCGCAGATGGATGGCGTACTCGCGGTCGGTCCACAGCGTGTCGAGGGGGTTGTTCTCCTCGACCGTGCCCGGTATCAGCTCGACGATGAACTTGCCCGCGAGCGCCGAGCGGGACGGCCAGCCGCCCGCCTGAACCGCCTCGTCGAGGGTGGCACGGCCGCCCACCACATCCGCCGGGCGCAGCACCGCGTCGCCCAGGGTGGCGCCGAGGAGGGCGTCGAGGTCGGCCGGGCCGCGGCCCTTCTTGCCGTTGAAGCCGTCCTTCATCTCCACCTTGACGAGGATGGGACGGTGCCCCGGATGCGCCTGGTGCCAGGCCCGCATGTCGGCGAGGCAGCCGGCCAGGCTCTGGTCGCGGGGCTTGGTGCGCAGCTCGCCCGGGTTCGCGGCGTTCTCGCAGTTGTTGTCGTTGCCGAGCGGGTTGGAGTGCGAGACCCGCCAGCCGGAGCCGAAGGCGTTGGTCCACACATCGAGCTCCAGGAGCGAGGCTCCGGAGTCCAGCGCGTCGGCGAAGTAGGGGTACTTGGCCTTCTCGTAGGCGTTGTGCACCCCCACCGAGGTGGTCGCGGAGTAGGCCGGATCGTCCGCGGTGGCGGGCCGGGCCTCCGCCGGTGCCGTCAGACACAGTGCGGCGGCCGCCGCGGCGACCGCCATCGTTCCCGTGCGCCGGGCATGACCGCGCGCCGGATTCCCCACCCTGCCCATGTGCCCCCACCCTCGTCGATGTCTCGACCAACTGGGCAGAAGCGTACGGGAGTCGCGTCATGGGTTACGAGCGGCCGTGGGTCACAGCGGTACGGGCCCGGCGGCGTACTGCCGCTGAGCCCGTCTCATGTGCCGCGTCTCACACGGCTGGGGTTCGCTCCGGAGGCCGGATCCGCTCCGGGCCGGGGCCGGATCCGCTCAGGGCCGCTCCCCCACACCGGTCGTCGCGGCCTCGCGCGGCCGTCCACCGGGCAGCTTGGGGGCCAGCGGCGCGGTCTGGTCCATCCCGGTGCCGCGCCGCAGCCCGGTGAGGAACTCCTGGAGCGTCTCGACGGCGGTGTGCCGGGGCCGCCAGCCCAGTTCCTCCTGGGCACGGGTGGTGTCCATCAGCGGGAGCCGCAGGGCGGCGTCGAACAGCTGGGGCGAGGGCGGCAGCAGATGCAGATGCCACGCCGTGGCCATCGCCGAGCGGGCGGCGAAGCGCGGGATCCGTATCGTCCGCGCGTCCAGCAGCCCGGCCAGCGTCCCACCGTCCACCGGCGGTTCGGCCGCGAGGTTGAAGGCGCCGCGCACCTGGCGGCCGAGCGCGAGCCGGTACGCCTCGGCGGCGTCGTCGGTGTGCAGGACCTGGAGCCGCAGTCCGGGCAGGTCGAAGACGGCGGGCAGGAAGGTGGCGCGGACCAGCCGCCGGGGCAGGAACGGGCCCATGAACAGCCGGCGCTGCTCGGCCGCCGCCTCCTCCTTGAACAGGAAGCCCGGCCGCATCCGCACCACCCGGACCTGCGGATGCTCCCGTTCGAAGGCGTCCAGCATCCGCTCCACATACGCCTTCTCGCGGCAGTACGCGGCCTCCGGCCAGCCGTCGGTGGGCCAGGACTCGTCCACCGGGCGGCCGTCCTCGGGGCCGGGCGAGTAGGCGCCCACCGAGGAGGCGTACACCAGCACCGGCACCTCGGCCCGTGCCACCGCCTCGAAGACCCGCTTGCTGCCGAGGACATTGGTGTCCCAGGTGACGGCGGGCCGGTGGCTGGGCTGGATCAGCCAGGCGAGGTGGATGACCGCGTCGGCGCCCTCGAAGTGCCGTACGAGATCGGCCTCCTCACGGGCGTCCCGCCCGATGTCCGCGCGTACCCAGGTGGTCTTGGGCGGCGACCAGCTGGGCACCCTGCGAGCGACGCCCACGATCGACTCGATGTCCGGGGCCTCGCCGAGCGTGCGGACGACGCTCGTACCAGCGTTGCCGGTGGCTCCGACCACCACCACGCGCATTCCGTGCTTGACACCCATGTGTCCGCTCCTTCCGGCAGCGTCGTGTCGTCCTCAGCCGTCCCTTCCCCCTTGGATCAAGCCCTGGTTTCAGTCCTGGTTTCAGTCCTGGTTTCAGTCCTGGTTTCAGTCCTGGTTTCAGCCTGGCCTCAGCCCTTGCCGACCAGCTGCCGCGCGGCCGTGACGATCGCGTCCGCGTCGATTCCCGCGTCGCCCAGTTGCTCGGCGGGGGTCGAGGAGGCCGGCATCATGCGCACCGCGAGCCGGATCATCCGGGGCACCGGACGGCCGTCGCCGAACGCCTCGAGCACCGCGTCGCCCAGTCCGCCCTCGGGGTGGTGGTCCTCCACCGTGACCAGCCGGCCCGTCGCCTCGGCGGCGGCGCGCAGCGTCTCGGCGTCGACCGGCTTGAGGGAGTACAGGTCGATGACGCGGGCCGGGATGCCCTCCTGGGCGAGCCGGTCGGCGGCCTCGACGGCCTCGTGCAGGGTGACGCCCGCGCCGACCAGGGTGACCCGGTCGTCGTCGCTGGAGCGCACCACCTTGGAGCCGCCGATGGGGAAGCTCTCGGTGGGCGGGTAGATGACCGGCGTTCCGCTGCGGGTGGTGCGCAGATAGCGGACCCCGGACTCCTCGGCCATGGCCGCGGTCAGCTGGGCGGTCTGGTTGGCGTCGCACGGGTAGAGCACCGTGCTGCCGTGCACCGCCCGCATGGCGGCCAGGTCCTCCAGGCCCATCTGCGAGGGCCCGTCCTCGCCGATGGCCACCCCGGCGTGGGAGCCGATGAGGTTGAGGTCAGCGTCGCTGATGGAGGCCATCCGGATGAAGTCGTAGGCCCGGCTGAAGAAGGCCGCGAAGGTGGCGACGTACGGGTTCCAGCCGCGGGTCTGCATGCCGACGGCGGCGGCCACCAGTTGCTGCTCGGCGATGAAGAACTCGAAGTACCGCTCGGGGTGCTCCTTGTGGAAGTACTCCAGGCGGGTGGAGTCGCCCACCTCGCCGTCGAGCGCCACCACATCGCCGCGGGCGGTGCCGACGGCGGCCACCGCCTCGCCGAACGCGTCACGGCAGGGCACCGAGTCGCCCGTGTTGTAGCGCGGCAGCGCCAGCGGGCCCTCGGACGCGGGCCGGGTGGGGGTCACCGAGGGCGGGCCGAGCACCGGTACGGCCATGTTGCGTACGCCACCGAGCTCGGCGATGGCCTCGTCCGCGTTCTTCAGCGGCTTGCCGTGCATGCCCTCGCGGTTCTCCACCGAGGCCACGCCACGGCCCTTCATGGTGCGGGCGATGATGGCGGTGGGACGGCCCACGGTGGACAGCGCCTCGGCGTAGGCGCGGTCGATGGCCTCGATGTCATGGCCGTCGATCTCGATGGTGTGCCAGTCGAAGGCGCGGATGCGCCGGGCGTAGGCGTCCAGGTCCCATTCGTGGCGGGTGGGCCCGCGCTGGCCGAGCCGGTTCACATCGATGATGGCGGTGAGGTTGTCCAGCCGCTCGTAGCCCGCGTGCTCGAACGCCTCCCACATCGAGCCCTCGGCCATCTCGCTGTCGCCGCACAGCACCCAGACGCGGTAGGGCACATGGTCCAGCCGCTTGCCGCTCATGGCCGTGCCCACGCCGTACGGCAGGCCCTGCCCGAGCGATCCGGTGGCCACGTCCACCCACGGCAGCCGGGGGGTGGGGTGGCCCTCCAGCCTGCTGCCGCGCTTGCGGAAGGTGATGAACTCCTCGTCGCGGAGGGCCCCGGCCGCCTTGTACACCGAGTAGAGCAGCGGGGAGGCATGGCCCTTGGAGAAGATCAGGTGGTCATTGCCCGGGTGGTCGGGCTGCTCGAAGTCATAGCGCAGATGGTTTCCCATCAGGACGGCCAGCAGGTCCGCCGCCGACATCGACGACGTGGGGTGGCCGGACCCGGCGGCCGCGGCGGCACGCACCGAGTCCACACGGAGCTGCTGCCCTAGCTCGCTGAGCTGTTCGTGTCGCATTGTTCTCCTTCCAGGTTTCACCGGCGTTCGGCCGCCGCGCGGGCGGTCTGCGCGACTTCGGGCGACTCGGTGTCCAGTGGCACCGCCCAGGGCGGGACCATCCCGAGCTGTACCCCCTGGCGTGGCAGCACCGCGTCGAGCAGCCAGTCGGCGGCGACCCGGACCCGGTTCCCCGGCATCGCCATCAGGTGGTAGCCGCGGGTGACCGCGTTGGCGATCGGCCCGGACAGTGGGATGTGCAGCGGGTCCGCGGCGGCCTGCACACCGCCGAGGTCGACGGTGAACCCGAGGTCGTGGTGTTTGTACGGCTTGGCGGTGCCGCGCCCGAGGGAGGCCAGCACATTGTGGCCCGCGACCTTGCCCTGCCGGTGGGCGTGTTGCGCGGTCATCGGGGTGAACTGGCCAGGACGGGTCAGATCGGGCACCGCGGCGGCGTCCCCGCAGGCCAGCACGTCGGGATAGCCGGGCACGGCCAGATACTGGTCGACCCTCAGCCGGCCGCGTTCGGTCGGCAGTCCGAGCTGCTCCACCAGCGGGTCGGGGCGCACCCCGACGCACCAGATCAGCGACCGGGTGTCGACGAACTCGCCGTCGTCCAGCAGCACGCCCTCCGAGGTGGCCTCCTTGACCGTGGTGCCGGTGCGGACCTCCACACCTCGTTTGCGCAGTACCCGGTCGGCCGTGCGGGACAGCTTCCTGTCCAGCTCGGGGAGGACCCGGGGGGCGATGTCGAGCAGCATCCAGCGGGGCCGCGGCGCCTCGCGCAGCGAGGTGTTCCTCCGCGCGAGCGAGTCGGTGAAGAGCACCCCGTGGGCGGCCACCTCGGTGCCGGTGTAGCCGGCGCCGACCACCACGAAGGTGCGGCGGGCCGCCCGCTCCCCGGGGTCGGCGGCGGTGCCGGACATCTCCATCTGGCGGGTGATGTGGTCGCGCAGGTAGAGCGCCTCGGGCATACCGCGGAAGCCGTGGGCGTGCTCGGCCACACCGGGGATCGGCAGCAGTTTGTTGACACTGCCCACGGAGAGGACGAGCCGGTCGTAGTCCATCTCGCCGGACCGTCCGTCCGGGTCCCGCCAGGAGATCTTTCGGGCATCCAGATCGACGCCGTGGACCTCGCCCAGCACCAGCCGGACATGCGGCAGGGTGCCGGTGAGGGAGACCGAGACACGCCGGGGTTCCAGGACCCCGGCCGCCACTTCGGGCAGCAGGGGCAGATACAGGAAGTAGTCGTTCGGATTGATCAGGACGATGTCCGCCGCGCCGCGCAGGGTGCGGGAGAGCGTACGGGCGGTCTGGTAACCGGCGAATCCGGCACCGACGATCACTATGCGTACTGGGCTCACACGAATCTCCCGGGCATACGGGGCCAGGGAGGTCCAAGTGCCCGTGAGAGTCCGGACCAAACGTGGGGCCAGGTCGGCCCCGCCCCGCGGACCGTGTTCCGGGGCGGTTCCCGGTTGCGGTTTCGGGGGCGGGGCCGGGGGACGTCAGGGGCGTGGGTACGCCGGGGACGCGGTGCGTACGCCGGGGACGCGGCGCGTACGCCGGGACGCGGCGCGTACGCCGGGAACGCGGCGCGTACGCCGGGGACGCGGTGCGTACGCCGGGGACGCGGCGTGTACGCCGGGGACGCGGTGCGTACGCCGGGGACGCGGCGTGTACGTCAGCGGCGCCGGGTGGCCGTCCGCGCGTCGATCCGCTCGTCCCAGTCGATGCGGTAGCCGGTCAGCCAGTCCGCGGAGCCGTTGCCCGCCCGGTCCAGCTTGCGCGGCATGGTGACATCGCGCAGGGCGCGTGCCACGGGCCCCGGCGCCGTGCGGCGGGCCATGCCCGCGCCGGCCGCGGCGACCTTCTCCACCCGCTCCCGGCGCAGCGCCTCGTACGCCGCGAAGGCCGACTGGGGCGTGCGCAGATCGCGCAGGCATTTGGCGAGTACGACGCCGTCCTCGATGGCCATCGAGGCGCCCTGTGCGGCGTTGGGCGCGCAGGCGTGCGCGGCGTCGCCGACGATGACCATGGCCTCCTCGGACCAGGTGGGGGTGGAGATGATGTCGTACGCGGCGGTGGCCACGATGGTGTCACCGGTGGCGCGCACCAGGTCGGCGGCGGGGGTGTTGTCCTCGGCGAAGAGCGTCAGCAGCCGCTCCCGCCACTGCTCGGAGGTGACGGCGGCGAGCTCGGCCTTGGACATCTCCTCGGCCGGGGCGTTGCAGAACCACCAGACCTCGCCGTCCGGGGCGGTGGTGCAGCCGAAGAACGCCTGCTTGCCGAAGATCATCGTGTAGGCGTCGGGGTCCGGGGGCGATTCGGCGTCGCGGGTGTAGCCGCAGACGGTGTGCTGTCCGGTGTAGCGGGGCCGGGGCGCGGCCGCGTCGATGAACCTGCGGACGAGCGAGTGGATGCCGTCGGCGCCGATCAGCATGTCGCCCACCGCGCGCCCGCCGTCGGCGAAGGAGCCGACGATCCGGCCGTCGGGGCTGGTGTGGGCGGCGAGCAGCCGCTTGCCGTGCTCGACCCGCACTCCGCGGCGCACCGCCTCCTCGCGCAGCACCCGGGCGAGGGTGGCGCGCTTGAGGGTCACGGAGCCGAGGCCACCGTCCTGCGATCTGGACATCGGACGGTTGCCGAGCCGCTTGCCGGTGTTGCTGATGAAGTCGACGCGGCCGGCCGGGAAGGAGTTCTTCAGCACGGGTTCATGGGCGTCGATGGTGCGCAGTGCCTCCAGGCCGTTGGCGGCGACGACGAGGAAGGCACCGGCGTCGATGGCGTCCGTGGGGTACGTCTCGTAGACGACCGCGTCGATGCCGGCTTTCCGCAGGGCCATCGCGGTCACCGTGCCGGCGATGCCGCCACCGATGATCAGGGCTGTGGTCATGGTGCTCCGTGACGTGGCGTGGGATGTCGTGTCGTGTCGTGGGATTGCGACAGCACCATATGGCGGCCCGGAGCTCCCCGGGTCAAGAGCGGGAAACTTCAACTAACGGGCACCGGACGGCATTTGGGGCGGAACCCGGCGGCCCGCTACTTGAGCAGCCGGGACAGCCGCCGGTCGGCGAGCGGCTTGCCACCGGTCTGGCAGGTGGGGCAGTACTGCAGCGAGGAGTCGCGGAAGGACACCTCGCGGACGGTGTCACCGCACACCGGGCACGGCTGCCCGGTGCGGCCGTGCACCCGCATACCGCCGCGCTTCTCCCCCTTGAGGTCGGTGGCGGCCAGGCCGCGGGAGCGCTCGACGGCGGACCGCAGCGTGGTGCCCATCGCCTCGTACACCCCGGCGATCTCCGCTTCGGTGAGGTCCGAGGCGAGCCGGTAGGGCGACATCTGGGCGGCGTGCAGGATCTCGTCGGAGTAGGCGTTGCCGATCCCGGCGATGACGCCCTGGTCGCGCAGCACGCCCTTGATCCGGTGGCGTACGCCGCGCAGCAGCCCGGCGAACGCCTCCAGGGTGAAGGAGTCGTCCAGTGGGTCCGGGCCCAGCCGGGCGATCCCGGGGACCTCCCGCGGGTCGCGGACCACGTACACCGCGAGCCCCTTGCGCGTCCCGGCCTCGGTGAGATCGAAGCCGGAGCGCTCAGGACCGGCCAGGAGCAGCCGCAGCGCGAGCGGGCCCTTACCGGGCCGGGGCGGAGCCTCGGGGAGCCCGTCCCGCCAGCGCAGCCAGCCCGCCTTGGCGAGGTGGACCACCAGATGGGGGCCGTCGGTGGCCAGGTCGAGGAACTTGCCGTGGCGGGCCGCCGCCGTGACGGTGCGGCCCTCGAGCGCGCTCAGCGGCGGGTCGTAGGTCTTCAGGACGCTCACCGCCACGGGGAGGACGCGGGCGATCTCCCGGCCGGCGGCGCGCTCGGCCAGGATCGCGGTGAGGGCCTCCACCTCGGGCAGCTCCGGCATGCCACCAGTGTGCCGCAGGCCGGAGCGGAACCACCGCGGCGGCCCGGGTGACCGATTCCCCCCGGTGCACCGCTCCGGGCTGCGGCCCCGCACCCTCTCCCTTAGTGTCTCATTTGTTCCCTATCGTCCTGCTTGCCCCCGTACGGAGCGTTCCCCATGGTCGACACCGGACAGCAGTCCGTACGCAGCGAGGTGGCACGGCACGAGGTGCCGGGCGGTACGGGAGGTGCGGCGTACGAGGGCTATGAGGCGTACGAGGGCGGCAGCCTCGAGGCCGAGCGGCTGCGCTTCCAGAAGGTGACATACGAGCTGATGCGGATGCAGCGGTACTCCGACGGCACCGACGGCTCGGGCGCCCCGCGGCCGCTGCGCGCGTTCCGCGGCAAGGCGGCGCTGGGCGTGGAGAACGCCCGGCTGCGATTCCGCGACGACCTTCCGCCGGAGCTGTGCGTGGGATACGCCCGGCCGGGCGCCGAGTACCCGGCCGTGGTGCGGCTGTCCAGCGCGAGCGGCTCCGAGGGGTACGGCGCCACGCCCGATCTGCGCCGGCTGGCGGTACGGGTCCAGGCCGGTCCGGAGGAGACCCACGATCTGCTGGCCACCAGCTTCCCGGTGTCCCACGCGGCCGACGCGCATGAGTTCGTCGCCTTCGCCAAGGCCACGGCGGGCGCGGGAAGCACCGTGGAGAAGGCGTTCGGGCTCTTCGTCCGGCTGCCGCTGGCCGTCGGCTGGGCCACCGCCGACCGGATGCGCCGCAACATGCGGATCGCCACCCGTCACACGGTGGGCTCGCTGGCCCGTGAGACCTTCTGGAGCCGGGGCGCGATCCTGTGGGGCCCCGCCGGTCCGGTCCGCTACCAGCTGCGTCCGGCGCCCGGCGGCACCCCCGCTCCCCCGCCCGACGGCGGCGACCCCCACTATCTCCACCGTGAGCTGGCGATGCGGCTGTCCACCGGCGACATCGCCTTCGAGCTGTGTGTGCAGCGCTATCTGGACGACCGCCGCACCCCGGTCGAGGACGGTTCGGTGGAGTGGCGGGAGAGCGACGCGCCGGTCGTCCCGGTCGCGGTGCTCACCGTGCCGTGCCAGGACCTGGACGGCGCCCGGGCCCGGTCGGCGGCCCGCCGGGTCGAGCAGCTCGCGTTCAACCCCTGGCACACCACCGAGGAGTTCCGTCCGCTCGGCAACCTCAACCGGGCCCGCAAGGCCGCGTACGAGGCCGCCGCGGCGCACCGGCTCGGCCTGCGCCTCCCCACCGTCGAGCGGCGGTCCCCCGCACTGCTGCCCGACCCGGTGCGCGCCGCCCTCGACCTGCCGGTACGCGCCGCCCTCGACCTGCCGGTGCGGGCGGCCTTCGGCCTGGTCGACCGGTGTGTGCCCTGGCATCGGCTGCCGGCGCCGCTGGGGCTGCTCAACCCGGCCGCGCTGGGCCGGACGCTGCGCCGGTTCGGCCTCGTCGAGGGGGACGACACGCCCGAGGCGCCGCCGCGCCCCGCCGCGCCCCGTCCATCGGTGGCGCGTACGGATACGGCCGGGGCCGTCGTCGGCTGAGATGGCGGCCCCGTTCAGTCCTGCCGGAAGCGGTTGATGGCCGGGAGATGGCGCTCGCGCAGCTCCGGGTCGCGTACCCCCAGCCCCTCCTCCGGGGCCAGGCACAGCACGCCGACCTTCCCGGAGTGGCGGTTGCGGTGGACGTCCTGGGTGGCCGTGCCGACCGCCTCGAGCGGATGGACCTTGGAGAGCGTGGGGTGCACCATGCCCTTCTCGATCAGCCGGTTGGCCGCCCACGCCTCCCGGTAGTTGGCGAAGTGGGTGCCGATGATGCGCTTGAGCGACATCCACAGATAGCGGTTGTCGTACTCGTGGCGGTAGCCGGACGTCGAGGCGCAGGTGACGATCGTTCCGCCGCGCCGCGCCACGAACACACTCGCGCCGAAGGTCTCCCGGCCGGGGTGCTCCACGACGATGTCCGGGTCGTCGCCGCCGGTCAGTTCGCGGATCCGGGCCCCGAAGCGCTTCCACTCCTTGGGGTCGGGCGTGGTCGCGTCCTTCCAGAAGCGATAGCCCTCCTCGGCCCGGTCGATGACCAGCTCGGCCCCCATGGAGCGGACGAGTTCGGCCTTGCGCCGCCCGGAGACCACGCACACCGGGATCGCCCCGCCGTTCACGGCCAGCTGGGTCGCGTACGAGCCGAGGCCACCGGCCGCGCCCCAGACGAGGGTCACATCGCCCTGTTTCATCTGGGCGCCGTTGCGGGAGACGAGCTGCCGGTACGCGGTGGAGTTGACCAGGCCGGAGGAGGCGGCCTCCTCCCAGGTGAGGTGGGCGGGCATCGGCATCAGCTGGTTGGCCTTGACCAGCGAGAGCTCGGCGAGCCCGCCGTAGTTGGTCTCGAAGCCCCAGATGCGCTGCTCGGGGTCGAGCATGGAGTCGTCATGGCCGTCCGGTGAGCGCAGCTCGATGGACAGGCAGTGGGCCACCACCCGGTCGCCCGGCTTCCAGTGGCGCACCCCGGGACCGGTGCGCAGCACCACACCGGCCAGGTCGGAGCCGAGCACGTGGTAGGGCTGGTCGTGGCGGGCCGCTCCGGGGTCGTCGGTGCGTGCGTAGCGCTCCAGGAAGCCGAAGGTCGGCAGCGGCTCGAAGATGGCGCTCCAGACGGTGTTGTAGTTGATCGCGCTGGCCATGACCGCGATCACCGCCTCGCCCGGACCGGGTTCGGGCGTGGGCACCTCACGGATGTGGAGCGACTTCTGAGGGTCCTTGTCCTTGGTGGCCATGCCCTCGAACATCTCGGCTTCCTCTTTGAGGATCACCGCGCCCCGATAGGACTCGGGAAGGTCCAAGGCGGCGAAGTCCGCGGCCACCGCATCCTCTGCCAGCGCGGCGCTGATGATGTCCTGCATGACATGTCCTCCGATGTACCGCTCCGGGCACTCTGTGTCCCGGAGGCTATGGCAGCGGCCACGATCCGAATAACCCCTAGCTCCGCCCAGGTCGCGCCCCCTAGGCGCCCCCCTATACGGCCAGGGAGTGCAGACAGGCGATGAGCGTGCGGGCCTCGACGTTGACGTAATGGCTGTGGCGGATCAGGTCGAGCAGCTGACGCACCGCCATCCAGCGGTAGTGCGGCTCCTCGGGGACGGCGCCCAGGTCCGTCTCCACGACCAGATAGCGGTTGAAGGCGTGGAAGAAGCGGCCGCCCTCCTCGGAGAGCACGGTGTCGAACCGCACCCGGTCGGCCGGTGCCTCCACCACCTCCCTGAGAAACGGCGGGGTGGCCGCCTCGGGCAGATGGGTGTAGTTGCGCGGGGTGCACTGCACGGTGGGGGCCAGCTCCACCACGTCCGTGTAGCCGGGTTCGGCGCGGGCCTGCACCAGCACATGCGGCACCTTGTCGGCGTAGGCCAGCAGGAAGGCCGCCACGCCCGGCCCGTGGGGCTCGATCATGGGCTGGGTCCAGCCGCCGACCTCACGGCCGCCCGCCGTCACGTCCACGGCCATCACGCTGAAGAAGCGCCCGCTCTCATGGGAGATGCGGTGGGCGCTGCGATGCCAGCCGGTGGTCTCCCGCAGCGGTATCCGCTCGGTGAACACCTCGCGCTCGGTGCGCAGTCCGGTGATCCAGCTGAGGATGTCGGCGTCGCGGTGGAGCGTGTGCCGCACCGGCCGTTCCGGCTCCGCGGTCCCGGGTGTTCCGGGGGCCGGGAAGGTCTCCTCGGGGTCCAGCGGGGAGTGCGGCAGACAGGCCAGGACGCTGCGCGCGTCCATGTTCACCAGGTCCTCCACGGCCAGCAGATGGTGCAGCTGGCCCAGCGTCAGCCAGCGGAAGCCGTCGCGCACCTCGATGTCCTCGTCCGGCGCCACCTCGACCAGCATGTTGCGGTTGCGCTTGCGGAAGAACCAGCTGCCCTGCTCCGACTGGCGGACGTCGGCGAGCACCCGGTGCCGCTCCATCCGCTGGAAGTACTCCAGGTACGGCACCGCCCGGCCCTTGTGCACCCGGGTGTAGTTGCTGCGGGTGGCCTGGACGGTGGGCGACAGCTGGAGTCCGCCGTGGTTGCCGGGCTCCATCTTGGCCTGCATCAGGAAGTGCGGTACGCCGTCGAAGTCCTTGACCAGGATGCCCAGGATGCCGATCTCCGGCTGGTGGAGGATCGGCTGGCGCCACTCCTCCACCGGCGCCCCGGGCATCCGCACCCGGATGCCCTCGACGGTGAAGAACCGGCCGGTCTCATGGACGAGGTTGTGGGTGTCCGGCGCGAAGTCCCAGCCGCGCATCGCCTCGAACGGGATGATCTCGATCCGGGACTCGTCGGCGTCGACGCGCTCGCGGAACCAGCGCTGGAAGTCGGCGAGCAGGGTCACCGAGCTGTCGACGGTGGCGGCGGAGCGGATCAGCCGCTCCTGGAGCGTGCTCACCACGCCCACGCCTCCGGTCCGGGGCCGCCGTTGCCGATCGGCGGGAACAGCCGGTCCAGTTCGGCCAGCACCTCGTCGGACAGCGCCAGCTCCATCGCCTTGAAGGCCCCCGTCAGCTGGTCCAGGCTGCGCGGCCCGATGACCGGCGCGGTGACGCCGGGGCGTCCCATCACCCAGGCAAGACCCACCTCGGCCGGGTCGGCGCCGAGGCCGTCGCACAGCTTCTCGTACGCGCCGACGGCGTCCCGGTGGACCTCCAGCGCCTGGGCGGCCCGGCCCTGGGCGGTCTTCATCGCGGTGCCCTCGGCCAGCTTGCGCAGCGCCCCGCTGAGCAGCCCGCCGTGCAGCGGCGACCAGGCGAGCACCCCGACCCCGTACCGCTGGGCGGCGGGGATCAGCTCCAGTTCGATATGGCGGGTGACGAGGTTGTACACGCTCTGCTCGGAGACGATGCCGAGGAAGTGGCGGCGGGCCGCGGCCTCCTGGGCCTCGGCGATGTGCCAGCCGGCGAAGTTGGACGAGCCGACGTAGCGCACCTTGCCCTGCCGGGTCAGCGTCTCCATCGCCTGCCACACCTCCTCCCAGGGGGCGTGGCGGTCGATGTGGTGCATCTGGAACAGGTCGATCCAGTCGGTGCCCATCCGGCGCAGCGAGTCCTCGCAGGAGGCGATGATGTGCCGGGCGGACAGCCCCGAGTCATTGGGCCAGTCGGTCATCGGGTTGAAGACCTTGGTGCCCAGCACGACCTTCTCGCGCCGGCCGCCGCCTTTCGCGAACCAGCCGCCGAGGAACTCCTCGGTGTAGCCCTTGTGCTTCTGCCAGCCGTACTGGTTGGCGGTGTCGATGAAGTTGACCCCGCGGTCCAGGGCGGTGTCCAGGATCGCGTGGCTCTCCTCGTCGCTCGCCCTGACCCCGAGGTTCAAGGTGCCCAGGCACAGCCGGCTCACCTTGAGGGCGGTGCGGCCGAGATAGGTGTACTGCATCAGTGTCCTTCGGTACGGGCCGCCGCGGCAGCCGGTCGGCTCGGGGTGGCGGAGGCGGAGGCGGAGGCGGAGGCGGCCCAGAGGTCGTGGAGGGATTCCTTGAGGGCCACCTTCGGGGACCAGCCCATGAGCCGCCGGGCGAGGCGGATGTCGGCCTGGGTCCAGCTCCCGCCCTTGCTGTGCACGGCGCCGCTCTCCTCGCGCACCAGACGGTCGGGGACCTGCGAGGCGGAGATCAGCAGCCCGGCCAGTTCGCGCATGCTGAAGGCGTCGCCCTGCCCGATGTTGAGCACCCGGCCGGTCACCGGGCTGCTCGCGGCCAGCGCCACGGCCTCGGCGACATCGCGGACGTCGATGAAGTCGCGCCGGTCGTCGACGAGGGTGACGGCGAGCGGAGTGTCCTCGGTGGTGCGGCGCAGCCGGTGGGCGAGCCCGCCGAGGAAGCTGCCCCGGGGGGTGCCGGGTCCGCAGACGTTGGTGACGCGCAGGACGCAGCCGTCGATGCGGCCGGCGTCCGCGGCGCCCAGCACGATCCGGCTGCCGACGAGCTTGGTGCGGGCGTAGGGGGTGCGGGGGGCGGTGGGGTGGTCCTCGGCGATGGCGGTCCCGTCGGGGACGGGCCCGTACTCGTGCACCGAGCCCAGATGGACCAGCCGCGGCCGCCTGGGGAGGGTCGCCACGGCGTCCACCAGCCGGTCCACGAGCGGGATGTGCGAGGCCGTCATGCTCGCCTCGTCGCCCTCCCAGCTGTCGCCCGCGGCGTTGACGACGAGATCGGCGGACTGTGCGGCCCGGACGATGTCCTCGCTCGGCGCGGATACCGCGTCAAGTGCCAGAAAAACGACTCCGGGAATGGGTTCGGCGGGTTTTCTCGCGATTGCCAGGACTTCATATCCGCGCTTGGTGAGAGCTCTGCAGATATGTCGCCCGATGAATCCGGTGCCGCCGATGACAACGGCCTGCCGATCTCGGATGTGGCCCATATCGCCACCGTATTGGCGCCGCTTCGAGCGGAACAACCCCTACCCTCCGCCACCCCTATCGGCCACCCCTATCACGGCCCCGACCTGCGGTGTCATTCGAATAGGTGTCGTTTATGGGCCTCGCTGACCGCTGCCGCGCGATCCTTCACCCCGAGTTTCTCGTAGACATGCAGAAGATGCGTCTTGACGGTCGCCTGACTGATGAACAATGCCGCCGCGGCCTGTCGATTCGTGGCCCCGTCCGCGATAAGCCGGAGCACTTGGAGTTCACGGTCGCTCAGTGGGCCCTGGGTGGGTTTGCGTACCTGGCCGAGCACGCGTCCGGTGACCGCGGGCGAAAGGACGGACTGGCCCGAGGAGGCGGACCGCACGGCGCGGGTCAGCTCCTCGCGCGGGGTGTCCTTGAGGAGGTAGCCGGTCGCCCCGGCGGCCAGCGCGCCCATGACGTCGCTGTCGGTGTCGTAGGTGGTCAGCACCAGGATCCGGGCCTCCGGGTCGCCGCGCAGCAGCCGTTTGATGGCCTCCACGCCGCCCAGCCGGGGCATGCGCAGATCCATCAGGACCACATCGGCCGGCTGCCGCTCGTACAGTTCGACGGCCTCGGCACCGTCACCGGCCTCACCGATCACCGTGAAGTCGGGGTCCCGCTCCAGCACCCCGCGCAGCCCGTCGCGGACCACCGGGTGGTCGTCGACGATCAGGATACGGATGGGGCTGCGACCGGGGGTGTCGCCGCCATGGGTGTTTCCGCTCATGCACCGGCTTCCTGGGGGATCACGGGGACCGCCGCGCTGATGGCGGTGCCCTCGCCACGCGCGCTTTCGATGTCCAACGTACCGGCGACCCGGCCCAGTCGGCGCCGCATCGCCACCAGCCCCAGGCCGTGGCCGCCGGAGGTGCCGGCCTCGGCCGCCGCGGCCACGGGGTCGAATCCGACGCCGTCGTCGAGTACGTCGAGGACCACCACGTCCTCCATGTACGACAGGGTGATGCCCACCTTCGACGACCGGGCGTGCTTGGCGATGTTGGCGAGGGCCTCCTGCGCCACCCGGTAGAGCGTGGCCTCCAGTTCGGCGTGGAGCGGGATGGGGGTCCCGGTCGTCGCGAACGCCACCTTCGGCTCCGGCTCCCGTGACCACCCCTCGACCAGCGACTCCAGGGCGTCCGGCAGGGTCCGGGACTCCAGTTGCTCGGGGCGGAGCGCCTGCACCGAGCGACGCGCCTCGGCGAGGCTGTCCCGGGCCAGGTCCTTGGCCGCCACGAGATGGCGGCGCCACACCTCGCGGTCGCCTTCGGCGTGTTCGGCGGCCTCCAGCTGCCGGATGATGCCGGCCAGCCCCTGGGCGAGGGTGTCATGGATCTCCCCCGCCATCCGCTGGCGCTCGTCGAGCACTCCGGCCTCGCGCGCCTGGGTGATCAGCTGGGCGTGGAGTCCGGCGTTCTCGGTGAGCGCGGAGCGGAGTTCGGCCACGGTCCGTTTGCGCCGCTGATGCTGTTCGTTGAGCCTGCTCGACAGCAGGTTGATCCAGCCGATCACCACGGTCTGGAAGGCGATGGCGGCGAGATAGCCGACCACCGCGCCGGTCGTGGGCCTCGGGAAGCCGTCCGGCACGGTGTTGACGACGAACGAGGTGGCCGCCACGGACCCCACCGCCCAGACGGTCGGCAGCAGCACCAGCGCCTGGAGGAACCCGGTGGCGGCGAACAGCATGAACACCTGGTCCCGCGCCATCAGCGCGGCGGAGAGGGCGAGCAGCCCGGCGAAGTAGACGGCCGTGCGCACCGTGCCGTACGGCTGTCTGCTGCGGCGGCCCGTGGGCAGGGTGTAGGTGCCCAGGATCCAGCCGGCGGCCACGGCCGCGAGGCCCAGCGTGGTGAGCAGCCGCCGGGCCGGTGGCAGGCCGTGGACCAGACTCAGGGCCGTGGACAGAAACAGCAGAAGGTAGGGCAGCCCTCCGAACAGGATGTCGGAGTGCCGCTCCCACCGTCCGCCGTCGTCCTTGGACGCGCTCACCTCACTCCCAGCGGAACAGCTTGGCCGCGGCCGCGGTGGCGGCCACCGCGATCACTCCGAGGACGGTCAGGTGCAGCGTCTGCGGCCACTGGTTCTCCCAGGAGTCGCGCAGCGCCTGGAGCGCGGCGCCCAGCGGGGTGTAGTCGCCGATGGTGGACACCGTCTCCGGCAGGTCCTCCTTGGGGAGGAACGCACCGCCGAAGAAGAGGCTGGGGAAGAGCAGGGACAGGCCCATCGCGGTGGCCGACTTGCTGCTCGGCGCCACGGCCGCGATCACCAGGCCGATGGAGAACAGCGCCCAGGTGCCCAGGACGAAGCTCACCAGGAAGGCGGGGATGTCACCGGGCAGTTTGGTGTCGAAGGCGGTCTTGCCGACGATGAGCACCAGCACCGCGGAGACCGCCGCGGTGACCAGGTTGATGAAGAGCTGGGCGAGCAGCAGGTTCCCCGGGTGGATGGGGCTCGCGGCCATGCGCCGCAGGATGCCCTTCTCCCGGTAGGTCGCGAGGGTCGTGGGCAGCAGGTTGAGGGCCAGCATCGTCAGACACAGCGACATGGCCATCGCGGGGACGAACGCGGCCATCGACGCCTTGGTGGCGGCGTCGTCGTCGGACTTGGTGGTGACGAAGTGGAAGATGGCGAGCAGCATGATCGGCAGCGCGATGACGAAGAACACCGCGGTGGGGTCGCGCAGGAACAGCTTGCTCTCGACGTAGGTGAGCTTGGTGCGCCCGGACATGGCAGAAGTCTCCTCGGCGGCTTTAGTTGGCGGGCTTGGAGCCGGTCAGGGCGACGAAGGCGTCATCGAGACTCGCCTGCTCCAGGCGGAGTTCGTTCGCCACGATCTGATTGCGGGCCAGGACGGAGATCACGGCGTAGACGACATTGCCCTTGCCGACCACTGTCACCTGGGACTTGGACCGGGTCACACTGCTCACCTCGGGCAGCGAGGTGAGCAGTTCGTCGTCCATCGGGACGGACGGCTTGAAGCGGATGATCTGCTGCTCGTCGACCCGGGACACCAGTCCGGAGGGGGTGTCGAGGGCGACGACCCGGCCGGATTCGATGATGGCGATCCGGTCGCAGAGCCGCTCGGCCTCCTCCATGAAGTGGGTGACCAGCAGCACGGTCACATCCTGCTCCCGGACCTTCTCGATCAGCTTCCAGGTCTCGCGCCGGGCGTGCGGGTCGAGCGCGGTGGTCAGCTCGTCGAAGACGGCGATCCTGGGCTTGCCGACGAGGGCGAGCGCGATGGACAGCCGCTGCTGCTGGCCGCCGGACAGCGATCCGTAGGCGGTGTCGGCCTTGCTGGACAGGCCCCATTCCTCGATGAGCTCGCGCCAGTCGACGGGGTCGCGGTAGAAGGTGCTGTACAGCTCGAGCGCCTCCCACACCTTCATCTTGGGCGGCAGTTCGCTCTGCTGGAGCTGGATGCCGATGGACTCGCGCAGCTCGGCGAGGTCCTTGTCCTTCAGCGGGTCGAGACCCATCACGGAGATCTCGCCGCCGTCGCGCTTGCGCATGCCCTCGATGCACTCCACGGCGGTGGTCTTGCCCGCCCCGTTGGGGCCGAGGATGCCGAAGATCTCGCCCTCCTCAACGGAGAAGGACACGTCCTGTACCGCCACGTGATTGCGGTATTCCTTGCGCAGGTTACTGACCTCGATCAGCGGCATCGGCCCGGGTCCTCCTCGCTCGGTTCCTTCACTCTTCCACCGTAGGAGGCGGATATCCCCGGGGGATCGGCCCATCGGCTGCCCACCGGGCTGATCCTCCCTCCACCGACCGGCCGAGCGGCCGCATCAACCGATCGGTGGATGGGGGTCCGCCGGGGCGGGTCAGCCGCGCCGGGGGTGCAGTGCCCGGCAGACCTCGTAGGACGGCAGCAGACCCGCCCGTTCGGCCTCGGCCAGCCCGGGGGCGTTCCGGTCGCGTTCGGAGACCAGATACTCCAGGTCCTCGGGCCAGGGCAGGCCGAGCGCCGGGTCGAAGGGGTCGATCTCGTGTTCGGCGCCCGGGTTGTACTCCTCCGAGTTGAGGTAGGCCGCCACGGTGTCGTCCCGCAGCGCGAT
The DNA here is from genome assembly GCF_024505145.1 of Streptomyces rugosispiralis. Taxonomy (GTDB): domain Bacteria; phylum Actinomycetota; class Actinomycetes; order Streptomycetales; family Streptomycetaceae; genus Streptomyces; species Streptomyces rugosispiralis. Next base: position 293,370 of record NZ_JANIAA010000004.1, on the reverse strand, counting down.
GAAGGCGTGGCCGAGGCCCTCCTCCAGATACACCGCCCGGTACGAGACGGGGTCGAGACGCACACTGTCCCAGCGGCCGAAGGTGGGCGAGCCCACTCTCAAGTCCACCACCACGTCGAGGAGTTCGCCGCTGACGCAGGTCACCATCTTGGCCTGGCCCGGGGGCACGTCCGCGTAGTGCACCCCGCGGACGGTGCCGCGCCGGGAGACGCTGTGGTGGTTCTGGCCCAGGCGCAGCGGATGGCCGACGGCCGCGGAGAAGGCCGAGTCGGTGTAGTGGGCGACGAACGCGCCGCGCTCGTCGCGGTGGACGTCCGGGCTGAACTCGTAGGCGCCGGACACCGCCAGCTCGCGCACCTTCATCGGCCGTGCTCCACGGTGAGCTTCTCCAGCACCGGCACCACGTCGTGCGGGGTGGGGGTGCGCAGGTTCTCCGCGCGCAGCCGCTCGGCGGTCTCCTTGTACGACGCGTCCTTCAGCAGCCGTTCGACACCCTCCCGCAGCACCTCGGCGGTCAACTCCGAGGCGTGGACGGCGAGTCCGGCACCGGCCTCGTGGAGGCTGGTGCCCTTGTTCCACCAGTCGGCGTAGCGGATGGTGGGGATGAACTGCGGTACGCCGTTGACCAGTGCGGTGCCCCAGGAGCCGAAGCCGCCGTGGTGGATGAGGACCGAGGCGCCGGGCAGCAGGGCGTGCAGCGGGACGAAGTCGACGATACGGGTGTTGGCGGGGACCTTCGCCAGCGCCTCGACCTCCTCGGGCGGCAGCGCGGCCACCACGTCGATGTCCATGCTCCCCAGGGTGTCGATCATGTCGGCCACCGGCATGAAGGTGCCGCCCAGGGCCGCCCGCGCGGAGACCCCGGAGGTCAGCACGACCCGCGGCCGCTCGGGGGTCTCGCGCAGCCAGTCCGGGATGTCGGAGGGGCCGTTGTAGGGCAGATAGCGGACCGGGACCCGCTGGACCGACAGCGGGAGCTGGAGGCTGGTGGGGATCTGGTCGATGGTCCACTGGCCGACCACGACCTCCTCGTCGAAGGTGTGGCCGTAGCGGCCGAGAATGGAGCCGAGCCAGTCGGCCAGCGGGTCCTCGCGGCGCTCCTCGGGCTGCTCGGCGAGGCGGGCCAGGAACACCTCGCGCATCTTGGCGTAGATGTCGATGCACCAGAGCAGCCGGGCGTGGGCGGCGCCCACGACCCGGGCGGCCACCGGGCCCGCGTAGGTGACCGGGTCCCAGATGACCAGGTCGGGCTGCCAGTGGCGGGCGTAGTCCACCAGCTCGTGCACCATGCAGTCGTTGTAGGTCTGGTACGCGAACATCACGCTGACCTTGAACTTCATCAGCACCTGTTCCCAGGAGTGCTGATCGAGCTCGGGGGTGGACCAGTCGGAGAGCGGGTTCTCCAGCGACTCGCGGTTCTGCGTCAGCATCTCGTGGAGATTGTGGTCCTTGCCGACCGAGACGGCCGTCAGCCCGGTGCTCTTGATGGACTCGGTCAGCGCGGGGTTGCTGGCGACATGCACCTCATGGCCCGCCGCGGCCAGCGACCAGGCGAGCGGGACCATGGTGAACAGGTGCGATTTCTCGGACACCGTCGCGAATAGGATACGCATCGTCGGTTTCTCTCTCAGTCGTTGGGTCGTCGGGGGCGGGCGGTGGCCGCCCGCAGGGTGTCCGTGATGACTCCGGCCACCGCCGCCTTCTGCTCACCCAGGTAGAAGTGGCCGCCGGAGAAGACCTCCAGCCGGAAGGAGCCCGAGGTGTGCTCCCGCCAGCCCGCCACTTCCGGGGCGGTGACGCGGATGTCGCTGTCGCCGGTGAGCCCCACGATGTCGCAGGCCAGCCGGACGCCGGGCCGGTATGCGTAGGTCTCGGCCGCCTTGTAGTCGCTGCGGATGGCGGGCAGGGCCAGCCGCAGCAGTTCGGTGTCGCCGAGGATCCGGGAGTCGGTCCCGCTGACCAGCTGGAGCTCCGCGATGAGCCCGGCGTCGTCGCGCCGGTGGATGTCCAGGCTGCGATGGTGGGAGGGCGCGGGCCGGCCCGAGGCGAAGAGCGCCACGGGCACCGTCCCCAGCTCCCCTTCGAGCAGTCTGGCCAGCTCGAACCCGACGCTAGCGCCCATGCTGTGGCCGAACAGCGCGATCGGCCGGTGTGCCGTGAGCGGCTTCAGCGCCTCGTAGATCTCGCGCGCCATCTCGTGGATGTCCTCGATGGGCGCGTCATGGCGGCGGTCCTGCCGCCCCGGGTACTGGACGGCCAGCGCCTCCACGGTCGGCGGCAGCAGCTCGGAGATCGGGAAGTAGAAGCTGGCGGCTCCTCCCGCGTGCGGCAGGCAGACCAGGCTGACCTCGGCCTCCGGACGCGGATGGAACCTGCGGAACCACAGGCTCTCATCGGTGACGGGCAACGCCATTGGTCGTCGTTCCTTTCGCGATGCGGGAAGGGCGCCTCCGCGGGGTGTCCGAGCGGGGTCCTGCGGGGTGTCCGGGGGGGGCCTGCGGGGTCAGGCGCCGTCGCGCGGCAGTCGCTCCAGCCAGTCCTCGATGGCCTGGGCGGTGGGGAGGGAGTGGTCCTCCATCATGGTGAAGTGGTTGCCGCGCACATCGACGATGTCGTGCGGCAGCTCCCAGAAGGACCGCCAGTCGGGCAGCTCCTCCAGCTTCAACGAACCGGTGGACAGCGGCTCCAGCGCACGCACCAGGAGGGTGGGGGTCTCGATCGGCTCGGGGTCCCAGCCGCCGAAGAGGTTGAGGTACCACCCCATGGCCGACAGCCGGGCGTCGTCCATGGTGACGAACACGCCCTCGCGCTCGGTCATCCCGTCCATGAGCGAGAGCCCGAACTGGTTGAGGATGCTGCTCTTGGGCACGTACGTGTCCACCAGGACCACCGCGGTCGGCTTGATGCCCATCCGCTCCAGGTGTCCCGCCGCCGCGTGGGCGAACCAGCCGCCCGCCGAGGAGCCCAGGAGCACGATGGGCTGCCCGTCGGCGGCCTTCGCCACCGCCTCGGCCTGCGCGGCCACCACCGCGTCCGCCGTCTCCGGGAGTGGCTCACCGCGGCCGAAGCCCGGCAGCGCGAGCGCCGACACATCGCGCCGGCCCCGCAGCGAGGCCGCGAACCGCGCGTACTGGTGGATGCCCGCGACCGCCAGGCACGAGGAGAAGCAGAACAGGTGCTGCTCGGCCGGGCCCTTGCTGAGCCGGACCGGCATCGGCAGCTTCTCCAGGTCGGAGCTGGCACTGAACCGGGGCCGCAGCGCCGCCGTGGCGTGCAGCAGGTCAAAGATTTCCTTCCACTTCCCGGTCTCGAACGCCTCGGTGTACAGCGTGCTCAGCGTGGTGGACTCCCCCGCCGCGGCGGGCGCCGCGCCCGCGGGCGTCTGCTCGGCCGGGCCCGACTGCCGGGCCGCGGCCAGTTCGGAGCGGAGCCGGACGGCCAGATCGGTGGGCGTCTCGTGGTCGAAGACCAGCGTGGCGGGCAGCCTCAGCCCGGTGGCCGCGTTCAGCCGGTTGCGCAGCTCGACCGCGGTGAGCGAGTCGAATCCGGAGTCCACGAACTCATGGGCCGGGCCGATCGCGGACGGGTCCGGGTGGCCGAGCACGGTGGCCACCTGCGCGCACACCAACTCCACCAGTACGGCGTCCTGTTCGGCCTCGGGCAGCGCGGCGAGCCGTTCCCGCAGCGCGGAGCCGCCGCCCGGCGAGCCACCGCGCGTGGTCGCGCCCGCCCGGCGCGCCGGTGTCCGCACCAGCCCGCGCAGCAGGAGCGGCACCGAGCCGGATCCGGCGCCCGCGCGCAGCGCCGCGAGGTCGATCCGCATCGGGATCAGCAGCGGGGTGTCCAGGGCGAGGGCGGTGTCGAGCAGTTCCATGCCCTGTTCTGAGGAGAGCGCGGCCACGCCCGAGCGGGCGGCCCCGGCCGTGTCCGCCGTGCCGGTCATCGTGCTGGTACGCGCCCACAGCCCCCAGGCGAGGGAGTGGGCGGGCAGCCCCTGGGCCCGGCGGGCCTGGGCGAAGGCGTCGAGGAAGCCGTTGGCGGCCGCGTAGTTGCCCTGGCCCGCGCCGCCGAGCACTCCGGCGGCCGAGGAGAAGAGCACGAACGCGGCCAGGTCCAGCTCCCGGGTGGCCTCGTGGAGGTGGAGTGCGGCGTCGACCTTGGGCCGCAACACCGTGTCCAGCCGCTCGGGGGTGAGCGAGGAGATCACCCCGTCGTCCAGCACCCCGGCGGTGTGGAACACCCCGGTGAGCGGACGGTCGGCGGGCACCTGGGCCACCAGGGCGGCCACGGCGTCCCGGTCGGCGGTGTCGCACGCCGCCACGGTCACGGTCGCGCCGAGCGCGGTCAGCTCCTCGCGCAGCCGACCGGCCCCCTCGGCGGCCGGTCCCCGGCGGCTGGTCAGCAGCAGATGGCGGACGCCGTGGCGGGTCACCAGATGGTGGGCGAGCAGCCCGCCGAGCGTGCCGGTGGCGCCGGTGATCAGCACGGTGCCCTCGGGGTCCAGCGCACGCGTGGCGCCGGTGGTGTCCGTGGTGTCCGTGGTGTCGGTGGTGCCCGTGGCGCCCGTGGCGCCCTGGGCGCGGGCGAGCCGCGGGGTGTGCGGCTGTCCGGCGCGCAGCGCGAGCTGCGGCTCCCCGGTGGGGAGGACCGCCGGGAGGGCCCGTACGGACTCCTCGTGCTCGTCGAGGTCGACGAGGGTGAACCGGTCGGGGTTCTCCGACTGCGCCGAGCGCACCAGGCCCCAGACGGCGGCGCCCGGCAGATCGGTGACCTCCGCACCGGGCGCGGTGGCCACCGCGCCACGGGTGACGAACACCAGCCGGGAGTCGGCGAACCGCTCATCGGCCGACCAGTTCTGGGCCAGCTCCAGGGCGGTGCGCAGGGAGTCCCGTACCGCGTCGGCCGGTGCGCCGGGCCCGGCGGCGCAGGACACCAGGACCGCCGCGGGGGCGGCCGTACCGGCGTCGACGGCCGCGGCCAGCGACTCCAGGTCCACATATGACTCCAGGTGGACCCCGGCCGCGAAGAGGCTCTCGGTGACCTCCAGCCCGTCGTCGCCGACCAGCGCGGCCCGGGTGAGCGGGGTGGGCCGGTCGGAGCCGGTGAGGGCGGGCCAGTCGAGCTGGAACAGCGACTCGCTGCTCGCGGCGCGGGCGCCGCTGAGCTGATCACCGGTCATCTTCCGCAGCAGCAGACCCTCGACGGTGGCCACCGGGCGGCCGGTGGGGTCGGCCACCGCGAGCGCCACGGTGTCCTCCCCGGCCGGGGAGATCCGCACCCGCACCTCGTCGGCCCCGGCGGCGTGCAGCGACACCCCGGTCCAGGAGAACGGCAGCCGCCCCTGCGCCGTCTCGGGGTCCTCCCCGGCGAAGAGGGTGCCGAGCGCGATGCCGTGCAGGGAGGCGTCGAGCAGGGCCGGGTGGATCCCGTACCCGGCGGCGGCCGTGCGCTGCTCCTGGGCCAGACCGACCTCGGCGAACACCTCGTCGCCGCGCAGCCAGGCGGCGCGCAGGCCCCGGAAGGCCGGGCCGTAGCCGAAGCCGCCCGCCGCGTACCGCTCGTACATGTCGCTGACGTCGAGTTCGGTGGCGTCCGCCGGAGGCCACGCGGTGAGTTCGGCGGGGGCGCTCGGGGCGGCGGTGGCGAGCGTGCCGGTGGCGTGCGGGGTCCACGGCTCGCCGAACCCGGCGCCCTCGGGACGGGTGTGGACGTTCAGCGAGCGCCGTCCGCTCTCGTCGGATTCGCCGACGGTCACCCGGAGGGTGAGCGCGCCACGCGCGGGGAGGATCAGCGGCGCCTGGAGGGTCAGCTCCTCGACCTGGTCGCAGCCGACCTGGTCACCGGCCTGGATCGCGAGCTCGAGGAACGCGGTGCCGGGGAAGAGGACCGTGCCGGAGACGGCGTGGTCGGCCAGCCAGGGCTGGGCGGCCAGGGACAGCCGTCCGGTGAGCACCAGACCGTCGGTGTCGGCGAGTTCGACGGCGGCGCCCAGCAGCGGATGCCCGGCCGGGCCCAGCCCCGCCGAGGTCACATCGCCCGCCCGGTCCGAGCCGTCGAGCCAGTAGCGCTGCCGCTGGAAGGCGTACGTGGGCAGTTCCACCCGGTGGGCGCCACGGCCCGCGAACACCCGCTCCCAGTCCACCGCGCCACCGTGGGCGTGCACCCGGCCCACCCCGGCCAGCAGCGACTCGGCCTCGTCGCGGTCCTTGTGCAGCAGGGTGATGAACGCGGCGGTGTCGGGGTCGGCGACGCACTCCTGGCCCATCACGGAGAGCACACCGGACGGCCCGACCTCGACATAGCGGGTCACGCCCCGGTCCTCGAGGAACCGCACCCCGTCCTGGAACCGCACCGGCTGCCGCACATGGCGCACCCAGTACTCGGGCGAGCGCAGTTCCTCGGTCACCGCCTCGCCGGTCACGTTGGACACCACCGCGATCCGGGGGGCGGCGTAGGTCAGCTCACCGGCGACCTTGGCGAACTCCTCCATCATCGGGTCCATCAGCGGCGAGTGGGAGGCGACGCCGATCCGCAGCCGCCTGCTCCTGGCGCCGACCGCCTCCGCGATCCGCAGGACGGCCTTCTCCTCGCCGGAGATCACCGTGGCGGCCGGGCCGTTGACCGCGCCCAGGGCCACCCGGTCCTCCTCGCCCGCCAGATGGGGCAGCACCTCGGCCTCGGCGGTCTGGAGCGAGACCATCGCGCCTCCGGCGGGCAGCGCGTCCATCAGCCGGCTCCGCGCCGCCACCAGCGCACACGCGTCCGCCAGCGAGAACACGCCCGCCACATGGGCCGCCACCAGCTCGCCCACCGAGTGGCCGACCAGGAAGTCCGCGGTCACGCCCCAGGACTCCAGCAGCCGGTACAGCGCCACCTCGACGGCGAAGAGGCCGGTCTGGGTGTAGAGGGTCCGGTCGAGCAGCTCGGCGTCGTCGCCGAAGACCACGTCGCGCACCGCGTGCTTGACATGGCCGTCCAGGTGGCGGTCGAGCTCGGCGCAGACGGTGTCGAACGCGGCGGCGAAGACCGGGAAGGCGGTGTGCAGGGCGCGTCCCATGCCCAGCCGCTGTGCGCCCTGCCCGGTGAACAGGAACGCCGTCTTGCCCGCGCCGGCCACCGCGCCGGGGGTGGCGCCGGAGGCCAACTGGTCGAGTTCGGCGAGCAGTTCGGCGCGACTGGAGCCCACGACCACCGCGCGGTGGGCGAAGGCGGAGCGGGTGAGTGCCAGCGAGTAGCCGATGTCCACGGGGGACGGCTCGGGCGCGTCCGCCGCGTAGGACCGCAGCCGCGCGGCCTGGGCGCGCAGGGCCTCCTCGGTCCGGCCCGACAGCGGCCACGGCACCAGGTCGGACACGGTGGCGGGCACGGCGGCGGGCACGGTCTCCGCGGATGTCTCGTCGGCGGGTGTCTCGTCCGCGGTCTCCTCGGCGGGGGCCTGCTCCAGGATCACATGGGCGTTGGTGCCGCTGAACCCGAAGGCGGACACGGCGGCGCGACGCGGCCGTTCGGCCTCCGGCTCGGGCCACGGCCGGGCCTCGGCCAGCAGCCGTACCGCGCCCGACTCCCAGTCCACATTGGGCGTCGGCTCGTCGGCGTGCAGCGTCTTGGGCAGCACGCCGTGGCGCAGCGCCAGCACCGTCTTGATGACCCCGCCGACACCCGCTGCGGCCTGGGTGTGGCCGATGTTGGACTTCAGCGAGCCGAGCCACAGCGGCCGGTCCTCGGGGCGGTCCTGGCCGTAGGTGGCCAGCAGCGCGCCCGCCTCGATGGGATCGCCGAGCGGGGTGCCGGTGCCGTGTGCCTCGACCGCGTCCACATCGGCCGGGGTGAGCCCGGCGTCGGCCAGCGCCTGCCGGATGACGCGCTGCTGGGAGGGGCCGTTGGGGGCGGTGAGCCCGCTGCTGGCGCCGTCCTGGTTGGTGGCGGAGCCCGTGACGACCGCGAGCACCCGGTGTCCGTTGCGCCGCGCGTCCGACAGCCGCTCCACGAGCAGCATGCCCACGCCCTCGCCCCAGCCGGTGCCGTCGGCGGACGCGGCGAACGCCTTGCAGCGGCCGTCGGCGGCGAGCCCGCGCTGGCGGCTGAAGTCCACGAAGGCCACCGGTGTGGACATCACCATCGACCCGCCGACCAGGGCCAGGGAGCACTCCCCCCGGCGCAGCGCCTGCGCGGCGAGGTGCAGGGCCACCAGCGAGGACGAGCAGGCGGTGTCCACGGTGACCGCGGGCCCTTCGAGACCGAAGGTGTAGGCGATCCGGCCGGAGGCGATGCTGCCGGAGCCACCGCTGCCCACGTACCCCTCGACATCGTCGGGCACTTGGCGCAGCCGGGTGGCGTAGTCCTGGTACATCACGCCCGCGAAGACTCCGGTGCGGCTGCCGCGCAGCGTGGCCGGGTCGACCCCGGCGCGCTCCATGGCCTCCCACGCGGTCTCCAGCAGCAGCCGCTGCTGCGGGTCCATGGCCAGCGCCTCGCGCGGGGAGATGCCGAAGAACGCGGGGTCGAAGTGGTCGGCGTCGGTGACGAAGCCGCCTTCGCGGGCATAGCTCGTGCCCGGCTTGTCCGGGTCCGGGTCGTAGAGGGCCTCCAGGTCCCAGCCCCGGTCGGCGGGGAACTCGGTGACCGCGTCACGGCCGTTCGCCACCAGCTCCCACAGGTCCTCCGGCGAGGCCACGCCACCGGGGTAGCGGCAGGCCATCCCGACAATGGCGATGGGCTCGTGGTCCTTTGTCTCGGCCTCCTGAAGGCGCTGGCGAGTGCGGTGCAGATCCGTGGTCACTCGCTTGAGGTAGTCGCGGAGCTTTGCCTCGCTCACCGTTTACCGCCCATCTCTGTGTATTCCAACTCCGTGCACTACAGGCCGAGTTCGTTTTCGATGAAGTCGAAGATCTCGTCGTCCGAGGCGGCGTCGATGCGGCCGGCGACCACGTCCTCCACGCCCTCCGGGCCCTGGCCGAGCCGTACCAGCAGGTCCTGCAGGCGCGAGGCGAGCGTGGTGCGCGCCTCCTCGTCGGCGGCCACCTTGGCCAGGTTGCCTTCCAGGGCGTCGAGTTCCGGGAAGGTCATCGACGCGGCGGTGAAGGCCTCCGGGGCGATTTCCGCTTCCAGGTACGCGGCGATCGCCGTGGAGGTGGGGTAGTCGAAGAGCAGGGTCACCGGCAGGCGCCGGCCGGTGGCCTTGCCGAGCTGGTTGCGGAGTTCCACCGCGGTGAGCGAGTCGAAGCCGAGGTCGAGCAGACCGCGCTCCGCCTCGACGGCCGCCACCGACTCGAACCCCAGCACCCCGGCCACGGTGGTGCGGACCAGGTCCAGCAGGAACCGGCCGCGTTCGGCCTCCGGCAGGCTCGTCAGATGCTCCTTGAGCCCCTCGGTGCGCGCGGGCGCGGCCCCGGCTCCGGCGGCTGTCCGCCGGGCGGCCCTGGTGGCGGGCGCGGCCCTCACCAGCCCGCGCAGCAGCGCCGGTACGTCACCGGACCGCGCTCCGAGCCCCGCGGCGTCGAGCCGCATCGGCAGCACGACGGCGGCGTCGACGGCACGCGCGGCGTCGAAGAGCCCGGCCCCGTCCTCCGAGGAGAACGGCACGATGCCACCGCGCGCCAGCCGGTTCAGATCGGCGCCCTCCAGCTTGCCGGTCATCTCGCTGCGCTGGGCCCACAGCCCCCACGCGTGTGACTGGACGGGCCGGCCCTGGGCGCGGCAGTGCTGGGCGAAGGCGTCGAGGAAGGCGTTGGCCGCCGCGTAGTTGCCCTGGCCCATTCCGCCGAAGGTGCCCGCGATGGAGGAGAACAGGACGAGCGCGGACAGGTCCAGCTCGCGGGTCAGCTCGTGCAGGGTGAGCGCGGCGTCGACCTTGGGCCGCAACACCCGGTCGATCCGCTCGGGGGTGAGCGAGGAGACCACACCGTCGTCCAGGACGCCCGCGGTGTGTACGACGGCCGTCAGCGGATGGGCGGCGGGGACGGTGGCCAGCAGCGCGGCCAGCGCCTCCCGGTCGGCCACGTCGCAGGCGGCGAGGGTGACCCGGGCGCCCAACTCCGCCAGCTCCGCACGGAGTTCCGCCGCGCCTTCGGCATCCGGGCCACGACGGCTCGTGAGCAGCAGATGCCGCACTCCGCCCTCGGCCACCAGATGGCGGGCGATGACCCCGCCGATGGTGCCGGTGGCCCCGGTGACCAGCACCGTGCCCTCGGGATCCCAGGCGGGCGGTGCGGTGTCGGGGGCGGGGGTGGTGGCGAGCCTGGCCACCGTGATGTCGCCCTGGCGCACGGCCAGTTGGGGCTCGTCCAGGGCGAGCGCGGTCGGCAGGGCGAGCGCCGACTCCTCGTGTTCGTCGAGGTCGACGAGCACGAACCGGCCGGGGTTCTCCGACTGCGCGGAGCGCACCAGGCCCCACATGGCGGCGTGCGCCAGGTCGGGTACGTCCGCGCCGGGCGTGGTGGCCACCGCGCCCCGGGTGAGGAACACCAGGCGGGAGTCGGCGAACCGGTCCTCGGTCAGCCAGGCCCTGAGCAGCGCCAGCGCCCGGTGGGTCGCGGTCCGTACGGCGTCGGCCACGCCCTGGGGGTCGGGTGCGCAGGGCACCAGTACGGTGGCGGGCACGGCGGCCGGGTCGGCGGGCAGCGCCTCCAGGTTCGGATAGGTCCGCACATCGAGCCCGACCAGCTTGAAGTCGTCGTCGCCGAGCAGGGCCCAGCGCCCGGAGGCTTGTTCGGGCGTGGCCGCGGAGGTGTCGGCGGCCACCCAGTCGAGCCGGTAGAGCGTGTCGCCGCCCGCGGCCTCGCCGAGCCGTTCGGGCCGCTTGCGCAGTACGAGTGATTCGACGGTGGCCACCGGCCGTCCGATGGTGTCCGCCACGGTCAGGGACACCGTGTCGGTGCCGCTCGGGGTGAGCCGCACCCGTACCTCACCGGCCCCGGAGGCGTGCAGCGTCACCCCGGTCCAGGAGAACGGCAGCCGGCCCTCGCCCGCCTGGAGCATCGGGCCGAGCGCGATGGTGTGCAGCGCGGCGTCCAGCAGCGCGGGGTGCAGTCCGTACGCGGTGGCGGCGGACTGCTGCCCCTGCGCCAGCCGTACCTCGGCGAACACCTCGTCGCCGCGCAGCCAGGCCGCGCGCAGTCCCTGGAACGACGGGCCGTAGCCGAAGCCACCCGCCGCGAACCGCTCGTACAGGTCCTCGACCTCGATCGGCTCGGCGCCCGGCGGCGGCCACGCCCCGCCCAGGTCGTACGAGCCCTCGGCGGCTCCGGCCGCCAGCACACCCGTGGCGTGCCGGGTCCACGGCAGCTCACGGTCCGCGCCCTCGGGGCGGGAGTAGACGTTCAGCGCACGCCGCCCGTCCTCCTCGGGCGGGTCCACCACCAACTGCAGGGTGATGGCTCCGCGCTCGGGGAGGATGAGCGGCGCCTGGAGGGTCAGCTCGTCGACCCGGTCGCAGCCGACCTGGTCACCGGCCTGGATCGCGAGTTCAAGGAAGGCGGTGCCCGGGAAGAGGACCACACCGGAGACCGCGTGGTCGGCCAGCCAGGGCTGGCCGCGCGTGGACAGCCGCCCGGTGAGCACCAGGCCTTCGCTGTCGGCGAGTTCGACGGCGGCGCCGAGCAGCGGATGTCCGGCGGCGCCGAGACCGGCCGAGGCCACATCGCCCACGGTGGCGGGCGCGTCCAGCCAGTAGCGCTGCCGCTGGAAGGCGTACGTGGGCAGCTCCACCCGGCGGGCGCCACGGCCCGCGAACACCCGCTCCCAGTCCACCGCGCCACCGTGGGCGTGCACCCGGCCCACCCCGGCCAGCAGCGACTCGGCCTCGCCGCGGTCCTTGCGCAGCAGCGGAACGAACGCGGTCTCGGTGCCGGGCTCGGTGTCGGTGTCGGTCTCGGCCAGGCACTCCTGGCCCATGGCGGAGAGCACCCCGGCCGGGCCGATCTCGACGAAGCGGGTCACGTTCTTCTCGGCGAGGAAGCGGATGCCGTCCCCGAAGCGCACCGCCCCGCGGACGTGGCGCACCCAGTACTCCGGCGAGCACAGCTCCTCGCCCGCCGCCTCACCGGTGACGTTGGAGACCACCGCGATGCGCGGCGCGGAGTAGCCGATCCCGGCGGCCACCGTGCCGAACTCGGCGAGCATGGCGTCCATCAGCGGCGAGTGGAAGGCGTGGGACACGGTGAGCCGTTTGCTCTTGGCCCCGGTCGCCTCCGCGATCCGCAGGACGGTGTTCTCGTCACCGGAGATGACGGTCGCCCGCGGCCCGTTGACCGCCGCCACGCTCACCCGGTCCTCGTGGCCCTCGAGATGCGGCAGCACCTCGGCCTCGGCCGCCTGGAGGGACACCATCGCACCGCCCTCCGGCAGCGCCTGCATCAGCCGGCCCCGGGCCGCCACCAGCGCACACGCGTCCGCCAGCGAGAACACCCCGGCCACATGGGCGGCCGCCAGCTCGCCCACCGAGTGGCCGACCAGGAAGTCCGCGGTCACGCCCCAGGACTCGACCAGCCGGTACAGCGCCACTTCGAGGGCGAACAGCGCGGTCTGGGTGAACACGGTCCGGTTCAGCGGCTCCACATCCTCGCCGAACACCACCTCCCGCACGGAGCCGTCCAGATGGCGGTCCAGCTCCGCGCACACGTCGTCGAACGCCGCCGCGAACACCGGGAAGGTGTCGTACAGCTCCCGTCCCATGCCGAGCCGTTGAGCGCCCTGTCCGGTGAACAGGAAGGCGGTCTTCCCGGCGGCGCCGGCCACGGTCTCCTGTGCCGTCCCCGAGGCCAGTTCGCCGAGGCCCCGCAGCAGTTCCTCCCGCTCGGCGCCGACGACCACGGCGCGGTGGCCGAAGGCCGAGCGGCCCGTCGCCAGCGCGTAGCCGACATCCACCGGGCGCAGCTCGGGCCGCTCCTCCAGATGGGCCCGCAGCCGCCCGGCCTGCGCCCGCAGCGCGGTCTCGCCGCGCGCGGAGAGCACCCACGGCACCACATCGGAGTCGACGGTCCGCTCGGCCACCGGGGCGGTGTGCTCGGGGCCCTGCTCCAGCACCACATGGACGTTCGTGCCGCTGACGCCGAAGGCGGACACGCCCGCGCGCCGCGGGCGTCCCATCTCGGGCCACTCCCGGGCCTCGGTCAGCAGCTCCACCGCACCGGCCGACCAGTCCACGTCGGGTGAGAGCGCATCGGCGTGGAGGGTCTTGGGCAGCACGCCGTGGCGCAGCGCCAGCACCGTCTTGATGACCCCGGCGACGCCCGAAGCGGCCTGGGTGTGGCCGATGTTGGACTTCAGCGCGCCCAGCCACAGCGGCCGGTCGGTGTCCCGCCCCTGGCCGTAGGTGGCCATCAGGGCCTGTGCCTCGATGGGGTCGCCGAGCCGGGTGCCGGTGCCATGGGCCTCGACCGCGTCCACCTCGGCGGCCGACAGGCCCGCACCGGCCAGTGCCTGGCGGATCACCCGCTGCTGGGCTGGGCCGTTGGGGGCGGTGAGGCCGTTGCTGGCACCGTCCTGGTTGACGGCGGAGCCACGCACCAGCGCCAGCACCTCATGGCCGTTTGCCCGCGCGTCGGAGAGCCGCTCCAGCAGGAGCATGCCGACGCCCTCGGCCCACCCGGCGCCGTCGGCGTCCGCCGAGAACGCCTTGCAGCGGCCGTCGGGGGCCATGGCCCGCTGCCGGCTGAACTCGATGAAGGTGTCCAGCGTGGACATCACCACGACGCCGCCCGCGAGCGCCAGCGAGCACTCCCCCTGGCGCAGCGCCTGGGCCGCCTGGTGGAGGGCGACCAGCGAGGACGAGCAGGCGGTGTCCACGGTGACCGCGGGCCCTTCGAGGCCGAAGGTGTACGAGATGCGCCCGGACGCCACGCTGCTGGCGCTGCCGGTGGCGAGGTAGCCCTCGAACTCCTCGGGTGCGCGGGTGAAGCGCGAGCCGTAGTCGTTGTAGCTGGCGCCGATGAAGACTCCGGCCTGGGTGCCCTTCACCGAGACCGGATCGATCCCGGCCCGCTCGAACGCCTCCCAGCCGGTCTCCAGCAGCAGCCGCTGCTGGGGGTCGATGGCGAGTGCCTCGCGCGGCGAGATCCCGAAGAACTCGGGGTCGAAGTGGTCGGCCTGGTGGAGGAAGCCACCGCCGGTGGCGTAGAAGGTGCCCGGCTTGTCGGGGTCGGGGTCGTAGTGGCCCTCGATGTCCCAGCCGCGGTCGGTGGGGAAGTCCGAGACGGCGTCCCGGCCGTCCATCAGCAGCCGCCACAGCTCCTCGGGGGTGGTCACCCCGCCGGGGAGGCGGCAGCTCATGGACACGATGGCGATCGGGTCGTCGTCCACCGCGACGGCGGCGGGCACCGGGCCCGCCGGGACGGTGGCCGCGGTGTCACCGGCGCCGCTCTCGGCGAGCAGGAAGCGGGCCAGCGCGGTGACGGTGGGGTAGTCGAAGACGAGGGTGACCGGCAGCCGCAGCCCGGTGGCGGCGTTCAGCCGGTTGCGCAGATCGACGGCGGTCAGCGAGTCGAAGCCCAGTTCGCGGAAGGCGCGCCCGGCCTCGACGGCCGCGGTGTCGGCGTAGCCGAGCGCGGCGGCCACTTCGGTGCTGACGAGGCCGGCCAGCGCTTCCTCGGCCTCCTGCGGCGACAGCCCGGCCAGCCGCTGGGCCAGCGGGGTGTCCTGCTCGCCCGTGGTGGCGGCCGCCGCCTCCACCCGCCGCGCGTCGGGGAGTTCGCCGAGCACGGCGGCCCCGTCCAGGGAGGGGGTGGCGGCGATGAGCCGGTCCCACTCGACATCGGCCACGGCCACCTGGGTGTCGGCCACGTCCAGGGCGCGCTGGAGGGCCGCGATGGCCAGGTCGGGCGCCATCGCGGGCATACCGGTGGCGCGCAGCCGCGCCTCGACCGCCTCGTCCACCAGCCCACCGCCGGACCACGCGCCCCAGGCCACCGAGGTGGCGGGGAGGCCCTGGGCGCGGCGGGCGTGTGCGAGCGCGTCGAGGAAGGCGTTGGCGGCCGCGTAGCTGCCCTGGCCGGGACCGCCGAGCGTGCCCGCGAACGAGGAGAAGAGCACGAAGGCGGACAGCTCGCGGTCCCGGGTGAGCTCGTGCAGATGGAGCGCCGCGTCCACCTTCGGGCGCAGCACCCCGTCGGCGCGCTCGGGGGTGAGGGTGTCGAGCACCCCGTCGTCCAGGACGCCCGCGGTGTGGACGACGGCGTCGAGCGGTGCCTCGTCCGCGTCCAGCGTGGCGAGGAGGTCGGCCAGCGCGTCACGGTCGGCGGCGTCGCACGCGGCCACGGTCACCCGGACCCCCGACTCCCTTAGCTCGTCGGCGAGTTCGGCCGCTCCGGGAGCGTCGGGGCCCCGGCGGCCGGCGAGCACCAGGTGCTCGGCGCCGCCCCGGGCCAGCCAGCGCGCCACATGGGCGCCCAGGCCGCCGGTGCCGCCGGTGACCAGCACGGTGCCGCGCGGCCGCCACGGCGTGGTGGCGTCGGCCGTCGCCGAGGCCCTGACCAGCCTGCGTCCGTGGACCCCGGAGGCGCGCACCGCGACCTGGTCCTCATCGGGCAGCCGGCCCGCGAGCACACCGCACAGCCGCGCGACGGCGCGGTCGTCGAGGGTGCCGGGCAGATCCACCAGACCGCCCCGGCGCCGCGGGTACTCCACGGCGGCGATCCGGCCCAGGCCCCAGCTGAGCGCCTGCAGCGGACGGTCCAGCGCGTCCGCGCGGCCCACGGACACCGCGCCGCGCGTGGCGTACCACACCGGGACGTCGGCCCCGGTGTCGCCGAGCGCCTGCAGCAGGGCGAGGTTGAGGGCCAGGCCGAGCGGCTGTGCCGCGCCCGCGCGGTACGGGTCCTCGACGAGCGCGAGGAGCGAGAGCACCGCGGTCGGTGGCGCGTCCGCCGTGGCCTCGCCGAGCCCGCGGGCGAGCGTCTCGCGTACGGCGTCGGCTTCGGTCAGCTCGACCAGCCGTACCTGGGCGCCGCGTTCCCGCAGCGCCTCCGCGACGCGCGGGCCCTCCGGCGCTCCGGCGGGCGCGGCGATCAGCCAGGTGGCACCGGCCGACGACCGGTCGTGCGGGGAGGTGAGGGCGTCGCCCAGGGGCTTCCAGGTGACGTGGTAGCGCCAGGAGTCGAGCACGGACCGCTCGCGGCGCGCCCGGCGCCATGCGGCCAGCGCCGGAACCACCATGGCCAGGGACGACTCCTCGGCGTCCACCTCCAGCGCGGCGGCCAGCGCGGTCAGGTCCTCGCGCTCGACGGCGTCCCAGAAGTCGGCGTCCACCGCCTCGCCTTCGGCGGGTGCGGAGGAGCCTTCGAGCCAGTAGCGCTGCCGCTGGAAGGCGTACGTGGGCAGTTCCACCACGGACGCGCCAAGACCCGCGAACACCGCGGCCCAGTCGACGGCCACGCCCCGGACGAACGCCTCGCCGAGCGAGGCCAGGAACCGCTCGGGACCACCCTCGTCGCGCCGCAGCGACCCCACGACCACGGCATCCTCGGCGGTCGCCTGCAGCGGCATCGTCAGCACCGGATGCGGCGACATCTCCAGGAACGTGCCGAACCCGGCGGCGGACAGGGCCCGCACCGCCGACTCCAGCTCGACCGTCTCCCGCAGATTGGTGTACCAGTACCCGGCGTCCAGACCCGCGGTGTCGATGGTGTCGCCGGTGACCGTCGAGCAGAACGGCACCTCGGCGCGGCGCGGCGCGATCGGGGCCAGGACGTCGAGGAGTTCATCGCGCAACTCCTCGACATGGGCCGAGTGGGACGCGTAGTCCACCGGGATCAGCTTCGCCCGTACCTGCTGCGCCTCGCACTGGGCCTGAAGCTCACGCAGCGCCTCCGGATCACCGGACACCACCACGGCGCCGGGGCCGTTGACGGCCGCCACCGAGATACGACCGTCCCACGCGGCGAGCCGCTCCCGCACCCGATCGACACTCTCCGACACCGACATCATCCCGCCACGCCCCGCCAGCCCACGAGCGATGGCCTGCGAACGCAACGCGACCACCCGCGCCCCGTCCTCCAACGACAACGCACCCGCCACCACCGCAGCCGCGATCTCCCCCTGCGAATGCCCCACCACAGCAGCAGGCACCACACCACACCCACGCCACACCTCCGCCAACGACACCATCACCGCCCACAACGCCGGCTGCACCACATCCACCCGCTCCAACCCCGGACCCACACCCCGCAACACCCCAGACAGCGACCAATCCACAAACCCCGACAACGCCACCTCACACTCCGCCAACCGACCCGCGAACACCGGCGACGAATCCAGCAACTCCACCGCCATCCCCACCCACTGCGACCCCTGCCCCGGAAACACGAACACCGGCTTCCCGGCGTGGCCCGCCACACCCTGGGCCACGAGGCCACCGGGCTCGGCCCGGGTGAGCGCCGTCAGCCCGGCGCGGAAGTCCTCGACGCCACCACCGACCACCACCGCGCGGTGGTCGAAGCGGGCGCGGGTGGTGGCCAGCGAGAAGCCCACATCCGCCGGGGACGGCTCCGGACCCTCCGCGAGGCGTGCCAGCAGCCGCTCCGCCTGGCCGCGCAGACCGGACTCGGTCTTGGCCGACAGCACCCACGGCACCGCCGCGCCGCCCACCGGTGCCGCGCCCTCGTCCGAGGTGTCCGCGGGTCCGGTGGCCTCGGGGGCCTGCTCGATGATGGCGTGGGCGTTGGTGCCGCTGGCGCCGAAGGCGGACACCCCGGCGCGGCGGACCCGCCCGGTCTCCGGCCACGGCCGGGGCTCGGTGAGCAGTTCGACGGCGCCCGAGGTCCAGTCCACATTGGGCGACGGCTCCTGGATGTGCAGGGTCCTGGGCAGCACACCGTGGCGTATCGACTGCACCATCTTGATCACGCCGCCGACCCCCGCGGCGGCGGCCGTGTGGCCGATGTTGGACTTCAGCGAGCCGAGCCACAGCGGCCGGTCGGCCGGGCGATTCCTGCCGTACGTGGCGAGCAGGGCGTTCGCCTCGATGGGGTCGCCCAGCGACGTTCCCGTGCCGTGTGCCTCGACCACGTCCACATCGGTGCCGGACAGGGTGGCGTTGGCGAGCGCCTGGCGGATCACCCGCTGCTGGGCACGGCCGTTGGGCGCGGTGAGGCCGTTGCTGGCGCCGTCCTGGTTGATGGCGCTGCCGCGGACCACCGCGAGCACGGTGTGGCCGTTGCGGCGGGCGTCCGAGAGCCGCTCCAGCAGCAGCACCCCGACGCCCTCGCCCCAGGCGGTGCCGTCGGCCGTCGAGGAGAACGCCTGGCAGCGGGAGGAGGTGGACAGCGCCCGCTGGCGGCTGAACTCGATGAAGCCGCTCGGCGTGGACATCACGGTGGTGCCGCCGGTGAGCGCCATCGAGCAGTCGCCCTGACGCAGTGCCTGGCACGCCATGTGCAGCGCCACCAGCGACGACGAGCACATGGTGTCGACCGTGACGGCCGGTCCCTCCAGGCCCAGGGTGTAGGCGACCCGGCCGGAGAGGATGGCGCCCGAGGCGCCCATGGACATCTGGCCTTCCAGCCCCTCGGGGAGCTCGGTCAGATCGCGGGCGTAGTCGAAGTCGGTGGCGCCCATGAAGATGCCGGTGTCGCTGCCGCGCAGGGTGCCCGGGTCGATTCCGGCCCGTTCGAAGGTCTCCCAGACCACTTCGAGCAGCAGCCGCTGCTGCGGGTCCATGGTGAGGGCCTCGCGCGGCGAGATGCCGAAGAACGCCGGGTCGAACTGGTCCACGTCCTGGAGGAATCCGCCCTGGCGGGCGTAGGTGCGCCCCTCGCGGTCGGGGTCCGGGTCGAAGAGGTTCGGCAGGTCCCAGCCCCGGTCGGCCGGGAAGTCGCCCATGCCGTCCCGGCCTTCGGCCACGGCCTGCCACAGGTCCTCGGGGGAGCGGATGTCGCCCGCGTAGCGGCAGTTCATCGCCACGATGGCGATGGGCTCGGGGGCCTGCAGCTCCTGGATCCGGCGGTGTGCGGCGCGGAGGTGGCCGGTGGCCCGCTTGAGGTAGTCGCGCAGCTTCTTCTCGTTGTCCATGGTCGTCAGCTCCTCAAGAGGGCCGGAACGTCGGTGGCGGCCGGGGCGGTGGCGCGGCGGTTCATGAGGCCGTCAGATCCCGGCCCAGCAGCTCGAACATCCCGTCGAGCAGCTCGAACATCTCGTCGTCCGTGGCCGATTCGATGTCGTCCAGCTCCAGGGCGGCGAGGGTGGACTGGACGCGATCGAGCTGGGCGAGCGCCGTGGTGTCCACGGATTCCCCGCCCGATGGCAGGAGTTCCTCCCGCAGCAGCACGGCGAGGTCGTCGGCGGTCGGGTAGTCGAAGACGAGGGTGACCGGCAGCCGCAGCCCGGTGGCGGCGTTCAGCCGGTTGCGCAGATCGACGGCGGTCAGCGAGTCGAAGCCCAGCTCCTTGAAGGCCCGTCCGGTCTCGACCGCGCCCGCGTCGGCGTAGCCGAGGGCCGCGGCCGCCTGCTCGCTCACCAGCTCCACCAGGGCGGTGTGGCGGTCGGCCGGGCCCAGCTCCGCGAGCCGCGTGCGCAGCGCGCCGGCGCCACCGGCCTCCTCCCGGTCCGCTCCGGCCGGGTCCGGCCCGGTGCCGCCCGCCTCGGGGAGGTCGGCGAGCAGCGGCAGTGGGCGGGTGGCGGACAGGGCGGGGACGAAACGGCCCCAGTCGATGTCGGCCGCGACGAGGAAACCGTCGCCCTGCGCGACCGTCTGCCGCAGCAGCTCCAGCGCCCGCGCGCCGTCGATGGGCGGCGCGCCACGGCGGCGCAGCTGGTCCGCCACCTCGCCGTCGATCATTCCGCCGCCCGCCCAGGCGCTCCAGGCCACCGAGGTGGCGGGCAGGCCGTCCGCGCGGCGCAGTTGGGCGAGCGCGTCGAGATACGCGCTGGCCGCCGCGTAGTTGCCCTGTCCGGCGGCGCCCACGGTGCCGGCGATCGAGGAGATCAGGACGAACGCGTCGAGGTCCAGGTGCAGGTCCCGGGTGAGTTCGTGCAGGTGGCGGGCGCCCGCCACCTTGGGGCGCAGTACGGCCTCGATCCGCTCGGGGGTGAGCGCGTCCACGGTGGCGTCGTCCAGCGCGCCCGCCGCGTGCACCACGGCGGTGAGCGGGTGTTCCGCGCCGTCGCCGGTGACCGAGTCCAGCAGGCGTGTCACCGCCTCGCGGTCGGCCACATCGCACGCGGCGACGGTCACCCGGGCGCCGCGCGCGGTCAGTTCGGCCTCCAGCTCGGCCGCGCCCGGGGCCCGCGGCCCGCGGCGGCTGACCAGCACGATGTGTTCGGCACCCGCGTCGACCAGTCCGCGGGCGATCTGGGCGCCGACGCCACCGGTGCCGCCGGTGACGAGCACGGTGCCGCGGGGCTGCCAGGGCTCACCTGGGCGGCCGGCCCCGGCCCGCCGGAGCCGCCGGGCGAGGGTGCCCGAGGCGCGGATGGCCAGCTGGTCCTCGCCGTCCTGGCCGGTCAGGGCGCGGGCGAGGGCCCGGAGGGCACCCTGGTCGAGCGTCCCGGGCAGATCGATCAGCCCGCCCCAGCGCTGCGGATGCTCCAGCGCGACCGCACCGCCCAGGCCCCAGACGAGGGCTTGGGCGGGGGCCTCGAGGCGGTCGGCGCCGCTGGTGGAGACGGCGCCGTGGGTGACCCACCACAGGGGCGCGTCGACGCCCGCCTCGCCCAGCGCCCGCACCAGGTCGAGGGTGGTGGCGAACCCGGTGGTGACGTCGGGGTGTTCCGGGTGCGGTGTCTCGTCGAGGGCGAGGAGAGACACCACGCCGCTGGGCGCCCCGGAGTCCCCGAGGGCCTCGGTGATACGGGCGGCGAGCCGGGCGCGGTCGGTGTCGTCCGGGCCGATGCGTACGGGAACGATCTCGACGCCGAGCGCGGCGAGCCCGGCGGTGATGGCCTCGGCAGCCCCGGTGTCGACGGCTCCGGCGATGACGGCCCTGGAGTCAGCGGCCCCGGCCCCGTCAGCGGCGCCATCGGTATCAACAGCCCATGCCCCGGCGGGCACGGCCACCAGCAGGCGGCCCGGGAGCGCGGGGGTCCGTTGTCCGTCGAGCGGCTGCCAGCCGATGCGGTAGCGCCAGGCGTCGAGCGCCGCCTGGTCGCTCAGCCGGGACCGCCACGACGAGAGCAGCGGAAGCACCTCGCTGAGCGGCGCGTCGGCGTCCGCGCCCAGGGTCGCCGTCAGCGCGTCCAGGTCGGCCTTCTCGACCGCGGTCCAGAACTCCGCCTCCGCCGGGCCGGTGACCGCCTCGGCGACGGGGCCGGTCTGGGGCTCGACCCAGTAGCGGGCGCGCTGGAACGCGTACGTGGGAAGGTCGACACGCCCGGCGCCCCGCCCGGCGAACAGCCCCCGCCAGTCCACCTCGGCGCCGTGGACGTACCCCTGGGCGAGCGAGAGCAGCATCCGCTCCGGGCCGCCCTCCTCGCGGCGCAGGGTGCCGATGACGGCGGCCGAGCCCTCGGCGGCCTCGACGGTGGCCTCGATGGCGGCGGCCAGCACGGGGTGCGGGCTCACCTCCACGAACAGCCGGTGGCCGCTGGTGAGCAGCGCCCGGGTGGCCGCTTCGAGCCGTACGGTCTCCCGCAGGTTGCGCGCCCAGTAGGCGGCGTCGAGCCCAGCCGTGTCGAGAGGTTCGCCGGTGACCGTCGAGTGGAAGACGATCCGCGAGGTGCGCGGCCGGATGGGGGCGAGGATTCGCAGCAGTTCGTCGTGGATCTTCTCCACCTGGGCGGAGTGCGACGCGTAGTCCACCGGGATCAGCTTCGCCCGTACCTGCTCCGCCTCGCACTGGGCCAGCAGCTCACGCAGCGCCTCCGGATCACCGGACACCACGATCGAACCCGGACCGTTGACCGCCGCCACCGAGATACGACCGTCCCACGCGGCGAGCCGCTCCCGCACCTCATCGACCGGGAGCGACACGGACATCATGCCGCCGTGTCCGGCCAGCCCACGGGCGATGGCCTGCGAACGCAACGCGACCACCCGCGCCCCGTCCTCCAACGACAACGCACCCGCCACCACCGCGGCCGCGATCTCCCCCTGCGAATGCCCCACCACAGCAGCAGGCACCACACCACACCCACGCCACACCTCCGCCAACGACACCATCACCGCCCACAACACCGGCTGCACCACATCCACCCGCTCCAACCCCGGACCCACACCCCGCAACACCCCAGTCAACGACCAATCCACAAACCCCGACAACGCCACCTCACACTCCGCCAACCGACCCGCGAACACCGGCGACGAATCCAGCAACTCCACCGCCATCCCCACCCACTGCGACCCCTGCCCCGGAAACACGAACACCGGACGGGCCTCCGGCACCGCCGCGCCCTCGCCGCGCACCACGCCCGCGGAGACCTTGCCGGAGGCCAACGCCGCCAGGTGACCTAGCAGTTGGGAGCGGTCCGCGCCCACCACCGCGGCGCGGTATTCGAAGGCCGACCGCCCGGTGGCGAGCGAGTGGCCGACATCGGCCGGGGACGCCTCGGGGCGCTCGTTCAGATGGGCCAGCAGCCGCTCCGCCTGCGCCCGCAGGGCCGCTTCGCTCCTGCCGGAGAGCACCCAGGGGACGGCGGAGCCGCCGAGCGCGGTCCCGTCGAGGGCGGGGGCGTCGTACGCGGGGGCGGCGAGCTCGGGAGCGCCGAGCGCGGACGCGCCCTCTTCCTCGTCCTCCCCCTCGGCCGGGGCCTGTTCGAGGACGACATGGGCGTTGGTGCCGCTCACGCCGAACGCGGACACCCCGGCGCGGCGCGGACGGCCACGTTCGGGCCACTCCCGGGCCTCGGTCAGCAACTCGACCGCGCCGGAGGACCAGTTGACCGCCGGGGACGCCTGCTCGGCGTGGAGTGTCTTCGGCAGCGTCCCGTGGCGCAGCGCCATCACCGTCTTGATGACCCCGCCGACCCCGGCCGCCGCCTGGGTGTGGCCGATGTTGGACTTGAGCGAGCCGAGCCACAGCGGATGGCCGGAGGTGCGGCCCTTGCCGTACGTGGCGAGCAGCGCGCCCGCCTCGATGGGATCGCCGAGCGCGGTGCCCGTGCCATGGGCCTCGACGGCGTCGACGTCGTCCACCGTGAGCCCGGCGGCGGTCAGCGCCGCCTCGATGACCCGGCGCTGGGCGGGGCCGTTGGGCGCGGCGAGGCCGTTGCTGGCGCCGTCCTGGTTCATGGCACTGGAGCGCAGCACGGCGAGGACCGGGTGGCCGTTGCGGCGGGCGTCGGACAGCCGCTCCAGCAGCACCATGCCCGCGCCCTCGCCCCAGCCGGTGCCGTCGGCGCCCGCGGCGAACGACTTGCAGCGGCCGTTGGCGGCCAGCCCGCGCTGATGGCTGAACTCGACGAAGACACCGGGGGTGGCCATCACCGCCACCCCTCCGGCCAGCGCCAGCGAGCATTCGCCGCGGCGCAGCGCCTGGGCCGCCAGATGCATGGTCACCAGCGACGACGAGCACGCGGTGTCCAGGGTGATGGCCGGTCCCTCGAGGCCGAGGGTGTAGGAGATCCGGCCGGAGGCCACGCTGGAGACGTTGCCGATCAGCAGATGGCCCTCGACGCTCCGCGGGGCGTACTGCGGGTCCCCGCCGTACTGGAACGAGGCGAGCCCCACATAGACCCCGGCCCTGGTGCCCTTCAGCGAGAGCGGGTCGATGCCCGCGCGTTCGATCGCCTCCCAGGACACCTCAAGCAGCAGCCGCTGCTGCGGGTCCATGGCCAGCGCCTCGCGCGGGGAGATCCCGAAGAAGGCCGGGTCGAACTGGTCGGCGTCGTGGACGAAGCCGCCTTCGCGGGTGTTGCAGGTGCCGGACCTGCCCGGGTCCGGGTCGTAGAGTCCCTCGACGTCCCAGCCCCGGTTGGCGGGGAACTCCGAGATCGCGTCCCGGCCCTCGGCCACCAGCCGCCACAGGTCCTCCGGCGAGCGGACACCACCGGGGAAGCGGCAGCCCATCGAGACGATGGCGATCGGCTCCCGCTCGTCGGCCTCGATCCGCTCCAGCCGGTCACGGGCCTGCTTGAGGTCGGAGGAGACCCGCTTGAGGTAGGTGAGGAGTTTCTCTTCGTTCTCGTTCGCCATCAGGAAGCCCCGAATTCGTTGTCGATGAAGTCGAAGACCTCGTCGGCGGTAGCGGAGAGGAGGCCGGTGTCGGGGGACGGCCCGCCGGTGTGTTCCCCGGGCGTGCCGCCCAACTTGGCCATGAGGTCGTTCAGACGCCCCGTCAGCCGTTCCCGCACCCCGTCGTCGGCCATCAGCTCCGGCAGCGCGGACTCCCACCGGTCCAGGTCGTCGAAGAGGGTGCGCGCGTCCGCCGGGCGGGCCGACGGCAGCTCGCCGCGCAGGTACTCGGCCAGTGGCACGGGCGCCGGATAGTCGAAGACGAGAGTGGCGGGCAGGTCGAGTCCGGTGACCGCGGCCAGCCGGTTGCGCAGTTCGACGGCGGTGAGCGAGTCGAAGCCCAGCTCCTTGAACGGGCGGCCGCCGGCCACCGCGTCGGACGAGGAGTGGCCGAGCACGGCCGCCGCCTGGGCGTGCACCAGATCCCGCAGGGCGCGGTCCAGGTCCTCGCCCGTCAGCCCCGCGAGGCTCGCCAGGAAGGTGTCCGCCGTGTCGTCCGGCCCGGTGGTGTCGGGAGCCGCTGTGGTGGCGAGGGCGTCGCGCACCTCCGGCAGCTCGCCGATCAGCGGCCGGGGGCGCGCCGCGGTGAAGCCGGGGACGAAGCGGTCCCAGCGCACATCGGCGAGGACGAGGGAGGTCTCGCCGGTGTGCAGCGCCTCGCTCAGCGCGGACACGGCCAACTCCGGTGCCATGGCGGGCAGTCCGCGGCGGCTGAGGTGCTCCGCCACCTCGCCGTGCTCGATCATGCCGTGGTCGGCCCAGGGGCCCCAGGCCACCGAGGTGGCGGGGAGACCGCGGGCCTCGCGGTGCTCGGCGAGCGCGTCCAGGTGGGCGTTGGCGGCCGCGTAGGCGCTCTGCCCGCCGCTCCCCCAGGTGGCGGCGATGGACGAGAAGAGCACGAACGCCTCGAGGTGGTCCTGGTCCAGCAACGCGTCCAGATGCGTGGCGCCCAGCACCTTGCCGTCGGCCATCTCCGCGAAGTCGGCCACCGTACTGTCGGTGAGCTGGGAGAACTCCACGACGCCCGCGGCGTGGAAGACGGCGTGCACCGGGTCGCCCCCGGTGGTGATCCGGCGCAGCAGCGCCGCCACCTCGTCGCGGTCGCGGACGTCGCACGCCGCCACCGTCACCCGGACACCGCCCTCGCCCAGCGCGGTCAGCTCGTCGCGCAGTTCGGCGGCGCCGGGCGCCGCGATGCCACGGCGGCTGGTGAGCACGAGGTGTTCGGCGCCGGAGCGGGCCAGCCAGCGGGCCACCTGGGCGCCGAGCCCGCCGGTGCCGCCGGTGATCAGTACGGTGCCATGCGGTTTCCAGCTCTCCCGGCCCGGTGTGCGCAGCGGCGCCCGGACCAGCCGCCGGACGAACACCCCCGCGTCGCGGAGGGCGAGTTGGTCCTCCGGGCCGCTGTCGCCGGCGATGCCGGAGAGCGCGGCGCACAGCCGGTCCGCCGTCCGCTCGTCGAGCTTCCCGGGGAGGTCGACCAGACCGCCCCACCGCTGGGGGTGCTCCAGGGCCACGACCCGGCCGAGGCCCCAGGTGGCGGCCTGTGCGGGGCGGCCGAGCTGATCGGATCCGCTCACCGCTACGGCGCCGGTGGTGGCGAGCCACAGCGGGGCGGCGATCCCCGCGTCGCCCAGCGCCTGGATCAGCCCGACGTTGAGGGCCAGCCCCGTGGAGAGCGCGGTGTGTTCGGGGTGCGGATCGTCGTCGAGGGCGAGCAGCGAGAGCACACCGGCCGGTGTGCCACCGGTGTCCGCCTCGTGGCGCAGCCACTCGGCGAGCGCGTCACGGCCGGTCGTGGCCACGGTGAGGGGCACGACGCGCGCCCCGCGTCGGTCAAGGGCGGCCGCCACGGCGGCGACCTGCGCACTGTCCGCCCTGCCCTGGGGCACGGCCACCCACCAGGTGCCGGACAGCGGCGCCGTACGCTCCTCGACCGCCACCGGGGACCAGGTGATCCGGTAGCGCCAGGAGTCCACGGTGGCACGGTCGCTCTGGCCCCGGCGCCAGGAGGAGAGCGCGGGCAGCAGGTCGCCGAGCCGCGTCTGCTGGTCGATCTCCAGGGTGGCGGTCAGCGCCTCCAGGTCCTCGCGCTCGACCGCCTCCCAGAAGCGGGCCTCCACGGAGGACGCGTCCGTGGTGGCGGCGACCGTCGGCGTTCCCGGCGTCGCGGGGTCGAACCAGTAGCGCTGCCGCTGGAAGGCGTACGTGGGCAACTCCACCCGGCGCGCACCGCGCCCGGCGAACACCCGCTCCCAGTCGACCTCGCCACCGTGAGCGTGCACCTGGGCGACACCGGACAGCAGCGCCTCGGTCTCGTCACGGTCCTTGCGCAGCAGAGGGATGAACGCCGCCGGACCTGAGACGCATTCGCGGCCCATGGCGGACAGCACTCCGGCCGGGCCGATCTCCACATGGCGGGTGACGCCCTGAGCCTCGAGGAACCGTATGCCGTCCCCGAAGCGGACCGCCTGACGCACATGGCGCACCCAGTACTCCGGCGAGCACACCTCCTCGCCCGCCAACTCCCCCGTGAGGTTCGAGACGACCGCGATGCGTGGCATGGCGTAGGTGATACCGGCCGCCACCTCGGCGAATTCGTCCAGCATCCCCTCCATCAACGGCGAGTGAAACGCATGCGAAACGCTCAGCCGCTTGCTCTTGACCCCCACCGCCTCCGCCACCTCGAGCACCGCCGACTCCACACCGGAGATGACCGTCGCCGCCGGGCCATTGACCGCCGCCACACTCACCCGGTCCTCATAACCGGCCAGATGTGGCAGCACCTCGGCCTCCGGGGCCTGGAGGGAGACCATCGCCCCGCCGCCGGGCAGCGCCTGCATCAGCCGGCCACGTGCCGCCACCAGCGCACAGGCGTCCGCCAGCGAGAACACCCCGGCCACATGAGCGGCCGCCAGCTCCCCCACCGAATGGCCCACCAGGAAGTCCGGCGCCAGCCCCCAGGACTCCACCAGCCGGAACAGCGCCACCTCCAGAGCGAACAACCCGCTCTGAGTGAACACCGTCCGATCCAGCGCCCCGGCATCCTCGCCGAACACCACCTCCCGCACCGAACCGTCCAGATGACCATCCAGCTCCGCGCACACCTCATCGAACGCCACCGCGAACACCGGGAACGCGGCATACAACCCCCGCCCCATACCCACGCGTTGCGCGCCCTGACCGGTGAACAGGAACGCCGTCCTGCCCTCGTCGTCGGTCACCGTGCCCGGGGCGACGCCCGTGGCGAGCTGCTCCAGTCCACTCAGCAGCTCCGCACGGTCGCGGCCGACAACCGCCGCGCGGTGACCGAAGGCGGACCGGCTCAACGCCAGCGAGTAACCCACATCCACCGGATCCAGCTCCGGCCGCCCCACCACATACGACCGCAACCGCTCCGCCTGGGCCCGCAACGCGCCCTCGGTACGTCCGGACACCACCCACGGCACCACATCGGTGCGCACCGACGGCTCCGGCTCCGGCTCCGGTTCGGTGACCGGGTCGGCGGGGGGCTCCTCCAGGATGAGGTGGGCGTTGGTGCCGCTGATGCCGAAGGCGGACACCCCGGCACGCCGCACCCGCTCGCCCGCGGGCCACTCCCTGGCCTCGGTCAGCAGCTCGACGGCCCCGGCCGTCCAGTCCACATGCGGAGTGGGCTCCTTGACGTGGAGCGTCCTGGGCAGCAGACCGTGGCGCATCGCCATGACCATCTTGATGACACCGGCACCACCGGCCGCGCCCTGGGTGTGGCCGATGTTGGACTTCAACGCACCCAGCCTCAGCGGCCGTTCGGCCGCCCGGCCCTGGCCGTAGGTGGCGAGGATGGCCTGGGCCTCGATCGGGTCGCCGAGCGTGGTGCCGGTGCCGTGCGCCTCGACGGCGTCCACCTCGGCGGCCGACAGCCCGGCGTTCGCCAGCGCCTGCCGGATCACCCGCTGCTGCGATGGGCCGTTGGGCGCGGTGAGGCCGTTGCTGGCACCGTCCTGGTTGACGGCGGAGCCGCGTACGAGCGCCAGCACCTCGTGGCCGTTGGCCCGCGCGTCGGACAGCCGCTCCAGGAGCACCATGCTGACGCCCTCGCCCCAGCTGGTGCCGTCGGTGTCGGAGGAGAACGCCTTCGACCTGCCGTCGGGGGCGAGCCCGCGCTGCCTGCTGAACTCGATGAAGAGACTGGGCGTCGACATCATCGTCGTGCCGCCGGCCAGTGCCATCGAGCATTCGCCCTGGCGCAGCGCCTGCGCCGCCTGGTGGATGGCGACCAGGGAGGAGGAGCACGCGGTGTCGATGGTGAGCGCCGGGCCCTCCCAGCCGAGCGAATAGGCGATACGGCCGGAGACCACACTGGCGGCCTTGCCGGTCAGCAGATACCCCTCCATGTCCTCGGGGATCTCGCCCAGCCGCGAGGCGTAGTCCTGGCCGGTGGAGCCGATGAACACGCCCGCCGTGCTGCCCTTCGTGGAGTGCGGGTCGATCCCGGCGCGCTCCAGCGCCTCCCAGGAGGTCTCCAGCAGCAGCCGCTGCTGGGGGTCCATGGCGAGCGCCTCGCGCGGGGAGATCCCGAAGAACTCGGGGTCGAAGTCGTAGGCGTCGTAGAGGAAGCCGCCTTCCTTGGCGTAACTCCTGCCCGGCGTATCGGGGTTGGGGTCGTACAGCTCCTCGACGTTCCAGCCGCGGTCGGTCGGGAAGGTCGAGATCACATCGCGGCCGTCCGCCACCAGCTCCCACAGGTCCTCGGGGCCGCGGACCCCGCCGGGCAGCCGGCAGCTCATGGCCACGATGGCGATCGGATCGTCGTCGGCGGGGCGGACGGCGGCGACCACGGCCGCCACTTCCGCCTGCTCGCCCAGTGCCTCGCGCCGCAAGTGGTCCACCAGCACGGCGGGGGTCGGGTAGTCGAAGAGGAGGGTGGTCGGCAGCCGCAGCCCGGTGGCGGCGCCCAGCCGGTTGCGCAGCTCCACGGCGGTCAGGGAGTCGAAGCCGACCTCGCGGAAGGCGCGGGTGGCCTCGATGTCGTCAGGAGTGGCGAGCCCCAGCACACCCGTCGCGTGTTCCCGCACCAGGTCCAGCAGGAACGGGTCCCGGTCGGCCGCCGGCAGGGCGGCCAGCCGCCGCCCGAACGAGCTCTCGTCGGTGTCCGCGGCCCCGCCTCCGCCACCGGCCCGTACGACGCGGCGGACCGGCGTCCGGACCAGGCCGCGCAGATAGGCCGGTACGGCGTCCTGGCCGGGGGTGGCGGCGGCGCTCGCGGCGCGCTTGCGCAGATCGGCCAGGTCGAGCCGGACGGGCACGAGCGTGGCGTCGCCCGCCGCCCGCGCGGCGTCGAAGAGTTCCATGCCCTCCGCGCTGGGCAGCGGACGGATACCGGAGCGCGCCATGCGCCGCACATCGGCGTCGTCCAGATGCCCGCTCATACCGCTGCGCTGCTCCCACAGGCCCCAGGCGAGGGACTGGGCGGCCAGACCGCGGGCCCCGCGGTGCTGGGCGAGGGAGTCCAGGAAGGCGTTGGCGGCGGCGTAGTTGGCCTGTCCGGCGTTGCCGATGGTGGCGACGACGGAGGAGTAGAGCACGAACGCGGCCAGGTCATGGCCCGCGGTCAGCTCGTGCAGATTCCACGCGGCGTCCACCTTGGGCCGCAACACGCGGTCCAGCCGGTCGGGGTTCAGCGCGTCCACGATGCCGTCGTCGAGCACACCCGCCGCGTGGATCACGGCCGTCAGTGGATGCGCGGCGGGTATCGCACCGAGAAGCCCGGCGAGCGCCTCCCGGTCGGCCGCGTCGCAGGCGGCGACGGTGACGGCGGCCCCCAACTCGACCAGTTCGGCGCGGAGTTCATCCATACCGTCGGCCGCGGGCCCACGCCGGCTGACCAGCAGCAGATGCCGTACGCCGTGCTCGCCCACCAGATGGCGGGCGACGAGCCCACCGAGGGTCCCGGTGGCGCCGGTGATGAGAACGGTGCCTTCGGGGTCCAGCGGTCGGTGGCCTTGGGCCGGCCCGGTGGCATGGGTGGCGGTGACCTCGGCGGGCTCGGTGACCCCCATAGCGGTGACCCCCATAGCGGTGGCCTCGGCGGTCCCCGTTCCCCTCGCCACCCGCCCCAGTCGGGGCACCGTCACCAGTCCCTCGCGGACCGCGCACTGGGGTTCGCCGGAGGCGATCGCGGCCGGGAGGGCGGTCGCCGACTCCGGTTCGGCGTCGAGGTCCACGAGGACGAAGCGGCCGGGGTGTTCCGACTGGGCCGAGCGCACCAGGCCCCATACGGCGCCGTGGGCCACGTCCGGGACCTCCTCGCCGGGGGCGGCCGCGACCGCGCCGCGGGTGACGAACACCAGCCGGGAGGAGGCGAGGCGCTCCTCGGAGATCCAGCGCTGGATCAGCGCCAGCGCTCGGTGGGTGGCCGCGTGGGCCGCCTCCGCCACATCGCCGTCGCCCTCCGCGACGCACGCCACCAGGACCGCGTCCGGCGCGTCCGCCGTCTCGTCGTAGGGCACCGCGTCCACGGCCGCGGAGAGCCCGAGCGGGTCGTCGCCGAGTACCGCCCAGCTCGCCGGAGCCCCGGTCGCGGTGGTGTCCGCGGCGGGCACCGCGGGCCACTCCAGGCGGAACAGCGACGGGTGAAGGGCGGAGCGGCCGCCGATCGGTTCTGGCGCGTCCACCGCGCGCAGCACGAGCCGGTCCACCGAGGCCACCGGGGCGCCGCTCAGGTCGGCCGCGACGACCGCGTACGTATCGGGACCCGTCGGCGTCAGCCGTACCCGCAGCGCCGTGGCGCCCGTGGCGTGCAGGGCGACACCGCTCCATGCGGCGGCCAGCCGCGTCCCGCCGTCGCCCGGGGTCTCCACCGCGTCGAGCGCCGACTCCAGCAGCACCGGGTGCAGTCCGTAGCGCCCGGCGTCGGCCTCCTCGGCCTCGGTCAGCCCGACCTCCGCGTAGCGGTCCGCACCGAGCCGCCAGGCGGCGACGGCGCCTCCGGCCGTCTCCACCGGGACGGCGTCGGCCGGTGGCCACGCGGCGAGGCCGATGTCCGTGGGCCGGGCACCGGTGCCCAGGACCGCCGTGGCGTACCGCGTCCACGGCTCGTCGGAGTCCGCGCCCTCGGCGCGTGCGTGGACGCTGAGGGCGCGCGAGCCCCCGCCGTCCGGGGCGCCGACGCGCACCTGGATCACCGCGGCGCCCTTCTCGGGCAGCACCAGCGGCGCGTCCAGGGACAGTTCCTCGATCCGGTCGCAGCCGACCTGGTCGCCCGCCCGGATCGCCAGTTCGGCGAGGGCGCTGCCGGGCAGCACGGCCGCGTCCGGGCCGGTGCGCTCGGTCAGCCAGGGGTGGTCGGATGCGGAGATCCGGCCGGTGAACAGGTGGTCGTCCGCGCCCGCCAGCGGGACCGCGGCGCCGAGCAGCGGATGCCCGGCCGCGTCGAGTCCGGCCGCCGCCACATCGCTCGCCGCGACCGGCTTGTCCAGCCAGTACCGCTGCCGCTGGAACGGATACGTCGGCAGCTCCAGGGCACGCTCACCGCGCCCCGGCGCGCCCCCGAACACCGCGTCCCACGACGGTTCGACACCCTGCGCGTACGCCTCGGCGAACGAGGCCGCGAAGCGCTCCGGGTCGCCCTCGTCCCGGCGCAGCGTGCCGACGACGGCGGCGTTCCCGCCCGCGTCCTCGATGGTCTGCTGGAGCGACATGGCGAGCATGGGATGCGGGGCGCATTCGATGAACGCCGTGTGGCCGTCGGCCAGCAGCGCCCGGGTGGCCCGCTCGAAGTCCACCGGCTCACGCATGTTCCGGTACCAGTAGTCGGTGTCCAGCTCGGTGGTGTCCAGCGGTCCACCGGTCACCGTGGAGTAGTACGCGATCCGCGAGGCGCGCGGCCGCACCCCCGCCACCTCGCGCAGCAGCCGCTCGCGCAACCCGTCGACCTGCGGGGAGTGTCCGGCGGTGTCCACGCCCGGCACCCGGCGGGACTTCACCCCGTCGGCGGCGAGCTGGGCCATGAAGGCGTCCAGGGCCTCCGGGTCGCCGGAGACGGTCACGGTGGCGGGGCTGTTGACGGCGGCGATGCCGAGCCGTTCGCTCCACGGCCGCAGCCGCTCGGCGACCGTCCCGGCGGACGCGAGCACCGAGAGCATGCCGCCCTTGCCGCTCAGCTCGGCCCAGGCCTGGCTGCGCCGGGCCACCACCTTGGCGGCATCCTGGAGCAAGAGCCCTCCGGCCACGTACGCGGCGGCGATCTCGCCCTGCGAATGGCCGACCACCGCGGCCGGTTCGACGCCGTGACTGCGCCACAGCGCCGCCAGCGACACCATCACCGCGAACAGCGCGGGCTGCACCACGTCGATGCGGGACAGCGAGGGCGCGCCCGGCTCACCGCGCAGCACATCGCGCAACGACCAGTCCAGGAACGGCTCCAGTGCGTCGGCGCACTCCTCCAGCCGCTCCGCGAAGACGGGCGAGGCGTCCCACAGCGGGAGTGCCATCCCGATCCACTGCGAGCCCTGCCCGGGGAAGACGAACACGGTCTTCCGCCGGCCGCCCGCCGCGCCCTGGACCACATGCGGCGCCGGGGTGCCCTGCGCGAGCGCGCCGAGGCCGTCCAGGAGCCGCTCCCGGTCGCGGCCCAGGATCACCGCCCGGTGGCCGAAGGCCGTGCGGGTGGTGGCGAGGGCGTGGCCGAGTGCGGCGAGGTCGGTGCCGGGGTGGTCGGCCAGGTGGTCCCGCAGCTGCTCGGCCCGGGTGCGCAGGGCCTGTTCGGTGCGCCCGGACAGCACCCAGGGAAGCACGGGCGGCTCCGGGGCCGCCGGGCGCGGCTCGTCGTGGCCGGTGGCCGGTTCGGCCGGGGCCTGCTCCAGGATGGCGTGTGCGTTGGTGCCGCTGATGCCGAAGGACGACACACCAGCACGCCGCGGCCGATCGGACTCCGGCTCCGGCCACGGCCTCGCCTCGGTCA
The DNA here is from genome assembly GCF_024505145.1 of Streptomyces rugosispiralis. Lineage (GTDB taxonomy): Bacteria > Actinomycetota > Actinomycetes > Streptomycetales > Streptomycetaceae > Streptomyces > Streptomyces rugosispiralis. Next base: position 260,329 of record NZ_JANIAA010000004.1, on the reverse strand, counting down.
GCAGCTCCACGGCCCCGGACGACCAGTCGACATGCGGCGAGGGCTCGTGTACGTGCAGGGTCTGGGGCAGTACGCCGTGGCGCAGCGCCAGCACCATCTTGATGACCCCGGCCACGCCCGCCGCCGCCTGGGGGTGGCCGACGTTGGACTTCAGCGAGCCGAGCCACAGCGGCCGGTCCGCCGCACGGTCCCGACCGTACGTGGCCAGCAGCGCGCCCGCCTCGATGGGATCGCCGAGCGAGGTGCCGGTGCCGTGCGCCTCGACCGCGTCCACATCGGCCGCGCTCAGCCCGGCGTCGGCCAGCGCCTGCCGGATGACCCGCTGCTGGGCCGGGCCGCTCGGGGCGGTGAGGCCGTTGCTCGCGCCGTCCTGGTTGGTGGCGGAGCCACGCACCAGCGCCAGCACCTGGTGCCCGTTGCGCCGCGCGTCCGACAGCCGTTCCAGCAGCACCATGCCCACGCCCTCGCCCCAGCCGGTGCCGTCGGCGTCGGACGAGAACGCCTTGCAGCGGCCGTCGGGCGACAGCGCCTTCTGGCGGCTCAGCTCCACGAAGATCCCGGGGCTGGACATCACGGTGGCACCCCCGGCCAGCGCCAGCGAGCACTCGCCCTGGCGCAGCGACCGTACGGCCATGTGCAGGGCCACCAGGGAGGACGAGCAGGCCGTGTCGACGGTGACCGCCGGGCCCTCGAGTCCCCAGGTGTAGGCGATCCGGCCGGAGGCGACGCTGGTGGTGCCACCGGTCAGCAGATAGCCCTCGAACCCCTCCGACGCCTCGTCCATCCGGGGCCCGTAGTCCTGCGGCATCGCGCCGACGAAGACACCGGCGTCGCTGCCCTTGAGCGTGGTGGGATCGATCCCGGCGCGCTCGAACGCCTCCCAGGCGGTCTCCATCAGCAGCCGCTGCTGGGGATCCATCGCCTGGGCCTCGCGGGGGCTGATGCCGAAGAAGGCCGGGTCGAACTGGTCGGCCTCGTAGAGGAATCCGCCCTCGCGCACATAGCTGGTGCCGTGGCGGGCCGGGTCCGGGTCGTAGAGCCCCTCCAGGTCCCAGCCCCGGTTCGCCGGGAAGCCCGCGATGGCGTCCCGGCCCTCGCTGACCAGCTCCCACAACTGCTCGGGGGTGCGCACTCCGCCGGGGAGGCGGCAGCTCATCGCCACGATGGCGATCGGGTCGTCGTGGCCGGTGGTGAGGGTCCGGGTGGCGGCCGGGCGCGGGGCCACCGCCGCCGGGGAGCCCACCACCACGTCCCGGAGGTGGTGGGAGAGGGCCAGCGGAGTCGGGTGGTCGAAGAGGACGGTCCCGGCGAGCCGTGTTCCGGTGGCGGTGCTGAGGAGGTTGCACAGCTCGACGGACATCAGCGAGTCGAAGCCGAGGTCCTTGAAGATCTTCTCGGGGTCGACGGCGTCGGGGCCCGGGGAGCCCAGCACCCACGCGGTGTGCGTACGGACCAGCTCCAGCGCCACGCGCTCGCGCTCGCCGGCGTCGGTGAGGGCCGCGAACTCCTCATGCCACGAGAGGGGTTCGGTGGTGGCGGTGTCCTCGGTGCCGGGCAGGTCGGTGCCCAGCCAGTAGCGCTGCCGCTGGAAGGCGTACGTGGGCAACTCCACCCGGTGCGCACCGCGCCCGGCGAACACCCGCTCCCAGTCGACCTCGCCACCGTGAGCGTGCACCTGGGCGACACCGGACAGCAGCGCCTCGGCCTCGTCACGATCCTTGCGCAGCAGAGGGACGAACGCCGCCGGACCTGAGACGCATTCGCGGCCCATGGCGGACAGCACTCCGGCCGGGCCGATCTCCACATGGCGAGTGACGCCCTGAGCCTCGAGGAACCGTATGCCGTCCCCGAAGCGGACCGCCTGACGCACATGGCGCACCCAGTACTCCGGCGAGCACACCTCCTCGCCCACCAACTCCCCCGTGACGTTGGAGACGATCGCCAGACGCGGTGCGGAGTAGCCGATCCGGCCCGCCACCTCGGCGAATTCGTCCAGCATCCCCTCCATCAACGGCGAGTGAAACGCATGCGAAACGCTCAGCCGCTTGCTCTTGACCCCCACCGCCTCCGCCACCTCGAGCACCGCCGACTCCACACCGGAGATGACGGTCGCCGCCGGGCCATTGACCGCCGCCACACTCACCCGGTCCTCATAACCGGCCAGATGTGGCAGCACCTCGGCCTCCGGGGCCTGGAGGGAGACCATCGCCCCGCCGCCGGGCAGCGCCTGCATCAGCCGGCCACGTGCCGCCACCAGCGCACAGGCGTCCGCCAGCGAGAACACCCCGGCCACATGAGCGGCCGCCAGCTCCCCCACCGAATGGCCCACCAGGAAGTCCGGCGCCAGCCCCCAGGACTCCACCAGCCGGAACAGCGCCACCTCCAGAGCGAACAACCCGCTCTGAGTGAACACCGTCCGATCCAGCGCCCCGGCATCCTCACCGAACACCACCTCCCGCACCGAACCGTCCAGATGACCATCCAGCTCCGCGCACACCTCATCGAACGCCACCGCGAACACCGGGAACGCGGCATACAACCCCCGCCCCATACCCACGCGTTGCGCGCCCTGACCAGTGAACAGGAACGCCGTCCTGCCCTCGTCATCGGTCACCGTGCCCGGAACCATGCCCGTGGCGAGCTGGTCGAGACCGCTCAGCAGCTCCGCACGGTCGCGGCCGACAACCGCCGCGCGGTGACCGAAGGCGGACCGGCTCAACGCCAGCGAGTAACCCACATCCACCGGATCCAGCTCCGGCCGCCCCACCACATACGACCGCAACCGCTCCGCCTGGGCCCGCAACGCGCCCTCGGTACGTCCGGACACCACCCACGGCACCGTGTCGAGGGCCGTCGGGCGGTCCGCGGCCGGGGCGTGGGCGGGTGCCTCCTCCAGCACCATGTGCACATTGGTGCCGCCCATGCCGAACGAGCTGACGCCCGCGAGCCGTGGGGTGTCCGCCTCCGGGGCCCAGGCGTCGAGGGCGGTCTGGACCGTCAGGCCCAGGGTGTCCAGGGGGATCGCGGGGTTCGGGGTCTCGTGGTTGAGGCTCGGGAACAGCTCACGGTGGGCGAGCGAGAGCACCGTCTTGATGAGGCCGGTGATCCCGGCCGCGCCTTCGAGGTGGCCCACGTTCGTCTTGGCGGAGCCGACCCGCAGCGGCGCGCCCTCCGCCCGGCCCGCGCCGAGGACCGCGCCCAGCGCCGCGGCCTCGACCGGGTCGCCGACCTTGGTGCCGGTGCCGTGCAGTTCGACGTACTGGACCCGGGCGGGGTCGACCCCGGCGCGCTCATAGGCGGCGCGCAGCATGGCCTCCTGCCCGTGGGCCGCGGGGGTGGTGAGGCTGTCGCCGCCGCCGTCGTTGTTGGCGTCGGAGCCGCGGATCACGCACAGCACGGGGTCGCCGTCGCGCAGCGCGTCCGGGAGCCGCTTGAGCACGACGAGGCCGCCGCCCTCGCCGCGCACATAGCCGTTGGCGCGGGCGTCGAAGGTGAAGGAGCGGCCGTCCGGGGAGAGCGCGCCGAACCGGGAGGCGGCGATGAAGCCGTCGGGGGCGAGGTTGAGCTGGACGCCGCCCGCGACGGCGGTCCCGGTCTCGCCGCGCCGCAGGCTCTCGCAGGCAAGGTGCACGGCGGCCAGGGACGAGGACTGCCCGGTGTCCACGGCCACGCTCGGGCCGCGCAGCCCGAGGGCGTAGGAGACCCGGTTGGCGATGATGCCGCGGTTCAGGCCGGTGAGGGTGTGCTGGGTGATGGCGGCCGGTTCGCCGCGGTGGACCAGCGCCGCGTAGTCGTCGGCGATGGCGCCGATGAAGACGCCGGTGCGGCTGCCCTCGAGTTGTGCGGGGACGAGTCCGGCGTTTTCCAGGGCCTCCCAGCACAGTTCCAGCGCGAGCCGCTGCTGGGGGTCCATCGCCCGTGCCTCTCGGGGTGAAATCCCGAAGAACTCCGGATCGAACTCGGCTGCCCTTTCGACGAACCCGCCGAATCGAATACCGGCGTCCCGGAGCTCATCGCCATACCGGTCCGCCGGGATCTCCGTGATGGCGCTCTCTCCATTGCGCAGCAACTGCCGGAACTCATCCGGGGTCGATGCGCCCGGCACGCGACATGCCATACCGACGACCGCGATGTGCCCGTCACGCATCAGGGAGTTCTCCGACATCACGACCTCAGACTCTTCTCTCAGTTGAGATTCCGACGCGACTGGACTGACCATGATCCGGAAGTCGACGGTATGGGGCGGGAGTCGACTCAACCACCCCTAACCGCATCCACCCCTAACCCTCGGCGTAGGGGTGGTCACATCTTCTTGAGCGGTTCCCACCAACCCCGGTGTGTCATGTACCACTTGGCGGTTTCCGCGAGGCCGTTCTCGAACGACATCACGGGGTGGTAGCCGAGTTCCGCGGAGATTTTCGCGATGTCCACCGAGTAACGGCGGTCATGGCCCTTGCGGTCGGGCACCCGCTCGATCAGGGAGCGGTCGGCGCCGAGCAGTTCGAGCAGTCGTTCCGTGAGTTCCAGATTGGTCAGTTCGGTGCCGCCGCCGATGTTGTAGACCTCTCCCGGGCGGCCGTTCTCGGCGACCAGCGCGATACCGCGGCAGTGGTCGTCCACATGCAGCCAGTCCCGGACATTCCCGCCGTCGCCGTAGAGCGGCACCGGTCTGCCGTCCATGAGGTTAGTGACGAAGAGCGGAATGACCTTCTCGGGGTGCTGGTACGGGCCGTAGTTGTTGGAGCAGCGGGTCACACAGACGGGCAGTCCATGGGTGCGGTGGAAGGCCCGTGCCAGCAGATCGGAAGACGCCTTGGAGGCGGAATACGGCGAGTTGGGCTCGAGTGGCTGCTCTTCGCTCCAGGAGCCGCTTTCGATGGATCCGTAGACCTCGTCCGTGGAGATGTGGACGAACTTTCCGACCTCCGCGTTCGCGGCCGCGTTGAGGAGGGTGTGGGTGCCCAGGACATTGGTCCGCACGAATTCCTCGGCGCCGGATATCGAGCGGTCGACATGCGATTCCGCGGCGAAGTGGACCACCAGATCGGTGTCCCGCAGCACCTCGCCGACGAGCTCGCCGTCACAGATGTCACCGCGGACGAAGCGCAGCCGGGGACTGTCGGCGACCTCGGCCAGGTTGGCCTCGTTGCCCGCGTAGGTGAGCTTGTCGACCACCACGACCTGGGCGTCCGCCCAGGCCGCGTACGCCCCTGTCAGGGTCTGCCGGACGAAGTGGGAGCCGATGAAGCCCGCGCCGCCGGTCACAACTATGCGCACTGGAGACAACCCTTCAGCGGTTATTGGCCGCGATATCCATCAGATATTGTCCGTACTCCGTCTTGCTGAGCTCCGCACCGAGCTCATAGCAGGCGGCGGCGTCGATGAACCCCATCCGGAAGGCTATCTCCTCGAGACAGGCGATCCGCACTCCCTGGCGCTGCTCCAGAAGCTGCACATACTGGCCCGCCTGGAGCAGCGAGTCATGGGTTCCGGTGTCCAGCCAGGCGAATCCGCGGCCGAGCCCCACCAGTCTGGCCTTTCCGCGTTCCAGATAGACGCGGTTGACGTCGGTGATCTCCAGTTCGCCGCGCCCGGACGGCCGTACGTTCTTGGCGATGTCCACGACGTCGTTGTCGTAGAGATACAGACCGGTGATGGCCAGATTGGATTTGGGGGCGGCCGGCTTCTCCTCGAGGGAGATCAGCCGCCCGCGCTCATCCATTTCCCCGACGCCGTACCGTTCCGGGTCCTTGACTCCGTAGCCGAAAAGCACACAGCCGTCGACATGGCTTGCCTCATGGTGCAGCATCTTCGAAAAACCGGGCCCGTGGAAGATATTGTCTCCGAGGACCAGCGCCACCTGGTCATCGCCGATGAACTCGGCTCCGATGATGAATGCCTCGGCGATTCCATTGGCCTCGGGCTGCTCGGCGTACTCGATCGAAAGACCCAGCCGGCCGCCGTCGCCGAGAAGCGCGCGGAACAGCTCCACATGGAGCGGGGTCGAGATGATCTGGATTTCCCTGACGCCGCCGAGCATGAGGACCGACAGCGGGTAATAGATCATCGGTTTGTTGTAGACGGGAAGGATCTGCTTCGACACCGCATGTGTCAAAGGATGCAGTCGGGTACCGCTTCCTCCGGCGAGGACTATGCCCTTCATGCGGCCAGAAGCTATCAACGCGGTCAGCCCGCACTCCAGGTCTGCCGCGGCGATAGGGGGGTAATCAGGGGTGGGCATGGAACAGGGGTGGCCGCATGCGGCCACCCCTTCCGCGGGACATCGCCCTCGTCATCGCTCAGGCGATCCCCGCCATCACTCGGGCGATCCCCGTCTTCGCTCAGGCGATCCCCGTCTTCGCTCAGGCGATCCCCGTCTTCAGGCGATTTCGTCCACCTGGGCCCGGAGCGCGGTCGGCAGCTGCTGCCGGCTCCTGATATTCAGCTTGCGGTACACCCGCGTCAAATGCTGTTCCACCGTGCTGATGGTGATGAACAGGCTGGCGGCTATTTCCCGGTTCGTATAACCGTCCACCGCCAGGGCGGCGACCCGGGCCTCGGATTCGCTGAGCTTGGTGCCCAGGGACGGCGGCACCGCCGGTTTCGGGCCGAGTGGTCCGGACACCGGCCGCACCACCGGCCGTGGATCGTGGGCCTCCAGACCCGAGTCGAGGCGGATCCGGGCGCACAGCTCCTCGGCGCCGCACTCCTTGGCCATCCGCCAGGCCCGGCCCATGATGGCGTCGGCCCGCCCCAGCTCCCCGGAACCGCGCAGCGTACGACCCAGATCGTCCAGCGCCCGGGCCAGCTCCAGGCGGTCGCCGGAACACTGCAGCTCCTCGACGGCCTGGCCGAGCAGCCGGGACCGGTTCTCGATGTCGCCCGCCGCGGCCAGTAACCGCAGGGAGACGCCGCGGACCCGGGAGTCCCCGGCGCCGTTCCTGGCCAGCTGCTCGGAGACCAGGTTGGCGGCCTTCTCGCGGTCGCCGAGCTCCAGCCATGCCTCGGCGGCGTCCGAGCGCCAGGGCAGCAGCGCCGGCTGATCCAGCTCCCACAGCTGGGCGAGCCGGCCGGCCATCAGGAATTCGCCGAGCGCCGCGTTGATGCGGTTGGTGGCCAGGTAGTAGCGGCCGCGGGCGCGGGTGTAGCCCAGTCCGTAGATGCTCTTGAACAGCGCCTCCGGGACCGGGCGGCTCAGATGCCGCGCCGCCGCGTCATGCTTGCCCATCTCCGTGTACGCCAGGATCTGGCTGGCCAGGGGGCCGCCGATGAAGACGCTTCCGTCGCGGCCGGGCACGATCTCCAGGGCGGTGGTCGCGTAGGCCGCCGACTCCACGAGGTTGCCCTGCCGCAGGGCGATCTCGGCGCGGATCGAGGCGAAGATGGCCTGCCAGCCCGGCGCCCGGCGCCGCTCGGCCTCCTCCATCAGCGCGTCGCACCACGGCGCGGCCTTGTCCGGGCGGCCCGCGTACACCAGCGCGTTCACCGAGTTGACGATGGGCTCGAAGGTGGCGTCGGTGAGCGGCGACACATCGAGCACCTTCTCGGCGGCGGCGACCGGTGACTCCTCGCTCCCGCCGCGGCCGAAGAAGCCGCTGAACGCCGCGGTGATGGTCGACAGCGCGGAGGGTCTGCGGGATCTGAGCTGCGCGCGGGAGGCGCCGCCGTCCTCGCCCTGGCGCGCCGTGGCCCCGGGGGGCCGGTCCTGCGCACCGGACTCCTGGGCCCAGCGGGCGGTCAGCCGGAACTGGGACATCGAGGTGGGTCCCGCGTTGCTCATGACGGCGTTGAGCCGGCCGATGGCGCCGCGCGCCTCCTCGATCCGGCCGTGGGCGAGCAACAGCTCGATCAGCCGCCCGATATGGGAGGCGGGCAGCCGGTCGGCGCACAGCGCGGCCAGCGGCTCCTCCAGCATCCGCTCGGACGCCGAGGGGTTGAGCCGCCACATGATCCCGGCGGTGCCGATCCTGATCCCGGCCCGCAGCTCCTCGTCCGCGCAGGCCGCGTACGCCAGCTCCAGACAGGCCACCGCCAGCTTGGCGTCGTCCTCGGCGAGCGCCTGCTGCGCGGCGTCCCGGAGCAGTGGCACCGCCCAGGGCTCGTCGGCGGCCTGGGCGGCGAGCAGATGGCGGGCCACCGCGAGGGTCGCCCCGCCGCCCTGGTGCAGCAGGACGGCGGCGCGCCGGTGCATGTCCAGCCGGACCTCGGGGTCCATGTCCTCCAACACCGCGGCCTCGACATACGGGTGGCGGAAGGCGAGGCCGTCGACGAGGCCCGCCGCGTCCAGCGCCGCGACTCCGCGGCGGGTGCCGGCGGGGCCGATGCGCAGCAACCGGCCGAGGAGTTCGAGGGAGGCGGACGCCCCGAGCACCGCGATGCCCTCGGCCAGCCGGGAGACGGTGCGCCCGCTGCGGCAGACACAGGTGAGCACGGCCTGCACAAACATGTCGCCCACCACGGGCTCCACTGCGCGGCTGCGCCGTGGGGGCGCCCCCGCGGTGCGGTAATCGTCAATCACCGCGCGTAGCAACAACGGATTACCGCCGCTCACCTCATACCACGTGTAGGCCACATCGGTGGAATCCGGAAGTCCCAGACGAGTGGTGAGCAGATGTGCCGTCTCGTCCCAGGACAGCCGCTCCAGCCGCAGCCGCCGGAAATTGGGCTGGCGCAGCAGTTCGGTATTGAAAACGGCGTCTTTCTGTTCGCTGTCCGTCGCCTGCGCGAACACCATGAGGAGTTTGGCGGAGCGCGAACGGGTCGCCAGGTACAGCAGGTACTGAAGTGACGCCGTGTCGACGAGCTGGAGTTCGTCGACACAGATCACCACCGGTTCGCGGGAGGCGAGTTCATGGAGGGCGGCGCGGAACTCCCGGGCGCCCTGCACATGGGTGGGGTTCGCGCTCGCGGGGTCGCCACCTGGGGTTTCCCGGGGCGGGGCGGCGTCGAGGGCGCCGTGGTCGAGTGCCCGGCGCAGGTGGTCGGCGGTCGCCTTGGGGAGCCGGGGCGAGTCCAGAAGCTGGCGCAGCGTGCCGAGCGGAGCGCGGTCGGCCGAGGTTCCGTATGCCTTGAGGACGAGGGCTCCGGCCTTCGCCGCATGGGCCGTGACGGCTTCGAGCGTATAGGTCTTGCCACAACCGACCGCGCCCTCGACGAGCACGATGCCCGCCTCCCCGGACAGGCATCTGGAAAACGCCCGGCGAAGTCTCTCGAATTGCGCGTCGAATTGTCTGGCTCTGGCCGATGAAAACACCATTGCTCGCACCCCCGAATGCGACGCGAAGCACTGCTCACGGCAGCCCGAACGCCTCCCAGTAAGCTATACGCCCACCGGTCACGCCACCATCGCCGCACGTAAAATCATCGTTAACGAATTACCAATTCTGAGCGGACTGCCCGACGATCGACAAAAGCGATGCGAGCGGGACACCCCTACGTGGGGCAACGCACTGAGGCCGAAGTGCACCAACGCCCCGACAACCTGCGCCACCCCCGTTCACGTGGGCATTTGCTCGGAGGGGCCAGCATACACGAGACCCCCTAGCCGCACCCGGGAAAACTTCCGACATCCTTGACCCCGACACGAAGTGGTCATACGCACAGGACCCCGGGATCCGTTTCGAACATTTATTTGCCCGTTTTGATGGCCAATGCGGTTCTTATGTCTGTTGCCGCTGGTAACCGCAAGTGATTCGCCGGAAATTCTCATGCCATAAAGCGGACAGTGAGCCGGCATACCTATTCCCGTACCGATGAATTCCGAAGCCACACACCTCATCGTTGGACTATTCCAATGGCATCCTCGCACCCGCTGTCGTCGCCGCGGGCATACGGATGCCGGGGCCGGGGAGGTCTGTCCCCGGCCCCGGCATCCCCCCGTTGCCCGCCGCTATCGCTCGTGGAGGTGCAGCCCCCGCCCGCCCTTGCGGCCCAGGTGACCCGCCTCGACCAGCCGCCGGAGGTGGCGGGCCGGGGCCAGGGCCGGATCCCGGAAGGTGCCGTGCAGGGTGCGCTGGATGGCGAGCGACACATCAAGGCCGATCACATCCAGCAGCCGCAGCGGGCCCATCGGATAGCCCTGCCCGGCCGCCATCACCGTGTCGATGTCATCGGCGGTGGTCCAGCCCTCCTCGAGCATCGCCACCGCGCTGTTCAGATAGGGGAAGAGCAGGGCGTTGACGATGAAACCGGCCCGGTCCTGGCAGTCCACCGCACGCTTGCCGAGTGCCGCGGCCACCGCGTGCGCCGTGCCGAGCGCCTCCTTGGAGGTCAGCACGGTGTGCACCACCTCGACCAGCCGCATCACCGGGGCCGGGTTGAAGAAGTGCATCCCGATGACGTCCTCGGGCCGCCGCGTCGCCATCGCGCACTCGATGACGGGCAGGCTGGAGGTGGAGGTGGCGAGCACCGCGCCCGGTGCGCACACCCGGTCCAGATCGGCGAAGACGGCCCGTTTGACGTCGATGTCCTCCGCCACGGCCTCGACCACCAGATCGCAGGCGCCGAGCGCCTGGAGTTCGCGGCCCGCGGTCAGCCGGCCCATCGCCTCGGTGAGCGACTCGGGCGCCAGCTTGCCGCGCCGCACCCCGCGCTCCAGCGAGCGCTCCACGGCGGCCGTCGCCTCCTTCGCGCGTATCTCGCTCCGGGCCACCAGCACCGTCGGATAGCCGGAGCGCGCACACACCTCCGCGATCCCGACGGCCATCGTGCCCGAGCCCACCACCCCGATCCGCCGCACCGCACGGGCCGGTACGGGTTCGCCCAGGCCGTCCGTCTCCCCGCCCCGCGCCGCGCCGCCCGCCTCGTACTCGTAGAAGCCGCGGCCCGCCTTCACGCCGAGCAGACCGGCGGTCACCATATGGGCCAGGGTGGGCGCGGGCGCGTACCGCGGGTCGCCGGTGCGCTCGTACAGCGCCTCCAGGGAGTCCCGCGCGGTGTCCAGACCCATGGCGTCCAACTGGGCCAGCGGCCCCATCGGCAGTCCGCAGCCCAGGGTCATGGCGGTGTCGATGCTGTCGCGCGAGGCGTAACGCCGCTCGTACATGGCCACCGCGTTGTTGAGGTACGCCATGGTGAGCGCGCCCCCGACGAAGCCCGGCCGGTCGGCCACCCGCACCGGGATCCGGCCCAGGTCGCGGACCAGCTCCCGGACGTCGGCCAGGACCGCGTCCGCGGTGAGCGGGGTGCCCACCACCTCCACCGCCTGCTGCTCGCGGTCGGGGCCCAGCGGGAAGAGGTGCAGCCCCACCGTGCGATCGGTCCGTCCGGAGCCGACGGCGATCTCGGTCACCGGGAGCCCGGTGGTCGTGGTGGCGAACACCGTCTCCGGCGGGCAGTCGGCATGGGCGCGGGCGAGCAGCCCGCGCTTGGTCTCCAATCGTTCGGGAACCGCCTCGACCACCAGCTCGGCCCGGGCGGCGGCCGCCGGGTCGGTGGTGAACTCGACGGCGGAGTCCGGCGCGGCCACCCCCGCCCGGCCGCGCCGCAGGGCCGGTTCGTCCCGCTCCACGGCGATCACCCGCCGGCCACCGCGGACCAGGGCGTCCACGAGATGGCGGCCGGTGGTGCCGAGCCCGAACACCGCGACGGTGGGGAAGCGCTGTGCCATGCCGATGAGTCCTTTCGCTGGCTGGGACCTTGGGTTGGTCACGGACCGCGGTGGCCGTCCTGCCATGTGAGCAGCGCGGCGCCGAGCGACATCCCGCCGCCGAATCCGGCGAGCAGCAGCAACTCCCCGTCGCCGAACACGCCCTGCCGCCGTGCGTCGTCGAGCGCCAGCGGGATGGAGGCGGCGCTGGTGTTGCCGTGCTCGGCCACCGTCAGATGAGTGCGCGCCCGCGGCAGTCCGAGGTCGCCGAGCGCCTTGGCCAGCAGCACGCCATTGGCCTGATGGGGAATGAAGTGGTCCACGCTCGCGGGGTCCGTGCGGTGCGCGGCCAGCAGACGCCCGATCGCGCGCGGCAGCTCGGTCAGGACGTACTCGCTGACCGCGCGGCCCCGCATCCGGAAGAAGTGGCCCCCGTCGGCGAGGGTCTTCTCCGACGCCGGGGCGCGGCTGCCGCCCGCCGTCACCTCGATCAGCTCGTGGAGCGCGCCGTCGCTGGTGAGCAGCGATCCGCCGAGGCCGTAGCCGGGACGCACGGGCCCCAGCACCACCGCCCCGGCCCCGTCGCCGAAGAGCACGGCGGTGCGCCGGTCGGTGCGGTCGATGATGCGGGAGTAGACATCGGCGCCGATCACCAGGGCGTACGGGGCGGGGGCGCCGGACCCGGCGGACAGCAGCCCGGCCGCCGTGACCAGGGCGAAGACGAAGCCGCTGCAGACCGCGTTGAGATCGAAGGCGGCGGCGCCGGTGGCGCCGATCCGGTGCTGCACCAGACAGGCGGTGGCGGGCTGGGGGTGATCGGGGGTCGAGGTGGCCACCACGATCCAGCCGAGCTGATCGGCGCGGATTCCGGCGTCCGCGAGGGCGGCGCGGGCGGCCTCCACGGCCAGATCGGAGGTGGCCTCGTGGTCGGCGGCGTAACGGCGGCGGTGGATCCCGGTCTTCGCCGAGATCCAGTCCGGGGTCACTCCCGCGCGCTCGGCCACCAGTTCGTTGGACACGGTCTCGGCGGGCAGATACGAGCCGGTGCCGAGAATCCCGATGGGCCGCCCGCCGGATGTCCCGGCCGGCTGCCCGGTCATCTGGATCTCCCGGCCCGCGCGGCCACCGCCGCCGTCACCGGTGCCATCGCTGTCGTCGCTGTTCGCGGGGTGCGGCGGTGCTCGAGAAGAAGCATTGGGTGGTTCCCTCCGGATCCATGCCGGGCTTCGACGCTACGGACCGGGCACGGCACGGATAACCCCTAACCCGTCACCCCCCCTAGGCCCCCTACCGAATGAACCCGGTCCGCCGTATGACCCGGCGCATGACGGGCACCCGTCGCAGGTGGTACCGGATACATGCAGGCCGAAGACGCACCGGCCCAGGGAGCGGTCCCCATGGAGTGGTTCACCTCATCCGACTACTGGCTGAGCCGGCTGGTCTTCCAACGGGGGCTGGCCGCCGTCTATCTGATCGCCTTTCTGGTGGCGGCCCGGCAGGGGCGGGCGCTGCTCGGCGAGCGGGGGCTGACGCCGGTGCCGCGCTTCCTGGACCGGGTGCCGTTCCGCCGCGCGCCCAGCCTGTTCCATCTGCACTACTCCGACCGGTTCTTCGTCCGCTGCGCCTGGCTGGGTGCCGCGCTCTCGGCCGCGCTGCTGGTGGGTGCGGCGGACCGGGCGCCGCTGGCGGTGGCGATGGTGGCGTGGCTGGCCCTGTGGCTGCTGTATCTGTCGATCGTCAACGTGGGGCAGGTGTGGTACGGCTTCGGCTGGGAGTCCCTGCTGCTGGAGTCGGGGTTCCTCGCCGTGTTCCTGGGCAATGAGCGCACCGCGCCGCCCGTGCTCATCCTGTGGCTGACGCGCTGGCTGCTGTTCCGGGTGGAGTTCGGCGCGGGGCTGATCAAGATCCGCGGGGACCGCTGCTGGCGGGACCTGACCTGCCTGTACTACCACCATGAGACCCAGCCGATGCCGGGGCCGCTCAGCTGGTACTTCCACCATCTGCCGAAGCCGCTGCACCGGGTGGAGGTGGCGGCCAACCATGTGGCGCAGCTGATCGTGCCCGTCGTGCTGTTCACCCCGCAGCCGGTCGCGAGCGTGGCCGCGGGGATCGTCGTGGTCACCCAGCTGTGGCTGGTGGCCTCCGGGAACTTCTCCTGGCTCAACTGGCTGACGATCCTGCTGGCGTTCTCGGCGGTCGACGGCCGCCGGGCCGCCGAGGTGCTGGGGCTGCCCGGACCGCCGGACCTCGCCGCTCCCCCGGTCTGGTACGAGGTGGTGGTGCTGGCCGCCACCGCCCTGGTGCTGGTGCTCAGCTACTGGCCGGCCCGCAATCTGCTGTCGGGCCGTCAGCTGATGAACTTCTCGTTCAATCCGGTGCACCTGGTCAACACCTACGGGGCGTTCGGCAGCGTCAACCGCAGTCGGCAGGAGGTGGTGATCCAGGGCACCGACGACGCGGTCCTCACCCCGGACACGGTCTGGCAGGACTACGAGTTCCGGGGCAAGCCGGGCGATGTGCGCCGGTTGCCGCGCCAGTACGCCCCGTACCACCTGCGGCTGGACTGGATGATGTGGTTCGCGGGGCTCTCACCGGGCTACGCCGGGTCCTGGTTCACCCCGCTGATCGGCAAGCTGCTGGTCAACGACCGGGCGACGGTGAAGCTGCTGCGTGCCAATCCGTTCCCGGGGACGCCGCCCACCCATCTGCGCGCACGGCTGTATCTCTACCGCTTCACCACCCGGGCGGAGCGGCGGGCCACCGGGGCCTGGTGGCACCGCACCCTGCTGAGCGAGTTCCTGCCGCCGGTCAGGCTGGAGGATCGCGGCTCGTCAGGGGCGTGATACCGGGCGGGCCGGGGTCCCGGCGGCCGTGTGGTCCGGGCTCAGGCGGCGGCGCCCTTCGCGTTCGGGGTCTCGGCGCCCGGCGGGGGGTTGCGCAGCACGGCGTACCCGACGCCGACGCCCAGCGCGATCGGCCATTCCAGGACTCCGGCGAGGCCCATCGCACCGAGGCCGAGGTAGAGCGGCAGCCCGCCCTTGGCGGGCAGGACCCGCCGTGCGGTCCTGATCGGCATCGTGGCGACGTTCGCCGTGGCCATGGCGGCACGGGGGACGGTGAAGGTGACCGTGCGGTCGCCCTTCTTCCCCGAAGTCGCGCCCGTCTTCCGGGTGTCGGTCGTCTTGGATGTGGTCGCTGCGCTCACGCCTTCCTCCTACCGGACGTCCTTTTGATTACTTTATGACGGAATTAGGTAAGCATAGGCCGATTTAAGGATCCCGGCATATCAGGACCGAGGGGAGAGCAGCCCTTGCTGCCCATCACTACGCTCACGGGCCTCGTCTCCGCACCGTCCCGCGGAATGAACGGTCTGCGGATGCGGCTCGCGGACATCACCGACGTCCTGCGGGACACCGGCGACCGGCGCACCGGGCGGAGGGTGTGGGCGCGGGCGGGCCGGGCTCATGTGGAGGTACGCGGGCTGACGGGCCACGGCGAGGGCCATGAGCGGCTGGTCCAGGAGCTGGAGGGCGCGCTGCGACGGCTGGCGGGCGTCAACTGGGCCGGGGTGAACGCGGCGCTGGGCCAGGTCCTGGTCGACTTCGACGAGGACCGGCTCGGTCCCGACGACGTGCTGGAGGTGGTCGAGCGCGTCGAGGAGGCCCATGGGACGGACGCGGACACCTTCCCGGCGGGCCGTCCGCAACCGCCGTTCGCCTCCGCTCCGGCGACGCTGGCCGCGGCCGCGCTCGCCGCCGACTGCCTGGGGCTGATGACGGCCACGATCCGGCGGGTGGCGATGCGGCCCGCCCTCTCCCCCGCGCTGCGGATCCCGACCGTGCTGGCGGAGCTCCAGCCGCGGGTGCGCGGTCTGCTGGAGTCCCGGCTGGGCCGTGCCCAGGCCGACACCCTGATCGGCGTGTCGAACGCCGTGGTGCACGCCCTGACCAGGGGTGAGGCCCCGCTCGCCCTGGACGCGCTGCAGCGTGTGCTGCAACTCGCCGAGATCCGCGGCCGGCAGGTCGTATGGCAGCGCCGGGAGCCCGAGTTGGTGGCGGACGGCGAAGGGCTGCCGGCGCACTCGCACCCGCCCACCCGCCGGCCCAGGCCGTTGCCTTCCGGGCCGGTGGAGACCTGTGTCGACCGCACCTCGCTGGCCTCGCTGTCCGGTGTGGGCGGGCTGCTGGCGTGGACCCGCGACCTCGAGCA
Source organism: Streptomyces rugosispiralis (assembly GCF_024505145.1). GTDB lineage: Bacteria > Actinomycetota > Actinomycetes > Streptomycetales > Streptomycetaceae > Streptomyces > Streptomyces rugosispiralis. Next base: position 244,533 of record NZ_JANIAA010000004.1, on the reverse strand, counting down.
GTCCGCCAAGGCGCTGCTGGCCACGGTGCCGAAGGCGGCCGCCATGGGACGGGAGGCGTTCGCCGCCCGGCTGGGCGATGTGCTGGCACGCGACGGCGTGGTGCCCATGGACGGCACCGCGCTGCGGCTGCTGGACCGCGTGTCGGCGGTGCTGATCGACGCGCGGGTGCTGTGTACCGGACGGCCGCGGCTGCTGGCGGTCACCACCGTGGGCGACCTGGGGGAGGCCGAGGCGTGGAGCGCCGCGCAGTCCGTCCTGGACCGCCGCACGCTGCGGGAGCTGTCCGGTGAGGGGCCCTGGACGCGCGGCCCGTGGCGGCTGGAGCGGCCCCCCGGGCTCCCCGCGGCGCTCCCGGCGAGCGCGCCGGCCCTGACCGCGGATCTGCACGGCGAGGACGGCCGGCGGCAGGCCCGGATCCGGATCGGCTGCGAACTCGACCCGCTGGCCGACGCCCTGGTGGCGGCGGCCCGCTCCGGTGCGCGGCGCCTGGTGCTCACCAGCCACGCCAGCACGGACGAGATCGCGCCATGGGCCGATGAGCTGCTTCCCCTCGGCGCGTCGCTCCCCGACACGGTGCGCCGGCTGCAGATCGAGGACCACGGCGTGCTGGTGATCAGCGGCGAGGACGACGAGGCGCTGGGCGCGGCGGATCTCGGCGTGGCCATCACGGCGCGCGGTGCGGGCCGGGTGTGCTGGTCGGCCGATCTGCTCTGCGGCCCCGGGCTGCTCCACGCCTGGCGTGTCCTGCGGGCCCTGGAGGACGCGCGTTCGGTCAGCCGGCGGTCGGCCCGGCTGTCGATGGGCGGATCCGCGCTCGGCGCGCTCATCGCCGCGGCGGGCACCCGGCCCGCGGTGGCCGGGCTCGCCACCTCCCCGGTGTACAGCGCGGCGTTCCTCGCCATGCTCGGCGGGATCGGCGCGGCGCGCCGGGTGGAGCGCCGCCCGGCCCCGGCGCCCCGCGTCCGCGGCAACTGGCACGCCCTGGGGGCGCGGGAGACCCTGAGCGTGCTGAGCGCGTTCCGGGAGAACGGGACGGAGCTGCCCGACGGCTCGGGCGCGTCGCGCGGCGCGGGCCCCGGGGCCCCGGGCGCGGCGCGGACCTCCGGGGCGCTGTGGGCCGCCGGGACGGTCGTACGGGCCGGGGCGCCCGGTGCCGCGGCGTCCGCCTCCGCCCGGTTCGCGGCCCTGACCCGGAACACCGTCTCGCTGGTGCACGCGGTGCGCGAGGAGCTGCACGATCCGCTCACCCCGGTGCTGGCGCTCGGCGCGGCGGCCTCCGCGGCGGTGGGATCCGGGGTGGACTCCTTCCTCGTCGTCAGCGTGATGGCGGGCAACGCGGTGATCAGCGGCGCACAGCGGCTCCGGGCCGAGCGCTCGCTGCGCGGACTGCTGCTGAGCGAGCGGATGAACGGCCGGCTGGTCGACTGGGCGCCCGCGATGTCCCTGGCGGACGGGGTGACGGCGGACCGTGAGGTGTTCTTCGCGGGGCTGACCACCGCCCCGGTGCACACGGTGGCCGCCGAGGAGCTCCGGGTCGGGGACATCGTCGCACTGCGGCCCTCGGACGTCGTACCGGCCGATGCCCGGCTGCTGGTGAGCGACCGGCTGGAGCTGGACGAGGCCGGGCTGACCGGCGAGTCGGGGCCGGTCGCCAAGGACCCGGCCGCCACGCCGGGCGCCGACCTGGCGGACCGGTCCTGCATGCTCTACCAGGGCTGCACGGTGCTCGCCGGAACCGGATACGCCGTGGTCGTGGCCGCCGGGGCGCAGACCGAGGCCGGGCGCGCCGCCGAACTGGCCGGGCGCGCCACCGCGCCCATCGGGATCGAGGGCCGGCTGGCCGCGCTCACCAAGGTCGCGCTGCCCGCCACCGGCCTGGGCGGCGCCGCCGTCACCCTGCTGGGGCTGCTGCACGGGGTGCCGGTCCGCGAGGCGCTGTCCACCGGAGTGGCCATCGCGGTGGCCGCCGTGCCCGAGGGGCTGCCGCTGGTGGCCACCGTGGCGCAGTCCGCCGCGGCGCGCCGGCTCTCGCACCGCGGGGTGCTGACGCGCTCGGCGCGGGTGCTGGAGGCCCTGGGCCGGGTGGACGTCGTCTGCTTCGACAAGACCGGCACGCTGACCGAGGGCCGGCTGGCCGTGGCCCGGGTCGCCGGGTACGACCAGGAGCTGCCGGCCCGCGGTGCGCTGGGCAAGCGGCTGCTGCGCACGGCGGCCCGGGCGTGTCCCGAGCCGGACGGCGGGCGGGCCCTGGCCCACGCCACCGACCAGGCCGTCATCGACGCCGCGGCGGCGCACTGCGACGGCGACGGCACCTGGCGTCCGGTGTCCGAGCTGCCCTTCGAGGCCAGCCGGGGATTCTCGGCGTGTCTGGGCACGTGGTCCGGGCGCCCGCACCTGGCCGTCAAGGGCGCGCCCGAGATCGTGCTCGCCCGGTGCGCCTACGCCCTGAGCCCGGGGGCGGCGGACGACACCGTGCCGCTGACCCCGGAGCGGCGGCGCGCCACCGAGCGCCTGCTGTACTCGCTGGCCTCGGACGGGCTACGGGTGCTTGCGGTGGCCGAGACCCGGCCCGCCGCGTCCGACACGCCGACGGCGGAGGTGGCCGAGATCGCCCGGGACCTCACCCTGCTGGGCTTCATCGCCATCGCCGACACCACCCGGCCGGGCGCGGCCGAGACCGTCAAGCGGCTGACGGACGCCGGGGTACGCGTCACCATGGTCACCGGCGACCATCCGACCACGGCGGTCGCCATCGCCCGGGAGCTGGGCATCCCGGACGCCGAGCCGGTGCTCACCGGGGCGGAGCTGGACACCCTGCCCGAGGGCGAGCGGGTCGAGCGGATCGCCCGTACCACCGTCTTCGCCCGGGTCTCCCCCGAGCACAAGGTCCGCATCGTCCAGGCGCTGCGGCAGGCCGGGCAGGTGGTGGCCATGACCGGGGACGGGGTGAACGACGCGGCCGCCATCCGCCTCGCGGACATCGGCATCGGGCTGTCCGCCCACGGCTCGGCCTCGGCCCGCGCGGCGGCGGACCTGGTGCTCACCGACTCGGACCCGACCCGGATCCTCGACGCGCTGCGGGAGGGCAGGGCGCTGTGGCGCAGTGTGCGCGACGCGGTGGCGATCCTGGTCGGCGGGAACGCGGGCGAGGTCGCCTTCACCCTCCTGGGCGCGGCGGTGGCCGGGCGGGCGCCGCTGGGCACCCGTCAGCTGCTGCTGGTGAATCTGCTGACCGACATGCTGCCCGCGCTCGCGGTGGCCCTGGCCCGGGCCCGGGAGCACAAGTCCGGTGAGGACCCGCTGGTCGGCGGCCCGTCGTCCGCGCTGTTCGGCTCGGATCTGGGCCGTATCCTCGCGGTGCGCGGCAGTGCCACAGCGCTGGGCGCCGCGGCGGCCTGGCAGTGCGGGCGGATGACCGGGCGGCCCCGGCGGGCGAGCACCATGGGGCTCGCGGCGCTGGTCGGCACCCAGCTGGGCCAGACGTATCTGACCGACTGGCACAGCCCCCTGGTGCTGATCACCAGTGTCGCCTCCGCGGCCACGCTGTTCGCCATCGTGGAGACGCCGGTGGTCAGCCACTTCTTCGGCTGTACGCCGCTGGGCCCGATGGCCTGGTCGATCGTCGGTGGCTGCTCGGCCGCCGCCACCGTGGGGGCGGCCGTGGCGCCGCGGCTGCTGTTCCCCCGGCGGGTGCCGCTCGCGGTCTGAGGATGGAGCCCGGGAAGGGGATATCCCGGGCGTTTCTCACCCAGAACTTTCCGTCCGTTAACCGGACGCTTACCCGGTGTGCGCCGCCCGCTTTCCGGCCCGGGTCAGGCTATGGAACCGGAAGCGGATGCCTCGCTTCCACTCGTGTTCCATCCAGTGAGGTACTCATGGCCGACATTCTCACGACCGTCCTGGTCAAGCTGGCCCAGATCGCGCTGGAGGCGTTGGTCGCCCAGCTCGCGAAGACGCTTCTGACCGCCGCCTTCAGGCCGTCCGCCGCCCCCGCCGCGGCCTGACCCGGCCGACCCGCCGGCCGTTCCCGGACCCCCGCTCAGTGGCCGTACGACGCGGCCCGGTGCACCGGACCGTGGGCGGTCGGACAGTGCTCCCCGTCGACACGCCCCCGCGCGGCGGGCTCGTCCAGATGATCCACCTGCAGCGTGGTGTGGGTGATCCCGTACTCGCTACTCAACACCGCCTCCAGGTCCTCCCGGACGGCGTGGCAGTCACCGCCCGCCGCCACCAGGACATGGGCGGAGAGCGAGACCTCGCCCGAGGTGATCTGCCAGACATGCAGATCGTGCACCTCGGCCACCAGCCCATGGGCGACCAGCCGGCCGCCCACCTCATCGGGCTCGACACCGGCGGGCGCGGCCTCGAGCAGCACCCGGCCGGAGGCCCGCAGCAGTTCCACGCCCGCCTTGATCATGAGGAGCACCACCAGCAGACCGGCGATCGCGTCGGCCCGGGCGAAGCCCGTCGTCACCACCACCAGTCCCGCGATCGCGGTGGCGATGAAGGCATAGAGATCGTTGAGCACATGCTGGAAGGCGCCCTCGACATTGAGCGAGGAGCGGTTCGCCTTCGACATGCACCACGCGGCCGCGAGATTCACCACCACACCGGCCAGCGCGGTGATCAGCACCAGACCACCGGTCACCTCGGGCGGATCGATCAGCCGCCCCACACTCTCATAGCCGAGATAGGCGCCGAGCAGCAGCAGGGAAAGCCCATTGGCCTGGGCGGAAAGAATTTCCGACCGCTTGAGCCCATAGGTGTATCCGCCACGCGCGGGGCGCGCCGAGAGCCGGATCGCGATGAGGGCGAGAACGATCGAGGCGGCGTCGGTGAGCATATGGGCCGCGTCGGACAACAGCGCCACGGAGCGGGCGACGATCCCGACGATGACCTCCACCGCCATGAAGCCGCTGATCAGCGCGAGGGCGAGGGTCAGCCACCGGCGGTCGGCGTTCTCCGCCACCCCGTGGGTGTGGCCGCCGTGGCCAGGCCTGCCGTGCCCCTCGTCGGGTCCGTGCGCATGAGCTCCCACCGACTCCTCCTCGGATCGTCTTCGGGACAGCGCAATTGAAACAGGCCCGAGCGGAATTCGCCAAAGGCGGCAATGGACACGGTTATCAATAAACTCTCGCCCCGGCGGCGAATGGGCCTTATGAATGCGGCAATGCTTTTCATTTCGCGGGGCGAAAAGAGGAACGGCCCGGTCTCGTCCGGGCGGGCCGCCGTGGCGCCGCCGGGCCAGGCCACCCGGCAGTCGCTGACATGTGCGACACCACGCCGATGCGGGTGAGACCGGCGTCCGGAAGGTGACCCGACGGGGCACGGCGCGTTGTCCGAATATGACGACGACGATGCGACGCCGTTCTCTCTCGCAGCCGAGCAGAGCGCTGGACCGGAGCACCGAAGGCGACGGAACGGTTCATCAGACCGTTCACACATCCACATCCGTACCGATCTACGCGGCGCTGGTCGAGCGCTGGGCCTCCGCGGGGCGCGCGGTGCCCGGCCGCTACGACCGCGAGTGGACCGAACTGGTCAACTGTCCCCCCTGGCCGGACCGGATCCGGGCGGCGACCCGCCCGGCGACGCACTCGTCCACCGACTGAGCCACCGCCGGACCCGCCCGGACCCACCGGACCCGCCCGGACCCACCCGACAAGCGGCGGACGCGCCTACTCGCCGTCCCCGCCCTCCAGGCCGCCCTCCGTCTCCAGGTACAGCTCCCGCACGCGCTCCAGCACCTCCGGGTCGGGCTCGTCCCACAGCCCGCGGCTCTCGGCCTCCAGCAGCCGCTCGGCCATGCCGTGCAGCGCCCAGGGGTTGGCCTCCTCCAGGAAGGCGCGGTTCTCCGGGTCGAGCAGATAGGTCTGGGCGAGCTTGTCGTACATCCAGTCGGCGACCACGCCCGTGGTCGCGTCGTAGCCGAAGAGGTAGTCGACCGTCGCGGCGAGCTCGAAGGCGCCCTTGTAGCCGTGGCGGCGCATCGCCTCGATCCAGCGCGGGTTCACCACCCGGGCCCGGAAGACCCGTGAGGTCTCCTCGTGGAGGGTGCGGGTGCGGACCGTCTCGGGGCGGGTGGAATCGCCGATGTACGCGGCGGGCGCGGTGCCCTTCAGTGCGCGCACGGTGGCCACCATGCCGCCGTGGTACTGGAAGTAGTCGTCGGAGTCGGCGATGTCGTGCTCGCGCGTGTCGGTGTTCTTGGCCGCGACCGCGATCCGGCGGTAGGCGCTCTCCATCTCCTCCCGCGCCGGGCGCCCCTCGAGACCACGGCCGTAGGCGTAGCCGCCCCAGACCGTGTAGACCTCGGCGAGGTCGGCGTCGGTGCGCCAGTCGCGGCTGTCGATGAGCTGGAGCAGTCCGGCGCCGTAGGTGCCGGGGCGGGAGCCGAAGATCCGGGTGGTGGCGCGGCGCTCGTCACCGTGCGCGGCGAGGTCGGCGCGGGTGTGCGCCCGTACGTAGTTGTCCCCGTCGCTCTCGTCGAGGGAGGCGGCGAGCCGTACGGCGTCGTCCAGCAACCCGACGACATGCGGGAAGGCATCCCGGAAGAATCCGCTGATGCGCAGGGTGACATCGACGCGCGGGCGGCCCAGCTGGTCGAGGGGCACGGGTTCGAGTCCCGTCACCCGGCGCGAGGCGTCGTCCCACACCGGGCGGATGCCCAGCAGCGCCAGCGCCTCGGCCACATCGTCGCCGGAGGTGCGCATCGCACTCGTCCCCCACAGCGAGAGGCCGACGGACGTCGGCCACTGACCGTCGTTGTCGGCGCGGTAGCGCTCCAGGAGCGAATCGGCGAGGGCCTGGCCGGTCTCCCAGGCCAGCCTGCTGGGCACCGCCTTGGGGTCGACGGAGTAGAAGTTGCGGCCGGTCGGCAGGACGTTGACCAGTCCGCGCAGCGGCGAGCCGGACGGCCCGGCCGGGACGAAGCCTCCGTTCAGCGCGTGTACGGCGTGGTCGATCTCGTCCGTCGTGGCGGCCAGCCGGGGTACCACCTCGCGGGCGGCGAAGTCGAGGACCGCAGAGACCGCGGGGCGCTGCTCGTCCGGCAGGGTGAGGACGGCCTTCTCGACGGCCTCCGGGGCCCATGCGGCGTCCTCCATCGCCTGGACCAGCGCGCGGGCCCGCTCCTCGGCCTCGTCGGCGCCGGTGCGGGTGGCGGCCGACTCGTCCAGGCCGAGCGCCTCGCGCAGACCGGGAAGCGCGGACGTACCGCCCCAGATCTGGCGGGCGCGGAGGATGGCCAGTACGAGGTTGACGCGCTCGGGGCCGGTCGGCGCGCCGCCCAGGACATGCAGTCCGTCGCGGATCTGGGCGTCCTTGACCTCGCACAGCCAGCCGTCGACATGCAGCAGGAAGTCGTCGAAGCCGTCGTCGTCCGGCCGCGCCTCCAGGCCCAGGTCGTGGTCGAGCCGGGCGGCCTGGATGAGGGTCCAGATCTGGGCGCGGATGGCGGGGAGCTTGGCCGGGTCCATCGCGGAGATGGCCGCGTACTCGTCCAGCAGCTGCTCCAGCCGCGCGATGTCGCCGTAGGAGTCGGCGCGGGCCATCGGCGGCACGAGGTGGTCGACCAGGGTGGCGTGGACGCGGCGCTTGGCCTGGGTGCCCTCGCCCGGGTCGTTGACCAGGAAGGGGTAGATCAGCGGCAGATCGCCGAGCGCGGCGTCGGGGCCGCAGGCGGCGGACAGTCCGGCGTTCTTGCCGGGCAGCCACTCCAGATTGCCGTGCTTGCCCAGGTGGACCATGGCGTCGGCGCCGAAGCCACCGTCCGTCCGCGCGGTGGCCATCCAGCGGTAGGCCGCCAGGTAGTGGTGCGAGGGCGGCAGATCGGGGTCGTGGTAGATGGCGATGGGGTTCTCGCCGAAGCCGCGCGGCGGCTGGATGACCACCAGGAGGTTGCCGCGGCGCAGCGCGGCCAGCACGATCTCGCCCTCGGGGTCGCGGCTGGTGTCGACGAACATCTCGCCGGGCGGCGGGCCCCAGTGCTCCTCGACCGCGTCCCGGAGCTCCCGCGGGAGCGTGGCGTACCAGCGGCGGTAGTCGGCGGCCGGGATGCGGACGGGGTTGCGGGCGAGCTGCTCCTCGGTGAGCCACTCCTGGTCATGGCCGCCCGCCTCGATGAGGGCGTAGATCAGCTCGTCGCCGACGCCGGAGGCCAGGCCCGGGAGCGCGTCCGGCCCGTCCTCGGGGCCGAGGTCGTAGCCCTCGGTGCGCAGCCGGCGCAGCAGGGCGACGGCGCTCGCGGGCGTGTCGAGGCCGACGGCGTTGCCGATCCGGGAGTGCTTGGTGGGGTAGGCGGAGAGGACGAGCGCGAGGCGCTTGTCGGCGGCGGGGATGTGGCGGAGCCGGGCGTGTCGTACCGCGATTCCGGCGACACGCGAGGCGCGCTCGGCGTCGGCGACGTAGACCGGCAGGCCGTCCTCGTCCACCTCCTTGAACGAGAACGGCACGGTGATGAGGCGCCCGTCGAACTCGGGGACGGCGACCTGGGTCGCGGCGTCCAGCGGTGACAGCCCCTCGTCGTTCTCCTCCCACGCGGCGCGCGGCGAGGTGAGGCACAGCGCCTGCAGTATGGGCACGTCGAGCGCGGCGAGCGCGCCCGCGTCCCACGCCTCGTCGTCGCCGCCCGCGGACGCCTCGGCGGGGCGGGTGCCACCGGCCGCGAGGACGGTGGTGACGATGGCGTCGGCCGCGCCGAGCGCCTCGATCAGCTCGGGTTCGGGGGCCCGCAGCGAGGCGACGAACAGCGGCAGCGGGTGGCCCCCGGCGTCCTCCACGGCGCGGCACAGGGCCTCCACGAAGGCGGTGTTGCCGCTCATGTGGTGGGCGCGGTAGTAGAGCACCGCGACGGTCGGGCCGGTGGCGTCGCCGGTGTCGGCCGCGCGGGCGGTGCGCTCCAGCGGACCCCAGGTGGGCGCGGGCGCGGGCGGTTCGAAGCCATGCCCGGTGAGCAGCACGGTGTCGGAGAGGAACCGGGCCAGCTGGTCCAGGTTGGCGGGCCCGCCGTGGGCGAGGTAGGCGTGGGCCTCGGCCGCGATGCCGACCGGGACCGTGGACGCCTCCATGAGCTGGGCGTCCGGCGCCTGTTCACCGCTGAGCACCACGACGGGCAGGTCGCCCGCGAGCAGCGTGTCGAGCCCCTCCTGCCAGGCGCGGATACCGCCGAGGAGCCGTACGACGACGAGTTCGGCGCCGTCGAGCAGGCCGGGGAGGTCTTCGAGCGCGAGGCGGGCCGGGTTGGCGAGGCGGTACGACACCGGGCCCGTGGCGGCACGGGCGCTGAGCAGGTCGGTGTCGGACGTCGACAGCAGCAGAATCATGCGACGGCAGGCCTTCCTCGGGGTCCGCGCCCCGGGCGGGTTGAAGACGGCGGCAGTTCCTGGCTCGCGCGGCGGCTGCCGTTCGGCAGCCGCCGCGCTCACAGTGGCGGGACCGCGCCGGATTTCCACCGGCTTCCTACCGTGAGTGCCGTCTTGTACGTGTCGCGGGCCGGGACCGACCCACCGCTGAGCATAGTAAGCGTTGCTGACCTGCCACGGGGCGGTGAGTTCCGGCTCGGCCGGGGCGGTGGGCCGAACCGGATCGTCGGTATGCTCGCCGCCATGCCCCTCCCCCCGACAACCACCCCATCCGGGGATGAAACCCCCGTGCGCGGGCGCGATGACGCCTGTCCGGGCGCGCTGCGGCTGCACCCGGCGGACGATGGTTCGCTGGCCCGGATCCGGGTGCCGGGCGGATTGCTGACGGGCCGTCAGGCGTGGGCGCTGGGGCGGGTGGCCGAGGAGTTGGGCGACGGGCGGCTGGACATCACGTCACGGGGCAATGCGCAGGTGCGCGGCCTGGCGGCGGGGTGTGGCGCGGAGCTGGCGGCCCGGCTGCGGGCCGCCGGACTGCTTCCCTCGGACCGCCATGACCGGGTGCGCAACATCGTGGCGTCGCCACTCTCCGGCCTGGACGGCGGCGGGCACGCCGATGTGGTGGCGTGGGTACGGGAGTTGGACGCCGTGCTGTGCGACGACACTTTGCTGGGGCATGCGGAATTGTCGGGCTTGTCGGGCAGGTTTCTGTTCGCACTGGACGACGGGCGTGGCGATGTGGCCGCGTTGGGCGCCGATGTGACATTGATCGCAACGCCTGGTGATGGAGCGGTGCTGCGGGTCGGGGGGCCGGTGGCGGGTGTGGACGTGGCGGGCGTCCCCACGGGCGGGGCGGCCGGAGGTGGCGACCTCCGGGTGCGGAGCGAGGACGCGGCGCGGGCGGCCGCGCTGGCCGCGGTGGAGTTTCTGGCGAGGGCACGGGAGAGCGGAACCCGGGCGTGGCGAGTACGTGAACTCCCCGCCCGACACGCCGTGACGGCCGACGGCTTGGCCGCGCGACTCGCCGAGGCGGGCGTCGAGGCCGTACGGACGAGGCACCGGCCGGTGGCCTCTGCCGCGCCCCCCGCCCCCGGGCCGGTTCCCGGTCCGGACGGGCGCCACGCGCTGTCCGTCGCCCTCCCGCTGGGCCGGGTGACCGCCGCACAGTGGCGGCTGCTCGCCGGGCTCGCCTCCCGGGACGGGGCGGATGAGCTGCGTATGACACCCTGGCGCGGCGTGGTGCTCCCCGGGTTCGCGCCGGGCGACACGCGCGGTGCCCTGGCGGAACTGTCCGACGCGGGGCTGGTGACCACGCCGGACTCGCCGTGGCTCGGGGTCGGCGCGTGCACGGGGCGGCCCGGCTGCGCCAAGTCCCTGGCGGATGTGCGGTCCCACGCGACGCGCATGGTGGCGGACACGGCGTACGAGGCCGCGGACACGACGTACGGGGTGGCGGACACGGCGTGCGAGGCCGCGGGCACGGCGGAAGTGGTACCGGACGCCGGACGAGTGGTCGCGGGCGGTTCGGAGCCGCGGCCGATGCGCGGCTCGGCGTCCGACGACGGCCGCCGAGCCGCGCCCGATCCGCTGCCGGTGTACGTCTCCGGCTGTGAGCGGCGCTGCGGCCACCCCGGGGGCCGCTGGGTGGACGCGCTGGCGACCGGCGACGCGGGCTATCGGGTCACCGTGCGGGGCGGCGCGAGGGAGGACACGCCGGAGGCGGAGGACGGCGTGGAAGTGACAGCAGAGCAGTTGGCCGACGCCGTTGCGGCGGCCCGTGGAACGACATGATCGAGGACACCGTGTTCGACTATGAGAAGGACGGGGCGGCCATCTACCGCGCGTCCTTTGCCACCATCCGCGCCGAGGCCGACCTCGGCGGGCTCCCCGCCGACGTCAGCCAGGTGGCGGTGCGGATGATCCACGCCTGCGGCATGGTCGACCTGGTCAAGGACCTCGCGTACACCCCCGAGGTGGTCTCCCGCGCCCGTGCCGCGCTGCGGTCCGGCGCGCCGGTGCTCTGTGACGCGCGCATGGTGGCCAGCGGGATCACCCGCAAGCGGCTGCCCGCCGACAACGAGGTGATCTGCACCCTCTCGGACCCGTCCGTACCGGAGTTGGCGCGGCACATGGGCACCACGCGCAGCGCCGCCGCGCTGGAGCTGTGGCGGGACCGGCTCGAGGGGGCGGTGGTGGCGGTCGGCAACGCGCCCACGGCGCTGTTCCGGCTGCTGGAGATGGTCGAAGAAGGCGGGGCGGGCGCGCCGCGCCCGGCCGCCGTGATCGGTGTGCCGGTGGGCTTCATCGGCGCCGCCGAGTCCAAGGAGGCGCTGGCCGGGCATCCGGCGGCGCTCGACCACCTGGTGGTGCACGGCCGGCGCGGCGGCAGCGCCATCGCCGCGGCCGCGATCAACGCGATAGCGAGCGAGGAAGAGTGAGCGAGCAGCAGACGGGCCGGCTCTACGGTGTGGGGCTCGGCCCCGGCGACCCCTCCCTGATGACCGTACGCGCCGTGGAGGTCATCGCCGCGGCCGATGTCATCGCGTACCACAGCGCCCGGCACGGGCGCAGCATCGCGCGCTCCATCGCCGAGCGCCATCTGCGGCCCGACCACATCGAGGAGCGGCTGGTCTACCCGGTCACCACGGAGACCACCGACCATCCGGGCGGCTATCGCGGCGCGATGGAGGAGTTCTACGCGGACGCGGCCGCCCGGCTCGCCGCGCATCTGGACGCGGGGCGCACGGTCGCGGTGCTCGCGGAGGGCGATCCGCTCTTCTACGGCTCGTACATGCACATGCACAAGCGGCTCGCCGACCGCTACCCCACCGAGGTCGTCCCCGGTGTCACCTCGGTCAGCGCGGCGGCCGCCCGGCTCGGCACACCTCTGGTGGAGGGCGAGGAGGTGCTGACGGTCCTCCCCGGCACGCTGCCGGAGGAGGAGTTGACGGCCCGGCTGGCGACGGCGGACGCGGCGGCCGTGATGAAGCTCGGCCGGACCTTCCCGACGGTGCGGCGGGCGCTGGAGCGGTCGGGGCGGCTCGCGGACGCGCGGTATGTGGAGCGCGCCACGATGGGCGCGGAGCGGACCGCCCCGCTGGCGGAGGTGGATCCGGAGTCGGTGCCGTACTTCTCGCTGGCGGTGCTGCCGAGCCGCGTGGGCGCGCCGCGCGGCGACCGTGCCGACGGCGGGGACGCACCGGGCGCCGACCGCGGCGACGCGCCGCACGCCGACCGTCTGACCACACCGCACGCCGACCGCTTGGCCACGCCGAACGCCGACCGTGCGGACGCGCCGAGCGGTGCGTCCGGCGGCTCGGGCGAGGTCGTGGTCGTCGGCCTCGGCCCGGCCGGTCCGCTGTGGCTCACCCCCGAGGCGCGCGGCGAGCTGGCCGCCGCCGGGGACCTCGTCGGCTACACCACATACCTGGACCGGGTGCCCGTACGGCCGGGCCAGCGGCGCCACGCCTCCGACAACAAGGTCGAGGCCGTACGGGCCGAGTTCGCCCTCGACCTCGCCCGGCGGGGTCGGCGTGTCGCCGTGGTGTCCTCCGGCGACCCGGGCGTGTTCGCCATGGCCACCGCCGTCCTGGAGGCCGCCTGCGAGGACCCCTATCGCGAGGTCCCGGTGCGGATCGTCCCCGGTATGACGGCGGCCCACGCCGCCGCCGCACGGGCCGGTGCCCCGCTCGGCCACGACTACGCGGTGCTCTCCCTCTCCGACCGGCTCAAGCCCTGGGAGGTCATCGCCGAGCGGCTGCGCGCCGCCGCCGCGGCCGACCTGGTGCTCGCCCTCTACAACCCCGGCTCCCGCAGCCGCGTCTGGCAGGTGGGCAAGGCCCGTGAACTCCTGCTGGAGCACCGTGCCCCCGACACGCCCGTGGTGCTGGGCCGCGACATCGGCGGCTCCGGGGAACGCGTACGGATCGTCCGGCTGGCCGATCTCGACCCGGCCCAGGTCGACATGCGCACGATCCTCCTCGTGGGCTCCTCCCAGACCCGTACGGTCCGGCGCGGCGACGGCACCGACATCGTCTGGACCCCGCGCCGCTACCCGGAGGCATAGCACCCGGAAGGCTCCTGGTGTGCGGCACCCGGGCTCAGGCCAGGGTGGTCCGCAGCCAGGCGGCGGCTTCGGACGGGGTTTCGGCCATCGGGATGCCCTGGGGGGCGGGTGGGCGGCGGATGATGACGACCGGGAGGGCGGCGGCGCGGGCCGCGGCGAGTTTGGGGGCGGTGGCGTGGGCGCCGCTGTCCTTGGTGACCAGCACCTCGATGCGATGGCGGCGCAGCAGCTCCGCCTCTCCCTCGAGGGTGAACGGGCCGCGGTCGAGGATCACCTCCATCCGGGGCGGGACCGGCGGCTCGGGCGCGTCGACCGAGCGGACCAGGAACCACTGCCCGGTCAGATGGGCGAAGGCGGCCAGGCCCATCCGTCCCGTGGTGAGGAAGATCCGCTCCCCCAGGTCCGGCAGCAGCCGCGCGGCCTCGGCCAGCGAGCCGGCCGAGTGCCAGCGGTCGCCCGGACCGGGTACCCAGCCGGGGCGGCGCAGGGCGAGCAGGGGAACATGGACGTCGGCGGCCGCTCGGGCCGCGTGGGAACTGATCGTGTCGGCGAAAGGATGGGTGGCGTCGATGAGCGCGTCCACCTGGTGCTCGCGGAGCCAGCGGGCCATGCCCTCGGCGCCGCCGAACCCGCCGATCCGCACCTGCCCCACGGGCAGCCGCGGCGCGGCGACCCGGCCCGCGAGGGAGCTGGTGACGCGCAGCGCGGGCGTGTCGGCGAGTTCCTCGGCGAGGCGGCGCGCCTCGGTGGTGCCGCCGAGGATGAGCACATGGCGCGCCGGTGCGCTGTTCATCGGGATCGGGTGCCTTTCGTCGTCCGTGCGCCCGTCATCGTATGCGCGGCGGCCCGGCCATGGCTGAGGCGGAGACGACGGCCAAGGCGGCCGGGGGGCGGGGCGCTCAGCTTGAGCGGTCGGGACTGCGGCACGGCTGGACCACCGGGGCGTGTGCCACCGCCGCGACGACGGCCGCGTACACCGCGCTGCTGGGCGCGGAGTTCCCCGATCCGGTGACCATCGAACTGCCCAAGGGACAGCGCCCCGCCTTCGCCCTCGCCGCCGAGGAGCTGACGGCGGACCGGGCCATGGCCGCGGTCGTGAAGGACGCGGGGGACGATCCGGATGTGACCCATGGCGCGCTGGTCAGGGCCACGGTACGGGTTCTGCCGCCCGGTAGCGGAGTGGTCTTCCGGGCCGGTCCGGGCGTCGGCACGGTGACCCGGCCCGGACTGCCGCTCGAGGTGGGTGAACCGGCCATCAACCCCGTGCCGCGCCAGATGATGCGCGACCACATCGCCTCGGTCGCGGCCCGGCACGGCGGAACCGGTGACGTCGAGATCGAGATCTCCGTGGACCACGGCGAGGAGATCGCCCGCTCCACCTGGAATCCGCGCCTGGGCATCCTCGGCGGGCTGTCCATCCTCGGCACGACGGGCATCGTCGTGCCCTACTCCTGCTCGGCCTGGATCGACAGCATCCGGCGCGGGGTGGACGTCGCCCGCGCGGCGGGGCGCACGCATGTCGCGGGCTGTACGGGCTCGACGTCCGAGAAGGTGGCGGTGGCCGTGCACGGGCTGCCGCAGGACGCGCTCCTGGACATGGGCGACTTCGCGGGCGCGGTCCTGAAGTATCTGCGCCGCCACCCGGTGGACCGGCTGACCGTGGCCGGCGGCTTCGCCAAGCTCTCCAAACTGGCCGCCGGCCATCTGGACCTGCACTCCTCCCGGTCCCAGGTGGACAAGGGCTTCCTCGCGGAACTCGCCCGCCGGGGAGGAGCCGACGAGGAGCTCGCGAAGGCGGTGGCCACGGCCAACACCGGCCTGGAGACGGTGCAGTTGTGCACCGCCCGTGGCGTCCCCCTCGGCGACCTGGTCGCGGCGGCGGCCCGTGACACGGCCCTCGGGGTGCTGCGCGGCGCGCCGGTGGCGGTGGACGTCATCTGCGTCGACCGCGCCGGCACGATCGTGGGCCGCGCGGAACCCCGCGGCCCCCGGCCACGCTGACCCACATCGGCGCACGGGACGCGACACGCCCCGGGTACGCCATGGCGCGCCGTGCGCGGCGCGGCCCGCGCGGAACCACGTACGGCGCCCGAAGGGGCGACGGGCTCAGGTCGTGGACGGGGAGCCGGGGACGCGGGGGCGGGTCCTGGCCGGGGAGTAGAGGTGGCTGTCGGGGAACTGGGCGGCGGCCAACGTGCGGCCGACGACGATGACCGCCGTGCGGACCACGCCTGCCGCCTTCACCTGGGCCGCGATGTCGTCCAGGGTGCCGCGCAGGACGAGTTCGTCGGGGCGGCTGGCCATGGCGACCACGGCGGCCGGGCAGTCGGCGCCGTAGTGCGGGAGGAGTTCGGCGACGATCCGGTCCACGTAGCGGGCGGCGAGGTGCAGGACGAGCAGGGCGCCGCTGCGGCCCAGGGTGGCCAGGTCCTCGCCGTCCGGCATGGGGGTGGCCTGCTGGGCGACGCGGGTGAGGATGACGGTCTGGCCGACGGTCGGGATCGTCAGTTCGCGCTTCAGCGCGGCGGCCGCGGCGGCGAAGGCCGGGACGCCCGGGACCACGTCGTACGGAACGCCGGCCGCGTCGAGGCGGCGCATCTGCTCGGCGACGGCGCTGAAGACCGACGGATCGCCGGAGTGGAGGCGGGCCACGTCATGGCCCGCCTCGTGGGCGGCGATCAACTCGGCGGTGATCTGGTCCAGGTCGAGCTGGGCGGTGTCGACGAGCCGGGCGTCCGGCGGGCATTCGGCGAGGAGTTCGCGGGGCACCAGGCTGCCCGCGTACAGACACACCCGGCAGCGGGCCAGGGTCCGGGCGCCGCGCACCGTGATCAGGTCGGCGGCGCCGGGGCCCGCGCCGATGAAGTACACCGTCATCGTGTTTCTCCTTGAGCGGCTTCGACGGATCCCTCGGGATCGGCGGCGTCCCCGCCAGGGCCCCGGGAAGCGAGCGGTTTGCCGGCGGACCACTGGGTGACCGGCATCGCCTGCCGCCAGCCGGTGAACCCCCCGACCGGGGTGGCGTGGGAGACGGCGAGGCGGACGAGGTCGCCGCCGTGACGGCGGTACCAGTCGGCGAGCAGCGCCTCGGACTCCAGGGTCACGGTGTTGGCGACGATCCTGCCGCCCGGCGGCAGGGCCGCCCAGCACGCCTCCAGTACCCCGGGGGCGGTCAGGCCGCCGCCGATGAACACCGCCTGGGGGGTGGGCAGTTCGGCCAGGGCGTCGGGCGCCGCGCCGGTGACGACGGTCAGCCCGGGCACACCGAGCGCGGCGGCGTTGCGGCCGATGCGCTCGGCACGCGCCGGATCGCGTTCGACCGAGATCGCCCGGCAGGTGCGGTGGGCCCGCATCCACTCCACGGCGATGGAGCCCGAGCCGCCGCCGACGTCCCACAGCAGCTCACCGGGGGCGGGGGCGAGCGCGGCGAGGGTGGCGGCCCGCACATGGCGCTTGGTCAGCTGACCGTCGTGATCGTACGCCGCGTCGGGCAGCCCCGGTGTGAGCGACAGCGGCCGGGCGCCGTCCGCCGGGGCGCAGTCGACGGCGATGACGTTGAGGGGGTCGCCGGGCGGATGGGGCCACTCCTCGGCCGTGCCCTCCACACACCGCTCCGCCGCGCTCCCCAGCCGCTCCAGCACCCGCATCCGGCTCGGGCCGAAGCCGCGGTCCCCGAGCAACCCGGCCACCTCGGCGGGCGTGTCGGCGCCCGCGCTGAGCACGAGCAGCCGCCGGCCGGCGTAGAGCTCACGGCTCAGCGTGGCCAGGGGGCGGCCGACGAGGCTGATCACCTCGGTCTCCTCCAGCGCCCAGCCGAGCCGCGCACCGGCCAGGGAGACGGACGACGGATGGGGCAGCACCCGCAGCCGCTCGGCGCCCAGCAGTTCGGCGAGCGTGCGGCCGATGCCGAAGAACATGGGGTCGCCGCTGGCCAGCACGGAGATTCGCCGCCCGGCATGCGCGGCGAACAGCCCGGGGACGGCGGGGCGCAGCGGGGACGGCCAGGGCACCCGTTCCCCGGGGCACTCCGGCGGCAGCAGCCCCAGATGGCGCCGTCCGCCGATGACCACCTCGGCCGTGCGCAGCGCCTCGCGGGCGGCGGGGCCGAGCCCCGCCCAGCCGTCGGCGCCGATGCCGATCACGGTCACGGGGGGAGGCGGCGGGCTCACGGTGGTCACCTTCGCGGGTCGGGGACGGTCCACGGAACTCTACTGACCTGCTACGACGCCCCGGTCCCCGGCTCCCGCTCCAGCCCCTGCCCCGCCACCTCGACGTCCCGCTCCCCCGCCTGCTCCCGCTCCGACCCCACGCCGCCCCGCGCCCGCGCCCTTTCCTGCTCCCGCTCCAACTCCACGCCGCCCCGCGTCCGTTCCCGCTCCAACTCGGCCAGTGCGAGCAGTTGCTCCACGGTCATGTCCTCCGGGATCGGCACCGGTGCCGGGGTGCGCAGCGGCGGCTGCCAGCCCTCGTCCGGGGCCCAGCGCCGTATGATCCGGGCCGGCGCCCCGGCCACCACGGCGTGGTCGGGCACCTCGCCCCGTACGACCGCGCCCGCCGCGACCACCACATTGCGGCCCAGCCGCGCCCCCGGCAGGATCACCGCGCCCGCGCCCAGCCAGCTGCCGGGGCCGATGTGGACGGGCGCGGAGCGCGGCCACTGACGGCCGATGGGCTGGTCCGGATCGTCGTAGGAGTGGTTGTCGCTGGTCACATAGACGTACGGACCGCAGAAGACATCGTCGCCGAACTCCACGCATACGGAGGCGATCACATGGCTGCCCCGGCCCAGCACCACGCCGTTGCCGATGCGCAGCACCGGCTCGGGGCCGAGGTCCACATCGGGCATCATGCCGGCGGTGAGGGTCACCTGCTCGCCGATGACGCAGTGCTCGCCGATCTCGATCCACGGTTCGCCGAAGAGGGTGCCCTGGGGGAACGCCAGCCGGGTGCCGACGCCGATGCGGCCGAAGCGGTACGGCCCGGGGCGCTCGGCGGTCACCGCGCCGGCCCGCTGCACGGCACGCCAGCCGCGGTGGACCAGACGGGAAGTGACGCGTCCGCACCAGCCCCGCCAGGATGAGAACACGTTCTCGTTCTTCGGCATTCGCCCACCGTATCGGCCCATTGGGAGACCGTCCCCACCGGGAGACCGTCCCCACCGGGAGACCGTCCCCACCGGGAGACCGGCTACCTCAAGAGACCGGCTACCTCGGGAAAACGTCCGCCTCACCCCGGCGTCCCACGCCCAATCCCCCGCCCCGGCGCCTCGCGCAAGACGCAGTCGCCGCACAACCCGCCGCCCGGCACCCGGTAGTAGAGACAGCAACTGCGGCGCCGATAGCCGAGGGGCGCGGTGCTGAGGGTGCCGGCGTCGCGCAGCGGCGGGTGGCCGAGTTGGGCACGTGCCAGCTCGACGGCCCGGTCCGCCGCCTCGGCGCGGCCGTGCGCCCGGCACCAGTCGTGCAGCACCCGCAGCGAACCGGCCAGCGCCGAGGCCGCGTTGCCCCACAGCAGCCGCCCCGAGACCTGGTAGGCCCGCTCGATGGCCTGGTGCAGCGGCACCAGATGGACGCATGCCGCGGTGCCCACCGGACCGGCGAGTCGTCCCGGTTCGCCCATCACGGACGGCGCGCCGGGCCACCACAGGTCGTCGGGGGCGACACGCCCGGGGTTCCACCACAGCCGGTCGGGCCGGAGGTGGGGCACCCCGCCGGAGAGGACCGCCGGGCCGAGCGCGAGCGACCACACCCGGGCTGCGAGCCCCTGGAAGACGAGCGATGCCGCGACCCTCGGTTCATCGGTGCGCAGACTCGCGGCGACCGCCTCGACCCGGGCGCGCAGCACCGGTCCGGCGGCGCCCGTGCCGGTCAGCCGGTACGCCTCGCCGATCCGCGCGTACCCCTCCGCACCCGGATCGCCGCTGCCGGTGCGCAGTGCGAAGAACGGTCCGACCCGCGCCGCGTCCGGCAGCGGCGCCTCATCCACCGTCGGCCGGGGCCCGGAACGTTCCACCGTCGGCCCGGATCTGGGACGCGCCACCGTCGGCCGAGCCCTGGAACGCCTCCAGCAGCCGGTCCGCCGCCAGCGTGGCCGTCAGCGCGCCCTCGCGGACCCGCTGCTCCAGCTCGGGCCCGAGCCGCCGCACCTCGGGGTGGGCGTGCAGCCGCGCGAGCAGCTGGTCGCGCACCATCGACCAGGTCCAGTCCACCTGCTGGTCGCGCCGCTTGGTGCGCAGCGCGCCCGTGGCATCCAGCACCCGGCGGTGCTGCTCCAGGCGCTCCCACACCACATCGAGCCCGGTGGACTCGCGGGCGCTGCAGGTGAGCACCGGCGGGTTCCAGGGCGCGTCCGGGGGCTGCAACAGCCGTAGCGCGCCCGCCAGTTCACGGGCCGCCGACTTCGCGTCCCGTGCGTGCGGTCCGTCGGCCTTGTTGATGGTGACGACGTCGGCGAGCTCCAGGACGCCCTTCTTGATGCCCTGGAGCTGATCGCCGGTGCGGGCCAGGGAGAGCAGCAGGAAGGAGTCGACCATGTTGGCCACCGCCGTCTCGGACTGGCCCACGCCCACAGTCTCCACCAGCACCACGTCATAGCCCGCGGCCTCCATGACGACCATGGACTCGCGGGTGGCGCGGGCGACCCCGCCCAGCGTCCCGGCGCTGGGCGAGGGCCGTACGAAGGCGCCTGGATCGACCGCCAGCCGCTCCATCCGGGTCTTGTCACCCAGGATGGAGCCGCCGGTGCGGGTCGACGAGGGGTCGACGGCCAGGACCGCGACCTTGTGGCCGACCCCGGTGAGCATGGTGCCCAGGGCGTCGATGAAGGTGGACTTGCCGACACCGGGCACCCCGCTGATGCCGATCCGCCGGGCCCCGCCGGTGTGCGGGAGCAGTTCGACCAGCAGCCGCTGGGCGAGGTCGTGATGGTCGGGGCGGGTGGACTCGACGAGCGTGATCGCACGCGCGATGTACGCGCGCTTGCCGTCGAGCACGCCCTTGGCATACTCCTCGATGTCGATCGTCCGTGGCATTACAGTTCGTGGCCGAGGTCGGCGGCCAGCTTCCGCACCAGGTCGTGGGCGGCGTCCGGGATGACCGTGCCCGGCAGGAAGACCGCGGCGGCCCCGGCCTCGTGCAGGGTCTGGACATCCTGCGGCGGGATGACCCCGCCGACCACGATCGTGATGTCCTCGCGCCCCGCCTCGGCCAGTTGCTCGCGCAGCGCGGGCACCAGCGTGAGGTGACCGGCCGCGAGCGACGACACGCCGACGATGTGCACATCGGCCTCCACCGCCTGCCGCGCGACCTCCTCGGGGGTCTGGAACAGCGGGCCGACGTCGACGTCGAAGCCCAGGTCGGCGAAGGCGGTGGCGATCACCTTCTGGCCGCGGTCATGTCCGTCCTGGCCCATCTTGGCGACCAGGATGCGGGGGCGGCGGCCCTCCTCGCGCTCGAACGCCTCGACCAGCGTGCGGGTGCGGTCCACGCCGGACGACTTTCCGGCCTCGTCTCGGTACACACCGGAGATCGTACGGATCTGGCCCGAGTGGCGCCCGTAGACCTTCTCAAGCGCGTCGGAGATCTCGCCCACGGTGGCCTTGGCGCGGGCGGCGTCCACGGCCAGCGCCAGCAGATTGCCCTCCAGACCGGCGCCAGGACCGGACTCGGCGGCCGCGGTCAGGGCGCGCAGCGCGTCCTGGCAGCCGGCCTCGTCGCGCTCGGCGCGCAGCCGCCGCAGCTTCTCGATCTGCTGGGCCCGTACCACGGAGTTGTCGACCGCGCGGACCTCGATCGCCTCATCGCTGTCGACCCGGTACTTGTTGACGCCGATCACCGGCTGGCGCCCGGAGTCGATCCGCGCCTGGGTGCGGGCCGCGGCCTCCTCGACGCGCAGCTTGGGGATGCCCGCGTCGATGGCCTTGGCCATGCCGCCGGCCGCCTCGACCTCCTCGATGTGCTGCCAGGCCCGCCGCGCCAGGTCGTACGTCAGCTTCTCGACGTAGGCGCTGCCGCCCCAGGGGTCGATGACCCGGGTGGTGCCCGACTCCTGCTGGAGCAGGATCTGGGTGTTGCGGGCGATCCGCGCGGAGAAGTCGGTGGGCAGCGCGAGCGCCTCGTCCAGCGCGTTGGTGTGCAGCGACTGGGTGTGGCCCTGGGTGGCGGCCATGGCCTCCACACAGGTGCGCGCCACGTTGTTGTAGACGTCCTGGGCGGTCAGCGACCAGCCGGAGGTCTGCGAATGGGTGCGCAGGCTCAGCGACTTGGGGTTCTTCGGGTCGAACTGCTTGACCAGCTTGGCCCACAGCAGCCGCGCCGCGCGCAGCTTGGCGACCTCCATGAAGAAGTTCATGCCGATGGCCCAGAAGAACGACAGCCGGGGCGCGAAGGCGTCCACGTCCATCCCGGCGTCCCGACCGGCCCGCAGATACTCCACACCGTCCGCGAGGGTGTACGCCAGCTCCAGATCGGCCGTGGCCCCGGCCTCCTGGATGTGGTAGCCGGAGATGGAGATGGAGTTGTAGCGCGGCATCCGCTGCGAGGTGAAGGCGAAGATGTCGGAGATGATCCGCATCGACGGCTGCGGCGGATAGATGTAGGTGTTGCGGACCATGAACTCCTTGAGGATGTCGTTCTGAATGGTCCCGGCCAGCTTCTCGGGCGGTACGCCCTGTTCCTCGGCGGCCACGATGTAGAGCGCGAGCACGGGCAGCACCGCGCCGTTCATCGTCATCGACACGCTCATCCGGTCCAGCGGGATGCCGTCGAAGAGCTGCCGCATGTCGTAGATGGAGTCGATGGCCACGCCCGCCATGCCGACGTCACCGGTGACCCGGGGGTGGTCGCTGTCGTAGCCCCGATGGGTGGGCAGGTCGAAGGCGACCGACAGGCCCTTCTGGCCGGCCGCGAGGTTGCGGCGGTAGAAGGCGTTGGACTCCTCGGCGGTGGAGAAGCCCGCGTACTGCCGGATGGTCCAGGGCTGGTTGACGTACATCGTCGGGTACGGGCCGCGCAGATAGGGCGCGGCGCCGGGGTAGGTGCCCAGGAAGTCGACGCCCTCGAGGTCCTCGGCGGTGTAGAGCGGTTTGACCCCGATGCCCTCGGGGGTGTCCCACACCAGGTCCTCGACGCCCTTGCCCGCACCGTTCTGGAACGCGGCGGCCCAGTCATCGGAGCTGGGCACCGGGCCCTCGGCCGGTCCGTCCAGATCGACCGCCGAGAAGTCCGGGATCTTCCCGGGCTCCAGCGAAGAGCCCGTCATCACGCCACCCCCATGGTGTCCAGAGCCGAGGTGAGCACCTCGACCGCGTCGCAGCCCGCGAAGACGTATCCGTCCACTCCGGCCCGCTCGTACTCGTCCTGTTGTGCCCCCGGCCGTCCGGCCAGGTAGACCCGGGTCGCCCCGGCCGCCTTCAGCCGCTCGGCCACGGCGGCCGCCTCCTCCGCGTACAGCTTGTCGCTGGAGCACAGGCAGGCCACGCGGGCGCCGCTGGCGGTGAACGCCTCGGCGACCGTCTCCGCGGTCACGGTGACCGGCTCGTGAACCGCCTCGATCCCGCCCGCCTGGAAGAGGTTGGCGGTGAAGGAGGCGCGGGCGGTGTGCGCGGCGGCGGGGCCCAGCGCGGCCAGGAAGATCCTGGGCCGGCCGCTCTCGGCCGCCAGATGGGCGTCGGAGCGGGTGCGCAGCGCCTCGTACGCCTCGTCGCGGCGCACCCTCGGCAGTCCGCCGCCGGGCCGCTCGGGCGCGGGGTCGCGCTCGACGGGCCGCTCGGCGAGGTTCGGGAACTCGCTGACGCCGGTGATCGGCTCCTTGCGGCGGGCCAGTGCGCGGCCGCGGCGGGCCCAGGTGTCCGCGAGCCGGTCGCGGACCAGCCCGGAGGCGAGGGCTGCGGCCATGCCCCCGGCGCGCTCGATCTCCTGGAACCAGGCCCAGGCGGCGCGGGCGACGTCGTCGGTGAGCTTCTCGACGTACCAGGAGCCGCCGGCCGGGTCGATCACCCGGGCCAGATGCGACTCCTCCAGCAGGATCGTGGAGGTGTTGCGGGCGATGCGCCGGGCGAAGTCGTCGGGGAGGCCGATGGCGCTGTCGAAGGGCAGCACGGTGACCGCGTCCGCGCCGCCGACGCCCGCGGCGAGGGTGGCCACGGTGGTGCGCAGCATGTTCACCCAAGGGTCGCGCCGGGTCATCATCACCGACGAGGTCACCGCGTGCTGGCGCTGGGCACGCGCCTCGGAGGACGCGCCGCACGCCTGCGCCACGCGCGCCCACAGCCGCCGGGCGGCCCGGAGCTTGGCGATGGTGAGGAACTGGTCGGCGGTGGCCGCGTAGCGGAACTCCAGCTGCGCGCAGGCGGCTTCGACGCTCAGCCCCTCCTCGGTGAGGGTGCGCAGATAGGCCACGGCGGCGGCGAGGGAGCAGCCGAGCTCCTGGGCGGCCCCGGCGCCCGCCTCGTGGTACGGCAGCGCGTCCACGGCGAACGCCCGCACCCCCGGGTGGTCGCGGTCGCAGGTCAGCGCGAGGTCGGCGGCGGCGGCCAGCCGTCCGGCCAGGCCCTCGTCGCGTCCGGTGCGGGCCACGAGGCCCAGCGGGTCCGCACCGAGGTTGCCGAGCGCGGCGCCGGGCGGCACCTCGCGGTCGGCGTAGAGCCGCAGCAGGGCGCGGGCGGCGTCCTCGAAGTCGGCGCCCGCGTCGAGGGCGACGGTGGCGAGGTCGAGATAGACCCCCTTCAGCGCCTCGGGCAGGGCGTCCACGGGCACCCCGGCCGCGCCGACCGCGAGCCAGACCGAACCGGCGCCGTTCTCCAGGTCGGCGAGGATCGCCTGGTTGGTGCGGGCCGGATCGGGGTGGGCGTGGCGCTGGCGCACGTCCCAGCCGGATACGGCGGAGCCCTCGGCCCGGCCGCCACGCACGAAGGGCGCGAAGCCGGGGAATCCGGCGTCCTCGGGGGCGTCGTCGGCGGTGTAGAGAGGCTGGACGGTGATTCCGTCCTCGAGTGCGGTCGCGAGGGCCTGTTCGGCCTCGGCACCCACGGCGTCCGAAGTGCCGGTTTTACGCAGCACGCCTTCGACGAGGTGGCGCCATTGGTCTCGCGTCACTTCCGGGAAATCGTCGGCTAGGGGAAGCCCGTCGGGCAGGACCGTCATAGGAGGAGGCTAATGGGGTCCGCTAAAGCCGGAGCAGTGATTGGGGCTGTGAGCTTACTCTCTAGTGATCTCAGGGGTGAGCACTAGGGATTTCCGGGGTAACGGCCGTCCACGGCCGGGGTGGGTGAGGCGGACGGACCCGCCGCCAGGCGCCGGCCGGGTGCCCGGTCCGCTGCCGTCGCCCCGGACACACAGAGACCCGCCCGGTGCGACGGGGGATGCACACCGGGCGGGCTCGAAGACCTTTTTACCGCATCGGCGGGGGGTTATGCATCAAAAACCTGTTCGCTTCCCCCGATCACCATGCGACAGGCAGTGAGATCAGGCCACGCGCGCGGATCGTCCGCCGCCATCGGAGCTGATCCCTCGGGACGTCCAGCCGCAGCCCCGGGAAACGGCGAAGCAGCGCGGCCAGAGCGGTTTCGATCTCCATTCGGGCCAGCGGCGCGCCGAGGCAGTAGTGGATGCCATGGCCGAGCGCAAGGTGACCGGACCGGCCAAGATGTGGATTGAACTCGTCCGGATCCTTGAAGTGGGCCGGGTCACGGTGGGCCGAGGCCGCCGACAGCAGCACGGTCTCCCCGGCGGGGATGGTGACACCCCCGATCTCGATGTCCTCCAGCGGGAAGCGGCGGATCCCCAGCGCCGCCGGGCCCTCGTACCGCGCCAGCTCGTCGAAGGCGGCCGCGAGACCGCTCGGATCCTCGCGCAGCTCCTGGAGGACCGCGGGGTTGTCGAGCAGGGTGAGCACCGAATTGGCGATGAGGTGGACGGTGTTCTCGTAGCCCGCGAGGAGGATGAGGAAGGCGAGCGAGGTCAGTTCGTCCTCGCTGAGCCTGCCGCCGCCGTCCCCGCCACCGTCCCCGGCTCCGCCGCCGTCCCCGGCCTCGTCGTCACGGACCCGGATCAGATCCGAGAGCAGATCGTCCGCGGGCTCGGCGCGCTTTTTCGCGATCAGCTCGGTGTAGAAGCGCAGCATGCTGCCGACCGCTTCCTTCGCCGCTTGCGGCCGCGCCGGATCGGGGGTGATCAGGGCGTCGCTCCAGGCCCGGAAGTCGCGCCGGTCGCGCTGCGGGACGCCGAGCAGATCGCAGATGACGATGATGGGCAACTGCCCGGCGTAGGCGGCCAGGAGGTCCGCGCGGCCGTCGGACTCGATGGCGTCGAGCAGCTCCTCGGCGACCCGTCGGACCGGTTCGCGCATCTTCTCCACGCGGCCGGGGGTGAACGCCTTGACCACCAGCCGGCGCACCCGGGAGTGGTCCGGCGGGTCCATGTTGAGCAGGTTGGCGTCGAGGGCGGGCGGCAGGGAGAAGCCGCTGTAGTTGCCCGGTGCGGCGTGGCGCTTGTCCAGGGCGAGGCGCGGATCGGCGAACAGCCGCCGCACGTCCTCGTAACGGGTCACCAGCCAGGCGGGGCGTCCGTCGGTGCCGGCGATCCGATGGACCGGGCCGGCCTCGCGCAGCTTGGCCAGGGCCGGGTAGAGGTCCTCGATCAGCGGGGCGGTGTCAACGAGCTCCGGGCCGTCCGTTCCGGCGGCGTTCGCGGTGTTCTGCATGGATCCCGACTCTAGGCCGTGGCGTCCCCCGCGCCTGGACGGGTGGACCATTCCAGCCCGTCCAGGCGATGTGCACGCCGGTGGTGAATAGTCGTGGCCGGGAGGCGGCGCCGGGGCTGAATCTCCCCGGCGCCGCCTGTGCCACGGGCGGCCCCGACCCCCGTCCAGGGCCACCTCGTCTGTGATCCCCCCGATCACCGCCGCCGGGCGGCGGTCTCCTCCCTCAGTTCCGCGAGCACCTCGTCGACGAGCGGCAGGTGGTAGACGTCGGCGACGCGGGCCAGATGCTCGTGCTCCTCCACCAGTTCGGCCCCTGTCGTCACCACCACGCTGTCCGCCGCGGACTCCGGCACATGTCCGTCTGCTTGGTTCAGCAAACCGCGTCTGAGGGCCACTGCTTCCACTACGGCAGCAAGTTGCCAATCGTCGAGTCGCGCCGCGCCGCCCTTGACATGCGCGATCTCCAACGCGCGGGCCTCCACATGACGGCGTACGCCGCGCTGGACATCCCGGATCTCCGCCATCTGACGGTTGGCCCGCCACTCCAGATCCGCGAACGGCCACCAGCCGGTCCAGCCGGACTGCCCCATGGACACCTCGGGGGCCCGCTCGGTGACCTCCCGCCACAGCGGCCGCAGCCTCCGGAAGCGGCGCCACGCGGAGGCCCGCGGGCCCACGGCGGGGATGGCGAAACCGGCCAGCACCAGGATGGCCGCGACCGAGGCGGTCAGCGGGGCCACTCCGTTGGAGAGCCAGTACAGCTCATGGCCCGCCCAGGAGAAGCCGAAACCGATCAGCTTGCAGGCGCAGTACGTCAGCCCCAGCCAGCATCCGGCGGCCAGCACCCGCAGCCCCCGGGCCAGCCATGAGCCGCCCAGACTGGCGGCATAGCGCGGGCACAGGATGCCGAGTCCCGCCAGACCGGCTCCGAAAATGGCCAGATACAGCACCAGGAAGAGGACCACTCCGGGGGCGTCGGCGTAGGCGGTGCTGAAGTCGCGGGGGTGCTCCACGGCGTCCGGGCGGCCCACCGCGAAGCCGACGACGGCCACCGTCCACGCCACGGCCACGGCGGCGACCACCGCGCGGGGCGGCACCGCGGAGCCCGTCCAGCGCAGCAGCAGCACCAGGGCGCCGGTGGCGAACACCACGACGGAGGAGTAGAGGAAGACCATGGCGAGATTGGCGACGCCCACCAGACCGTCGAACCAGCGGTAGACGCTGGGCGCGGAGAGCAGGAACACATTCGCCACGGCCCCGGTCATCACGCACGCCAGACCGAGATCGCCGTTGGCGCGGTCGCGGAACCAGGCCCGGGCCTTGTAACCGGCCATCGCCCAGGCGGCGGCGCCGAAGCACAGATAGACGACGTCAAACACCGGTGTCACCGCCCGGTTCACCGCGTGCGCCATCGGCACGGCCGACCCCGTCGGTGCGCACATGGCGCAGCGCCGGGCCCAGCGCCGCCGCGAGTTCGGCCGCCCGGCCCTCGAGCGGTAGCCCGTGGTCCGGCGAGGTCGGCACCACACGCTCCATCAGGAGGGTGCCCAGCACCTCGGTCTCGCGCTCGGTGAGGTTGTCGTAGCAGTGGTGGCGGGCGAAGTCCGGGGTCATCCCCAGGCGGCGCATCGCGGTGGTCACGTCGACCGACGGCGTCCACATCCGCAGCGCGTCCTCGGTGACCGCCGGGTCCTGCTCGTGTCCGAGCAGCAGATGGCCGATTTCATGCAGCACGATATGGATCTGGTGCCAGGGGGACGTCCTGAGCTCGTAGAAGATCCAGTAGTCCTCGTCGGTGGAGGCGGTCATCCCCGAGACCACACCGCCCAGGCTCATCGGCACCAGGTGGACCGGGCGTCCGACACGGCGGGCCACGAGGTCGCACAGTCCGGGCAGGTCGGTCGAGGCGGGCAGCCCGAGCTCCTTGATGAGCTGCTTGCACCGCCGCCGTATCCGGCCCACTCGCATGCCTGTACCACCCTCGTTTCCGGTCCGCCGCCAGGAAGAGAAGAGTTCCGGGTCATCGACGGCCATTCGTCGCCTCGCCGTCCGGACCGCCCGAACCGTCCGCCTCTCCGGCGCCGTTCGTACCGGGCGGCTCGGGCGGAAGGTTCATCTGCTGCCGGAACTGGGAGATGATCGTGGTGAGGCTGTCCTGGACCTCTGGCGGGAGGCCCACGGAGCGCAGCGCGATGCTGCGGACCCGCTTGTCGCGCATGGCGACGAGGAACCGTACCTCCTCCTCGACCCGCTCCGCCTGCGAAGGCGACAGATCGCCCAGCAGATAACCGACCGGCACCGCGAAGAACCTGGCGAGCGCCCGCAGCACATCCGGGCTGGGGTTGGTGCGCCTGCCGTTGCGCAGCATCGACAGATACTGCTCGGTCAGGCTCACCCCGCCGTACTCCTCGCCGCCGCTGATCTCCTCGGCGACATAGGCGTTGGTGTACGGCGCGCCCGGCGGGTGCATGGTGGTGAACAGGTAGTTGAGCCGGTCCGCCAGCGGGCTGCCGGCGGCGTCCGGTGATCTGTCTCCACCCGCTGCCATCTGCGCCCCCTCACGGCTGCTCCCGGGCTCGCACACCCTCACGGTTGGTTAAGGCGGACGATGCCGCGCGATGCATCCTGCCATGTGCACGGCGGGGCACACCAGCCCGGTCCCACATCACGGGGGTGGAGGACTTAACTACCAGTTGGTAGCTGAGCCAGAAGAGTGAATCCGTCAGGCGAGGGAGGCGACCGGCCGGGGGCCGGGATGTCCGCTTGTTGCCAGCGGCCGCGGCCCGCGGACCGGTGTCCTCCCTCGCTCTCAGCGCATGCGCCGGCCCATCAGTCCACGCTCTGGAGGATGTGCGGCTCGGCGAGGTCGTCCTCGTAACCGGCGAGTCGAATCGGCGCGGAACGCGCCCATACCTCCAGACTGCCCACCTCCGCGGCCTGCACGAACCGCCCGCTGTTATCGGGGCGCGCGTCGTCGCTCTGTGTTTGTTCGGGGGTCACCGCACACTCCCTCGTGTCGGCTGAACCGGATCTGTCGTCAGATTAACCAGCGCCTGAACGCTCCGCGCGCCGATTCTCAGGGAGTGGACAACGAGCCGCCGCCGGGACCGCGTTCCGCACCCGGTGGCCGCGCGGAGCCATCCGTGGTGAGCTGGTACGTACGAGCCCCACCGAACGCGTCTCACTTGGTGGACAGCGCGGTGTCCCAGGCGACATGGCCGTCCGGGCGCACCAGGACCGTGCGCGGCCCCGCCCAGCCGTCATGGGTGGTGGTCGGGCGCGCGGTCACGGCCCGTATCCGGTCCGGACCCCCGGCGATCGCCGCGGCGGTGGCGAGGGCGTCGGCCGGTTCGCGTCCCGTATCGCCGTCCGGGCCGAGGCGGAGCAGCACGAAGCGCCCGTCGGCCAGCAGCGGGTACAGGCTGGGCTCGGGCGCGCCGTCCAGCCCGAGGTCGGGCGCCCGGGTGCCGGTGAGCCGGTCGGCCGGCCGGGTGCCGGTGAGCCGGTCGGCCGCCCCGTCCGCCCCGTCCGCCGGGTAGGCCACGTCCAGCGCGGACAGTTCCCCGGCGAACTGCCGGTTCACCGCCGGATGGGCGGCCAGGAGCCGGCCGAAGACCGAGCGCAGGGCCCGTGCGTCGGGCGTGTACGTGGCCCCGAGCACGGTCTGGGCCTGGGTGTTCTCCAGCAGCGCGGCCCCCACGGGGTGACGCTCGGCGTGGTAGGTGTCCAGCAGCCCGTCGGGCGCGCGGCCCTGGCACACCGCGGCCAGCTTCCACCCGAGGTTGAAGGCGTCCTGGAGCCCCACATTGAGGCCCTGGCCGCCCATGGGCATGTGCATATGCGCCGCGTCCCCGGCGAGCAGGACGCGGCCGTCGCGGTAGCGGGCCGCCTGCCGGGCCGCGTTGCCGAACCGGGACAGCCAGCGGGGTGCCCGCATCCCGAAGTCCGTGCCCGCGACCTGGCGCACATGGCCGCGCAGCTCCTCGAAGGTGAGCGGCCGGTCGGCGGGGATGGTGCGGGACTCCCTGGTGGAGCCCGCGACGCGGTGGTGTCCGTCGGCCAGCGGGACGATCAGGAAGCCCCCGTACTCGTTGTCGACCGAGGGGACCGACGGCGGCGCGTCGAGCACCACATCGCCGAGGATGCCGGTCGTCGTGGCCCGGGTGCCGGGGAAGTCGATCCCGGCGGAGGTCCGTACGGCGCTCCCGGCCCCGTCGCAGCCCACCACCCACGCCGTGCGCAGGGTGTACGTCCCGTCGGGGCCCGCCACGTCCACTTCGGCGCCGTCCGCGTCCTGGCGCACCTCCAGCGCCCGGTGCCGCCGCCGGATCTCCCCGCCCAGCGCCCGCAGCCGCTCCTCAAGCAGCCGCTCGGTGCGGAGCTGCGGCAGGACCAGCGTGTACGGGAAGCGGGTGTCCAGCACGGAGAAGTCCAGCCGGACCGGCAGCCCGCCGTAGTGCCCGGTGGGCACGGGCACGCCCGCGCGGACGAACGGCTCGGCGAGACCGCGCATCGCCAGCACCTCCAGGCTGCGCGGATGCAGGGTCAGCGCCTTGGAGTGCGGGCTGCGGGCGGCCGCGCGCTCGATCACGGTGACGTCCACGCCCACCAGCCGCAGCTCGGCCGCGAGCAGCAGCCCCACCGGCCCGGCCCCCACCACGACGACGTCGTTCACCACACCATCTCCCTCGCTCGGTTCCAGCCCCGGCCTCTTGATCCAGGATCAATGAACTGGCCCCAGTAGACTTGATCCCCGATCAAGACGCAAGCGGAGGGAGAGCGACGGCATGGGCCTGGACCGCACGGCCGTGGTGACGGCGGCGCTGGCACTGCTCGACGAGGCGGGGCTGGACAAGCTCACGATGCGCAAGGTGGCCGAGCGGCTGGGCGTGCAGCTCAACACCGTCTACTGGCACGCCTCCAGCAAGCCCCGGCTGCTGGAGCTGATGGCCGACGCGATGCTCGAGGGATGCGCCGACGCGCCACTCCCGGAGCGCTGGGACGAACGGGCGCGGACGCTCGCCCACCGCTATCGCGCCGCGCTGCTCTCCCGCCGCGACGGCGCCCGGGTCGTGGCCGGGACGTATGTCGCCGAGGAGCACACCCTGCGCTTCGCGGACGCCATGACGGGCGCGTTCCTCAGCGGTGGCCACGGCCCCGCGGAGGCGGGCTGGCGGACCTGGTCGCTGGTGTACTTCACGCTCGGCCTGACCCAGGAGGAGCAGGCCGCCCAGGGCATCGGCGGCATGGAGCCACTGCTGCGGGCGGCCACCGCCGAACGCTTCCCCTCCCTCGCCGCGGTCACGGAACACTTCGGCGACTTCGAGCACCGCTTCCGGCACGGCGTCGGGCTGATCGTCAGCGGGCGGGCGGCGACCATGTAACCCGCCCGCCCAGCGGTCCGGAGATCCGAGGTCTCGGTGCGCCTGACCCCACGCGGGCGCCATTTCCGCCTGCCATCCCCGCTGTCCATCCGATGTTTATGACGCGCGAGGGGTTCCGGTTCCGCCATGGGGGCTGCATCATGCCCGAGGGGTTCAGATCGAGGAACCTCATGCATGTACGTGACCGCCGCCGCGCCCCGCCGCCCCGCCGAAGAACGCCCGCACCCCGGTTCACACCCCTGGAGCGTCATGTCATCCGCACCCACCAGAAGGACCGTCGTCGGCACCGCCATGGCCGCGGGCGCCGCCGCCGGACTCGCCGGTACGGCCACCGCGTACGCCGCCGAGCCGCAGGCCCCCGCCGCGGCCGCCCGCCCCGCGGGGGACCCCTGGGCCACGGTTCTCGCCGACGCCGACATGGTGTGGCAGAAGATGCCGCGGACCTGGTACGAGGGCCCCTTCCTCGGGAACGCCCTGCTGGGCTCGGGCATCTACGCCGAGCCGGGCGACGGACACGCGGTGCGCTTCAACGTGCAGCACAGCGAGGTCCAGGACCACCGGCCGGAGTTCGGCTCCCTCTTCGGGCTCGCGCGGCTGCCCATCGGGTACTTCACCCTGGAGCCGGTGGGTGCCATCACCGCCGTCGACTGGCGGCTGCGGCTGCGCGACGCCGAGCTGACCGGGACCATCACCACCGACCAGGGCACCCTCACCCTCCGTGCCCTGGTGCACAACTCACGCTCCGTCATGGCCATCGAGGTGACCCCGAGCGCCGGTGAGACCGCGTTCCGCTGGGTGTTCCACCCCGCCGAGGCCATCAGCCCGCGCGTCGACTTCAAACCGGTGCCCGACGGCTACACCGGCAACCCCCCGGCCGTCGTCGAGGACCACCACGGCGTCCAAGCCGCCGTGCAGCCGCTGCTCGCCGGCGGACAGCATGTGACGGCCTGGCGGGAGCGGACCCGCGCCGGGCGGCGGACGCTGTACGTCACCGTGGCCCACTCCCACCCCAGGCGCACCGCGCGCGACCGCGCGCTGAAGGACATCGGGTCCGCCTCCGCGCTCCCCTACGACGCCCTCGCGCCCACCCATCGCGCCTGGTGGCACGGCTACTACCGGAAGAGCTTCCTCTCCCTCCCCGACGCCCGGCTGCAGCGCTTCTACTGGATCCAGCTGTACAAGGTGGCCGCGGCCGCACGCGCCGACGCCCCCGTGATGGCCACCTCGGGGCCCTGGCTGGAGTCCACCCCGTGGCCCGCCACCTGGTGGAACCTCAATGTGCAGCTGGAGTACTGGCTGATCCACGGCTCCAACCACCTCGAACTCGACGCGGTGACACGGGCGCTCGGCGAATTCCGCGACAACCTCTCCAACCAGCTCGACGCGCCGTACCGCAAGGACTCGGCGGGCATCCCCCGGACCACCGACATCCATCTGGTCAACGGCGGCGCGGTGGCGGGCGGCGGCTTCGCGGTCGGCATCCCCGGCCAGGACCCGCCCACCCCCGAGGTCGGCAATCTCACCTGGGCGCTGCACAACGTGTGGCTGACCTACCGCCACACCATGGACGAGTCGGTGCTGCGCGAGGTGGTCTATCCGCTGCTGCGCAAGGCAATCGCCTACTACCTCCACTTCCTCACCCCCGGCAGCGACGGCAAGCTGCATCTGCCCGCCACCTTCTCGCCCGAGTACGGCGTCAACGCGCCCGACTGCAACTACGACCTGATGCTGCTGCGCTGGGGCTGCGCCACCCTCCTGGACGCGGCCCGGATTCTCGGCGTCAAGGACCCGTCCGCGCCGCGCTGGCGGGAGGTGCTGGCCAAGCTCACCCCGTACCCCGTCGACGAGAACGGCTTCATGATCGGCGCGGGCGTGCCCTTCGCCAAGTCCCACCGCCACTACTCCCATATGCTCGCCGTCTATCCGCTGTACGAGGTCACCTGGGAGGACCCCGCCGAGCGCGAGCTGATCGAGACCTCCCTCAACCACTGGGTCGGCTTCGAGGGCGCGCTCCAGGGCTACACCTTCACCGGCGCCGCCTCGATGTCCGCGCAGATGGGGCGCGGTGCGGACGCGCTCAAGTACCTGGGCGAGCTGATGCGCCGGTTCATCCAGCCGAACACCATGTACAAGGAGTCCGGCCCGGTCATCGAGACGCCGCTGTCCGCCGCGCAGTCGCTGCACGACATGGTGTGCCAGAGCTGGGGCGGAGTGATCCGGATCTTCCCCGCGCTGCCCGCCGCCTGGGGCGAACTGATGGTCCACGACTTCCGCACCCAGGGCGCGTTCCTGCTGAGCGCCGCCCGCGAGGGCGGCCGGACCCGCTGGGTGCGGCTGCGCAGCGAGGCGGGCGCGCCCTGTGTCGTACGGCACTCCCTGGACGGGCCCATCGAGGTGCGGGACGGGCGCGGGCGGCGGCTGCCGTACGAGACCGTGGGCGCGGGCACGATCCGGATCGCGCTCTCCAGGGGCCAGGAGGCGATCGTCACCGCGCGCGGCGACCGCCCGGATCTGACGGTCCGCCCGGTCGAAGCGGGCGAACCGGCGCCGCGCTGGGGGCTCCCCGCGTCCTGAACCGCGTCTCGAACCGCGTCCCCGGTCCCCCGGCCCGGCGCCGGTCGCCCGGTCCGGCACCGGTCGCCCGCGGATGACGCGTGCCGACCGCCGATCCGGGTTACCCATCACGCATGAGACACATCAGTGACTTCGACCGCCGGCTGTTCGCGCGGGTCGCGGACAGCCGGCTCCGCGGCGCCCATCCGCTGCTGCCCCGGCTCAGCCGGGCCGCCGACCACGGCCGGCTGTGGTTCGGCACGGCCGGGGTGCTCGCCACGGTCGGCGGCCGCACCGCGCGGCGGGCCGCGCTGCGCGGGGTGGGCTCGCTCGCCGCCGCCTCGCTCGTGTCGAACGTCGTGGTCAAGTGGACCGTGGAACGCAAGCGTCCGGTCCTGGACGCGGTGCCCCTGGTGCGCCGGCTGCGCCGGCAGCCGTGGACCAGCTCCTTCCCCTCCGGGCACTCGGCCTCCGCCGCCGCCTTCGCCACCGGGGTGGCGCTGGAGTCCTCCCGGTACGGCCTGCTGATCGCCCCGCTCGCCGCCGCCGTCGCCGTCTCCCGGGTGTACGTAGGCGTCCACTACCCCAGCGATGTGCTGGCCGGTATCGCCCTCGGTGCCGGGGCCGCCGCGCTGACCTGCCGCTACTGGCCGCCGCGCCCCGAGGTCCCGGCGCAGGCCCGGCCGCGGATCTCGGCCCCCGCGCTGCCCAAGGGCGACGGCCTGGTGGTCATGGTCAACCAGCGGGCCGGTACCGGAACCCCCACCGGCGGGTTCACGGTCGCCGAGCAGTTGCGGGTGCTGCTGCCCGCCGCTGACATCGTGGAGTGCGGTCCGGACGACGACTTCATGGGCCTGCTGCGGCAGTGCGCCCAGCGCGCCGCCGAGCGGGCCGGGGCGCTGGGCATCTGCGGCGGGGACGGCAGCGTCAACGCGGCCGCCACGATCGCGGCCGAACGCGGGCTGCCGCTCGCCGTGTTCCCCGGCGGCACCCTCGACCACTTCGCGCTGGACCTCGGCGTACCGGCCTTCGAGGACACCGCGCACGCGGTGACCGAGGGCGACGCGGTGGCCGTGGACCTCGGCCGCGCCACGCCCCTCGCCGGCGGCGGCGGGACCAGCCACTTCGTCAACACCTTCAGCCTCGGCTTCTATCCGGAGCTGGTGCGGATCCGGGAGAGCCTTCAGGGCCGGCTCGGCAAGTGGCCCGCGGCCGCCGTCGCGCTCACCCGGGTGCTGCGCACCGCGAGCCCCATGGAGGTCGAGGTGAACGGGCGGCAGCGGCGGCTGTGGATGCTGTTCGCCGGCAACGGCGTCTACTCCCCGGAGGGTTTCGCGCCCACCTACCGTCAGCAGCTCGACGACGGGCTGCTCGACGTGCGGGTGATCGACGGCGAGGAGCGGCTGGCCCGCACCCGGCTGCTGATCGCGGCGCTCACCGGCACACTCGGCCGGTCACATGTCTATACGACGCGGCGCATGCGCCAACTGCGGCTGTCGGGCCTCCACGGCGTGGACAGCCGGGCCTACGATGGAGAGGTTGCCGCCGACCCCGCGGAGAAGCTGCTCATCGACAAGTGGCCGGGGGCGCTCACCGTCTACCGCCCCGCCGAGCCGCAGAACGAGTTGCTCCAAAGGGCCCGTACGGCGGCCGCGAAGGCACCCCATTGGTGGAGGGCCCTACTACGCAAGTAGTACTCGTAAGTCTGTGCTCAAGGACGACGACGGGGGCACACCCCACCGTCAAGGATGAGGGCATGGACGAAGACCGATCGGCCCAGGGGGCCACGACGTGACCTCCCTCGCGCTGTCTGTGCTGCTGGCCCTGGTCTCGGCGGTCTGCTATGCCGCCGGAGCCATACTCCAGGAGCATGTCGCGGCCACGACGCCGCGCCTCGCGTCCGCTCCGCTGCGGCGCGGGAGTTGGTGGACCGCGGTGACCCTCAACGGTGCGGGTGCGGTCCTCCATGTGGCCGCCCTGGCCTACGGCCCGCTGAGCGTGGTGCAACCCCTAGGGGCTCTCACGATTGTCTTCGCCCTGCCGATGGCGGCCGTGTTCGTCCGCCGCCGGGTCGGCGCGGCCGGCTGGCGGGGCGCGCTGCTGGCCACCGTCGGACTCGCCGGGCTGCTCTCGCTGACCGGCTCCTCACGGGCCCGGGCGCTGGCCGAGCGGGACGGCTTCTGGCTGATCGTGATCACGGTCTCCGTCATCGCCGTGCTGATCGGGGCGGCTCGTCTGATGCGGTCTCCCGGGATCCGCAGTGTGCTGCTGGCGGCGGCCGCGGGGACGGCCTTCGGCGTCTCGTCGGTGGTCACCAAGAACGTGGCCGTGGAGTGGACCTGGGACTCGTGGGAGGACAACCTGCCCGGCCTGGTCGCGATCGGGCTGCTGGCCTCGGGCGGGGTGCTGCTGTCCCAGGCGTCGTACCGGGGCGCCGGGCTCGCCTCGCCGCTGGCGACGGCGACCGTGGTCAACCCCGTGGTCGCCACGGCCGTCGGCCTCGCCGCGCTGGGCGAGCACTTCCGGCACGGCGCGCCCGGCACGCTGCTCGCCCTGGTGGCGGCCCTCGTCGCGAGCACCGGCCTGGTGATGCTGACGGTGCACAACGCCGAGGCGGAGGCGGAGGCCGAAGCGGCCGCCGAGGAGGCCGGGGCCACGGCCGTCGAGGAGCCGAACGCCCCCGGACACGACGGCCGCGACACCACGGGTGGAGCCGGTGGAGCCGGCGGGCCGGAGATTCCGGAGGGGCCCGGCGGCCCCGGCCCGCACGAGGTGCCGGCCGGCCCCGACCTGCCCGCCGAGCCCGGCCCGTCGCTCCGTCTCCCCCACCCGATCCCCCGTCAGCCCACCGGCGACGAGGAGCCCGACCCCCAACTGTCCGACCCGCGCCTGCCCGACCGCGGCGAGGCCGTCCTGCAGCACCACGCCTAGTGCCGTCGTCCTGCGGCACCACGCCTAGTGCCGTGGCCGCATAGGGGATCCCATGCGGCCACGGCATCAGCCGGGCGCGGCAAGGCGTGCGGGGGCGGTGTCGCTCACCTGCTGGAAGATGACCGACGTGCGGAAGCCGGTGATCTCACCGCGCTTGCTGAGCCGGTCGGTCAGAAAGGCATGCAGGTGGTCGAGGTCCTGCACCGCCACGTGCAGCAGGAAGTCGTCGCCCCCGGAGAGGACGAACACGTGGAGGACTTCCGGCAGGCCGCTGGCGAAGCCCTTGAAGGCATCGATGACCACGCGGCTGAGGGGACGCACCTGAACTGACACGAGCGCCTGAACGCCGCGGTTGAGGGCCGCGAGGTCGATGTCGGCGTGGTAGCCGCGGATGACGCCCCGTCGGTGGAGCGCCCGGACCCGCTCCAGGCACGTCGAGGGGGCGATGCCGAGCTGCCTGGCGAGTTCCCGGTTGGACTGCCGCGCATCTGTCTGGAGAAGCCGCACGATCTCCGAATCAAGTTCGTCCATGGCCGACGACCGTATCCCACATTCACCCGAACGTTCGGCGCCGCCTCCCTCCCATGAATCGTTCGTGCAGCATGACATCACCTGACCGAACAGATGAAAGGACGGCGGGCTCATGCTCGATCATGAGCGGGTCACGATCCACACCGGTTCGCGCTCGCGGCTTCCGGTGATCGTGGCCGTTCACTCCACGGCGCTCGGCCCGGCGGCCGGCGGCCTTCGGCTCTGGCACTATGCGGATTGGCGGGACGGCCTCACCGACGCCCTCCGCCTGTCGGCCGCCATGACCTCCAAGTTCGCCGTGGCCGGGCTGGCCAGCGGCGGAGGGAAGGCCGTCGTGGCCCTGCCGGAGGGGGTGAAACTCGATGCCGGCCGACGCCGCGAGGTGCTGCGCGACGTGGCGGACGTCATCGACTCGCTCGGCGGGGCGTACGCCACCGGGCCGGATGTCGGAACCGGCCCGGACGACATGGCGGTGATCGGGGAGACCACCCCCCATGTGTTCTGCCGGCCGGCGCGGCTGGGCGGCAGCGGCGACTCGTCCCCCCACACCGCCCGGGGGACGCTCGCCGCGCTGCGGGCCGTCAGCCGACGGCTGTACGGCACCGCGAGCCTGAACGGCCGCAGTCTCGCCGTGATAGGTCTGGGCCGCGTCGGCGCCGGTCTCGCCCGCCTGCTGGCCGCGGACGGCGCCGCCCTGACGGTCACGGACATCGACCCGGACCGGCGGAGGATCGGCGATGAGCTCGGCGCCGTCTGGCGGGCGCCCGACGAGATCCTCGCCGCGGACGTGGACATCGTGGTTCCCTCGGCGCTCGGTTCCATTCTGACCGGGCAGAACGTGGCCGAGCTACGCTGCCGGGCCGTGGTCGGACCGGCGAACAATCAGCTCGCCACGCCCGAGGTCGCGGACCTGCTGCACCACCGGGGGATCATCTGGGTGCCGGACTATGTCGCAAGCGCGGGCGGAGTCATCAACGCCATCACCACCGAACTCCACCACGCCGGTGCCGACGCGGCCCAGGCACGCGTCGGCGCCATCGAGGAAACCGTCGGCGACCTGCTGGAGACCGCGCAACGCCTCGGCCGGACCCCGGCGCGGGCGGCCGACGAACTGGCCGCACGCCGCCTGAGCGCCGCCGCACCCAGGTGACCCCACGACGGCGGCACTAGGCACTGGGCACTAGGCCACGCCGGGCCGCCCCTGGCCGAGCAGCTCCACCAGCCCCGAGAGGCCCTCATGGCCATGGCCGTCGGCGACCCGGCGGGCCATCAGGTGGCCGATCGGGGCGATCAGTTCGGGGCTGATGCCCTGGTCTCGTGCGGAGCCGGTGAAGTTGGGATACGCGGCCGACTGCATGGCGAGGTTGGAGACCACTCCGGTGGCGTGGTCACCGGAGTCGATCTGCCGCGCGTAGCCGTCCACGGCGCCGGACATGGCGGTCAGCCAGCGCCCCACCAGCGGGGCGACATCGGCCGCCGCCACACCGTCCGACCGTACGAGGGCGTAGGCGTGCAGCACGCCCGAGAACATCCCGTACATCGCGCTGAGCAGGGCGATGTCGTACAGCGGGGCGCGGCCGGGGTCCTCGCCGAGATGGTGGCTCTCGCCGAACAGGTCCAGCACGGGCCGGTGGTCCGCGAAGGCGGCGGGCGAGCCGCTGTAGAGGAGGAAGGCGACGGGTGTCCCGATCATCGGCGGGACGGCCATGATGCCGCCGTCGAGGTACCGGGCACCGTGTCCGGCCGCCCACGCGGCCAGCTCACGGGCCTGCCGCGGAGTGCCGTTGGTGAGGTTGACGACGGCCTTGCCGGACAGGGCGTCCCCGAGGGGGGCCAGCACCTGTCGTACGGAGTCGTAGTCGAGCAGGCAGACCACCACCAGGGGGCTCGCCGCGACGGCCTCGCCGGCCGTGGCGGCGGGCAGCGCGCCCTCGGCGGCGAGCGCCTCGGCCCTGGCCGCCGTACGGTTCCACACCGTCGTCCGGTGCCCGGCCCGCAGAAGGGCGCCGGCCAGCGCGGCGCCCATGTCGCCGAGGCCCAGCACCGTCACGGGGGATTCGCTCATTTCGGTTGCTCCAGGGGTTTCGATACCGCTTGGTCGTAGGGGTTCGGCGCGCCGATCACAGGCTCGTTCCCCGGCGGTAGCCTGGGCAAGTACGCACTAAATAGTGCGTACTTACCTTGAGGTCAGTGGGGCGGGCGGGGCGTTGGGAAATCAGCCTTATGTCTGCGGTCTGGACGCGGCCGTGGACGTGATCGACGGAAAGTGGAAAGTCCTGATCATCTGGGCGCTCAATCACCAGCGGTGCCGCTTCGGGGAATTGCGGCGGCTGGTTCCGGGCGTGAGCGAGAAGGTGCTGACGCAGCAGCTGAGGGAGTTGGAGGCGGACGGAATCGTCCACCGGGAGATCTACGACGTGAAGCCGCCGAAGGTGGAGTATTCGCTGACCGGGCTGGGCGACGAGCTGAACACGGCGCTGGGCCCGCTGGGCGCGTGGGGCAAGCGACGGATGGCGGCGCTGGAGGAGGCGGCGGGGCAGGGCTGACCTCCGGGCCGGAGGGGCGGGCCGTACGCCGTCCGGCGGCGGGCCGTATGCCATTCGACAGCGGGCCGTACGCCGTCCGGCCGGGGCGGCCGCACGCCCACGGTCGCGACCCCACCGCGGAAACTCTTTTCCAACTGGCCCTTCACGGGGTAGGGGTGTGGGGATCACCCCGCTCACCCTGGAGGCCCCGTGACCGACAGCGCTCCCCGGAGCCAACCACGCACACCCTGGCGAGCCGTGTTCGGCGGCTCGATCGGAAATCTCGTCGAGTGGTACGACTGGTTCGTCTACGCCAGTTTCGCCACCTACTTCGCCGGAGCCTTCTTCCCCAAGGGCAACGACACGGCGCAGCTCCTCAACACCGCCGGGATCTTCGCGGTCGGCTTCTTCATGCGTCCCGTCGGCGGCTGGCTGCTGGGCCGGTTCGCCGACCGGCGCGGCCGCAAGGCGGCGCTCACCCTGACGGTGACGCTGATGTCGGCCAGCGCGCTGCTCATCGCCATCGCCCCGACCTATGACCAGGTCGGCTACTTCGGCGCGTTCGTGCTGCTGGTGGCGCGGCTGCTGCAGGGTCTTTCGGTGGGCGGCGAGTACGCGGCCAGCGCCACCTATCTCACCGAGGCGTCCCGGCCCGGCGGCCGCGGCTTCGTCTCCAGCTTCCAGTACGTGTCGATGACGGCGGGTCAGCTGATCGGCCTCGGTCTGCAGATCCTGCTGCAGCACACCATGTCCGACGACGCGCTGCACTCCTACGGCTGGCGCATTCCGTTCGTCGTCGGCGCCGTGGCCGCGGCCGTGGTCTTCTGGCTGCGGCGCAATCTGCTGGAGACCGAGGTCTACACCGAGGAGGACGCCCGCCAGGACCAGGAACGGGGGACGATCGCCGAGCTGCTGCGCCACCGCAAGGAGGCGGCGCTGGTCATCGCACTGACCATGGGCGGCACGGTCGCGTACTACACGTACACCACCTATCTCACCAAGTACCTGTCGAACACGGCCGGGATGAGCAAGTCCGACGCCTCGCTGGTGAGTTTCTGTGCCCTGTTCCTGTTCATGCTGGTGCAGCCGGCGGCCGGAGCGCTCTCGGACCGGATCGGGCGCCGCCCGCTGCTGATCACCTTCGGCATCGGCTCGATGCTCTGCACCGTCCCCATCATGACCGCGCTCTCGCACGCCGACAGCTTCGCCGGGGCGCTGCTGCTCTCGCTCGCCGCGCTGATCATCGTCACCGGCTACACCTCGATCAACGCCGTGGTGAAGGCCGAGCTGTTCCCCACCCATGTCCGGGCGCTCGGGGTCGCCCTGCCGTACGCGCTGGCCAACGCGCTGTTCGGCGGCACCGCCGAATATGTGGCGCTGTGGTTCAAGAAGGGCGGTGTGGAGTCCGGGTACTACTGGTACGTCTCGGCCTGTGCCGCGGTCTCGCTCGTCGTGTACCTCACCATGCGGGAGACCCGGGACGCCGCCCTCTCCCGGGGCGGCGCCGACGACCCGGCCACCCCGGGGAAGCAGCGGACGACGGCGGTGTGACGGGACGAGGGGCCGGTTCCGGCGTCAGCGGCCGGCGGTCACGCTCATCTGGGCCCAGACCACCCGTCCGCCGTTCACGCCCGGCCGGTCCCCCCATGCGTCGGCCAGGGCGCGGACCAGCGCGAGTCCGCGTCCGCACTCATCCTCAAGACCGGCCTCCCGCGGTGTGGGAACGGCCGGTCCGCCGCCCTGGTCGGCGACCTCGACATAGAGCATCCGCCGCTCATGGGCGCGCAGCACACAGAGGATCTGCTCGCTCCCGGTGTGCACCAGGGCATTGGTGAACAGCTCGGACATCACCAGTTCGGCGGCCTCGCAGACATCCTCCGCAAAGCCCCACTCCGGCGCCCGGGACCGCACCCGGTGCCGGGCGACCGCGACCGAGGTGCCTCTCGCGGGCAGCTGGAACCTCTCCTGACGGAGGGCGGAGTCAACGCTCCCGGAGCTCGGGTGGTGGGCCATCGTCGAGCGCTGACGCAATGCCACGGCCATGTGCCTTCCGTCCGTCCTACCTGTGGGGGCGTGAATGCCGTACGTGAATGCCGCAAGTGCGCGACACAGCAGCCACGTTGGACTGGTCACACCCGTCACTATCGTTGCTGCAAGCACCAGTTGGCAAGGCGCGATCTGCGAAATGCAGAATAGCCAGCGCACTCTGTTCCCCTCACCTCGTACGTGGCACACTGATCCTGACAAGACCGTCCCAGGAGGTACGACGTGGGTGAAGCGCGATCTGCCCCGACCGTCGGGCAGATGGTCCTCGGCATGCGGCTGAGGGACCTTCGCGAAAAAGCCGGCGTCAGTTACGACGTGGCGGCCAGAGCGCTGCACGTCAACCAGACCACCGTGCGCAGGATGGAGAAGGCCGAAGTCGGCCTGAAGCTCCCCTACGTCGAGAAGCTGCTGCAGACCTACGGTGCCGACCAGCAGGAGATCGACTCCTTCCTCGCACTCGCCGAGGAGGCCAACCGGCCCGGCTGGTGGCACCGGTTCCGCGATGTGCTGCCGGACTGGTTCAGCCTCTATGTGAGCCTCGAGGGTGCGGCCAGCCGCATCCGCGCCTATGAGCCGCACTTCATACCCGGGCTGCTGCAGACCGAGGACTACGCCCGCGCGCTGCTCTCCATCGGCTTCCCGCACGGATCCGACCGTGAGCTCGAGCGCCGTGTGGCACTGCGGATGGAGCGCCAGGAGCTGCTCAGCCGCCCCGACGGACCGCATCTGTGGGTCGTGATGGACGAGACGGTGCTCCGTCTGTCCATCGGCGGTCCCCCGGTGATGCGCGCCCAGATCGACCATCTGATCGAAGCGGTGCAAAGACCGAACATCACCCTTCAGGTGGTGCCGTTCTCCGCCGGCCCTCACCCGGGCATGGGCGGACCCTTCCAGCTCTTCCGGTTCCAGATCCCGGAACTGCCGGACATCGTCTATGCCGAGGGCCTGACCGGCGCCGGCTATCTCGACCAACGTTCCGATGTGGTCGCCTATCTGGAGGCCCTGGACCGCATGGGCACCCAGGCCACACCGGCGCGGCGGACGGAGAACTTTCTCCGTGGGATTCGCAAGGAGCTCTGACTGTGGATCAGGTACATGTGTACAACGGCATGCCCGCCAAACATCTGGGAACCGAGGGCTG
This sequence comes from Streptomyces rugosispiralis, assembly GCF_024505145.1. Lineage (GTDB taxonomy): Bacteria > Actinomycetota > Actinomycetes > Streptomycetales > Streptomycetaceae > Streptomyces > Streptomyces rugosispiralis. The sequence continues at coordinate 201,297 of NZ_JANIAA010000004.1, read as the reverse complement.
GGCCAAGCCCTGGAGCGGCCCCAACGGCGGTGCGTGCGTCGAGGTCATGAGGCTGCACGACGGTCGGGTGGCCCTGCGTCAGTCGACCGATCCGGACGGCCCCGCCCTGATCTACACCCATCACGAAATCGAGAAGTTCATCCAGGGCGCCAAGGCCGGCGCCGCGGACTTCCTGCTCACACGTCCAGAAAACCTGACCACCTCGGCGGGTACCGCACCGGAACGGAGGGCCGCGTGACCGACAACGGGCTCGCCCCTGACCAGATCGACACCACCAAGCCGCACCCGGCTCGGATGTACGACTTCTACCTCAACGGCAAGGACCACTACGAGGTCGACGCGGAGGCCGCCGGGCGGGTGCTCGAGGTCTATCCGACCGTCCGGCTCAACGCCACCGTCAACCGCGCCTTCATCCACCGCGCCACCCGCTGGCTGGCCCGGGAGGCCGGGGTGCGGCAGTTCCTCGACATAGGCACCGGCATACCCACCGAGCCCAACCTCCACCAGGTGGCCCAGGGGGTCGCCCCGGAGGCCCGGGTGGTCTACACCGACTACGACCCCATCGTGCTGGCCTACGCCCAGGCGCTGCTCGTCGGCACCCCCGAGGGCCGTACGGCCTATGTGCAGTCGGATGTGCGCGATCCCCAGCGGATCATGAGCGCTGCCGAGCTGCATGAGACGCTGGACCTGGACCAGCCGGTGGCGATCTCCGTGAACGCGCTCTTCCACTTCATTCCGGAGGAGGACAAGCCGTACGAGATCATCCGCGAGCTGATGGCGCCGTTGGTGCCGGGCAGCTATCTGATGCTGACCCACTCCACGCATGACTTCTCCGAGGAGACCTGGCGGAACGTCATCCAGGTCTACAAGGAGAGCGGGATCTCCTTCACCACCCGCTCCAAGAGCGAGGTCGGGGCCTTCTTCGACGGTCTGGAGCTGATCGATCCGGGAGTGACGGAGCCCCACCACTGGAACCCGGACCCCGGGGACCGGCCGGAGGCCATCCGCAGCGCGGACATCAACATGTGGGCGGGAGTGGCCCGCAAGCCGTAACGCCTGCGGCGGGCTGCTCCCCTCCCGCTTCCAGCCCCTCCGGCGTTTGAGGAGCGGGGTCCGGGGCGGAGCCCCAGTTGCGGGAAGGGGCGGGGAGGGGAAAGAACCCCCGGGCACCCCGTAGCCGCAGCGGCACCCATGGCAGCCGGGACCTCGAGGCGCGGTGTTACGGCGCCTCGGGGGCGTCGGCGACCGTGAAGCCCAGTATCGCGCCCCCGCCCGGCCGCGGCCGGGCGAAGACGGTGCCGCCGTGGGCGAGGGCGACCTCGCGCACGATGGCCAGGCCCAGCCCCGAACCGGGCAGGCTACGGGCGCCGGGCGCACGGTAGAAGCGGTCGAAGACGCGCTCGCGGTCCTCCTCGGCGATGCCCGGACCCCGGTCGAGGACCTCCACCCGGCGGCCGCTGATCATCACCTCGACGGGCTCGGTGCCGCCCTGGTCGAACTTGGCGGCGTTCTCCACCAGATTGGAGATCGCGCGCTGCAGGGTGGCCGGTTGGCCGGTCAGCCGGGTGTCGCCCTCGGCCCGTACGGTGATCTCCCGGCCCGTACGGCGCCGGGCGAGGGTCACGGCGGTGGTGGCCACCTCCTCCAGCGAGACCTCGGTACGGGGTTCGTCGTCCCGCTGCCCGGCCGCCAGGTCCACCAGCTCGTTGACGAGATCGGTCAGCTCCCGGGTCTCCCCCGCCAGATCCGCCAGCAGATCCTCGCGCGCGGGCCCCGGCAGCTCCTCGAAGCGGCGCAGCAGGGAGATGTTGGTGCGCAGCGAGGTGAGCGGGGTGCGCAGCTCGTGCCCGGCGTCCTGGACCAGCCGCCGCTGGTCGTCCTTGGAGCGCGCGAGCCGTCCCAGCATGCCGTCGAAGGCCCGCCCGAGGCGGCCCACCTCGTCGTCCCCGGCGACCGGCACCGCCACCGCCATCCGGCCGGTGGCGGCCACGCTCTCGGCGACCCCGGTCAGCCGCACCAGCCGCCGGGTGATCCGCCCGGCCAGCCACCAGCCGGCCAGCCCGGCGGCCAGGATGACGGCGACCACGAACAGCGCGGTGCGCTTCTGCAGCTCGCGCAGCAGATCCTCGGTGTCGCTGATCTGCTGGGCCACCTGGATCGCGCCGATGCCGTCGCCCACGGCGACCGTGGCCATCCGGTACTGCTCCCCGCCGATGTCGATCTCGCGCCGCTGGACGGTGCCCGGGGTGCGGGAGGCGGCGGTCGTCCGGTCGTCGTCGACCACCGGGAGCGGGGGCTTGCCCGCGTCGTAGATCGTGCCCCGGCCGTTGATCACCTGGACGTCCATCCGGCTGATCCGGCGCAGATCGTCCCGCAGGTCGTACGGGACGGGCACGACGCTCTCCGAGGGGTACTGCCGCAGGATCACCTTCTCGCTGCGGACCTGGCTGCGCAGATCGCGGATCACGTCGTCGAACGCCGACTGCTGGTCCACCCGCACCAGCCCGGCCGCCGCGTCATAGCTGAGCCCGCCGACCAGGAGGGTGACCACGGTGGCCGCCGCCGAGAACGACAGCCCGAAGGTGGTCCGCAGGCTGGGCCTGCCACGGCGGAGCGGGGGGAGCCGCACCATCACTCCTCCCGCAGGCTGTAGCCGACCCCGCGCACCGTGTGGATGAGCGGGGCGCGCCCCTCCGGATCGACCTTGCGGCGCAGATAGCCGATGTAGACGGCGAGGTTCTTCGAGCCGGGGCCGAAGTCGTAGCCCCAGATCCGGGCGTAGATGGTGGCGTGGTCCAGGACGATGCCCGCGTTACGGGCCAGCAGCTCCAGCAGGTCGAATTCGGTCCGGGTCAGCTCCAGCTCCGTACCGCCGCGCCAGACCCGCCGGGCCGAGGAGTCCAGGTGCAGATCGGCGACCTCCAGCACCCCGTCGATGGCGGTGTCCTCGGGTGCGGCCGGTTCGGCGGGGGCGGCGCGGCGCAGCAGGGCGCGCAGCCGGGCGAAGACCTCCTCGACCTCGAAGGGCTTGGCCACGTAGTCGTCCGCGCCGGCGTCCAGCCCCTCGATCCGGTCGGCGGTCTCGACCCGCGCGGTGAGCATGAGGATGGGGGTGCGGTCCCCCTCGGCGCGCAGCACCCGGCACACCTGGAGCCCGTCCACGCCCGGCATCATCACATCCAGCACGACCACGTCCGGGCGCTCGCGGTGGATGGCCGCCAGCGCCTCTATCCCGTCGGGCACGGCGGTGACGCGGTACCCCTCCAGGGTCAGGGCGCGTTCCAGCGCCTGGCGGATGGCACGGTCGTCCTCGGCGAGCAGCACGGTGTTGGTCACACCCCGAGTCTGCCAAGGCCACAGTGGTGCTCGCGGCGGGCGGGGGTCCTGAGCGGGGCTTCTTACCCCGCTCTCACCTTCTTCACGCGGTGGGCTTACCGGACGTGGGCAAGGTGTCGGGCAGCTTCCGGGGGAAACTCGCCCCGGAGACGCACCCGGCCGGAGAAAATACCGCATGAAGATCGCATTCCTGCTGCACAACGCCTACGGGATCGGCGGAACGATCCGGACGACCATGAACCTCGCGACGGCGCTCGCCGACCGCCACGAGGTGGAGATCGTCTCGATGATGCGGCACCGCGAGACGCCGCGTTTCGCCCTCGACCCGCGGGTGCGGCTGGTCCCCCTGGTGGACTCGCGCCCGGAGAGCGCGGACGCGAAGGACCCGCTGTTCTTCGAGCCCAGCCGTGACTTTCCGGCCGCCGAGAAGCGGAACCACCAGTACAACCGCCTGATCGACACGCGAGTCGCGGAGTATCTGCGCGGCTGCGACGCCGATGTGATCGTCGGCACCCGGCCGGGGGTGAACGTCTACATATCCCGCTTCGCCCCGCGCCGCGCGCTGCGCATCGCCCAGGAGCACCTGCGGTACGAGGCGCACAGCAAGAAGCTGCGGGCGGAGCTGGCGCCGTTCTACCGGGCGCTGGACGCCGTGGTCACCACGACGGAGGCGGACGCCGCCGTCTACCGCAAGAAGATGCCGATGCCGGGGGTGCGGACCCTGGCGATCCCCAACAGCGTCCCCCAGCCCGACGTCGCCCCCTCCGAGGGCACCGAACCGGTGATCGCGGCGGCCGGGCGGCTGGTCCGCGGCAAGCGCTTCGACCTGCTGATCGACGCCTTCGCGGAGACCTCGGCGAAGTTCCCGGCCTGGCGGCTGCGGATCTACGGCGGGGGCGCGGAGAAGGAGCGGCTCGCGGAGCGCATCGAGCGGCTGGGCCTGTCCGGGAGCGCGGAGCTGATGGGGCCCCGCTCCCCCATCGAGGCGGAGTTCGCCAAGGCGTCGCTGGTCGCGGTCGCCTCGGACGCCGAGTCGTTCGGGATGACGATCGTGGAGGCCATGCGCTGCGGGGTGCCGGTGGTGAGCACCGACTGCCCGCTCGGCCCCGCCGAGATCATCAAGGACGGGGTCACCGGCCGGCTCGTCCCCACCGGGGACAAGCACGCGCTGGCGAGCGCCCTGATGGAGCTGATGGGCGACGCCCCGGCCCGGCGGGCGATGGGCGCGGCCGCCCTGGAGAGCGCCCGGATCTATGACCCGGAGCCGATCGCCCGGCGCTACGACCAGCTCTTCGAGGAGCTGCGCGCGAGCCGGTTCGCCCGCCTCTGGGAGCGCTACCGGGTCGCCGCCCGCGCCCGCCTGGGGCGGCTGGCCCGGCGCTTCGGCATCTCGCCCGGCCGCCGCACCCCGGCGGCCGGCAGCAGGGCCGGCGCCTGACCCGACGCCGGACCGCGGTGCCCCGTCGTCACCAGGACGGCGGGGCGTAGTCCTTACCAGGGCGTCGTCACCAGGACGCCGTTACCAGGACGTCGGGGCGTAGTCCTTCAGGAAGCAGCCGAAGAGGTCCTCGCCGCCCTCGCCCCGGACGATCGGGTCGTAGACCCGCGCCGCGCCGTCCACCAGGTCGAGGGGGGCGTGGAAGCCCTCGGCCGCCAGCCGCATCTTGTCCGGGTGCGGGCGCTCATCGGTGATCCATCCGGTGTCGACGCTCGTCATCAGGATGGCGTCGGACTCGAACATCTCGCGTGCGCTGGTACGGGTCAGCATGTTCAGCGCGGCCTTGGCCATATTGGTGTGCGGATGGCCCGCGCCCTTGTAGCCCCGGCCGAACTTGCCCTCCATCGCGGACACGTTGACCACGTACTTCCGCCGGGCGGGCGAGGCGGCCATCGCCGGGCGCAACCGGCTCACCAGGATGAACGGCGCCGTCTCATTGCAGAGCTGGACCTCGAGCATCTCGACCGGGTCCACCTCGTTCACCCGCTGCACCCAGGTGTTGCTCGGATCCAGGTCGGGCACAAGACCGCCCGCGTCGATCGCGGTCCCGGCCTCGATCCGGGCCGGTGAGGCGGAGCCGCGGTAAAGGGCGAGGGCGGTGAGGTCCTGCGGGGTGAGGACGCCGTCCCGGGGCGTGCGGGGCGCCGGCAGGGCCGCCTGGGCGCCGCTGCCGAAGGCGCCGAGCACCACGGACTCGGGCAGCTCCCCGGCGGGGAGCGGCGCGGACTCGCCCGCTATCAGCTCCGCGTACGCCTGCGGGGTGCGGCGGACGGTCTGCGCGGCGTTGTTGATCAGTATGTCCAGCGGGCCCGCGGCGCTCACCGCGTCGGCCAGCCCGATCACCTGGGCGGGGTCGCGCAGGTCGATGCCGACGACCTTGAGCCGGTGCAGCCACTCCCCGCTGTCCGGCATGGCCTTGAAACGGCGGATGGCGTCGACCGGGAAGCGGGTGGTGATGGTGGTGTGGGCGCCGTCACGCAGCAGCCGCAGCGCGATATACATGCCGATCTTCGCCCGGCCGCCGGTGAGCAGCGCACGGCGCCCGGTGAGATCGGTGCGGGCGTCGCGGCGGGCCCGGTTCTCGGCGGCGCAGTCGCGGCACAGCTGGTGGTAGAAGGCGTCGACCTCGACATACCGGGTCTTGCAGACGTAGCAGGAGCGGGGGCGCTCCAGGATGCCCGCGATCTCGGTGGTGACGGAGCTGGTGAGCGCGCGGCCCAGCGTCTCGTCGTCGATCCGATCGGCGGCACCGGTAGCGGTGGCCTCGGTCACGGCCTTGTCGTTCGCGGTCTTCGCGGCCCGCCGCTCCTGGCGCCTGCGCTGCTTCACGCTGCGGTAGATCCCGGAGGTGGCCCGGCGGACCATGATCGCGTCGGGGTGGTCGACCGGCAGCCGGTCGAGTTCCGCGAGGACGCTCAGGCAGGTCGCCAGCCGCTCCGGGTCGATGCCCGGCCCCTCGGCCGGGGCACGCTCGGCCCGGCCTTCGTCAGTCACCGTCATCGCCGCTGCCGCTTTCTTGGTTCGCCTGTTCCCCTGGACAACGGCGAAACTTTACGGAAGCGGGGCCGTATGCGCCAAACCGCGCCCGGCCTCACCCTCCCGGCTTGCGGTACGCATAGCCGCCGGTCGGCGCCGGGTCGCCCGCTCCGCCCGGCCGCCCGGTGCCCGTGGTCAGCGCGCGGATCACCCCGTGGTCCGGGGAGAGCGCGCACGCCGGGTCGGTACGGGCGGCGTCGCCGGTCAGGGCGTACGCCTGGCAGCGGCAGCCGCCGAAGTCCGCCGCGCGGCGGGAGCAGGTGCGGCACGGTTCGCGCATCCACTCCTCGCCCCGGTAGCGGTTGAAGGCGCCCGAGTGGTCCCAGGCCCATTCCAGGGAGTGGTCGCGGACATTGGGCGGGTCCAGGTCCGGCAGGCTCGCGGCGGCGGGGCAGGGCAGCACGGTGCCGTCGGGCGCGACGGTCAGCGAGACCGCACCCCAGCCGCCCATGCAGGGCTTGGCCACGCCGTCGAAGTAGTCGGGCACGACCCACACCAGGTCGGTGGCGCCGCCCAGCCGGTCCCGCCACCGCTGGACCGTGTCCCGCGCCCGGTCGAGCTGGTCGCGGGTGGGCAGCAGGACGTCGCGGTTGCGCAGCGCCCAGCCGTAGAACTGGGTGTTGGCCAGCTCGATCCGGTCGGCGCCCCAGTCCAGGCCGCGCTGGATGACGGCGTCGAGCGCGTCGAGGTTGTCGCGGTGCAGGACGACATTGATCCCGAGCGGCAGTCCGGCCGCGCGCACCAGGGCGGCGGCCCGTTCCTTGGCGGCGTACGAGCGGTGTCCGGCGATGCGGTCGGAGGCGGCCGGGTCGGCGTGTTGCAGGGACAGCTGGACACTGCGCAGCCCGGCGGCGGTCAGCGTGGTCAGCCGGGCGCCGTCCAGGCCCACCCCGCTGGTGACGAGCTGGGTGTAGATCCCGGCGGACTCGGCGGCGGTGACGATCTCCGCGAGATCGCCGCGCAACAGCGGCTCCCCGCCGGAGAGGTGGGTGTGCACCACGCCCAACTCCCCGGCCTGGCGCATCACCTCCGTCCACTCGGCGGTGGACAGCTCACGCGCGCGGCGGACCAGCTCCAGCGGGTTGGAGCAGTAGGGGCAGTGCAGCGGGCAGCCGTGGGTGAGCTCGGCGAGCAGGGCCCAGGGGCGGGGCGCGGCGGTCATCGGACCCAGCCCTGGGTACGCATCCGGTCGAGGAAGGCGGGCACGTCCTCGGCGACGGGCGCGCCGGGGAAGCGGCTCCGAAGTTCCGCCACGATGGTGTCGAGGTCGCGGTCGCCGTCGCACAGCCCAAGGATCTTCGCGGCGCTGCCACGCAGCACCACCACCCGCTCGGGCAGCACCAGCAGATCGGCGTCCCGCACCCGGTCGTGGCGCAGGCTCACGGCGGGGGACAGCGCGGGCCGCCATCCGGCCGGGGCGGGTCCGGGGCCGGGGCCGGTCATGTGGCCTCTCCCGGGCCGTCCTTGAGGTCGGTCCCCGGGCCGTCCTTGAGGTCGGTCCCCGGGCCGTCGTCGATGCCGGTCCCCGGGCCGTCCTTGGTGTCGGCGTGGTCGACCGCGTCCAGCAGCGACCACAGCACATCGCATTTGAAGGCGAGCGCCGCCACCGCGCGGTCCTCGTCCGCGGGGCTCCGCGCCCAGGTCAGGACCAGGTCGAGCGCCTCGGTGCTGTCCCGGCGCCCCTGGTCGACCCGGTTGCGGAAGTAGACCAGGCCCTCGCGCTCGATCCAGGGGTAGTACCGCTCGAAGGCGTCGATCCGGGTGAGCATGATGCCGGGCGCGGACAGCTCGGTGAGCGAGGCGGCGACGGCTTCCAGCGGGTCGCGCAGCCGGCAGAAGTTGACATAGCCGTCGACCGCGAGCCGCACCCCGGGCACCACCTCCGCACCCGACAGCAGCCGGTCCCGGTCCAGCCCCGCGGCCTCGCCGAGCCGCAGCCACCGCTCGATACCGCCCTCGCCGTCGGTGGCGCCGTCGTGGTCCTGGATGCGCCGCAGCCACATCCGGCGCAGCCGTGAGGTGTCGAGCTTGGCGGTGATCAGCGCGTCCTTGACGGGGATGTGGCGCTGGTAGTGGAAGCGGTTGAGGATCCAGCGGCGCAGTTCGGCGGGGGTGAGCTCGCCCGCGTGCATCCGTACGTTGAACGGGTGGCGGTCGTGGTAGCGCTCCTGCGCGACCGCGCGCAACCGCTCCTCGAGCCGTGTCCGTGGGGTGCTCACAGGTCGATCACCATCCCGTCGGCGGCCACCTCGACGCCCAGCTTCCGCAGGCCCGAATGCTGGGGCGCGGCCGGGTCGTTGAGGGGGTTGGTGTTGTTGAGGTGGGTGTACAGGGTGCGTGCTCCGAGCGCGGCCAGCCGGTGCGCCGTGCCGTCCGGTCCTTCGATCGGCAGATGGCCCATGGCGGTGGCGGTACGCGAGCCGAAGCCGCTGGTGAGGGGCTCGTCATCGGACCAGAAGGTGCCGTCGACGATCACGCAGTCGGCCTCTTCGGCGGCGCGCCGGAAGGCGTCGGGCCAGGCGGCGAGCGCGGGGGCGTAGAGCAGGGAGCGGCCGGTGGCGAGGTCGGTCAGCCGCAGGGCGACCACCCAGGCGCCGTCGTCCGGGGCGTCGAGTCCGGCCGCGTAGCGGGGGCGTTTGGCGGAGACGGGGACGGCGCCGACGGCGAGGGGCGAGCCTTCGGTGAGCGGCCGGTCCACGGGGCCGAGGGGCCGCCAGTCCAGCCGGGTATAGGGGGTGAGGATCTCGCCCAGGTGGAGCCCGGTCAGCAGGGCGTGCCGCACCGGGGCGGTGGCCACGATCTCGATGCCGGCCGCCTCGCGCAGCCGGGCGATGCCGAGGGTGTGGTCGAGTTCGGCGTCGGTGAGGATCACCCCGGCCAGCGGGGTCCGGCGCGGTTCGGGCCCGGGGTGCAGTTCGGGGCAGTCCTCGACCTGGTCGCCGAGGTCGGGGGTGGCGTTGACCAGATACCAGCGGCCTTCGTCGGCCTGGACGGCGAGCGAGGCATGGCGGCGGCGCCATCCCGGGTGGGCGCGTGCCCCGGAGCATCCGGGGCACGCGCAGTTCCACTGGGGTACGCCGCCACCCGCCGCGGTGCCGAGCACGCGCACGCGCATGGCGGGGAGCTCAGCGGGCGTTCAGCGAGTAGGCGGTGACCTCCAGCGCGGTCTCCACGACCACGTAGTCCGGCGTCTGCCAGGCGGTCTCGCCGGCCTCCGTACGGGTGGTGCGGTCCGCCGCCTCGGGCGCCGTGTGCGGTGTGGTGTCGTTCATGGCTTCGACCTGCCTTCCATCTGGGTGGGGGATGAATCAGGTGGAGGATGGATCAACGGGACGGGGCGGACGGGCCGTCAGCGGGCGGCCCGGATCCGCGGTGCCCCGCCGTCGGTGGTGATGCGGCCGCTCCCGGGGTAGGCGGATCCGACGCGCACCTCGTCCAGCAGCAGCTTGCGATAGCGCTTGGTGTCGGTGGCCGCGGCCCAGGTGCTGTTCACCGTGAGCCGGACATAGCGCTTGGTGGTGGCGGGGATGTCGATGAACCGCACACCGCGGGCGCTGGGCAGCGTTCCGGAGGCCACCGGGCTGCCCCAGTCGCGTCCGTTGTCGGAGACGTGCACCTGGTAGTCGCGGATGCGGGCGGACTGTTCGGTGTCGGAGCGGGCGTAGGAGACCGACCACTCCCGCTGGTTCACGGCCAGATAGCGGATGCTCTTGGCGGACCGCAGATCGAGGGTGACCGAGGCGGGCAGGGTGGTGTTGTTGTCCCAGTACGTCTGCGGATCCCCGTCGAGCACGGCGGAGGCGGGGTGGCCGCTCGCGGAGACACTGGCGCTCGCGGTGAGGGAACCGGGCGGAACGATGCCCTGGCGGCCGTCGGTGCGGACGGCGAGGACGGTGTCGTACGGATCCCAGTCGGTGATGCCGGAGATGGTGATCCGGCCGTCGCCCTGGCGGAAGTCGAGCTTCTTCCCGGTCCGGTAGTCGGTGACACCGGTCGCCTTGTAGCCGTTGTCCCGCACGGTCAGCGTGGAGCCCGAGGGCCGGGTGAGGACGTGCACGAAGTGGCGGTCGGGGTCGGCCGTGCTCACCGTGGTCACCCCGTGGGCGCCGTCGTTCCAGGCGCCGGGCTGGAGCCCGCCGTAGGAGTAGCCACCGCCCTCGGTGCCGCCCAGCGATCCCCAGATCTTGTCGAGATAGGTCTTGGCGTAGTTGTTGAACGCTTCCTGTTTGCCGGGGAAGCGCCCGTTCACCTGGGCGGTCTCGGCCATGAGGGATTTGACGGAGGATCCGGAGTTACTGATCAGCCGGCCGAGGGTGAGCCCCTGGTCCACCGCCGAGTCGGTGCCGCTGTACCACCAGGCCCCGCTGCTGGGCAGTTTGAAGCAGGCCTCGGTGAGCCGGGGCTGCGGGGTCCAGATGGCCTGGGGGTAGTCATAGGCCGGGGTCATTCCGGTCTTCTGCTCATTGCTGACCGTGTCCATGATCGGCGTGTCTTCGTTGTTGTTGCTCAGCAGCCAGTCGGGACGGTCGGCGCGGATCTTCTCGTAGAGCCCGTGGTCGATCCAGTAGTCGTTGTCGTTGTCGATCCAGAACCCGGACAGCTCGGGGTACTTCCGCATCACTTCCACGAAGTTGTCGTAGGAGTACTCGCCGAAGCCGTCGCGCGTGGTCAGGTCGACGTCATGGCCCTTGTGGGCCGAGTAGGCCGCCGAGTCGAGCCATTCGTGGCCGCCCTCGGCGTGCCACTGCGGATCGTCGGTCATGTAGAGCATGACCTTCAGCCCCTGGGCCTTCGCCGCGTCGATCAGCTCGCCGAGGAAGTCCCGCTTGGTGGAGCAGCTTCCGGGGATGGCGGACGGCCAGGCCCGCGCATAGCCCAGACGGCTGTGGAAGGAGGCGAGCACCAGGTATGAAGCGTGCAGCTTCTTGGCCTCCGCCACCCAGTAGCCGGCGTCCCAGCCGCCGTCGGTGACCGCCTTCTCCCAGGCGGAGCAGCTGGTGTAGCCGGGCGAGGTGCGCATGCCCCAGTGCAGGAAGAGCCCCGCCTGGGACTGGCGCAGCCACTGCTGCCGGGGGTTGGTGACCTCGGCCCGCGCCGGGGTGGGACCAGTGAGGGCGAGGGTGACGACGGCCGACAGCACGGCGGCCAGCCAGGCGCCGAGTCGGCGGCGCGATCTGTGGCCCATGAGGGCTCCTTCTCCGAGCTGTGAATGCCGATGGAGGGATGGAGCGTGGTGATGTTCCGTTCTGTTGCAGGGTTACCAGCTGTCCGGGCGCGGTCAAGAAGCATGCACCAAAAAGGTCATCCGATCTCTGACGGGTCGACAGCCTAGGACGGGCGAAACCGCCCACGTGGCCAAGTTCCTGGCCCATACCAATCCTTGACGCCTCAAGAGACACCTCCTACCTTCCGCGATGCACAAGCTCCTCCCGTCGAATCTGTTGACGCATTAGGAAACCTTCTTTACGGTTCCCCGCATGTGAACGGGGATCAGACAGGAGAACGCGATGAAGAGGTACCGGAACACCGCCGCCCTGGCGGCCGCCACCGCACTCGCCGCCGGACTGCTGATCGGGACCGCCGGCACCGGAACCGCCGCCCCCGGGCGGGCCGATTCGGCTCCCTCGGACATCAAGACCGTCTCGTCCGGCTGGAGCATCCCCTGGGGGCTCAGCTGGCTGCCCGACGGCTCGGCGCTGATCACCGAGCGCGATTCGTATCGGCTGTACAAGCTCACCCAGTCGGGCACCAGGACGCAGGTCGGCACGGTGCCCAATGTGGTGACCACGGACGGTGAGGGCGGGCTGCTGGGCATCGCGGTCTCCCCGAACTGGAGCACCGACCACGCCATCTACCTGATGCACACCGCGTCCGACGGCAACCGCATCGCCCGGATGACCTACGACGGCTCCTCGCTCGGCGGCTACAAGGCGATCGTCACCGGCATCAAGAAGAACAAGTACCACAACGGCGGACGCCTCAAGTTCGGCCCGGACGGGTATCTCTACGCCACCACCGGGGAGGCGCAGACACCCGATCTCGCCCAGGACAAGAACTCCCTCAACGGGAAGATCCTGCGGATGACCACGGACGGCAAACCCGCCCCGGGCAATCCGTTCGGCACGCTCGTCTACTCCTACGGCCACCGCAATCCGCAGGGCATCACCTGGGACCCGCAGGGCCGGCTGTGGGAGGCCGAGTTCGGCAACAGCAAGTACGACGAGCTCAACCTCATCGAGCCGGGCAAGAACTACGGCTGGCCGATCTGCGAGGGCGAGTGCTCCACCTCGGGGATGACCAGCCCCAAGCGCCAGTGGCCGACCGGCGACGCCTCGCCCAGCGGGGTCACCTACGCCGACGGCGCGATGTACCTGGCGGCGCTGCGCGGTGAGCGGCTGTGGCGGATCCCGGTGGACGGCACGAACGCGGGTACGCCGAAGGCGTACTACACCAACTCCTACGGGCGGCTGCGCACCGTGGAGACCGTGCCGGGCAAGAACACGCTGTGGCTGTCCACGACGAACGCGGACAACAACGGCGGGGAGCCGGACGGCGCGGACAAGGTGTTCCAGGTCGAGCTGAAGTAGCGGCTCCGCGGGTGCGTACGGTCGCGGTCCGCCGGACCGCGACCGTACGCCCGGGTCAGTGCGCGAGCCGCTCGTTCATCAGCAGGAAGGCGCCCAGACCGTGGAGGTCGTTCGTATTGCGCTTGCGGCCGAGGTAGTAGGCCAGGTCCCCGACGTTGGTGCCCTCGCTGATGTCGGTGATGTTCGTCAGCCCGTCGGAGCCGACCGACACCTTCTCGAGCACGCCCTGATAGCCCCTGCGGGCCGCCGAGGCGTAGCCGCCGCCCTTGATCCAGCCGTGTTCCAGGGCGGCGTGCAGCATCAGGGTGTACATGCTGGAGGCGGAGGTCTCGGTCCAGTTGCCGGGGTCGCTCGCCTTGTCGACGACCTGGAACCAGCGGCCGGTGGCCGCGTCCTGGTAGCGCGTGAAGCCCTTCGCCAAGTGCCGTACGTTACCGAGCAGTTCGGCGCGGCGCGGATGGTTCGCGGGGAGCAGCTCCAGCACCTCGACATGGGTCATCGCGGTCCAGCCGATGGCCCGTGCCCAGAAGTGGGCGGAGGTGCCGGTGGTGGGGTCGGGCTTCCAGGGGGCGTCGCCGTCGGCGTCATACGCGTGGTAGATCAGCCCGTTGGCCGCCTTGAGGTGGCGGAAGTACGTCGAGAGGTTCCTGGTGACCTCCTCGTACGCGAACGTCTCGTCGCCGTAGGCGATGCCGTAGCGCAGCAGGAAGGGCTGGGCCATGAAGACACCGTCGCCCCACAGCTCATTGGTCTTGCCGGTGGCGTGCCACATCCCGCCGTCCGCGGTGCGCGGATAGGTGGTGATGCGGGCCCGGATCTGGTCGGCGGCGGTCCGATAGCGCGGATCGCCGGTCTCCTGGTGGAGGATCAGCAGCAGATTGCCGGACTGCATCGCGTCCAGGTTGTCGAAGCTCCGGCTCATATGGCCGTCGGCGTCGACGAAGTTGTCCACCCACCCCTTGATGTACGCCAGGTACGAGGCCTCCTTGACCCGCTGGTAGACGCGGTAGGCGCCCAGCAGGAAGAGCCCTTGGGTGTAGCCCCAGCCCCCGAGGGTCTTGGGGTCCGGTTTGCGGGCGATGGTGGAGTCCACCACCGCCCGGGACCAGTCGGCGGGCGCCGCGCCGGCGCCCGCCGTGGGGAGGAGAAGGCCGCCGGTGATGCCCAGTGTGCTCGTGAGCAGGGTTCTGCGACTGACCACTGCAAGCTCCTTGGGTGTCAGGGCGCTTCAACGAGCGCCATGTACACGCCAAGAGTACCGACGAACACTCCGTACCGGGGCGAAAGTGGAGGAAAGCCCTGGATCCGCCGTCCCCGTCAGCAGTCCGGCCACCAGCCGGCCGGTGGCGGGCGCGAGCATCAGCCCGAGCATGTTGTGGCCGGTGGCCAGCAGCACCCGGGGGTGACCCGGCACCGGGCCGATCAGCGGCAGCCCATCGGGGGTCATGGGCCGCGGCCCCACCCACTCCTCCTGGCGGTCGTCCCAGTCGGCGTGGCGCAGATACGGGCGCGCGGCGGCCACGATGGCCTCGATGCGCCGCTGCCGGAACCGGTCGGCGTCGCGCTCGAACTCCATCGTCCCGGCGACCCGGACCCGCTTCCCCATCGGCGTGAGCACCACCTTGGCCGCGCCGAGGTGGACCAGGCGGGAGGGCGGCGGTTCGGCCGCCACCGAGAAGCTGTAGCCCTTGCCCGCCACCAGATCGATGTCCTTGCCGAGCCCCCGCACCAGCTCCCGCGAGCCGATGCCCGCGGCGATGACCACCGCATCGGCGCGGAAGGTGCCCGCCGAGGTCCGGACCTCGGTCCCGCCGGAGCGGTCCACGATGGATGACACCCGCGCCCCCTCGACCAGCTCCACCCCGTCGCTCCGCAGCCGCTCGGCGAGCCGGTCCACGAAGAGCGAGGGGTCCAGGGACCACTGACGCTCCACCACGAACCCCGCCCGCGCGCCCTCGGTGAGCGAGGGCTCCGCCTCCGCGAGGCGGGCCCCCTCCAGCACACCGCCGGGCGCGACGGGCGCGTCCAGCCGGCGGAAGGCGGCGAGCGCCTCGGCGGCGTACTCGCGGGAGGGGAAGGCGAACAGGAAGCCGTCCTTGTGCGCCGCCCCGTCCACCCCGGCCGCCTCCAGCTCCTCGAAGAGCCCGAAGGTGCCCCTCGCGAGCGCGCCGAGGGCGGCGGCCCCCCGCGCGTAGTGGCGCGAGGTGGCCCGCATCCCGAACCGGACCAGGAACCGCAGCAGTTCGGCACCGGCCGGGGGGTGGATCGCCAGCGCGCTGTCCTGGCGGCGCAGTCCGCGCAGCGCCGTACCGATGACACCGGGCGCGGCCAGCGGTTCGACCAGGTCGGGGCAGACCTCCCCGGCGTTGCCGCGGGACGCGCCGCTGCCCAGCCGGTCGCGTTCGAGGACGGTGACCCGCAGCCCGGCGCCACTGAGGTAGTGGGCGCAGGCCAGGCCGACGACTCCGCCACCGACGATCGTGACCGTGGCGGACGGGGTGTCCGGAAAGGTCATGAGTGCTCCTTCACCGCGGGGGACGGTGTGGTCGAGGAGGTGTCACGGCGAGCACGCGACCACCCGCGCGGGCCGTGGTCGGTATCCGCCGCGCTGGCGTCGGCGAGGGTGAGCCCGCTGGTCTCCGGGGCGAGGATGTACGACGTTCCCCAGCCGACGGCGCAGATCACCGCGCCGAGGAGCATGGCCAGCCGGGTGCTGTGGTCGAGGACAACGGGCGCTCCCCAGGTGCCGATGGCGGCGCCGACCCGGCTGATGCCGGTGGCGAACCCGTTGGCGGTGGCCCGGACCCCGGTCGGGAACAGCTCGGAGGGGTAGATGGCCTGGAGGCACTGGCTGGAGAAGCACGCCACCCCGAAGGCCGCGAAGAGGACGACCACGACGGCCGGTGAGGGGTGGGCGAAGGCGGCCAGGCCGAGCAGGGGGATCGCGGAGAGGCCGAAGCTCCACAGGAGCAGGGTGCGCCGCCCCTTGTTGATGACCAGGATCCCGGAGAGCGAGCCGAGCACGAAGAAGATCTGCACCACGACCGAGCCGAGGTAGGAGTCGTCGCCGTCGGCCAGTCCGAAGGAGGACAGGATGGTGGGTTCGTAGGTGGTGATGGCGTAGATCGGCAGCAGCTGACAGGCCCAGAAGACGCTGACGAAAACGGTCCGCTTCAGATAGGCGCCGCGGAAGATGTCGCCGTAGCGGGTCCGCGAGGCGGTGTCGGCCTCCAGGTCGTCCAGGCTCGCGGCCGGGCCGAGCATCTGCTTCAGCACGGCCTCCGCTTCCTTGCCGCGGCCCTTGCTGAGCAGCCAGCGCGGGGACTCGGGGGTGCCGAAGCGCAGCAGGAGGATGAGGACGGCGGGTATCGCGCTGCTCGCGAGCATCCAGCGCCAGTCGTCGTGGCCGGAGGACAGCATCGCCCAGCCGACGACGTACGCGACGGCGGCGCCGACCGACCACATGGTGACCATGATGACCAGCAGCGGTCCCCGGGAGTTCCGCGGCGCGAACTCGGAGGCGATGGTGCCCGCGATCGCGAAGTCGGCGCCGATGGCGATGCCCATGAGGAAGCGCAACACGGTGAGCTGCCAGGGATCGGTGACGAAGAACTGGGCCGCGGAGAGCAGGATGAAGGCGGCGATGTCGAAGAGATAGACCTTCTGCCGCCCGACCCGGTCGGTGACATGGCCGAAGACCAGGCCACCGGCGAACATGCCGACCAGGGAGGCGGAGCCGACCACTCCGGCGTCGAAGGAGTCGAGGTGGTAATCGGCGGTGAGGAGCGGAAGCGCGACGCCGATGATGCTGAGGATGTAGCCGTCGCAGAACTCGCCGCCGCCGGCGTACAGGGTGATCAACCAATGAGTGCGGGTGGGACGGGACTTCTCCAGGGATGCTGTGCTCATGGCCGTCTCCTGGGAGGAGGGCTCCTGGGGAGGAGGGGACGGGTGGCCGGGCGGTGCGGGGCGCCCGGTGGTGTTGACGGAAGACGGTAGGCAGCGACGAGCCCCTGGTCATCGTTCGAAGCGTATGAAGACATCGACCTGAGAGCGAGTGGATCTGTACGATCCGCCCATGGACCACCTTGGCGGCCCGCTCGGCGGCCCTCCCGTACTGACGCCGGAGCTGGCGCAGGAGATCGCCCGCGACATCGGGCGGATCACCGGTTTCAATGTGCTGATCACCGATCCCGGGGCGGTCGTCATCGGCTGTGGCGACCTCACGCGCGTCGGCACCGTCCACGAGGCGTCCCTGGAGGTGGTGCGCACCGGGCGCCCCGCCACCCACAGCGCCGAGCAGGCGGGCCTGATGCGGGGGGTACGGCCCGGGATGAGCCTGCCGATCACCGTCGGGGAGGAGGTGATCGGCACCGTCTGTCTGACCGGGGTGCCCGAGGAGGTGCACCGCTTCGGCCTGGTGGTGCGGCGGCAGACCGAGATCCTGCTGGAGGAGGCGGCGCTGCTGCGCTCGCGGATGCTCCACGAGCGGGCGGTCGACGACTTCGTCCGGGACATCGCGCTCTACGACCCCGAGGTGGTCGGCCCGGAGGCGGTGGCCGCCCGCGCGGTCGAGCTGGGGCTCTCGCCCGCGGTGGCCCGGAGCGCGGTGCTGCTGGAGGTGCGCTCGGCGGGCGCCCCGCACCGGGCGGACGAGGGCCCCGCGGCGGTGTCCCGGCTGACGGTGCTGCGGACGGTGCGGGAGGTGTTCCGCGACCGCCAGGACGTGGCGGGCGAGCAGACCGCGGGGCGGTACGCGGTGCTGGCCGCCGCGCATGAGGGGCGCACGGCCCCGGAGCGGCTTCCCGAACGATGCGAGCACCTGCTGGCGCTGCTCGCGGAGCGCCATGGCCTGGACGGCCGGATGGCCGTCGGCGAGCCGGGGGCCGGGGCGGCCGGGATGCACGACTCCTATCGCGACGCGGCGACGGCGCTGCGCACCGGACCTGCGGTCTTCCCCGGTGAGCGGGTCTTCATCGCCTCGGAGCTGCGGGTGCCGCAGCTCCTGGGCTCGATACCGCCGCACGACCGGACCCGGTTCACCGAGGCGGTGCTGGGGCGGCTGCGCGAGCAGCCGGACTGGCCGACGTTGCGGGAGACGCTGATCGGCTGGGCGGAGGGCGGCCTGTCGCTGGTCCGGGTCGCGGAGCGGCTGCACATCCACCGGAACACCCTGCTGTACCGGCTGGAGAAGATCGGGAAGCTGTCGGGCCGCCGGGTGCGCGAGCCCGGCCAGGCGATCGAGATGTATCTCGCCTCCCTCGCCGACATCCTCCAGGAGGGGGCCAGGTGACGTAGGCGGTCTGCGCCGCGTGGCCGAAACCGGGCGCCTCGGCGGACTAGGGGGCTTCTGATGGATCTTCGTGGGGGAAGGAGCGGCGTCAGGGGGCGCCTCCCAGCGGTAGCTGGGGGAGCGTGCTCTCGGCGTGCCGGCCGGATCCCCTCGTACTGGGCGTACTTGGGCTTCCGGCCGGTGCGGCGAGAGGGCGTGCCGGGCGTCGCGACGCCGCGGAGATCCATCAGAAGCCCCCTAGCCCACCCCCTCGACGCCCCGGCCACTCGTGTCAACCTCCGACCGGCATAAGCCACCGTCACACCCCGTATGCGATCGGGACAATGCGTCACCACAAGACCGTCCGCAGGCAATAGTCTCGGCGTACAGGACGTGGCTGAGGAGGTGCCCATGGCGACCGGGGATCGCGAGCAGGCATACGCACGGGCTCGGCAGGAGGCCGAGCGGCTCATCGCGAACGGCATCCGGGCCATCGCGCTGACCTGGGTGGACAACGCGGGTCTTACCCGGGTGAAGTCCGTGCCCACCGCGCGGCTGCCGCATGCCGCGCGGCGCGGGGTCGGGATGTCCCCCGTCTTCGACGTCTATCTCGTGGACGACTCCATGACCACCAGCCGCCATGTCGGCGGCCCGGACGGGGATCTGCGGCTCTTCCCCGACCTGGACCGGCTCACCCCGCTGGCCGCGCAGCCCGGCTGGGCCTGGGCCCCGGTCGACCGGTACGACCAGCGGGGCCGCGCGCACCCCGTCTGCCAGCGGCTGTTCGCCCGGCGGATGGCCGAGCGGGCGCGGGAGCGGGGGCTGACCGTGCGCATGGGGTTCGAGACCGAATGGGTCGTCACCACCGGCGACCCGGACCAGGACCCGCCGCGGTACCCCACCGCGGGCCCCGCCTACGGCATGGCGCGAGTGGTCGACCTCGCCGATTACCTCGCCGATCTGCTGGGCGCGCTGGACGCGCAGCGGGCCGAGGTGCACCAGCTCCATCCCGAGTACTCCCCCGGGCAGTTCGAGGTGTCCCTGGCGCCCGCCGATCCGGTCGGCGCCGCCGATCTGGCCGTACTGGTACGGGAGACGATCCGGGCGTGCTCCGGGCGGGCCGGGCTCAACCCGATGTTCGGCCCGGTGGTGGACCCGGGCGGGGTCGGCAACGGCGCCCACCTCCATCTGAGCCTGTGGCAGGGGGACCGCAACCTGTGCCGGGACGGCGACGGGCCCGACGGCATGACCGCGACCGCCGAGGCGTTCCTCGCCGGGGTGCTGCGCGAACTGCCCGCGCTGCTCGCCATCGGCGCCCCCTCCCCCGCGAGCTACCTCCGGCTCGAACCCTCCCGCTGGGCCGGCGCGTACCAGTGCTGGGGCCTGGAGAACCGGGAGGCCGCGGTGCGCTTCATCACCGGCGCGCCGGACGACCCGGGCGCCGCCAACGCCGAGGTCAAGTCCTTCGACCCGGCGGCCAACCCCTACCTGGTGGCGGGCGCGGTCATCGCCGCGGGCCTCGGCGGGATGGACTCCGGGCTCTCCCTGCCCCCACCCGTCTCCGGGGACCCGGCCGTCGAGGGGCGCGAGCGGCGGCTGCCCACCTCGCTGCTGACGGCGCTGGAGCACTTCGAGGACTCGACCGTGCTGCGCGAGGCGCTGGGCGAACCGCTCTTCGAGTCCATCGCCGCGGTGCGCCGGGCCGAGTCCGCCCTGTTCGAGAAGTCGTCCCCGCGCGAGATCGCCATCGCGACCCGGAGGCGGTACTGACCGATGGCGGCCGCCGAACAGACGGATCCGACCGAGCCGCCGCTGCCGCCCCTGGTGGACCACCACTGCCATGGGGTGGCCCGCTCCGAGCTGGGCTCGGCCGAATTCGAGGCGTTCCTGACCGAATCCGACGCGCCCGCCGCGCTCGGCACCACCTTCTTCGACAGCCAGCTGGGGTTCGCGGTGCGCCGCTGGTGTCCACCGCTGCTGGACCTCGAACCGCACTGCCCGCCCGCCCCCTACCTCGCCCGGCGGCGCGAGCTGGGCGCGCGGGAGGTGAACCGGCGGCTGCTGGGCGCCGCCGGGATCAGCGAGTTCCTGGTGGACACCGGGCTGCCGGGCAATCTGACCACCCCGCAGGAGCTGGCCCTCGCGGCGGGCGGTACCGCCCATGAGATCGTCCGTCTTGAGCAGCTGGCGGAGCGGATCGCCGACACCTCGCTGACCGCCGACGACTTCCTGGCCGGGGTGGCGGACGGGATCCGGGAGGCGGCCCGTACGGCGACCGGTTTCAAGTCGGTGGCCGCCTACCGCTACGGCCTGGACTTCGAGCCCGATCCGCCGGGCCCCGGCGCCGTCCACACCGCCGCCGAGCAGTGGCTGGCCCGGCGCGCCCAGGGCGGCACCGCCGCCGCCCGGGTCACCGACCCCGTGCTGCTGCGCCATCTGCTGTGGTCGGCGGCGTACACCGGGCTGCCGCTGCAACTGCACACCGGGTTCGGCGATCCCGATCTGCGGCTGGACCGCTGCGATCCGCTCGCCCTCACCGACTTCATCCGCGCCGTGCGCCCCACGGGCTGCACGCTGATCCTGCTGCACGGCTATCCGTATCACCGCGGCGCGGCCTATCTGGCCGCCGTCTTCCCACATGTGTACGCGGATGTGGGGCTGGCCCTGTCGCACACCGGGGCGCGGGCCGGGGCGGTGCTCGCCGAGATGCTGGAGCTCGCCCCGTTCGGCAAGGTGCTCTTCTCGACCGACGCCTACGGGCTGCCCGAACTGTATGTGGTGGGGGCGCGGCTCTTCCGGGAGGCGCTGACCGGGCTGCTGACCCACTGGGTGGCGGAGGGCGCCTGGGCCCGCCGCGACGCCCGCCGGGTGGCCGCGCTGCTGGGCGCGGACAACGCCCGCCGCGTCTACGGCCTGGGCACCCCGGCTCCCCGCGAGGCTCAAGGAGCCTGACGCCTGCGACGGGCCGCTCCCCGCCCCTTCCACAACTGGGGCTCCGACCCAGACCCCGCTCCTCAAACTCCCCCAGCTACCGCTGGGAGGTGCCCCCTGGAGGGGCTGATGTCAGCCCGTCCGGCCATTGAGGACACGTCCGAA
The DNA here is from genome assembly GCF_024505145.1 of Streptomyces rugosispiralis. Taxonomy (GTDB): domain Bacteria; phylum Actinomycetota; class Actinomycetes; order Streptomycetales; family Streptomycetaceae; genus Streptomyces; species Streptomyces rugosispiralis. Next base: position 179,972 of record NZ_JANIAA010000004.1, on the reverse strand, counting down.
GGGCGTCCGGGGTCCAGGGGCGAAGCCCCTGCCACGGCCGCCGACACGTACGGGCGGGGCCCATGCCGAGCGCGGAGCGCATACGCAGTACCGTGCCCGGAACGTACTCGACCGTAACCGGAGGAGATCGCATGCGGATCGCCGGCACGACCGTCCTGCTCACCGGGGCCACCGGCGGCATCGGCCAGACGCTGGCCCGCGCGTTCGCGGCCAAGGGCGCCAATCTGCTGCTCACCGGGCGCCGTGAGGAGGTGCTGCGGCCGCTGGCCGAGCGGCTGGGCGGCCGGGGGATCGTCGCCGATCTGGCCGAACGGTCCGATGTGGAGCGGCTCGTCGAGGAGGCCGCGGACGCCCGGATCGTCATCGCCAATGCAGCGCTGCCCTCCAGCGGCCCGGTCCTGGACTACCGGCCCGAGGAGCTGGACCGTGCCCTCGATGTCAATCTGCGTGCGCCGATCCTGCTGTCCCGGCTGATGGCGCCGCGCATGGTGGAGGCGGGCTCCGGCCATCTGGTGATGATCGGCTCGCTGTCGGGCCGTACGGCCTCCCCCGGCGCGGCGCTCTACAACGCGGCCAAGTTCGGGCTGCGCGGCTTCGCCCTCGGGCTGCGGCAGGACCTGCACGGCACGGGGGTCGGGGTCTCGCTGGTGCAGCCCGGATTCGTGGGCGACGCCGGGATGTTCGCCGACGCGGGCACGTCCCTGCCCACCGGGGTCCGCACGATCTCCTCCCGGCGGGTGGCGGCCGCGACCATCCGGGCGATCGAGCGGAACCGGGCCGAGGTGAACGTGGCCCCGCTGGAGCTGCGCCTGGGCAGCGCCATCGGTGGGCTGTTCCCGAGCATCGCCGAGCGGGCCCAGCGGGGCGCGGGCGCCGGCGAGACGTCCCGTCAGCTCGCCGACGGGCAGCGCGAGAAGCGATAGCGCCTCCCGCGCCCACGGACGGACGCCACGGCCCTGTGCGCGGGCGCCGGCACCGGCCCGGCTCGGCCCGGCCCGGCCCGGTCCGGCGCGTCAATGACCCGCCCGCGCACGGGTCATTGACGGACCCAGTCATTGACGGACCGGGTCATTGACACCGCCCAGCCCCCGTGCCAGAGTTTCGCGACCCTGTAGACAACGTTGTCAGACGGAGGTGCGTCCCATGCGGTCGCTGATCGGTGGAATCCGTGCGCGCACTGCGGGCACGGTCGCGGGCGTGATGGCGGCGGCGCTGCTGGGCGGCGGTCTGCTGGGACCGCCGGGCGCGGCGGCCGCCCCCTCGGCCGCGCCCCCTCCTGCCGACCCCACCTCGCTGGTCCATCCGTTCGTGGGCACCGAGAACTTCGGCAACACCTTCCCCGGGGCGAGCGCCCCGTTCGGCATGGTCCAGGTCAGCCCGGACACCGGCGGCCAGGGCGGCTACGACTACGACCAGAACGCCATCCACGGCTTCAGCCAGACCCATCTGTCCGGGGTCGGCTGCGGGGTGGCGGGCGAGTTGCCCATCATGCCGACGACCGGCGCGGTCGACGACGTCGACCCGGACCACTACCGCTCCACCTACAGCCATGACGACGAGGAGGCCACCCCGGGCTACTACCGGGTGGGCCTGAAGTCCTACGGCATCGACGCCGAGCTGACCGCCACCCAGCGCACCGGCTGGCAGCGCTACACCTTCCCGGCCACCGGCGCCGCCAATGTGCTGTTCAACACCGGCAAGGCCAACCAGAAGGTCTTCGGCTCCGAGATCCGCGTGGTCGGCGACCGGACCGTCGAGGGCCGGGTGGAGGCCGGGAACTTCTGCGCCGGGAAGGACCGGCACACCGTCTACTTCACCGCCACCTTCGACCGCCCCTTCGCCTCCTACGGCACCTGGCGCGGCACCACCCCCGCCCCCGGCTCCCGCGAGGCGGCGGGCGAGGGCGGTAACGGCGCCTGGGCCACCTTCGACGCGACCAAGGACCGGGATGTCGTGGTCAAGGTCGGGCTGTCGTACACCGGTCCCGAGGGCGCGGGTAAGAACCTCACGGCGGAGACCGGGGACTCCTACGACTTCGACGCCACCCGCGCCGCGCTGCACGACACCTGGCGGAAGAAGCTCGACGCGATCCGGGTCGGCGGCGGCACCGAGGAGCGGCAGCGCGCCTTCTACACCGCGCTGTACCACGCCCAGCTGCATCCCAATGTGGCGGGCGACGTGGACGGCCGCTACACCGGTTTCGACGGCGCGACCCACACCGCCGCCGGCTACACCCCGTACCAGAACTTCTCGCTGTGGGACACCTACCGGCCGCAGAACCAGTTCCTGGAGATGGTGGAGCCGGGGGTGGCCCGCGATGTCGCGCTGTCGGTGGTCGCCATCGGCCGGGACGGCGGCTGGCTGCCGCGCTGGGCGCTGGCCAACAGCGAGACCAACATCATGACGGGTGATCCGGTGACCCCGTTCCTCGTTGAGGCGTGGTCCAAGGGCCTGCTGGCCGGGCACGAGGACGAGGCGTACGCGCTGCTGAAGAAGAACGCCACCAGCACCCCGCCCGCCGACTCGCCCTACAACGGCCGTTCCGGCGTGGACTATTACCGCGAGCTGGGCTACGTCCCCTCGGGGCTGAAGCTGGGCACCGACTGCGCCGACAAGGGCGGCGACAACGACTGCGTCCACCCGGCCTCGGCCACCCTGGAGTACTCGGCCGCGGACGCCGCGCTCGCCCTGATGGCGCGCGGGCTCGGACACCGCGCCGACGCCCGGATGTTCGCCGAGCGCGGCCAGACGTACCGCACGCTGTGGGACGCCTCGATCGGGCAGTTCCGGCCGCGCACGGCCGACGGCGCGTGGGTGACCCCGTACGACCCGGTGGAGGCGGGCCGGCAGTTCCACGAGGGCGGCGCCTACCAGTACCAGTGGCTGGTGCCGCAGGACCCGGCCGGGCTCGTGGGGCTGATGGGCGGCAGGAGCGCGACCGAGAAGCGGCTCGACGACTTCTTCGCCTACGGCAAGCTGCTCACCGACCCCGCGGGCACCGCCCGTGAGGACTGGATCTCCGCTCCGTACGACTACTACGGCAAGCCCACCTACAACCCCAACAACGAGCCCGATCTGCACGCCCCGTACATGTATCTGTGGGCGGGCGCGCCCGCGAAGGCGGCGACCGTGGTGCGGGCGGCGATGACCCTGTTCACCACCGGGCCGGACGGGATGACCGGCAATGACGACCTCGGCACCATGTCGGCCTGGTACGTCTTCTCCTCACTGGGCCTGTACCCGACGATGAGCGGCGGGGACTTCCTCGCCCTCTCCAGCCCGCAGTTCTCCTCGGCCGTGGTCCGTATCGGGCACTACGGCACCCGGCAGGGCGGCACGCTCACGGTCACCGCGCCGGGCGCGAGCGACGCCAAGCGGTATGTCCGGAGTGTCTCGCTGAACGGCCGGAACGTGGCGCGGACTTGGCTGGACTGGGACCAGGTGGCCCACGGCGGAAAGCTGGCCCACCGGCTGTCCACCGAGCCGTCGTCCTGGGGCACCGGCCGGGGCGCGGAGCCGCCGTCGGTGGGCGCCACCCGCAAGGGCTGATACCGGCCGGTTGTGGTGTAGGTTCTATGGCCCGCCTGGACCCACGGGCCATGGGGGATGTGGTCGAGCGAGGGAGCGGTGTCCATGCGTGCTGTGGTGTTCGACGAGTTCGGGCGCCGGCCCGAGGTCCGGAGCGTCGAGGACCCCGCTCCCTCCCCGCGCGGCGCGGTGATCCGCGTCGAGGCCACCGGGCTGTGCCGCAGCGACTGGCACGGCTGGATGGGGCACGACCCGGACATCCGGCTGCCGCACGTCCCCGGCCATGAGCTGGCGGGGGTGGTGGAGGAGGTCGGCCCCGACGTCCTCAACTGGCGCCCGGGGCAGCGGGTCACCGTGCCGTTCGTCTGCGCCTGCGGGCGCTGTGCCGCCTGTGCGGAGGGCGCCCAGCAGGTGTGCGAGCGGCAGACGCAGCCCGGTTTCACCCACTGGGGCTCGTTCGCCGAGTACGTGGCGATCGAGAACGCGGACGTGAACCTGGTCGGGATACGCAACGAGCTGTCGTTCACCACCGCCGCCGGTCTGGGCTGCCGCTTCGCGACCGCCTTCCGCGCCGTCGTCGCCCAGGGCCGGGTGGCGCCTGGCGAGTGGGTCGCGGTGCACGGCTGCGGCGGGGTGGGCCTCTCCGCGGTGATGATCGCCGCCGCGGCCGGGGCCCGGGTGGTGGCGGTGGACATCTCGCCGCAGGCGCTCGCCCTCGCGGCCCGGTTCGGCGCGGCGGTGTGCGTGGACGTGGCGTCCACCCTGGGCTCGGTGGCGGAGGCGGTCGCGGACGCGACGGGCGGCGGCGCCCATGTCTCGCTCGACGCGCTGGGCTCCCCGCGGACCTGCGCGGCGTCCATCAAGAGCCTGCGCCGCCACGGCCGCCATGTCCAGGTCGGGCTGCTGCCCCCGGCCGCCGGAACCCCGATGATCCCGATGGACCGGGTCATCGCGCTGGAGCTGCAATTGCTGGGCAGCCATGGCATGGCCGCCCATGACTACGGCCCGATGATGGAGATGGTCGAGGCCGGTTCGCTGCGGCCGGATCTGCTGGTCACCGATGTGATCGGGCTGGACGCGGTCCCGGAGGCGCTGTCCACGATGGCCTCCGGGGGCCGGGGCGGGGTCACGGTCATCGAACCGCACCGCCCGCCCCTGGCCGGGGACTGACCACACGCCCCCGCGCCCCCGCCGCGGGCCCGCGCGACGACCCGTGGAAGATCCGGTCAGGGCACCCACACCGTCCCGCCGGTCACCCGGATGCGGTCCCCGGCCGCCGGATCGGAGGCGATGTGCGGGACGTTGGCCCGGGTCAGCTCGGGGGCGTGCCCCGGCTCACCGCCGCGTGGCACCGTGCGCACGACCTGGCTGGGCGGTAGCTCGGCCCGCCCCCACAGCCGCTCCCCCATCAGGTCCAGCGCCTGCTGGTAGTAGTAGCCGAGCGGTACATACCGGTTGTCGAACCCGGCCGCCTGGGAATCGCTGTGGTGGGCGTGGGTGACCTCGACATAGCTGACGGTGCCCGGCCCGCCCCGAGCTCGGGAGTTGAGCCCGAGGTACGGGCGTGAGCTGTGGTTGACCGGCACCCTGGTGTCATCGCGGCCCTGCACGATCAGCGCGGGCTTGCCGTGCAGATCGCCGTCGCGCCGGGTCTCGTCCAGCCCCTCGGCGAGCCGTGCCGCCCAGTCCCGCTCGGCGCGCGGCGCCCCGGTCCGGGGGAAGGCGAGCCGGTAGACGCAAGCCTCTCCCCGCAGGTTGTAGTCGTGCTCGCCGCCGGGTCCGACGGAGTGGGTGTCGGCCACGGGTCCGCCGGGCGAGTTCTCGTCGATCAGCGCGCCCGGGGCGGGCGCCCGGCCGGAGCTGGTGCCGAAGGCGCCGGCCAGTTCCGCCCGGCGGTACGGCACCGGGGTGCCGGAGGAGTCGGTGCGGGCCCAGCCGTAGCCGCACAGCGCGTCGTCGACCGAGGCGCGGGCGAAGCTCATCGCATAGGAGGCGGGGGTCTGCGGATCGTAGTGCGAGACCTGAAGATACCCCGACTGGGGCTGGAATCCGGCGCGTACCAGGGCGTCCTGGGCGAGGCGCGGCAGCCCGTCCGGGCCCGCCCGCTCGGCGTCCCGGCGCGGGATCAGCCGCGGGTCGTCGCCGACGAGGGCGGCGCAGCGGCGCCGCGCGGCGGACACGTCCACGCCCGCGTAGCCGGGCGCGGTGGGCTCGGCGAGCGCGGCACACGGCTGGAGGAGTGAGGCCAGCGCGTTGTACCGGATCAGGGGCAATCCGGCGGCGGGTACCGCCCGCCCGCCCTGACGGACCCGGATCCCGTCCAGGGGGGCGAGGTTCAGCTGCGGTTCGGAGGCCACGACCGCGTCGATGAGCCCGGTGCGGTCGGCCTCGCCCGCGGCGACGGCCGCGCCGCCGCCGTTGGAGACCCCGGTGGCCAGGACCGTGGTGGAGGCGGGGGTGTAGCCCGCCGGGGGCGCCCCGTCGCGCCAGTCGCGGTTCAGCACGGCGAGGGCGAGCCGGATCGAGCGCAGCACATCGCGTCCCCAGGTGGCCTGCGGATTCGCCCCTGAGTGGGCCATCTTGTAGGCGACGCGGTACGGGTGCGCCGCGTCGAAGCGGGCGCGCTCGGCGTCGCTCAGCCCGGCGTCGAAGGCGGTACGGCCGCGAAGTTCCGCGCGTGGACCGGTGGTTCCGTCGTAGGCCATGACGGTGCCCGAGTGAAGGTCGTCGAAGGCCGGGCCCATCCCCTTGTCGGTGTAGGCGACCGCGCAGCGGTGGTGCAGACCCCAGGCCCCGGCCGTGCCGACCATGCTGTAGACGCCGCCGAGCCCGGTCGCGGGCGCGGCGACGACGCACGGCCGGTCGCGGTCGATGTCGTCCGGGACCTGGACGACGAAACTCACGCTGTGGGCGCCGGTGCCCGCCACGGCCCGGTACTCGACACCCGCGACCTTGCCGTCACCGGGCACCGGTCGGCCCCGGTCGACATCGGGCCCGTACAGCCGCCCGAGACCGCCGCCGGAGCCCGCGGACAGCCCGGCCGAACCCCAGATGGCCTGGCGGCGCAGCTCGGCGGCGGTGGGCCGGTCGGGGTCGGCGGCCCGCGGCATCGGCCCGCGCAGCCCGGTGAAGCCGAGTCCGGCGGTGAGCAGATCGTCGCTCCTCCCGTCGTAGCGCCGCGCCGTCAACTCGCCGGCGAAGGAGGGGAGGGCGGACGGCGCGGGGCCGGCGGCGTGTGCGAGCGGGGTGGCGAGGGCCGTGGTGAGGGCGATGGCCAGGGGCAGGGCGGACAGCCGGGGTGCGGACGGCATGGACGGGTCCTCACTGATCGGAGCGGGTCAGAGCGGCAGGGCGCCCGTCGCGAGGGCGGCGGCGGTCATCACGAGCGTGGTTCCGAAGGCCCAGCGGAAGATGAAGCGCTGGTGCTCCCCGAGCTGTACGCCGCTCATGCTCAGGAGGATGAAGGTCGCGGCGGTGAGCGGGCTCAACGGGAAGCCGGTGGTCATCTGGCCGAGGACGGCCGCGCGGGCGATCTCGGCGTGGTCGGTGCCGAAGGCGTCGGCGGTCCCGGCGAGCACCGGCAGCACCCCGAAGTAGTAGGCGTCCGGGGTGAGGACGAGGCTCAGCGGCATGCTGGTGACGGCCACGAGCACCGGCAGATGGCCGCCGAGCCCGTCGGGGATGACGTCGACCAGCGCCTCGGCCATCTTCCCGATCATCCCGGTGCCGCCGAGAATGCCGGTGAACACCCCGGCCGCGAAGATCATGGTGATGACGAGCACCACGCTCTTGCCGTGCTTCTCCAGCAGCTCCTGCTGGTCCTCCCAGCGGGGGTGGTTGACCAGCAGCGCCAGGACGAAGGCGAAGACGAAGAGCACCGGCAGCGGCATGGCCTCCAGCACCAGGCAGACCAGCAGGGCCACGGTGAGCAGCAGATTGAAGACGGTGAGCGCGAGACCGGGGCGGGCGGCGACCCGCGGCGTGCCGGGGCCGTCCCCGACCGCCACCTCGGCCCGTGGCGCGGGATCGAGGGCGCCGAGCCGCCGCCGCTCACGGCGTCCGATGAGATACGCGGCGAGCAGCACCCAGGCGATACCGGCGGCGAGGGCGGGCAGCAGCGGCGTGATGATGTCGGAGGTGTCGATCTTCAGGGCCGCGGCGGCGCGGGCCGTCGGCCCGCCCCACGGGATCATGTTCATCACGCCCGCGCCCAGGCCGACCACCCCGGCGAGCACCAGCCGGCTCATCCCGAGCCGCTGATAGACGGGGAGCAGCGCGGAGATGGTGATGAGGAAGGTGGAGGCACCGTCCCCGTCGAGCGCGACGCATACGGTCAGCACGGCGGTGCCGACGGTGATCCGTACCGGGTCGTTCTTGGCAGCGCGGAGAATGCCGCGGATCAGCGGTTCGAAGAGGCCCGCGTCGATCATCAGGCTGAAGTAGAGCACCGCGAAGGCGATCATGATGCCGGTCGGGGCGACCTTGGAAAGACCGTCGAGCGCCATCGGGCCCAGCTCGTCGCCGTATCCGCCGATGACCGCGGTGACCACGGGCGTGAGGACGAGGGCCACCAGCACCGAGACCCGTTTGGTCATGGTGAGCAGCAGGAAGCCGCCGATCGTGCAGAACCCCAGTGCTGCCAGCATGGCCGCTCGCTTCCTCGTCCGGTCGGGTGCTGCCGAAGAGTTTCCGAGCGGGGAAAGATCCGCGTCCAGCATCGAACACAGATCTATCCATGCGTTTCGCGCAACAGTTCCCCTGCCCGGCCGCCGCGCCTACGCTCACGGACCATGGACGTCACCCTGCGCCAGCTGACCGCGTACGCGGCGGTCGCACGGGCCGTGAGCTTCACCGCGGCCGCCGCCGAACTGCATGTGTCCCAGTCGTCGCTGAGCCGTGCGGTCGCCGATCTGGAACGGACGCTGGGGATGCGGCTGCTGGAGCGGGACACCCGCAATGTGCGGCTCACCCCGGCGGGCGCCGAGGCGCTGCGGATCGCCGACCAGATCCTCTCCGCGCACCGCGCGGGCCTGGCCCAGTTGGGGCGGTACGGCGCCGGTGAGCGCGGTGCGGTGGCCCTGGCGACCCTGCCCTCGGTCGCGGCCGTGCTGCTCCCGCCGGTGATCTCCGCCTTCCGCGCGCGGCGCCCGGAGATGACCGTACGGCTGCTGGACGGGCTGGAGCGCTCGGTGCTGGACCGGGTGGTCGACGGGGACGCCGACTTCGCGGTCAGCACGGTGGCGCGGCGCGCCCCGGGCGTACGGCTGCGGCCGCTGGTGCGGGACCGCTTCGACGCGGTGCTCCCGGAGCACCATCCGCTGGCCGAGCGGGCGGAGGTGACCTGGGAGGAGCTGGGCCGGGAGCCGTTCCTCGCGGTGGGCACCGACTCCAGCGTGCGCCGGATGACCGACGCGGCCTTCGCCCAGGCCGGGATGGAGGCGAACCCGACGGCCGAGGCGTCGAACGTGGCCACGGTGGGCGGTCTGGTGGCGGCCGGGCTCGGCGTCTCCGCGCTGCCCGCCCTGGTCCATCCGCTGGTGGGGCCGGGCCGGCTGGTGCGGCGCCCACTGGTGGGGCCGGTGGTGGAGCGCCGGTTGTACGTCGTCCTGCCGACGCGTCGCACGCTTCCGCCGGGGGCGCGGCGCTTCCTGGAGCAGCTGGAGGAGTTCCGCTCCGCGGCGGATGCCTTGCCGGCGGGGGTGGTGTGGGAGGAGGCGGATGAGGAGTGAGGTCGCGGGGCGTGCACGGCCGGGCGGCGATCCTTGCGAGATCCGCATGAATTGATCCCCTTTCATTGCTGGACGCGCATACGCCCCGCCCCGCAGCCTGGCCGCATGGAGGACCAGACCAGCACAGGGCAGGGACAGCTCACAGGGCTGAAGGTGGTGGAGTTCGCGCATGTGGTGGCGGGCCCGCTCGCCGGGGGGATGCTCGCCGACCAGGGCGCGGACGTCGTCCACGTGGAGCCGCCGGGCTCCGGTGACGCGGCGCGGGCGATGGGCCCGCGGCGCGACGGCGTACCGCTGTGGTTCAAGGTGGCGGGCCGCAACAAGCGCTCGGTGACCCTGGATCTGCACCACGAGGAGGGCCGGGAGGTCGCCCGGGAGCTGATCGCCTGGGCCGATGTGGTGATCGTGACGCTCCGGGCCGGCCGGTTGCGCGCCTGGGGCCTGGACTGGGAGGCCGTCCACGCCCTCAATCCCACCGCGATCCTGCTGCAGATCTCCGGGTTCGGCGCCACCTCCTCGCGGGCCGACGCCCCCGGCTTCGGGAAGATGGGCGAGGCCCGCAGCGGGGTGGTGCATCTGACCGGCTTCCCCGAAGGCCCGCCCGTGCACACCGGCTTCTCGCACGGCGACGCGGTCACCGGGCTGATGGGCGCGTTCGCGGTCCTGGCCGCGCTGCACCGCCGGGACACCGATCCGGATTCGTTCGACGGCGAGTGGATCGACCTGGCGCTGTTCGAGCCGCTGTACCGCCTGGTGGAGTGGCAGATCATCGCGTACGACCAGCTCGGTACGGCCCCCGAGCGGGCGGGCAACCAGCTGGCCGTCGCCCCGGCCGCCGTCATCAACACCTACCGCAGCGCCGATGGCGACTGGCTCACCGTCACCTCCGCCACCACCCGCTCGGTGCGCAATGTGGTGCGGCTGCTGGGCCTGCCCGACGAGGAGTTCGCCACCGTGGAGCAGCAGCACGCGGGGCGCGAGCGGCTCGACGCGGAACTGCGGGAGTGGGTGGCGGCGCGCCCGGCGGCCGAATGCCTCGCCGCGTTCGAGCGGGCCGAGGTGGTGGCCTCGCGGGTGTTCACCGCCGCCGATATCGTCGCCGACCCGGTCTACGCCGAACGCGAGGACGTCATCACGGTGGACGATCCCGACCTCGGCCCGGTGCGGATGCAGGCCGTGATCCCGCGCTTCCACCGCTCCCCCGGCGCGGTGTGGCGGACCGGCCCCGCGCTCGGCGCGGACAACGCGCTGGTCTACGGGGAGTGGCTGGGCATCGACGGCGGACGGCTGGCGAAGCTGGAGGCCGAGGGTGTCATCTGACGGCGTGACGACTCCCCGTGTCCCGCTGCGCTCCCTGCTCTTCGTGCCCGGCGGCCGGACCGGCTGGCTTGCCAAGGCGGAGGCGGCGGGCGCCGACGCGGCCATCCTCGACCTGGAGGACGCCGTCCCGGAGGACGGCAAGGCGGCGGCGCGGGAGGCCGTGGCCGGGGCCGTCGACCGGGCGGCCGGTACGCCCCCCGGTGCCATGCGGCTGCTCGTGCGGATCAACGCGCTGGACCGCGCGGCGGGCTGGCAGGGCGCCGACGACCTGCGGGCGGTGGCCCGTCCCGGGCTCTACGGCATTGTGCTGCCCAAGGTGAGCGGCCCCGAGGACGTGATCACCGCCGATCGACTGCTGGCCTGGTGCGAGCGCCAACACGGCCTGCCCGAGGGCCATTTCGCCCTGCTGCCGCTGCTGGAGACGGCGCGCGGGCTGCGCGAGGCGTACGCCATCGGCCGGGCCGCCGCCCGGATCGCTCACCTGGGCGCGGTGGCCGCGCCGGGCGGGGATGTGGAACGGGCGGTCGGCTACCGCTGGAGTCCCGAGGGCGAGGAGACCCGCGAGCTACGGGCCCGGGTCCTGCTCGACGCCCGCGCCGCGGACCGCCCCCACCCGGTGGCCGGACTGTGGGCGGATGTGGCGGACCTCGCGGGGCTACGGCGCTTCGCCGAGCAGAACCGTGCGCTGGGGTACGAGGGGATGGCCGTGATCCACCCGTCGCATGTGCCGGTGGTCAACGAGGTGTTCTCGCCGGACACGGAGGAACTGGCCCGCTGCCGGCGGCTGATCGCGGCGGTGGAGCGGGCGCAGGCGGAGGGGGCCGGGGCGGTGCGCTTCGAGGGGCGGATGGTGGACGAGGCGATGGCGGCGACGGCCCGCCGGACGCTGGCGCTGGCCGGAGCCGATGACCGCGATGGAGGCCAGGGCGGCGGCGGAAGCTCGACCTCCGCCTGAACGGCCACGGACACCGGCGCGTCCTCGCGGTCCTCACCTACCTGCGCGCCTGACCTTCCTGCGCCCCCGGGTCGAGGAGCAGTTTCGCGGCCACCGTCGTCCCGTCGGTGCGCATCGAGCCCGCCACGGCCCTCGCCTTGTGATCGATGCCGATCTTCTTCTCGTTGTCCTCGGCCGCCTTCGTCAGGTTGGCCATAGTCCGATAACGGCTGACCTCAGAAGGGCACGCCGGCGCGCTTGGCCAGCCGCGTAAGCCTCGGGTTGCTGCGTCGGTGCAGTGACGTGAGCACACGCATCAGCTCTTGGCTGGTCGGGTGGACGCGGGCCATCTCCGGTGCGACGTCCCAAGCCGCTTCGAGCGATTCAAGGGCGCCACCCCTGTCGCCCAGCGCGAGCTTTGACCGGCTGATGTTCATGTGCAGCGGACCAACGCGCGTGGCCGGAAGCGTCAACCCACCCCGGACCAAGTCGTCCGCCGTGTTGAGGGACTCGCGGTAGTCCTCCATGTCGGAAGCCGTCGAGATGACATGTACGGCCGTGTTCTCGGGCCCGAAGTGGATGCCGTGGTCCACGATGTCCTCGGGGAACTCCTCGGCCACCTGCCATGCTGCCTCGATATGCCGTTCGGCGGTGGCTTTCTCCTTGAGACGACCGGCCAGCGTTAGCCCACGCAGGTGCAGGATGCCCAGACCGTACGCGCGGTCACGTCCCCGGAGCGTCGTCTCGGCCTCGACCACTGCCCGGTCCACGATTGCCAACCCGCCCGCGAAGTCACCGGAGTTGAGGAAGGCTCCGGCCTCATCCCGGGCGGCCACCGTGGCGGCAATCGGGTGCGCACGTTCGGCGGCCAGCCGCTGTTTCATGACGGCCAATTCGGCGAGGTGCATCCAGCGGTGCCGGGCTGCCAGCCAATAGACCACCGAGTACGCGTCGGCGACACGGGTCCAGGCGTCGGGCGACTGGGTGGCGTGGGCGCAGTTGGTGGCGTCGGCCAGCACGCCAGGGAGCTTCTGGAGAACCGCCGAAAGCTCCGTGCGGTGTCGGTGCTCGTTCAGCTCGGCCAGCTCGCACGGAAGGTCCTTCAGGGTGTGACGGTGGCGTGTCGGGGATGTCGAACCGCCGAACGGCGTAGTTGAGGGCGGCAAGGCTCTTCTCATCGGCGCGCTCGACGGGGGCCGTGCCCAACAGCTCATCCAGCGTCAAACCCATGGCCTGAGCGAGAGCGGCGGCAATGCCCGGGGTCAGCGCGCGGTCGCCTACCTCGATCTTGCTGAGCAGCGAGACCGACACACCTGCACGCCGGGCAAGGGCAACCTGGCTGAAGCCGCGCGCCTTGCGGCAGACAGCCACATTCGCACCAGGTCCGGGAATCTTGGTCGCGCTCATAGTGTGCGTCTCCCCCACTCGACTGGCGTCACCTCTCATCCATCGTCTCACTCTCAGCACTCATGCGCCTGCGCCCTGTGCAAGAGGTGGGCAAGTCCGCTTTGCACGGCGGCAGTTCTCTTATGTGAGCACCGACGGTGCTCAGCCATCTGCCCACCAAGCGCGCTGCCCTGATCAGTCCGGGTGACGTGATCGGCTACGACGGCGAATGGCGCACGGTCAAGGAGGCGTCGACCACCCAGGGGCCAATGGGCGGGTTAGCTGTCGTGGTCACCTGGGAGGAGGGCGGTACGGCCCGCTTCCCCGCCGGTGACGAACTCCTCCTGGGATAACCGGACTCCGTCTGACCAGCGCCTGAGCCCCACCCCGGTCACACTTGGGGTGGGGCTCAGTTGCAACCGGGCGCGCTGATTCAGTCACTTTCCCCGGCGGGCCTCACCGACGAATACCCGCTCTGCGTCCACCCGCTCGCCCTGGGCGCCGGGTGCTACCAGAACACATGCCCTCCGGCTCAGGAGCAGGCGAGCGACCGCGCGGCGATCACCACGGCCGAGGCCAGGGCGGCCGCGGAAGCTCGACCTCCGTCTGGACGGCCACGGTCACCGGCACGTCCTCGCGGTGCTCACCTACCTGCGCGCCTGACCGCCCGATGCCCCGGCGTCGAGGAGGAATTTCGCGGCCACCGTCGTCCCGTCGGAGCGCATCGTGCCCGCCACGGCCCTCGCCCGTGCCCGGGTCTCGGGGGTCAGGGCCGTCTTCAGCGCGGCCGACAGGGAGTCGAGGGTCGGGGCCGGACCGTCGTGTGCCACGCCGATGCCCAGCTCGGCCACCCGGGCGGCCCAGTGCGGCTGGTCCGCGATCTGGGGGACCACCACCTGGGGCGCACCGGCTCGGGCGGCGGTCGTCGTGGTGCCCGCGCCACCGTGGTGGACGACGGCGGCCACCCGGCCGAACAGCGCCTGATGGTTGACCTCGCCGACGGCGAGGCAGTCGTCCCGGTCGTCGATCGGGGCCAGCCCGGCCCAGCCACGGGCGAGGAGGACACGGTGGCCCTGCGCGCGGACCGCCTCGACGGCCACCCGGGCGAGGTCGGCCGAGGTGTGCATGGCCATGCTGCCGAAGCCCACGTACACCGGCGGTTCACCGGCCTCCAGGAACGCCTCCAGCTCAGCCGGGAGCGGACGTTCGTCCGGCAGGATCCACGCCCCGGTCTGGACGAGATCGAGTTCCGTCATGTCCTGCCACGGGCCCAGGACCGGGTCCGCGGCCAGCAACGCCCGGTCGGTGAAGACGTAGTCGCGGACGTTGTCCACCGGCGGCAGGCCGATCGCCGCCCGGTGCCGGTTCTCCGCCTCGCCGTACAGCTCGTTCACGCGCTGGGCGTCCTGCTCCCACAACACCTTGAGGTCGGTCTCCTCCGCCGGGGACGGCGTGCCGGGCCGCCTTCCCGGACGGAAGTGCCGCGAGGGCAGTCCGAACGGATGGAAGCACGCGAACACATAGCGGATGCCCAGCTTCTCGGCCACCGAGCGTGCGCCGGCCGGCATCAGGCCGGTCGCGAGGAGTACGTCGCATCCCTCGGCCGCCGTGGTGAGCGTGTCGAACCGCGCCGCGACCAGTTCGGGCGCGAGCCGGAACGCGGCCGTCGCCGACGGCGGCCGGGCGCCGGCCACCACCGAGCGCACCGTCGGGCCGAGCGGTACCAGCTCCACGCCGACACCGGCCAGCAGCGCCGCGAACTCCTCGTCCGGCGGCGCGCACACCCGCGCCTCCGCGCCGAGTTCCCGCAGCCGCACCGCGAGTCCCGCCAGCGGCTCGACGTCCCCGCGCGACCCCCACGACGACAACACCACACGCATATCGCATATCCCCCGTTTCCCCAGGTTCTGACATCGGCCGCCCATTCTGAGGCGCACCCGGGGTCTTGCCGCAAGCCCCCCGGTGCGCTATAGGTTGAGAGTGGCAGGGGGATGCACCTCCCTGCCTTTGCTGTTTCGTCGGCCCAGGCCGGCCCGGGCCCGTCAGCCCAGGCCAGCCCGGGTCTCTCAGCTCAGGGGCCAGCCCAGGTCCCTCAGTCCAGGTCCCTCAGTCCAGGTCCGTCAGGTCGAGCCCGCTCAGCCGCTCGGGGTCGGCCAGGATGTCGATCGCCACGATCCTGCCGTCCACGACCGTGAAGGCCAGCACCGAGTACGGCCGCCCCTCCCGCGAACTGACCACGCCCACGGCCCCGTTGACGAGCGCGGGCCGGGCGTGGAGGTCCGGGCCGCTGAGGCGGGAGAAGGTGAGCGCCTGGTCCGCCACGGCCGCCGCGCCATGCACCTCGCGCGGGGCGAGGGCGGGCGCCGGGCCGTAGTCGGCGCGCAGCACGACATCCGGGTCGAGCACGGCGATCAGCCCCTCGAAGTCGCCGTCACGCGCGGCGGCGAGGAAGGCGCCCACGACCTCGCGCTGCCGGGCGAGGTCCGCGTCCGGGACCGGGGCCGCTCCCCGCACCCGGCGGCGGGCGCGACTGGCGAGCTGACGGGCGGCGGCCGGGGTGCGGTCGACGATGGGGGCGATCTCGTCGAACGGCACGGCGAACAGATCGTGCAGTACGAAGGCCAGCCGTTCGGCGGGGGCCAGCGTCTCCAGGACGACCAGCAGGGCGAGGCCGACGGAGTCGGCGAGCAGCGCCTGGTCCTCGGGGCCGGGTCCGCCGGCACTGCTGATGACCGGGTCGGGCAGGTGCACCCCCAGGGGCTCCTCGCGCCGGGCGGTGCGCGAGCGCAGCATGTCCAGGCAGACCCGGCCGACGACGGTGGTCAGCCAGCCGCCCAGGTTCTCCACCGCGCCGGTGTCGGAGCGGCTGAGCCTCAGCCAGGCCTCCTGGACGGCGTCATCCGCCTCGCTCAGCGAGCCGAGCATGCGGTAGGCCACCGCGCGCAGATGGCCGCGGTGGGCCTCGAAGCCCTCCGCCAGAAGGTGGTTCTCGTTCATCGGTCACATCCCCTTGTCCGGACCGCACCGTCGCAGGCCACACCGTGCTGACGGATGGGCCGGGCGCGATGTGACAGAGGGGGCGGGGTGGACCGTGCACCCGTCCAGTCCCTTGACGCACTGCGATCACATCATTACACAAGTTGGGAGCGCTCCCATGCCTCCCACTCCCCAGGAGGGACCGTCATGCCCCTGCCCCTGTTACCCCGTCCGCGCGGCGCGCGGGCCGCCACCGCGCTGTTCACCGGTGCGCTGCTGCTGATCGCGGCCCAGTCCGCGCCCGCCGGAGCGGACTCCCCCACGGCTCCTGCGGCCGCTACGCCCTCCGCCGCGCCCTCGGCCTCCGCCGCGCCCTCCGCCGTCCAGGTCAACCAGCTGGGCTATCTGCCGGACGGCCCCAAGCGCGCCACCGTCGTCAGCGCGAGCACCGCCGCCCTGCCCTGGCGGCTGCGCGACGCGGCGGGGCGGACGGCCGCCTCGGGCACCACCACCGTACGGGGCGCGGACGCCGCCTCCGGGCAGTCGGCCCATCTGGTGGACTTCTCCTCGTACCAGGGGACGGGCACCGGCTACACGCTCACCGTGGACGGGCGGACCAGCCACCCCTTCGACATCCGCGCGAACCTCTACGAGGGCTTGCGCGCGGACGCGATGTCCTTCTTCTACCAGCAGCGCAGCGGTATCCCCATCGAGGCGTCGCTGGCCGGCGCGGCCTACGCGCGACCGGCGGGCCATCTGGGCGTCGCGCCCAACCGGGGCGACACCGCCGTGCCCTGCGTGAGCGGGGTGTGCGACTACGCCCGGGATGTGCGCGGCGGCTGGTACGACGCCGGTGACCAGGGCAAATACGTGGTCAACGGCGGTCTCGCGGTCTGGCAGCTGGTCAACTCCTTCGAGCGCGCCAAGCGTGCGGGGCACGCGGCGGCGCTCGGGGATTCCACGCTGCGCGTCCCGGAGCGCGGCAACGGGATCCCCGATGTGCTCGACGAGGGGCGCTGGGAGCTGGAGTTCCTGATGCGCATGCAGATCCCGGCGGGCAAGCCACGGGCGGGCATGGCCTTCCACAAGGTCCATGACGCCGCCTGGACCGGGCTGCCCACCCGGCCCGAGCAGGACGCCGAACCGCGCGAGCTGCATGCGCCGTCCACCGCCGCCACCCTCAATCTGGCCGCCGCGGCGGCGCAGTGCGCCCGCGTCTACGCGCCGTACGACGCCGCCTTCGCCGCCCGTTGCCTGGACTCGGCGCGCCGCGCCTGGGCCGCCGCGCGGGCGAACCCCGATGTGCCGGCACCGGCCTCCGACTCCACCGGCGGCGGGGCGTACGACGACAGCGAGGTGGGCGACGAGTTCTACTGGGCGGCGGCTGAGCTGTACGCGACCACCGGGGAGGCGCGGTACCGGGACGCGGTCACCTCCTCGCCGTACCACACCGCGAGCGATGTGTTCACCCCGAACGGCTTCAGCTGGCAGGGCACCGGGCCCCTCGGGCGGATCGTCCTGGCCACCGTCCCCAACGGCCTGCCCGCCGCCGACCTCGCCCGCGTCCGCGCCTCCGTGGTCTCCGCGGCCGATGCCCGCTTGAGCACGATGGCCGGCCAGGGCTACGCGGTGCCGCTGCCGGCGGACGGCTACGTCTGGGGCTCCAACGGTCAGGTGGCCAACAACGGGACGGTCCTGGCAGTCGCCTACGAGCTCACCAAGCAGCGGCGGTACCGCGCCGGGGCGCTGGAGACGCTGGACTATCTGCTCGGCCGCAACGCGCTCGGCCAGTCGTATGTCACCGGCTACGGCGAGCACGCCTCGCAGAACCAGCACCACCGCTTCTGGGCGCACCAGTACGACGCCTCGCTGCCGAACCCGCCCGCCGGGTCGATCGCGGGCGGCGCGAACTCCGGGCTGCAGGATCCGGTGGCGCAGGAGAAGCTCCCGGGCTGCGCGCCCGCGGCGTGCTACATCGACGACATCGGCTCGTACTCCACGAATGAGGTGGCGATCAACTGGAACGCGCCGCTGGCGTGGCTGGCCGCGTTTGCCGCGGAACGCGGCTGACCGGGCGGGCGAGGGGCCTCCCGGCCCCTCGCCCCCCTTCACCTCACCGGGGCAGTTGCGCCTCGATCGCGGCGACGACGTCGTCCGCCTCCGGCTCGGTCCGCGGCCGGAACCGGCCCACGACCTCACCGTCCGGCGAGATCAGGAACTTCTCGAAGTTCCACTGCACATCCCCCGCCTCGCCCTGAGCGTCCGGCGTCGCCGTCAGCTCGGCGTAGAGCGGATGCCGCTGCTCGCCGTTGACATCGATCTTCTCCAGCAGCGGGAAGGACACCCCGTAGGTCGTCGAGCAGAACGTCTGGATCTCCTCGCCCGTCCCCGGCTCCTGCCCCGCGAACTGGTTGCACGGAACCCCCAGCACGGTGAACCCGCGCCCGGCATAGCGCTGCTGCAGCCGCTCAAGCCCCTCGTACTGCGGGGTCAGACCGCACTTGGACGCCACATTGACCACCAGCAGCGCCGCACCCCGGTGCTCACCGAGCGAGGTCGGCTCGCCGGCGAGGGTGCGCAGGGGGATGTCGTACAGGCTCATGGGATCTACCGCCTTCGTCGTTCGGTGGGTGAGCCCAAATCTATGTGCTTCCGGGCCCATGACGCCGGATCACGATATGAACACCGAGCACACACAAACTCTTCACTTTTCAATCAGCGCGGTTAAGGTCGGTTCCTCGCGTATCACTCAAGGGGGGACCATGTCCTGGAATAACCAGCCATCACCGGCACCGAGACGCCCCGGATGGGCACGCAAGCGCGTCGCCGTCCCGGTCGCGGCCATCCTGCTCTTCGCCGGAGTCGGCATAGGGTCGGCCCAGGGTGACGACACGAAGTCGTCCGACGGCGACAAGCCCACGCCCAAGGTGACGGTCACCGTCACGGCCAAGCCCGCCCGGGTGAAGGACACGCCCGAACCGGCACCCACCGTGACGGTCACCAAGACCGTCACCGCCAAGCCGAAGCCCACGCGGAAGCCGAAGCGGAGCGGTGCGGACGACTCGTCCTCCTCCACCAGCGGTGGGGGCACGTCATCCGGTGGCTCGTCCTCTTCCGGAGGCGGCGGATCGTCGTCCGGCGGGTCTTCCGGAGGCTCGTCGTCCAGCAGCACCGGCGGATCGAGCAGCGGGGCCACGGCACTCTGCAACGACGGCACCTACTCCTACGCCGCCCACCACCAGGGCGCGTGCTCGCATCACGGCGGAGTGGCCGTCTTCTACCGCTGATCTGACACGACGATGCCGCGGGCGAGCATGCTGCGCCAGTTCAGGGTGCAATGATCACACCCACTGAGTCAGCGTCGCATGCTCCCCAGCCACTCCTCAGAAGGGCGGTATCAACTGGTGCCCCACACAACGCCGGTGTCGGCGTTGATGGTGACTTTCGGGTGCCAGGCCATCGTCAGGGACGTGTTGGACGGGAACCGCAGCGGCAGCCAGACGTACGTGGAGTCGTTGTGCTTGCCGCCCCGGGGCTGCGCCCATCGGTCGCCGAGGTAGAGATACGAGGTCGTGCGGCTGCCCTGCACCGGGAGAATGTGGGTGACCTGCGAGTTGTAGGCGGTGCTGTCGCCGAGGTTGGCCATTTCGCTCCAGGGGCCCGCCATGCTGGTCGCGGTCGCGTACTTCTGCTGGTTCGGATTCCAGCCGGTGGTACCCGAGGTCACGAGGAAGTAGACCCCGTTGCGCTTGAAGATCGACTGCGCCTCCCGCCTGACGTTGTGCAGAGTGGTCACCCGGGCGGCGATACTCAGGTAGTCGGGGGTCAGGCGGAAGATGGTCAGGTCCTTCTGGTCATTGGTCGTCGACATCAGGTACGCCTGACCGTCGGTGTCGCGGAAGACACTCAGGTCGAAGGACCGGTATCCCATGGGCCGGATGCTGCCCCGGTAGGTGTAGTCGCCGTCCACCGTGGGCGAGGTGGCGATCGCGACCTTGTTCTCGGTCATGGGTGATGGGTAGTTCTCCTTGCGGACGAAGAGAACGTATTGCCGCGTGCGGGCGTTGTAGACGACCCTGGGCCGCCAGACCCCGGCGTTCTGCAGCTCGGGGGCCGAGGTCCGGCTCAGCGCGCTATTGCGGAACTCCCAGGTACGCAGGTCGGTGGAGCGGTAGACCGGGATCGACGCGAAGGGGCCGTCGGGGTAGGTGTTTTCGCCGAACCAGTAATAGTAGCCGCCCACCTTGATCATGCTGCCGCCATGCCCATGTACCGCGTCTCCCGCGGTGTTGATGAACTGCGTTCCATTGGTGAACGTCGCCGGGACGGCCTGGGATTTGCCGGAGACCTGTAGCGGTAAAAGGAATGCAATGCACACTGCGACGACTAATCGCAGAACGGCATGCAGCACTCTACGCATAGCGATACATCCTTTCTTGCGAGTTCCTGGAGCGAAATGCGGGGAGAGCCGCGGTGCGGCTCGATCCCGGCAACGGCCCATGCTCCCCGCAAACGGATGCCAATACGCCCGGACGAACTAGATAATCATCCCTTAGTGGGAAAATCCTTGACATTCGCATGCCGGTCGGATCCACGAAGGGCTCGGCCACGGCCGACGCGGAACGCCGCCGGCTCGCCTCCCGCGGGGCAGCCGACCTCGTGACGGCTGCCCCGCGGGAGGCGGTGAACTGGCGGGTCAGCCGCCTACTCCGGCGGCGTCGGCGTGTCGTGGTTGCGGTACATCGCCTGGATGTCGAGTTCCAGCTTGACCGTGGGGCCGACCACGGCGATACCGCGGGCGAGCATGTTGCGCCAGTTCAGGGTGTAGTCCTCGCGGTGGAGTTCGGCCGTGGCGAGGGCGGCGCAGCGCAGTTCCTGTTCGTAGCCGCCGTTGACGGCGCCGAGGTAGGTGGTGTCCAGGGTCACCGAGCGGCTGACGCCGTGCATCGTGAGGGGGCCCTGGATGGTCCACTTGGGGCCGCTGCGCCAGGTGAAGCGGTTGCTGGCGAAGTGGATCTCCGGGAAGTGGTCCACGTCGAGGAAGTCGGCCGAGCGCAGATGGGCGTCGCGGGTGTTGTTGCCGGTGTTGATGCTGGAGGCGTCGATGACGACCTCGACCCGGGAGTCCTCCATCCGCTCGGCGATGTAGATGCCGCCCCGGAAGCGGGTGAAGCGGCCGTGCACATTGGCCATGCCGACATGGCGGGCGATGAAGCGGATCGCGGTGTGCGGCGGGTCGAAGAGCCAGGTGCCCGGCGGGGGGAGTTCGAGCTGCTGGGAGGGCTCCATCTGCACCCGGCGCGGAGGTTCGCTCTGGCCGGGGACGATGTCGACGGTGAGGCGGTTGGGCTGCAGACCGCTTCCGGTGAGCAGCACCGTGTACTGCCCAGGCTCGAGGGTGGCGAGGAACAGTCCATGCGGATCGGTGGTGGCCTTGGCCACCGTACGGGCGGCGCCACGCGTCTCGGTGACGGTGACCTCCACGCCGCCCAGGGCCTGGCCCACGGGGTCCAGGACCTCGCAGCTGAAGGCTCCGGCACCCACGGGCAGGGGGATCTTGAGTCCTGATCCGCGGTCCGGACGCTTGGTGCGCATGCGCCGGAGCAGTGCGAGGGGCATTGCAGTCATCTCACTAACGGTTTCTCTGGGGATGGGGGCGCGTCCATGATGAAGCCCCAGGGTGGGCTCCGGACGACTGGGGGGTGGGTGTCAGCCGTGGCCGAGGATCTTCCGTAGCGCGCCCAGCAGCAACTCCCGTGCCTGCGGGGACGCTTCGGGGTGCCGGAAGCCGATGTGATTGTCGGGGCGGGTCAGCAACGCTCCGCAGTCGCCGATTTCGCGGAGCCGGGCCCAGTCGCCGTAGGGGTCCTCGTACTCCTGGCCGGGGCCGATGGAAACGGTGGCGAGTTCGACGCCCAGTTCCCGACGGACCGCCGCGGCCGCCTCCGCCCAGCAGCCCCCGCCGATGCCGGTGAAGAGGGTGAACCGGCCGTGACCGCCGAGGTCGAGGGTCGACAGCCGCGCACGGCCCCGGACGACCCATGCGTGCGGCAGTTTGGCGCCGGGACGGGTGGAGGGCTGGTGATGCAGCTCCGGGTCGCGGTCGAAACCGGGGTCGGGGGTGCCGTCGGGGACGACGGCGGCCGAGACGTACCGCTGGTTCATCTCCACGCCGTGCGCGTTGAACTCGTACACCTTGGCCGCGATGGCCTCGCGCAGCCGCCGCCGCTGCTTGGCGCCCTCGGGCGTGGCGTCCTTACGGGCATCGACATTGCGCCACATCTGCTCGGGATCCGAGGTGGAGAGCAGATCCAGCGCCTCGAAAACCGGCGCGGTCTCACCGATGCTCCGGTTGGCGCGCTCCACGGTCTGGCGCCCCACCGGGGCCCGTTCGGCGGAGTAGGTGTCCAGCAGGGCGGGGGCGGCGGTGCCGTCGAGGACCAGCTTGAGCTTCCAGGCGAGGTTGTAGGCGTCCTGGATGGAGGTGTTGGAGCCCAGCCCGTTGGACGGCGGATGGCGGTGGACGGCGTCGCCCGCGCACAGCACCCGCCGGTCGGCGTAGGTCTCGGCGTACAGGTGGTTGACGGTCCACGCCGAGGTGGAGGTGATGCGCACCGGGATCGTGTCGTCGCCGAGCAGCCGGTGCACCACGGACCGCGCGGACTCCTCGGTGAGGTCCGGCGGGCCCGCGTCGAGGTCGTAGCCCCACACCACCATCCACTCGGTCCAGGGGCGCACACAGCGCACCAGGCCCGCGCCGATGCCACCGACGGTCGCGCCGGGGGCGAGCACCCAGTAGAGCGTGGCGGGGCGATGGGCGGTCAGATGGGTGAGGTCCGCCTCGAAGACGATGTTGAGGCTGCCCGCGACGCCCATCCGGCCGACCGTGGGCAGCCCGGCGTTCTCCACCACCCGGCTGCGCCCGCCGTCGGCGCCGACCAGATAGCGGGCCCGGACGCGGTAGGTGTCCCCGCGCAGCCGGTCCTCCACCAGCGCGGTGACGGCGTCGTCCGACTGCTCGTGGGAGAGGTACTCGGTGTGGAAGCGCAGCGCGGTGCCCCGGGAGACCGCGGCGTTCACCAGCACCGGCTCCATCAGGTGCTGCGGCATGTCGCACATCCGGCTGGGGCCGGCCAGTTCGTGCTCGGCCTGGACGAGCGGGTCATTGCCCCAGGAGCGCAGCCGTCCCAGCTCCTCGCCCGCGAGGCTGGTGCAGAAGACGGTGTTCCCCATCAGCGGCTGCGGCGTGGCCAGGGCGGTGACCTGGTCCTCGACGCCGAGGTCGCGCAGCACCTCCATGGTGCGCTGGTTGGTGATGTGCGCGCGGGGCGTGTCCGCCAGGCTTCCGTACCGGGTGACCATGACGTTGGGCACGCCGTAGGTGCTCAGGGCGAGCGCCGTCGCGGCTCCGGCGGGGCCGCTGCCCACGACCAGTACGTCGGTCTCGACGGTCTCCACTGCTGTAGGGCTCCTCTCGGTCCGCTCCCCGTCCTCTCCCCCGTGCCGGCCGGTCTCCCCGGCCCGATCGATGATCGCCGATCGACCTCGATGATCTTGTTCCAGAACCCGGACCCCGAGGTGTCTCATTTCGAAACAGTGGCGCCGTATACGGTGGAGGGGTTGTGACGACCACCGACGACCCCCTGGCCGGCCCGGCCCTCTCATCGCTGCGCCGGGCGCGCGACCGGTTCTTCAGCGGACGGCCACCGGGCGACGGGATCCCCGAGGAGCTCGCCCAAGCCTGGCGGCGGGCGCGGTTCCTCGGCGTACCGCGCGATCTGGCGGCCCCGCCCAGGGTCCGGCCGCCGGTGGACTCCCCACTGCTGGCCGCGGCGCGCCCCGTGCTGGACCGCGTGGCGCCCACGCTGAGCGGTGCGATGGGGCTGGTGCTGGTGGACTCCCGCTGCCGGGCGCTGTGGTCGGGCGGCGGGCGCTGCGCCGGTACGCCCGACGGCATGGCCGGTCTCGATCTGTCGGAGAAGGCGGTCGGGCACAACAGCGCGGCGCTCGCGCTGCGCACGGGGCGCCGGGCCGAGGTCCACGGCCCCGAGCACTTCCTCGATCTGTGGCAGGAGGTGTCGGCGGTCAGCGTTCCGCTGTACGAGCCGACGGCGGGCCGCCCGGCCGGCGCCGTCACCGTGGTGGCCCCGCTGGTCGAGGGCCGCGCCGCCCACCCGGGCGCGGCGCTCGCCGAGGCCACGGCGCACGCGGTCGAGACGGAGCTGCTGGGCCGGGCGCGCCCGCCGGAGCGGGTGCTGCTCGACACGTATCTGCGGCAGCGGGCCGAGGGGGCGGCGGTGGTGGCGCTCGACGGCAGCAGCCGCCTCGTCAGCCCGGAGGCCGCGCGGCTGCTGTCGCCCGAGACGCTGGCGCGGCTGGAGCGGCATGCCACGGCCCTGCTCAGGGACGCGGATACGGGGCCGGCCACGGGGCCGGAGGAGCGCGCACCCGAGGAAGTCGCCGTACCGGACGACGAGATCCCCATGCCGGACGGCGCCGGGGGCGAGATCCCCGTGCCGGACGGCGCCGGGGGCGAGATCCCCGTGCCGGACGGCGCCGGGGGCGAGATCCCCGTGCCGGACGGCGCCGGGCTCACCGTAAGGATGACGCGCCTGGTGCACGAGGGCGAGGTCATCGGGGCCGTGGCCACGGTGTGCCCGGCGGCCCGGCGGGCGGGGTCGGCGGAGCGGCGGGGCCATGGCCGGCTCCCGGGGCTGGTGGGCACGTCCCGGCCCTGGCGGCTGGCCGTCTCCCGGGCGACGGAGCTGGCGCGGGCCGTGGAGCCGCTGCTGCTCATCGGCGAGCCGGGCGTGGGCAAGACCGCGCTGGCCCGCGCCCTGCTCGGGCTGCGGGGCCCGGCCGCGCCGCGGGTCGTCGACGCCGCCGAGCAGGTGCCCGGCGAGGTCCCGCGCTGGTGTCACGCGCTCGCGGAGCCCCCGGGTCCGGAGGGGGACGGCGGCGCGCCGCCGCTGCTCCTGCGCCACGCCGAGCGGCTGGGCCAGTCCGATGTGGCCGCGCTGCTCTCGCTGCTGGCGGAGCGGCCCGCGGTGCCGCTGGTGGCGACCCACACCCCGGGCGCGCCGACCGGCCCGTGTCTGAGCCGGCTGCTGGACATCCTCGCGGCCCGGTCGGTGACGCTGCCGCCGCTGCGCGAACGCGTCGAGGACATCCCGCCGCTGCTGGAGGGGCTTACCCGGCGCCCCTCCCCCGGGCGTCCCCCGCTGACCTGGAGCCTGGACGCCCGCCGGGCGCTGGAGCAGCACGCCTGGCCGGGCAATGTGGCCGAACTCGCCCATGTCGTACGGGAGGTGGCCGAGCGCCGCCGCGCCACCGGGCCGGTGCGGCGCGAGGAGCTGCCGTACGGACTGCGGGTGCCACCGGCCACCCGTCGGCTGAGCGGTATCGAACGGGCGGAGCGCACCGCGATCCTGGAGGCGCTGCGCCGGCACGGGGACAACAAGGCGCGGGCCGCCGAGTCCCTGGGCATCGGCCGGGCCACGTTGTACCGGAAGTTGCGGGCGTACGGAATGGACCAGGCGTAACGGCGGAATCAGTCACCAGGGGGGCCGGTCACACCGGAGCCGGTCATGGGCCGCGGAGGGGGCACGGTGACGCGAGACAACAGCGCCGAGAGCGAGGCGGTCACGGGCAGGCTGCTGATCCTGGAGTACGAGCAGGTGAAGGAGGAGCAGCGGGCGCGGATCGGGTTCCGCGACAATCTGCTCTACGCGACGCTGGCCGCGATGGCGGCCATCATCACCTTCTCCCTGCAGAGCCATGGGCGCCCGGAGCTGCTGTTGCTGCTGCCTCCGGCGTCGGCGCTGCTGGGCTGGGCGTATCTGGTCAACGACGAGAAGATATCGGCCATCGGACGGTATGTCCGGGAGGATCTGGGGCCCCGGCTGACGGCGCTCGCCCCGGGCCGGCCGCCGGTGTTCGGCTGGGAGCGGGCCCACCGCGACGACGGCCGCCGGATCTCCCGCAAGCGGCTTCAGCTCGCGGCCGATCTGCTGCTGTTCACGGTGGCGCCGATCGCCGCGCTCATCGTGTACTGGAGCTCGGAGCCGGTGCGGGCGGTGCTGCTGGCGGTGTCGGTGACGGAGGTGGCGCTGGTCACCGTGGTGGCGGTGCAGATCGTGCTGTACGCGGATCTGCACCGGCCGTGATGCGTGAGGGCCCGTGGGGTGCGTCGGGTCCGTAAGGTGTCGGCAGAGGCAGTGCTAGGGGGGAACCGTGGGCGCTGAGGGCAACGGGGGTGCGGTACGGGCCGATGTGGTGGTCCTGACCGCGCTGGAGGTCGAGTACCGGGCGGTCCGCGCCCATCTGGAGGATCCGCGTCCGGTTCAGGCGGAGCGGGGCGCGCTGTTCGAGCTGGGGGTGTTCCGCGAGGAGTCCGCCGAGCGGACGGTCGCCATCCATATGACGGGGCCGGGGAATCCGGGTGCCGGGGTCTCGGTCGAGCGGGCGGCGGCGCTCTTCGCGCCCCGGGCGGTGCTGTTCGTGGGGGTGGCGGGCGGCGTCAAGGATGTCGCGCTGGGCGATGTGGTGGCCGCCGACGCGGTCTACGACTACGAGACCGGCAAGGACACCGAGACCGGGTTCCTGCCCCGGCAGAAGACCTATCAGTCCGCGTACGGGCTGGTGCAGCTGGCCCGGCTGGTGGCGGCGGCCGACGCGTGGCAGCGGCGGATCCGCCCGGGGGACGGAGCGCCGCGCCCCCGTGCCCATGTGAAGCCCATCGCGGCGGGCGGCCGGGTGGTGGCGCACCACCGCTCGGACGTCGGGCTCAGGCTCGCGGCCGGCGCGGGCGACGCGCTCGCGGTGGACATGGAGGGCTTCGGCTTCCTCGCCGGCGCGTATGCCAATCAGCAGCTGGACGCGCTGGTGGTCCGCGGTATCTCGGATCTGCTCGGGGACAAGGGCGAGGCGCACGACGAGCGCTGGCAGCCGGTGGCCTCCCGGAACGCGGCGGCCTTCGCCTTCGAGCTGATCGGCCGGATCCCGGTGGCGGCGGAGGCCCCGGTGAGGGCGGAGGCCCCGGTGGCGGCGGACGCCCCGGCGACGACCCGGCCACTCGCCGCCACTACGCGGTCCCTCGCCGCCGGTACGCCGCCCGAGGGCCCCCGGCGCCGCGGGCTGACCATTCGTGACCTCGGCGTACTCGCGGACACCCTGCTGGCCGTGCCCGGGATGACCTCCCCCGCGCGCTGGCAGCAGCTGCTCGACGAACTGCCCACCGTCGGCACCGCGGTGGGCCGGCAGTCGGCGAGCCGTGCGGAGGCCCTGTCCCTGCTGCGTGTCTGCGAGGCGCGGCGGGCGATGGGCGAACTGGTGGAGGTGGTCGCGGTGCTCGCGCCGGACGATCCGGCGGCGGCCGAACTCACCCGGCGCGTCGGGGAACTCGGATTGGAGTGACCCTCCTCACCCACCCGCTCGGGCGTGCCCGAGCCCCGGGCCACCCTCCCCGAGCCGTCCCGGGGCGGCGTCCCCCGCGCCGGCTCACCGGAACCGTCCAGGTGGGCCCGTGAGGAGGACGGCCCTCCGCCTCGCGGCCGCCGCGGGCGCGGGCTCCCCGGGCTGCCGCGGGGAGGTGTCCCGGCCCCGGCGGGGCCCGCCCCGGGCGCGGGGGACGGTGCCGCGGACATACTCGCCGGGGGTGTCAGGAGAGGCTCCCGGGGCATACAAGTTGTCCCGGAGTCCGGGCGGGTGGCACTCGCGTGTGACATGGTCTCCGGCGGGATCATCGGCGGCGGGGACCGATGATGCGGCCTCGGGGGAGGGCACGGCATGGCGGCCATGGGGGAAGGTGGCCTGAAATCGGTGGGCAGCCTCGTCACTGCGTTGAAGGAGTTCCGCTGTCTGACGGATCCGGATTTGCGCACGCTGTGCCTTGATCTGGTCGCCATGGAGCTGGAGATGACCAGCGTCCCCGTACGCGCCCACCGGGTGACCGACTACTTCCTGGTGGAGCTGGCCCGCGAATGCCTGGAAAACGTGCGGATCATGCACGCGCTACGCGCGTCCCTCGCGGTGATGGCGGCGGCCGACGAGGACGCGATCAAGCGGCTCGACTCGGTCATGGAGCAGATGACGGCCCGTCCGGCGCTGCCCGAGACCGCCATCGCCAAGCTGCGGTCGCTGCTGGAGGAGCTGGAGATCGAGCAGCTGGGCCAGTTGTGCCGTGCGGCGGCGGGCCCGCTGCAGGACGTCCCCGCGGTCACCGGCCCCTGGCACGCCTTCGAGGTGCTCAGCCGGATGAACGCACAGCCGGGCGGGCTGCCGCCGGGGCTCGCCCTCGTGGAGTACCTCGCGGCGGCGGCGCGCCCGCTGCAGCGGGCCGACACGCTGCGCGAATGGGCCGATGAGCAGGCCCGGGAGCTGGGCCTGACGCCCCAGCTGCGGTCGCTGCGGCAGCAGGTGGGGCATGCCGCACCGACCGGTCCGGTGGACGCCTATCTGGTGATCCGGCTGCTGCCGCAGGAGGAGGCCGGGTGCTACGAGCTCTCGTCCTGGCACCAGTACGACCCCACCGGCTGGCATCCGGTCCGCGGCCCGGTCACCCGGGTGACCGCGGAGACCGCGGAGCGGGCGGTCCAGACGCTGGTCTACCAGGCGGCCGAGGAGTGGGACGACGCCCGGGCGATCCACATCGAGTTCATGCTCGGCCCGGATGACCTGAATCTGCCGGTCCACCGCTGGCGTCTGGAGCTCGACAGCGAGCTGCCCATTCCGCTGTACATGGAGCATCCGGTGGTCGTACGGAGCCTGGAGCGCAGCTGGACCAGGCGCTGGCACCGGGAGTGGAAGCACCGCTGGAACCTCTTCGACCAGCAGCCCGAGCGCGCCAAACAGCTCGTCGTGGACGGCGCGGACCCGGACAGCCCGCGCTCCGGCGACCCGACCGCGCTGCTGGCCCGGCTCAAGGCCGATCCGCAGGTGGTGGCCCTGGTCCTGACCTCGCCCCCGGGCATCACGCCCGAGGGCACCTCGGAGGCGCTGACCGCCTGGCGGGCCGGGATTCCGGTCGTCGCCTGGGACGGCCGGGCGACCCGGGCCGCCGGCTTCGTCCAGCAGCTGGGACAAAAACAGGCCGACGCCAGCGGGAACCTGGCACGGCTCCGCGAAGCCGTGACAGAGTTACGTCTGGACGCCCATACGATCGACTCCGCGGAGCGGGAGCATCACCTGGGGCAACATGTGGTGCTCGTTTGGGACGACCCGACCCGTCCCGTGGAGCCGGCTGGGCGCATGACGGGGCCGGACGAGGGGGTGGGTGGTCGATGAGCGACGAAGAGCCTGCGCGGCGCCACAATGGGCGGGTCCACCAGGATTCCGGTTCCGCCTCGGCCGCCCTGCCGTCCGGGATACCGCGCCCCTGGTGGATCTACCAGGGCACCGGGCGCCCGCTGCACGATGTGAGCCTGGAGGAGATCCTTCCGCCGCCGCCCCCGTGGCGCTCCTTCGGCGGGGTCTCGGCCTGCCCGGTCGAGAGCAACGGCCGGTCCGGCGCGTCATCGGACGCGGACGACGCCCCGACCGAGCCCCCGGCGCCGCCGGAGGACGAGCAGGACACCGCCCGGCGGCTGGGCACGACTCCCCTGAGCGTGCGCTCCGACCCGGAGGAGGCCGACCTCGTCAACGCGGCGCTGATACTGAGGCGTCCCCTACTGGTGACCGGCCGCCCGGGCACCGGCAAGTCCACGCTGGCGTACCGCATCAGCCGGGAGTTGGGCCTGGGCCGGGTGCTGCGCTGGCCGATCACCACGCGTTCGACCCTGCGGTCCGGGCTTTACGGCTACGATGCCGTCGGCCGTGTGCACGCCGCCGCGGCCGGCCAGGCGTCGGAGGGGGACACGCACGAACCCGGACCGGAGGACATCGGTGACTTCCTCCAACTCGGGCCGCTGGGCACGGCGATGCTCCCGCACCGCCTGCCGCGCGTCCTGCTCATCGACGAATTCGACAAGAGCGATATCGATCTGCCCAATGACCTCCTCGACATCTTCGAGGCCGGTGAGTACTCCATCCCCGAGCTGGTGCGCATCCGCAGACGACGCCCGGCCGTATCGGTCCTCACCGACGACCCGGATCGCAGTACCGTCGTCGCCTCGGGGCGGGTGCGCTGCCGCGCCTTCCCCGTCGTCGTCATCACCAGCAACGGCGAACGGGAGTTCCCGCCCGCGTTCCTGCGGCGCTGTCTCCAGCTCCGGCTGCCCGACCCGGACGCGGACCGGCTCGCCGCGATCGTGGCCGCGCATCTGGGACGGGCCGACGATCCGCGTGCGCGGGAGCTGATCCAGATGTTCCTCGAGCGCAGCGAGCGGGAAGGCGGTCTCGCCGCCGACCAGTTGCTCAACGCGGTGTATCTGGTGACGGCCCAGTCACATGTTCCGGGGCCCGAGTGGGAGGAGCTACTGCAGGCCGTCTGGCATCGGCTGGACAGCGCAGCGGGCTCGCCATGACAGACCACCCAGGCGGCAGGCCCGCCGGTCCGGGCCCACGGGACCTCGACTGGCGGCAGCTCGCCGACGCGGTCTGGCTGGCGGTCTGCAAGGCCGAGACGGACCGTGGCCCCGGACGGCCGGACCCCGGCCCCCTCCCCGGGGCACCGGAGGCGGAAGCTCCGCCGCCCGGTGACGAGCCGTCGGACGAGCCGCGGCAGGACCGGTCCGGGGAGCGCCCCACGACCGGACCCGAGGCGGCGCCCGCGGTCGCGGAACCGCCGCTCCCCGCGGAGCTGACCGGCGTCTCCGCACCGCCCGGCGAGGCGGAGCCGGCGACCCTCGCGGAGGTCTTCGTGTCCGCGCGCCGGCCGTCCGCCGACGGGCCGCCGCTGCCCGAGCGCGCCCTGTCCCGGGCGCTGCGGCCGCTCAAGCGCACCTCGCCCTCGCCGGTCGAGATGGAGGTGGACGAGGAGGCCACGGCCGAGCGCGCGGCGCGCGAGGGGCTGTGGGTGCCCGATCTGGTGCCGGTGCGCGAGCGCTGGATGGACGCCGTCCTGGTGGTGGACTGCGGCAGTTCGATGGTGGTGTGGCGGCGGACGGCCGCGCATCTGGTCACCGTGCTGCAACGCACCGGCGCGTTCCGGGATGTGCGGGTGCACCGGGTGAACACCGACCATCCGTTACCCGAGGACGACCGGTCGCCGGTGGCGGGGATGGAGCCGCGCGGCAAGCGGACGGTGCTGGTGCTGACCGACGGCATCGGCGCGGCCTGGGGCGATGAGAGCGCCCAGCGTGCGCTGGCCGGCTGGGCGCGGCACGCGTCGGTCGCGGTGCTCCACGTCTTGCACCAGGGCCGCTGGCACCACACCGGGGTGGCGCCGGAGCGGGTGCGGGTGCGGGTCCCCGAACCGGGCGCGCCCAATGGCACCTGGCGGCGGGCGGACGGCGGCTCCTGGCCGGGCGGCGCGCCACCGGTGCCGGTGCTGGAGCTGGAGGCGCGGTGGATGGCCAACTGGGCGCGGCTGGTGGCCCGCCCGTCGGCGCGCGGCGAGGACACGATGGCGCTGCTGCCCGGGGCGCCCGCCGAGCGCTGGGACCCCGAACCGGAGCCGAGCGCCTGGGACCGCGTCTTCCGGTTTCGCGCCACCGCCTCGCCGAGCGCCTTCCGGCTGGCGTCCCGGCTGGCCGCGGCCCCGTTGAACATTCCGGTGATGGAGTTCGTGCAGGGGATCCACCAGCCGGAGGGCAGCCCCGGCGATCTGGCCGAGGTGCTGCTGGGCGGGCTGCTGCGCAAGGTGGGGACCGCCGACCCGCTGGACGAGACGGGCATCGGCTACGAGTTCCACGACGGGGTGCGCGAACTGCTGCTGTCCGCCGGGATGCGGGACGAGTCGCTGTACATCCTCGGCAGCGTCCTGGACCGGCTGGGCCGGCGCTGGAAACCGCTGCTGATGCTGCGCGATCTGCTCAACCACCCCTCGGGTTCGGTGGGGGACCTTCCCAGAACCGAGCGCCTGCTGCCCTACATCCGCCTCCAGGAGCAGGTCTACCAGGCTCTTTCCGGGCCCTATCTGGAAGGTGCGCGCTCCTTTCGCGCCCTTGTCCTGGCCCATCAGGCGCTCGCCCGCTCGGGGGAAAGCCCGCCCGATCCAGTTGAAGACGCATCACACAGGGGAAAATATGTGGTCTCCGAGGCGGTTGCGGCCATGACTGACTCCACGACTCCCCGACCGGACCCGCTGTCCCAGGCCGACGATTCACCATCCCCGCCGGCGCACGGCTCGCCGGGCCCGGCAGGGGAGCATCTGAGAGGAACATTCGTGTCCGTGACCGCTGCCCGGTCCCTGCCCGCCGTGGAGGAGCGCCAGCCCGGGGAACCCCCGTCCATTTGGGGAAATGTACCGCCCCGGAACAACAACTTCACCGGGCGGCATACGTTGCTCGACACCCTCCACGAGCGGCTCAAGAGCGAGGGCACCGCCGCCGTGCTGCCCGAGGCCCTGCACGGTCTTGGCGGGGTGGGCAAGTCGCAGATCGCACTGGAGTACGTCCATCAGCACGCCGCCGACTACGACGCGGTGTGGTGGATCCCGGCGGAGCGCCCCGAGCAGATCCGCCAGGCGCTGGTCCAGCTCGCCGACCGGCTCGGGCTGCACGCGGGCATGGAGGCCAACACGGCCGTGCCCAGCGTGCTCGACGCGCTGCGCACCGGACGCCCGTGCCGCAACTGGCTGCTGGTCTTCGACAACGCCGAGGAGCTGGAGACGGTTCGGCCGTTCTTCCCCGCGGGCGGGCCGGGCCGGATCCTGGTCACCTCGAGGAACGCCCAGTGGTCGCGCGCCGCCCGCACCGTCGAAGTGGACGTCTTCGAGCGGGAGGAGAGCATCGAGCTGCTGCGCCGCCGGGGGCCGGAGCTGCCGCGCGAACAGGCGGACCGGGTCGCCGACGCGCTGGGGGACCTTCCGCTGGCCATCGAGCAGGCGGCCGCGTGGCTCACCGAGACCGGGATGCCGGTGGACGAGTATCTCCAGGTCTTCGAGGACGAGCGGGCCGATGTCTCCACCCGCCGCAATGAACTGCTGGCGGCGGGCGTTCCGGTGGACTACCCCGAACCGGTCGCCGCCGCCTGGAACATGTCGCTGCGGCGACTGGCCGAAACCCATCCCGGTGCGCTCCAACTCCTCCAGATGTGCTCGTTCTTCGCGCCCGAGCCGGTCTCCCGCCGGCTCTTCTCGGGCGTGCGCGGGGTGTCCCTCTCCCCCGAGCTCTCGGAGGTGCTGCAGGACCCGATCAAGCTCGGCCACGCGATCCGTGAGATCAACCGCTACGCCCTGATCAAGATCAATCACCGCAGCAACACGATCGAGATGCACCGGCTGGTGCAGGCCGTGCTGATCGGCCAGATGTCCCCGCAGCAGCAGGCGGACATGCGGCACAGCGCCCATGTGCTGCTGGCCTTCGGCGACCCCAATGACGTCGCCCCCGCGAACTGGGGGCGGTACGCCGACCTCCTCTCCCATGTCCGGGCGTCGCGCGCGATGGAGTGCGATGACAAATGGGTGCGGCAGATGGTGCGGAACCTGGTTCGCTTCCTCCATGTCTGGGGCGACCACGACGGCGCGCTGGAGCTCGCCACCCAGGTGCGCCGGCAGTGGGTGGAGACGCTCGGCGAGGACAGTGCGGAGACGCTGGCCGTCTCCCGGTCCCTGGGCCATGTCCTGACCGTGCTCGGCCACTTCAACGAGGCCCGGGAGCTCAACCGCCGGACGCTGGAGCTCCAGCGCGCACAGGAGGGCGACGACCACGAGAACACCCTGGTGACTCAGGGCGCGGTCGCCGTCGACACCCGCTACCAGGGCGAATACGCCCGCTATGTGGAGCTGGAGAAGGACCGCTGGACCAGGACCCTGCGGCTCGCCGGGGACGAGGACCCGTACTCCATCGCCGCGACGAACGACTACGCCGTGGCGCTGCGCGCGGCGGGGGACTACGAGCGCGCCCGGCAGCTGGACGAGAGCGCCCGGCGCACCGCTGGTCTGGTGCTCGGCGAGGACGCCCTGCTCACCATCCTGGTGGAGGCCAACCTCAGCATCGACGTCCGCGAGGGCGGGGACTATCTGGCCGCCCGCGACATGCTGGAGCAGACCTGTAGCCGCGCCCGCCAGTTGTTCCCGCCGAACACACCCACCGTGGTCTACGCCCTGCGTAACCTCGCCGTGGCGCGCCGCAAGGCAGGCGACCACGAAGGCGCGCTGGACCTCAGCCGGGAGGTGCTGGAGCGCTACCGGCTGCGCTACGCCGAGCCCAACCTCCACATCACCAACACGGCCCTGGCCCTCTCGATGGATCTGCGGCAGACCGCCGATCTGGAGGGCGCCCGTGAGCTGGGCCGGAAATGCCTCGACGAGATGCGCGTCCTGCTGGGGGAGCGGCATCCGGCGACCCTGGGCGCGGCGGTCGACCTCGCCGTGACGCTGCGGCTGCTGGGCGAGACGGATGAGGCGCTGGCGCTGGACAAGGAGACGCTGCCGGTGCTCGTCGAGCAGCTGGGGGCCGACCATCCCACGGCGCTGGCGTGCGCCATCAACACGGCCAGCGACCACTACACCCTCGCGGACTACCAGGAGGCCCACGACCTGGACACCACGACCCTCGCGGCCTGCCGGTCCCGGCTCGGTGCGGACCACCCCACCACGCTCGCATGTGCGGTCAACCTGTCGGGGGATCTGCGCGCACTGGGCGAGGGCAGGCGGGCGGAGGAGCTGCACCAGGACGCGCTCGGCCGACTGCGCCGGGTGCTGACGGCCAACCACCCGGCGACGGTCGCGGCGGCCCGCGGCATCCGGGCGGACTGCGATGTGGAGTCGATCTCCATCTGAGCCGTCGGCCGCCATCTGAACCGGCGCCCGCGTCGCCGTTCACCCGCGCGTACGCGTCCCGATCCACCGCGCCAGCGCCACCGGATCGGGACCCGTGCCCGGTGCGGTGCGCAGCTCCCGGTGGACGGCCAGGGCCAGTTCGGGGTGGTTCAGCAGCGTCGTCCTGACCGCGCCGTCCGGCTGGCCGAGTGCGAGCCCCGCCCATGCCTCGATGTCGTCCGGGTCCGCTTCCAGCCGGGCCCGGTAGCCGCGCTGCGCGGCCGTGGTGTCCCCCGCGGCCCAGTCGAGGTCGGCCGGGTCGGGGGCGTCACCGCCCCCCGGCAGCCCCGCTCCCCCGCCCTCGCGCAGCCGGGCGAACGCCGCCGGATCCGCGAGCCGGAGCCGGGCCAGCGCGGGGCGTGCCGGCGCCTCGGGGCGGGTCGGCCGGACCGAGGTCCCGGGCAGTTCCCCGGGAGGGTCGGTCCGCTCCCGCCAGGCCCGCGCCCAGCGGGCGGTCGGCTCCGGGTCCGCCGCCAGGTGGCGCATGCGGTGGACGAGCCGGTGGTCGTGGATCAGGTCGGACGCCAGGCGCGCCGGTACGGAGGGCACCCGCTGGGCGAGCCACAGGGTCAGTCGCTCCTCCAGCCGGCGGAGGAACTCCTCGCCCCGGGGCGTCAGTTCGGCGTGTGCGAAGAGCGTACGCAGCCCCGAGGCGGTCTGTGCCCGGCGCAGGGCGAACTCGAACGCGGCGGTGTCCCGGGCCGGGCCGGGCTCGGCGCGCCGCAGCCGGTCCCACCAGAATCCGGTCACGCCCAGGAACGCGTACACCCCCTGGAGGAGCCCGCGCAGGGGTCGCGGGTCCGGCCGCCAGGGCGCGTAGTGGATCTCCTCCAGGCCCCCTTCGATCAGGGGCACCAGGTCCATCAGGGCGCTGAGTTTGATGTGCTGGGCCTCGTGCACCAGCGCGGCAGCGAGGGTCAGTGGGTCCGTGGCCCCATTGAGCAGCACACAGCCGTACGCCTCCGGCGATGAGGCGCTGAACGGTTCGGGCCAGGCACCGTACGGCACGGGCACGACGGAGGACAGGCAGGCGCCGATTCCCCGCGGGTCCACCTGACGCTGCTCCGAGATCAGCCGCCACGCATTGCCGAATCTCTCCTGCCAGCCCTGCCACTCTTCGTCGCCGAGCCGCTCGGGCTCCCGGATCCGGAGAAAGTCGCGATAGGGGTCGAGGTCGTCGGCAAGGGGGGCACACACAATCCCCTCGTGTTCTCCGCGCAACCGCCGCAGTCCGTGCCAACCGGGAGCGTCCTCGGAGAAGTCGGCGGGCAGCGTCACCGAATACGGGCCGGATAACACCACCGCCTTCCGGTCGTTCATGACGACCTCGGCGACATCGGTGGTGTCCGGAATGCGGGCGAATCCCAGGGCCGGCAATATCACCCCGCGCTCGTGCACGGGAACGGCCCCGCGAAAGTCGATTCCGGCGAGAAGAGCGGCCGAGGCGGCTACGTCATACAGATAACCCACCGCGCTCCACAGCGGCTCGTCCCCCGATTCCAGACCGCGCAGCCTGCGCAAACAGCGGTTGAGCCACACGCCTACGGGAGGGTGCAGCAGCAGCGTCTCCACGGCGGCCGGGGAGCGGTGCTCGGCCCGAATCAGCAGGTGCCAGGCGTCCCGGGGCGGGGGAAGAGGGCCGGGCAGGGCGGGGTGCGCGGAGGCGATGTCCACCAGGGCGCGCAGCAGCAGCATGGCCCGGCTGCGCTGCCCCGATCTCAGTTCGGCCACGGCCGAGGGGCCGCCCGAACCCCGCGCCAACTCGGCGAAACCCCCCGCCGATAAACGATGGTTGAGGCCCCGCGCGACGGAGGACGTCATAGCCGCCTAACTCACGCAGGGGTCCGACGACGACGCGTTGGCGATCGTCGGCGGGCGCTGGACGATGTCGAGCAGCCGCTCCGTCACCGCGGAAATCCCTTCGTGCCGCTCGAGGTCTTCGAGTGTCGCCCCCGAAAGGTCCAGCAGCTCCGTCTCGACCTCGGTCGCGACTCGCTCCATGACACCGTCCCCCTCCGGACGCTCCCTAACGGCTCATATGAGGCATCCCTATGGTGGCCTACCCCTAATGATTGCGAAAGGGCGAACACGGCCAGTCGGCACCTGCGTTGTCAAGATTTTCGGACACTTCCGCGCGCCCGGGAGCCCCGATATGCCGCTGTCATCCCCCCGTTCCGGATTGCGTCGTCTCGACCTCGAACACGCCTCCGCACACCCGGAACGACCGGGCCGGGACGGTCATCGCGTCGAAGGAATCCGGCGGATAGACCCGGATCCGCGCGGCGGTACGCCGGCACGGGGTGTCGCTCATGCCCTCGTTGAGCGTGTGCAGACTGCTCGATGCGCTGGCGCCGGGCGGCAGGGAGACCGGGGAGCGCGTGGGGCCGCGCCGGGTGGCGGGGTCGCCGATCACCGCGCCGGTGGAGTCGAGCAGCGAGACACCCGGATATCCGGTGAGGGTGCAGGTCGTGGTGGACCTGTTGGTGAACACCAGGGGCAGATACACATTACCGGCGCCGATGTCCATCCGGCCGACCGCCAGCGTCAACTGCGCCTTGGAGCAGACGCGGCGCGCCCCGGACGCGGCGGCGGGCCGCGAGGAGGGCGGGCGCGAGGGTTGCGCCGAGGGCGGAAGGGACTGCGCGGTGCGCGAGGCGGGCCGTTCGTTCCGGGAGGAGCCGCTCTCGGCAGAGGCGGAGGAGGCGGCCGAAGGGGAGGAGGGTGGCGCGGCGGAGGAGGCGGAAGTGACGGACGAGGCGCGCCGCGCGGAGTCCCCGTCCCCGGTGTCGCTGCCGCACGCGGTGACCGTGGCCAGCGCGCCGATCAGCACGGCGCATAAGACGGGCGGCCGGGACCGCGCCGCCGTCCCGCGTCGAGTCGTGCGCCGAGGAGCCGAGCCGTTCCGTTGACTCATGAGCGACCTCCCGAGGTCAGCCGTCTGCCGGGGCCACCGGCATCGAGGGCGGGTGCCCCGATGCCTCCCGTGCATGCCCCCTCTTGGGTCTCCCTTCCCCGCGCGCGGGCTGTTATGTCCGGGGCACATTGATCGCGTCGGCGCTCAAATTCCTCACATTGGATTCTCTACCGCAAACACCCGAACGCCTTGTCCACGCCAGAACCCTGGGATTACTGTTCGGCAGCCATCGCACTCGCCAACCCCCCTACCAGGACAGGAAGAAGGACTCCATGGCCGCACGCGGACGTCATCGCCGGCCCCGGCCCCACCGTGTCTCCCGCGCCTCGCTCGCGATCACCGCGGGCGGCGCCGGCGTCGCCCTGCCACTCATCGGCATCGGCCAGGCGAACGCCGCCTCAGCCCCCACGCCCAGCTCGCCGGCCCCGGCCGCCACCACCGTCTCGGCGGTCCCGACCACGAGGGCCGAGCCGCTGCTCATCGTCCCGAAGGCCGTGCCCGAGCCACCGGCCAAGGCCCAGCCCCGGGCCGGGTCGTACACCGTCGTCGGCGGCGACACCCTCTCCCGGATCGCGGACCGGGAGCGAGTGGCGGGCGGCTGGGAGCGGCTCTACGAGATCAACCGCCAGGTCATCGGCGCCGACCCGGATCTGATCCGGCCCGG
Organism: Streptomyces rugosispiralis; assembly: GCF_024505145.1. GTDB lineage: Bacteria > Actinomycetota > Actinomycetes > Streptomycetales > Streptomycetaceae > Streptomyces > Streptomyces rugosispiralis. The sequence continues at coordinate 141,659 of NZ_JANIAA010000004.1, read as the reverse complement.
CCAGCGGCTCACCCTCGGCCACCGCTGAACGAGCCCGCACACGGGCAGTGCGCACGCGTGCGTGTGCCCGCACACGGGCAGTGCGCACGCATGCGTGCACGCACACGCACAGGAGCCTCCGCCCGCGGTGGTCCACCGCGGCGGACGCTCCCTGGCCTCCACGGCCTACATCACCAAATGCGCCTTGGAATGGGTGACTTCCTCAATGTCGCCGCCCGCCTTGCCGATCAGCCGGTGCGCCAGATTGGTCAGTGCCCGCGCCGCCGCGATCTCCTCGCCGACCCTCGGCTGTGCCGGGTCGTCGGGGTTGCGGTTGGCGCGGCCCTGGGCCAGCATCTCCGTGCCGTCGTGCATCCTCAGCCGGACGACCGCTTCGGTCAGCGGGCCGATCTCACGAAACTCCATCTGAATGTCGCATCCCACGATCGTCTCCATCGCGCTCACCTCCTGCGTCACCTTCCAGGATGCGCCTCCCCGGTCTCTCCGGTCGACCGGGACAGCAACTCCACCACCTCGTCGTCCCCGGTCTGCGAGAAGTCCTCGTACCACTCCCCCACCGCCGCGAAGTCCGAGGGGGTGGAGAGGGCGACCACCTCGTCCGCGTCCTCGCGCAGCGCGGCGACCGCGTCCGGCGGCGCCACCGGCACGGCGAGGACCACCCGCGCGGCGCCCTGGGCCCGTGCCACCCGGCAGGCGGCCTGGGCCGTGGCGCCGGTCGCGATGCCGTCGTCCACGACGATCACGGTCTGGCCCTCGGCCGGGATCCGCGAGCGGCCCCGGCGGAACCGGCGCGCCTTGCGGGCCAGCTCCTCCCGCTCGGTCCGCTCCACCTCGGCGAGGTCCTCCTCATCGGCCCGGCTCATCCGGACGATCGCCTCATGGACGACCCGTACGTCGCCCTCGCCGATGGCGCCGAACCCCAGCTCCCGGTGGTAGGGGACGCCGAGCTTACGGACGATGATCACGTCCAGGGGCGCATGGAGCGCGCGGGCCACCTCGTAGGCCACCGGCACCCCGCCCCGTGGCAGCCCGAGCACGACCGGTTTCTCATCCGCCAAGGGGCGCAGTGCCTCGCCGAGGCGCCGCCCGGCGTCCGTCCGGTCGGTGAAGATCATGGCTCACCCTCGCTCCTGAAAGGACTCATCTCCATATCAAGCCGACGGTGCGCCCGTCCGCAAACCGGCGGTCCCCGGCCGCCGGCCGGGGCGCGCGGATTCCGGAGACCCGGCACCCTGGAGGTATGGAGAACGCCACCGGCCCGGACGAGTCCGGTTACCCCGTCTTCGTCGAGTCAATCGAGGCCGACAGCCGCTACCGGCTGGTGCGGCTGCGTGGCCTGGGATGCGAACCGCTGGAACGGGAGGAGTTCGAACCGCGCGTCCGGCGGGTCTTCCCCGATATCGACCTGTCGGACCCGGCCCAGGTGCACTGGGAGGACCGGCCCGGACAGTGGCCGCCCTGGCATCCGGGCGAGGCATGACCGCTCTCGTCGGCACCTCGGGATGGCAGTACCGGGACTGGCGCGGTGATCTCTATCCCGAGGGCTGTCCGCAGCGGCTGTGGCTGGAGGAGTACACCCGCGCCTTCGCCACGGTGGAGAGCAACAACGCCTTCTACCGGCTGCCCTCGTACGACCAGTTCGCCACCTGGCGGGAGCGGCTGCCCGAGGGCTTTGTGATGGCGCTCAAGGCGAGCCGCTACCTCACCCACATCAAGCGGCTGCGCGACCCGGAGGAGCCGGTGGAGCGGCTGATGTCCCATGCGGCCGGGCTCGGCGACCGGCTGGGCCCGGTGCTGGTGCAGCTGCCGCCCACCCTGCGGGCCGACGGCGAGCTGCTGGACCGCTGTCTGGGCTGCTTCCCCGCCGGGACGCGGGTGGCCGTCGAACCGCGGCACACCTCCTGGTGGACCGAGGAGATCCGCGCGGTGCTGGAGCGCCGCGCGGCCGCGCTGTGCTGGGCCGACTCCGGCTCCCGCCCCGTCACCCCGCTGTGGCGGACCACCGGGTGGGGGTATCTGCGCTTCCACGGCGGCCTCGCCCGCCCGGCCCCGCGCTACGGGCGCCAGGCGCTGGCCACCTGGGCGCGGCGGATCGGGGACACCTGGCCGGCCGACGCGGAGGTCTACGCGTACTTCAACAACGACACGGGAGGGGCGGCGGTGCACGACGCGGCCGTCTTCGCCCGCGCGGTGGCCCGGCGCGGCCGCCCGGTCAGCCGCGCCCCCTCGGCTTAAGGGTCCTCCTGGCGGAGATCCACCAGAGGACCCTGAGCCCGGTGCCCGCCGGGCTCACTCCTTCACCGCCCCGCCCAGCATGCCCTCGATGAACCGGCGCTGCAGGGCCACGTAGACCACGACCACCGGCAGGGCGATGAGCACCGAGGCCGCCGCGAGCAGCGCCGCGTCGGAGCTGTGCCGGCCCTGGAAGAAGGCGAGGCCGAGGGGGACCGTGCGATGGGCCTCGTCGCTGACCATCACCAGGGCCATCAGGAACTCGTTCCAGGTCCACATGAAGGTGATCACGACCATGGTGGAGATCGCCGGGCGGCCCATCGGGACCAGCACCCGCCACAGCGTGGTCCAGGTGTTCGCCCCGTCGATCCGGGCCGCCTCGATGACCGCCCGTGCGCTGCCGCGGAAGTACGTGCGCATCCAGAAGACCCCGAAGGCCAGGGACTGGGCGGTCTGCGGCAGGATCAACGCCCAGTAGCTGTCGGTGAGTTCGGCGTGGCGCAGATCGAAGTAGAGCGGGACGATCAGCGCCTCCTGGGGCAGCGTCAGCCCGATCACGAAGAGGTGGAACAGCACCGTGGAGCCGGGGAAGCGCATCACCCCGAAGGCGTACCCGGCGAGGATGGCCAGCACGGTGGTGGCGGCCACCACGACCACCGTGACCAGCACCGAGTTCCCCAGATAGGTGCCGAAGTGGCCACGGCTCCAGGCGTCGGCGAAGTTGCTCCAGTGCAGACCGTCCTTGGGCAGTGAGAAGCCGGTGTCCAGGGAGTTCTGCGCGCCGAAGGCCGTGGTGAGGATGCCGATCACGGGGGTGAGCGCGATGACGGTGAACAGGGCGAGGATGCCGTAGGTGACGTTGCGTTCCAGGCGTGTGGTCATGCCCGCCGCCCTTCCACGAGCCGGGAGACCGTGACGGTCAGGACGAAGATCAGGACCGTGAGGGCCACGCCGACGGCGGCGGCCGAGCCGACCTGGTTGGTCTCGAAGGCCCGGTGGTAGACCTCGTAGGCGGGCACGGAGGTGGCGTTTCCTGGGCCGCCGCCGGTGGTGATGTAGATCAGGTCGAAGTTGCGCAGCCCCGCCACGATGGTCAGGGTCAGCGCCACCGCGATCTGCGGCCGCAGTCCGGGCAGGGTGACGGTGCGGAACTCGCGCAGCGGCCCGGCGCCGTCCATCCGCGCCGCCTCGTACAGCTCGCGCGGGATGCGCTGGGCCCCGGCGAGGAAGAGGACCATGCACAGCCCGGTGCCGACCCAGGTGCCGACGACGCCGACGGCGGGCAGCGCCCAGGTGTAGTCGCCGAGCCAGGGGCGGGCGAGGCCACCGAGGCCGACGGCGCGGAGGGCGTCGTTGAGCAGCCCGTCGGGGGCGAGGATCGAGCGCCAGGCCACGCCGACCACGATCAGCGCCAGGACCTGCGGCAGGAACAGGACCGTACGGAAGAAGGTCATCCCCCGGACCCGGGCCCGGGACATCACGGCGGCCAGCAGCAGCCCGATGGCCACCGGCAGGGCGGCGTAGAAGAGGAGCAGCAGCAGTGCGTGGAGGAAGGGGGCGCGCAGGCTCGCGTCCGTGAACAGCGCACGGTAGTTGTCGAATCCGGCGGGGGTGGCGACCGTCAGCCCGTCCCAGTTCACGAACGACAGCCACACCGACTGCCCGAAGGGGTAGAGCAGGAAGACAGCGTACACGATCAGCGCGGGCAGGATGTAGAGGTAGCCGATGGCGCGCGGCTCACCGGGGGCGCGGCGGCGGTAGGCCCTGGTCAGGGCGGCGAGCCTCATCGGGGCCCGGCCGAGGTGTGCTGCTCGCGCTGCTTCTTCATGAAGGCCCCGTAGTCCTTCTGGAGCGTCGCGGCGAAGCTGTCCGGGGAGGTCTTGCCGCTGACCACGCCCTGGAGGGCGGCCGAGAGGGTGTCGTAGAAGGTGGGGGTGGAGTAGTCGAGGTACGGGACGAGCCCGTCGGCGGCGCTCAGCCGCTTCCACCCGGCGATCATCTGGCCGTCGACGCTGTCCGGGCTCACCCCCGCCGCGGCCCTCGCGGGGACGGCGGGCAGCACTCCGTGCCGGGTCATCACGTCCGCGGCGTGTGCGTCGGTGAGGAAGTCCAGATAGGCGGCGGCCACCTCCGGGTGGCGGGAGCGCGAGGTGATGGACCAGGCCAGGCCCTGGCCGCCGGTGGTCACGGGGTCGCCGCCGGCCTTGGCGGGCGGGGGCGGCATGATGCCCAGCCTGTCCCCCATGGGCTTCTTGAGGTCGGCCAGTTGCCAGGTGCCGGTCAGCAGATACGCGCCGTCGCCCGAGGCGAACTTCTTGGCCGCGTCGTCGTAGCCGAGGCCGTTGGCGCCGCCGGGCAGATAGCCGCGCTTCGCCCAGTCGGCGAGGGTGGCCGCGGCGTCCTTGGTGGCGGCGTTGTCGAAGCCGTCGCCGCGGCCGAGGACGGTGTCGCGGGCACCGGCGGCGCCGAGCTGGTCGTGCAGCACCCCGAAGGTGTGGATGGCGGGGTACTTGTCGAGGTTGCCGAACTGGATCGGCAGCTCGCCGCGGTCCTTGAGCCGGGCCAGCCCGTCGGTGAACTCGCCCCAGGTGCGCGGGGGTTGGAGCCCGGCCCGCTTCAGCACGCCCTTGTTGTAGTAGAGGCCGATGTACTCGCCGGTCTGGGAGATGCCGTACAGCCGCCCCCGGCCGAAGTCGTCGCCGTCGGCGGAGACCCGGTTCAGATTGAGCAGGGTGGCGGGGTAGCGGGTGTTCCAGTCGTAGATCCCGGCGTAGTTGTCCAGCGGGGCGAGCAGCCCGGCCCGGACGAAGGCCACCATGTCCGGGTAGCCCTGGTTGGCCTGGATGACATCGGGCGGATGGTTGCCGGAGACGGCCAGCTTCAGGGTGGTCTTCAGATCGGTGAAGCTCCGGGCCACCCGCTTGATCCGCACATTGGGGTACTTCCGCTCGAACTCCCGGTTCAGCTGCTGTATCTCGCCGTTGGTCCCGCCGCGTATCTCCTGGTCCCACACGGTCAGCGTGGTCTTTCCGGCCTTCGCCGGATCGGGTATGGCGGTGGCCGCGCCGGTCCCGGCACCGGCGGCCCCCGAGCCGTCGGTGCCGGGGACGCACCCCGCGGCGAGCAGGACGACACCGATGGCGAGCGCGGCCGGGACGGCTCTGCCGCGTGGCCGGCGCGCCCCGGTACGGGCGAGTTCCATGGGGTTCTCCTCGATGCGGTGATCAGGACCGTCAGGACCGTTGGGCACTGTCATGCACCCGGAAACCGATGGTGGGCAGGGCCCGCAGCCGCGCACAGCCGCGCACCCGGTCCGGGATCAGATCGCCCAGGAAGCCGTAGCGGCGGGCGAGTCCGGCCGCGTCCGCCCCGCCGTCGGCCGCCCGGCGCGCACGGTGCCACCAGGCGGCCACCTCCGGCCAGCCGGGCGCGGCCAGGGAGCCGCCGAAGTGCTGGACGGAGAGGGCGGCGGTGAGGTTGGCGAAGGCGAGCCGGTCGGCGAGCGGCCAGCCCGCGAGCGTGCCGGTCATGAATCCGGCGACGAAGACATCGCCCGCCCCGGTCGGGTCCAGCGCGTCCACGGACAGTCCGGGCACCTCGGCGCGCTCCCCGGTGAGCGAGTCGATGGCCACCGCGCCCTCGGCGCCCCGGGTGACGACGGCGATCGGCACCAGCTCCGCCAGGGCGCGCACCGCCCGCTCGGGGCTGTCGGTGCGGGTGTAGCGCTGGGCCTCGGCGGCGTTGGGCAGGAAGGCGTGGGCGTAGGGCAGGTCGGGGAGCGCGGCTGGGTCCCAGCGCCCGGTCTCGTCCCAGCCGACATCGGCGAAGATCTTGCTGCCCCGGGCCTGCGCCCGGCGCACCCAGTCCTCCTGGCGCCCCGGTTCGAAGGTGGCCACGCAGGCGCGGGAGCGGGGCGGCGCGCCCCGGACGGCGGGCGGCGGGGCCGGGTGCTCATGGGTGACCATGGTGCGCTCGCCCTCGTACGCCATGGAGACGGTGACCGGGGAGTGCCAGCCGGCGACGCGGCGGGAGGGGGTGAGGTCCACGCCCTCGCCAAGCGCCAGGCTCTCCCAGCAGTAGTCACCGTAGACATCGGTGCCGAAGGCGGCGGCGAGCGTGGTGTGCAGGCCGAGCCGGGCCAGGGCGGTGGCCATGTTGGCGATGCCGCCGGGGCTCGAGCCCATGCCGCGCGCCCAGGACTCGGTGCCGCGGACGGGGGCGTGGTCGAGCCCGGTGAAGATGATGTCCAGGAACACGGTGCCGGTGAGGTAGACGTCGTGCTCGGGATCCGTGGAGGCGCGCAGCGCCGCGAGCGGGTCGATCGGTTGGATCGGTTGGATCGGATCGGGGGTTCCGGCCGTGGTGCTCACCGACGTGCCTTTCCTTGTGCGGCGGGGCCTGTTCGATGTGATGTGAGCGACACCTTGCACCGCACCCGGGATGAATGCAAGAGGTCGATCAGAGTCGCGCACACTCGCTCATCTGCAGTACGTTGCCGCCATGCTGCGAGAGAGCCGCCACGAGAAGCTGCTGAGCATCCTCGGCGAGGAGGGCGTGCTGCCCATCGGGGAGATCGCCACGCGTCTCGGCGTCAGCGAGGCCACGGCCCGGCGGGACATCACCGAGCTGGGCCGGGCGGGCCGGCTCACCCGGGTCTACGGCGGCGCCGTGGCGGCGCCCACCCAGGACGAGGAGCGCCCGTTCAGCGAGGTGGTGGTCGACGACCTGGCCGACAAGGAGGCCGTGGCCCGCGCCGCCGCCGATCTGGTGGCGGACGGCGATGTGCTGCTGCTGGACATCGGCACCACCACCCTCCAGCTCGCCAAGCTGCTGCGCGGCCGTCCGGTGACCGTGGTGACCAGCAATCTCGCGGTCTACGACGAGTTGCGCGACGACCCGCGGGTGACCCTGATCCTGCTGGGCGGGCAGGTGCGCGCCAACTACCGCTCCGTGGTCGGCTTCCTCACCGAGTCCAACATCCGCCAGCTGCGGGTCGGCCGGCTCTTCCTCGGCGCGAGCGGGGTGCTCCCCGACGGCAGCGTGCTGGACAGCACCCATGTGGAGGTGCCGGTCAAACGGGCCATGCTCGGCGCGGCCCGGGAGGTGGTGCTGCTGGTCACCGCGGGGAAGTTCCCCGGTGACACCGGCCTCGCCCGGATCTGCGGACCGGAGGGCATCGACACCCTGATCACCAACAAGACGTCCGACCCGGCGACGCTCGCGGTGTTCCGCGAGGGCGATGTGGAGGTAGTGACCGTATGAGGCTGACCGTGCTGGGCGGCGGAGGGTTCCGTATGCCCCTGGTGTACCGGGCGCTGCTCGACGACACCGGGGACGAGGCGGGGCGCTGCACCGAGTTGGTGCTGTACGACACCGACCGGCGCCGGCTGGACGCGATCCGCGCGGTCCTGGCCGAACAGGCCACGGGCCGCCCCACCGCCCCCGAGGTCCGGGCCACCACCGACCTCGACCAGGCGCTGCGCGGCGCCGACTTCGTCTTCTCGGCCATCCGCGTCGGCGGTCTGGAGGGCCGGGCGAACGACGAGCGGATTCCGCTCGGCGAAGGGGTGCTGGGGCAGGAGACCGTCGGCGCGGGCGGGGTGCTCTACGGGCTGCGCACCCTGCCGGTGGCGCTGCGGATCGCCGAGCGGATCGCCGCCGTGGCCCCGGACGCCTGGGTCATCAACTTCACCAACCCGGCGGGCATGGTCACCGAGGCGATGCAGCGGGTGCTCGGGGACCGGGTGATCGGCATCTGCGACTCCCCGGTCGGCCTGTGCCGCCGCGCCGCGCGGGCGGTCGGCGCCGATCCGGACCGGGCCACGTACGACTATGTGGGCCTGAACCATCTGGGCTGGCTGCGCCGGGTGATGGTGGACGGCCGGGACCGGCTGCCGGAGCTGCTCGGCGACACCGGCGCCCTGGAGTCGTTCGAGGAGGGCAAGCTCTTCGGCGCCGAGTGGCTGCGGGCGCTCGGCGCGCTGCCCAACGAGTATCTGCACTACTACTACTTCAACCGGGAGGCGGTGGCCTCGATCCGGCAGGCCCCGGCCACCCGTGGCGAATTCCTCCGCGACCAGCAGGCGCGCTTCTACCAGACGGCGGGCTCCGGCGCGCCCGGGGCGCTCAGGGAGTGGGAGCGCACCCGGCTGGAGCGTGAGGCCACGTACATGGCGGAGAGCCGCGAGGCCACCGGCGGCTGGGAGCGCGACTCCTGCGATCTGGACGGCGGCGGCTACGACCGGATCGCGCTGGCCATCATGCGGGCGATCGCCCGCGATGAGCGCGCCACGCTGATCCTCAACGTACGCAACCGGACGGCGGTGCCCGGTCTTGACGAGGACGCCGTGGTGGAGGTGCCCTGTCTGGTGGACGCGGGCGGGGCACGGCCGCTGGCCACCGGCGCGGTGGCGCCGGACCAGCTCGGCCTGATGCTGTCGGTCAAGGCGGTGGAGCGCTCGGCCATCGAGGCGGCCACGACCGAAGCGGGCAGCGATTCGGGCATCGCCCGCGATGCCGCCCTGCGGGCCCTGGCGCTCCACCCGCTGGTGGACTCGGTCAAGGTCGCGGGCCGGATTCTCGACGCCTCCGGGGCCATGGCCCGCCCTTAGCACATGTCCGTTCGGGCATTCCCCAGTATCTGAACCCGCCCGGACGGGCTCCGTTCACGCCCTCTTTCGGCGATCGGGCGAGAAACGGGCCCGCCAGGTGGACAATCAGGCGGCCGAGTTCCTCACCGTCCGTTGCCTAACCCGCTCCGACCTGCTCTTATAACGGTTGTGAAACGGGCGCATACGGTCACGATCTCTGTGGTGCCAAGACTGGCTTCCCCTGTTGCGCGCTTGTAAAACTGCCACGCAAGCCGAAAGACCTAGGCAGGAGGTGCGGCGTGGACGCGGAGGAACGCCGTCGGGAGATCCTCGACACGGCTCGCCGTGCCGGCGTCGTGGACGTCGGCAAGCTCGCCGCCGACCTCGGGGTGTCCAAGGAGACGGTGCGCCGCGATCTGCGGGTCCTGGAACAGCACGGACTGGTGCGGCGCACCCATGGCGGCGCCTACCCCGTGGAGAGCGCCGGTTTCGAGACCACCCTCGCCTTCCGCACCACCATGCACGTACCGGAGAAGTCGCGGATCGCGACCGCGGCGGCCGATCTGCTGGGCGATGCCGAGACGGTCTTCATCGACGAGGGATTCACCCCGCAGCTGATCGCGGAGGCCCTGCCCAGGGACCGGCCGCTCACCGTGATCACCGCTTCCCTCACGACCGCCACCGGCCTCGCCACCCGTGACAACACCACCGTGCTGCTCCTCGGCGGCCGGGTGCGCGGGGGCACGATGGCCACCGTCGATCACTGGGCGACGCATATGCTCTCGGGCTTCGTCATCGACCTGGCGTTCATCGGCGCCAACGGCATCTCCCGCCAGTACGGCCTGACCACCCCGGATCCGGCGGTCAGCGAGATCAAGGCGCAGGTGGTGCGGGTGTCCCGGCGGAAGATCTTCTCCGGGGTGCACACCAAATTCGGAGCCGTCAGCTTCTGCCGGTTCGCAGATGTCTCGGACTTCGAAACGATCGTGACCGACACAGGTCTGCCGCTGACCGAGGCACACCGCTATTCGCTGCTGGGCCCCCAGATCGTCAGGGTCTGACGCCCCTTCCCCCGCTGTTTTTCCTTCCCCACGTCCCTTCGATTGGACCCGTTATGCCAGTCCTGACTCTTCGTGCTGCCCGGATACCGGTGGTGGCCCTGACCGCGGGCGCGCTCCTGAGCGGTTGCGCCGGTATGGGGGGCGGCAGTTCAGGCGACAAGACCATCAATGTCCTGATGGTGAACAACCCCCAGATGGTGGATCTGCAGAAGCTCACCAAGAAATATTTCACCAAGGAAACGGGCATCACGGTCAAATTCACGATGATGCCCGAGAACGAGGTCCGCGACAAGATCAGTCAGGACTTCGCCAATCAGGCGCGCCAGTACGACGTGGCCACCATCAGCAATTTCGAGGTGCCGTTCTACGCGAAGAACGGCTGGCTGATGCCACTCGACGGATACGCCGCCAAGGACAAGGCATTCGACCAGAAGGACGTCCTCCCCTCGATGCGGGAGTCGCTGACCGCCGAGGACGGCAAGCTCTACGCCGAGCCCTTCTACGGTGAGTCGTCGTTCCTGATGTACCGCAAGGACGTACTCGCCGAGAAGCGTCTGAAGATGCCCGAGCGGCCCACCTGGCAGCAGGTCGCGGACATCGCGGCCAAGGTGGACGGCTCCCGCAAGGGGATGAACGGCATCTGCCTGCGCGGACTGCCCGGCTGGGGTGAGCTGATGGCCCCGCTCACCACGGTGGTCAACACCTTCGGCGGCACCTGGTTCACCAAGGACTGGAAGGCGCAACTGGACTCGCCGGAATTCACCAAGGCGACCAAGTTCTATGTCGACCTGGTGCGCAAGCACGGTGAGGCCGGTGCGGCCCAGTCGGGCTTCGCCGAGTGCCTGAACAACCTCACCCAGGGCAAGAGCGCCATGTGGTACGACGCCACCTCGGCCGCCGGGTCGCTGGAGGCCAAGGGATCCCCCGTCAAGGGCAAGATCGGATATGTCCAGGCGCCGGTGGTGAAGACCGATACCTCGGGCTGGCTCTACACCTGGGCCTGGGGCGTGCAGAAGGCGTCGCGCCACCCCGACAACGCGTGGAAGTTCATCTCCTGGGCATCCAGCAAGAAGTACGAGGCCCTGGTCGGCAAGACCTTCGGCTGGGCCAATGTGCCCGCCGGCAAGCGGTCGTCCACCTACTCCAACCCGGACTACCGCGACACCGCGAGCACCTTCTCCGAGCAGACGCGCAAGGCCATCACCAGCGCCAAGCCGCGTGATCCGGGAGTGCAGCCGCGGCCGACCATCGGCATCCAGTTCGTCGACATCCCCGAATTCGCCGATCTCGGCACCAAGGTCGCCCAGGAGATCAGCGCCGCCATCGCCGGAAAGCAGTCCGTCGACACGGCATTGAAGAATTCGCAGAAGCTGGCCGAGAAGGTCGGCGAGGAGTACCGATGAGTAATCCGACGACGGCAGTACCCGTGAGCGGCCAGCGGCCACCGACCGCGGCCCCCGCCTCCGCGGGGCGTCCCGTGGCGTCCCGGAACCGGGCCCGGGAGTGGGCCACCCGGGCACCGCTGCTGCCCGCGCTGATCTTCCTGATCGTGGTCACCCAGCTTCCGTTCGTGGCCACGCTGGTGATCTCGCTCTTCGACTGGAACTCGTTCCGGCCCGACCGCCGTGCGTTCGCGGGTCTTGACAACTACAAGACGGTGCTCAGCGACGCGTCGCTGCGCGAGTCCATCCTCACCACCGTGCTGCTGACCGCCTCCGTGGTGATCGTCAGCGTGGTGCTGGGGCTGCTGCTGGCGCTGCTGCTGGACCGGAAGTTCCGCGGCCGGGGCCTGGTCCGCACCATGCTCATCGCGCCGTTCCTGCTGGTGCCGGTGGCCTCGGCGCTGCTGTGGAAGCACGCGCTGTACAACCCCGAGTACGGCCTGTTCAACGGCGTGCTCAACTGGCTCGGCGGCCCCCAGCCGGAGTGGCTCACCGATACGCCGCTGATCGCGGTGGAGGCGTCGCTGATCTGGCAGTGGACGCCGTTCATGATGCTCATCCTGCTGGCCGGACTGCAGAGCCGCCCACTGGACATGATCGAGGCGGCCCGGCTGGACGGGGCGGGCAACTGGCAGATCTTCCGCTTTCTGACCCTTCCGCACCTGCGCCGCTATCTGGAACTCGGCACCCTGCTGGGGTCCATCTACATCGTGCAGAACTTCGACGCCGTGTTCACCATGACCCGCGGTGGTCTGGACACCGCGAACCTCCCCTACACCATCTACGAAACCTTCTACAACGCCCACGAGTACGGGCTGGCATCGGCCGCTGGGGTCGTCGTGGTGATCGGCACGATCATCATCGCCACCTTCGCGCTGCGCGTGGTGTCGTCCCTCTTCCGTGAGGAGGCGTCCCGCGCATGACCGCCGTGAGCACCCCGATGACCATCACGTCCGTTCCGGAGGGCACCCGCCGGGCCAAGCGGCGCGGTGCCGCGCTCGGCGTGTTGGCCTGGTTCGTCGGCATCGTCTTCGTACTGCCCGTGCTGTGGATGCTGCTGACCTCGTTCCACTCCGAGGCCGACGCCGCCACCAACCCGCCGTCGCTGACCGCTTCGCTGACCCTCGACGGGTACAAGGAGTTCTTCGGCTCGGGCGGCGGGGCCAGCCCCTGGCCCGCACTGCTCAACTCGGTGGGCACCTCCGTCTTCTCCACCTGCCTCGTGCTGCTGCTGGCGCTTCCGGCGGCGTTCGCGCTGTCGATCCGGCCGGTGCGCAAGTGGACGGATGTGATGTTCTTCTTCCTGTCCACGAAGATGCTGCCGGTGGTGGCCGGACTGCTGCCGGTGTTCCTGTTCGCCAGGGACATCAACTTCCTGGACAACGTCTGGCTGCTGGTCATCCTCTACACCTCGATGAACCTGCCGATCGCGGTGTGGATGATGCAGTCCTTCCTCGCCGACGTCCCGGTGTCGATCATCGAGGCCGCCCAGATGGACGGGGCGCGGCTGCCCACCATCCTGTGGCGGGTCGTGGCCCCGATCGCGGGTCCTGGCATCGCCGCCACCTCGCTGATCTGTTTCATCTTCAGCTGGAACGAGATGCTCTTCGCCCAAGTGCTCACCGGTGTGGTCGCCCAGACCGCCCCGGCGTTCCTGACGACCTTCGTGACCAGCCAGGGGCTGTTCCTGGCCAAGGTGTGCGCCGCGTCGATCGTCATTTCCCTGCCGGTGCTCGCCGCCGGTTTCGCCGCCCAGGACAAGCTGGTCCAGGGCCTGTCGCTAGGAGCAGTCAAATGAGGGCCGCAGTCATCGAAGCCCCCGGGAAGGTCACCGTCGCCACCGTCGCGGACCCCACCCCGGGCCCCCGTGAGGTCGTGGTGGATGTGGCGGCCTGCGGGCTGTGCGGCACCGATCTGCACATCCTCCAGGGGGAGTTCGCGCCCACGCTGCCGATCGTCCCCGGGCATGAGTTCGCCGGTGAGGTCGTGGGCATCGGCAGCGATGTCACCGAGGTGGCGGTGGGCGACCGGGTCGCCGTGGACCCCTCCCTGCACTGCCATGAGTGCCGCTACTGCCGGATCGGCCGGGGCAATCTGTGCGACAACTGGAACGCGATCGGGGTCAGCGTCCCCGGCGGGGCCGCCGAGTTCGCGGTGGCCCCGGTGGCCAACTGCGTCAAGCTGCCCGAGCAGGTCGAGGTGGCCGACGCGGCCCTGATCGAGCCGCTGTCCTGCGCGGTGCGCGGCTATGACGTGCTCAACGGCAACCTGGGCGCCGAGGTGCTCATCTACGGCTCCGGCACCATGGGGCTGATGATGCTGGAGCTGGCCAAGCGGACCGGCGCCACCAGTGTGGACATGCTCGATGTCAACCCCGACCGGCTGTCCACCGCCACCACCCTCGGCTGCACCCGGTCCGCCGCCTCGGCGGACGAGCTGGACCAGCCGCGGGGCTGGGACGTGGTCATCGACGCCACCGGCAACCAGGCCGCCATTCAGGACGGCCTGGGCCGGGTGGCCAAGGCCGGAACGTTCCTTCAGTTCGGTGTCTCCGACTACGCGACGCGGGCCACCATCGAGCCGTACAAGATCTACAACCAGGAGATCACCATCACCGGCTCGATGGCCGTGCTTCACAGCTATGAGCGTGCCGCCGGGCTGTTCGCGAGCGGGGTGCTGGACCCGAAGATCTTCATCAGCCACCGGATGCCGCTGGAGGAGTACCCCAAGGCGCTCGACCAGTTCAAGGCGGGAGTCGGCCGGAAGATCGTGGTCGTCCCGTAACCGTGTGTTGACGGCCCAAGCCCGGAGCACCAGGCTTGGGCCGTCATCGATCACGGTCGGCGGGGAGGGGCGGGCATATGGGCAAGGGCGACGCGGTGGTGGTGGGCGGGGGGTTGGCGGGCACGCTGGCGGCGGGCGCGCTCCTCGGCCACGTCGACACGGTCACCCTGGTGGAGCGCGACCGCTACCCGGACCAGCCCGCCTTCCGCAAGGGCGTGCCCCAGGGCCGCCATCTGCATGTCTTCCTCAGCGGCGGGCGGCGCGCCCTGGAGCGGCTGTTCCCCGGGCTGAACGGCGAGCTGGAGGCGGCGGGCGCACACCGCCTGGAAGCGCCGCGCGATGTGATAACCAAGGGTGGCAACGGCTGGCAGCGCCGCTTCCACGAGGGCAGACACGCCACCACCAGCTGCACCCGGGCGCTGTTCGACGCCACCGTACGGGCGCGGGTGCTGGCCGAGGCCGAGGGGTCCGGGACCCGGGTGGAGGTGCTCCAGGGCACCGAGGCCACCGGGCTGCTCGGCGCCGCGGACCGGGTCACCGGCGTACGGGTGCGGGCGCGGGACACCGGGCGCGCCGAGCGGGAGTTGCGGGCCGATCTGGTCGTGGACGCCTCGGGGCGCGGCTCGCGCGCCCCCAAGTGGCTGGCGGAGCTGGGCGCTCCGGCGCCGCGCGAGGAGGTCGTGGACGCCGGGATCGGCTACTGCACCCAGATGTTCCGGCCCACCGAGCCGCTGGACATGGTGATGGTCGTCCAGCCGCGCCCGGACTGCCCGCGCGGAGCGGCCTGGTCCCCGGTCGAGGGCGGCAACTGGCTGCTGACGCTGTCGGGGGCGCGCGGTCAGCATCCGCCGACCGAGGGCTCGGAGGTGCCCGGCTTCGTCAAGTCCCTGGGCGAGCCCGAGCTGTACGAGCATCTGCTGACCTGCGAGCCGGTCTCCCCGCCGTACGGGTTCCGCGACACCTCCAACCGCCGCCGCCACTACGACGCCCCGGGCGGGGTGCCCGAGGGGTTCCTCGCGGTCTCGGACGCCGCCTGCACCTTCAACCCGATCTACGGTCAGGGCATGGCGGTGGCCGCCCTCAGCGGGCTGGCCCTGCGCCGCTGTCTGGCCGAGGGGGGTCTGCGGCCCGGTTTCGCGGCCGCCGCGCAGCGCGCCGTGGCCCGTGCGGGCGACACCGCCTGGCTGACCGCCGTCGGCGCGGACCGCCCGTACGTCACGGACGCGGACGCCACGCCACCGGGTACCGCCGAGCGGCTGCGGAGCTGGTACTTCGGGCGGCTGGCGGACCGGGCGGCGATCGACCGGGTGGTCGGCGCGGCCTTCCGCGACGTCGTCTATCTGGCGGCGGGGCCGTCCCGGCTGCTGTCCCCCGGGGTCGCCCTGCGGACGGTGCTGCTGCCGAGGGCCCGGGGTCTGACGGACCCGCCGCTGCGCGTGGAGAGCTGACCCGGGAGGGTGCCCGGGACGGCGCCCGGGGCGGCGCGCTCAGCCGGTCGCGTCGCGCAGATGCGCGGCCGCCGCCTGCTCCAGGTGGGCCAGGTCGCTGCTGACCGTGGCGAAGGTGAAGCCCTGGGCCAGGCGCTTGGCGGCGGTGGCCCCGTCGGGGCAGTGGATACCGGCGGCGATGCCCGCGGTCCGTGCCTCCTCGGCGACCTTCGCCAGCGCCGCTTCGAACTTCTCCGCCACCGAGGTGTCCGTCGAGGTGCGGCCGCCGAGCGCGATGGTGAGGTCGGAGGGGCCGATATAGACGCCGTCGAGCCCGTCCGTGGCGCAGATCTCCGCGGTGTTGGCCAGCGCCTGGGCCGTCTCGATCATCACGACGCAGGCCACTTGCCGGTTGGACTCGGCGGGGGCGGGGCCGACGCGCAGCCCCGAGCGCATCGGGCCGTAGGAGCGGACCCCGAGCGGAGGGTAGCGGCAGTAGCTCACCGCGGCGGCCGCCTCCTCGGCGGTGTCGACCAGCGGGACGATCACCCCGCGGGCGCCGGCGTCGAGCGCCTGGCCGATCCAGAAGCCGTCGTTGCCCGGAACCCGCACCATACCGGCGGCGGTGCCACGTGCGTCGATGGCGGTCATCGCGCCGAGGGTGCCCTTGTAGTCGAGGAGACCGTGCTGGGCGTCGACGCAGATGTAGTCGTAGCCGAGCCCGGCCAGGCGCTCGGTGCCGACGGGATTGTCGAGGACGACCCAGTAGCCGACGATCCGCCGGCGGGCGCGCAGCCGGGCCGCGAAGTCGGCGGGGGAAGTGTTCATGCTGTCAGCTTCTCTCCTTCGGCGATCGGCGAGTTCTGTTCGGCGAGTTGCGCGGCTCTTCACTCCATGCGTGTTATGAGCGGCACGCTCGCATGATTGCACGTAACACGCAAGTATCTCGCGGAAGCTGCGACGAAACAGCGCGAAATGCGCAGACTGATAGGGTTGCTCAGGGCTGCGCAGAGTCGCGCAGAGTTACGGAAGGATGGGGGCCGCGATGCGTCAGGAGGCCGGGGCGGAGGAGCGCAGGCGGCTGCGCGCCGGGGACCGCCGGGAACTGATCGCCCGGATGATCCAGACCGATGGCACGGTCGTCGTGGAGGAGCTGGCCCGCTCGCTGGAGGTGACGCCCTCCACCATCCGCCGGGATCTCGCGCTCCTCACCGAACAGGGGGCCATCGCCCGCACCTACGGCGGCGCGATGAGCGCCGGTCACGCCGTCGAGCCCACCCTGGGACAGCGCAGCGGGCTCGCGGTCGCCGAGAAGGACCGCATAGGACGCTGGGCGGCCGCCCGGATCGGGCCGGGCGACACCGTCATCCTCGACGCCGGCACCACCACCGGACGGCTCGCCCACCATCTGCGCGCCCGCGGCGATCTGACCGTGATCACCTGCGGCCTCACCGCGCTGCGCGAACTGGCCGAGGCGGACGGGATCGAGCTGATCACCCTCGCCGGGACCCTGCGCCATGTCAGCCAGGGCTTCGTCGGGCCGCTCGCCGAGCTGACCCTGTCCCGGCTGACCGCGGACAAGGTGTTCCTCGGCGCCGACGGGCTGGACGCGCGGCTGGGGATCTGCGAGGCGAGCCTCCAGCAGACCTCGCTCAAGGAGATGATGGCCGACCGCGGCAGGGAGGTGTACGTCCTCGCCGACAGCAGCAAGCTGGGCGAGTCCCCGTTCACCGCCTGGGCCCCGCTGGACCGGCCGTGGACGCTGGTCACCGACAGCGGCGCCACCGATGACCAGCTCGGCCCGTTCCGGGCGCTGCCCGACACGGAGGTCGTCACGGTGTGACGCCGCGCCGGACACCGGGCGCGGGATGCCCGCTGCCCGGTATCCGGCGCCCCGGGTCAGTCCCGGAAGGTGCGCGCCCCGAGGGTCGCCGCCCCGGCGAGGCCGAAGTCGCCCTCGACCTCGGCCTTCTCGGCGGCGTTCGGGTACGCGTTGGTGCACGACGTACCGGCGCTGGCGCCGGACATCAGGCTGGAGCAGGGGCCGGGCTTGCGGTCGGGCAGGCCCAGGATGTGGCCCAGCTCGTGCGAAGAGATCCGCACGGTGTTGTGGCCCTCGTCGACCGCCTGGCGACCGAAGTAGATCGTGCCGCTGCCGAGGCCGGTGGACGCGGTGCGCGGCCATCCGTCGTCCGCGACGATGCGGACGTTCGCCCGCTGTCCGGACGCGACCGGCTTCAGCTGGACGTTCACCACGCTCTCGTTCCAGACCGCCGCGCCCTTGGTCACGGCGTCCTTGAACTCGGCGGCCCCGCTGGCGTCGTAGGTCACCACCCGCGCGGCCGCGGTGTGCTCCGCCGGGGCGGCGGGGGCGGCCACGGCCTGTCCGGCCGTCAGGGCGAGCGCCGCGGTCACCGCGGCGGGTAAGGCGCGTACCAACGTGCTGGATCTCACGATCGGCCTCCTCGTGGGGGAAGGATGGACGGTGCAAGTGGGCATGAGCATGGCATGTCGCCGTCTCATCGGCCACTGTGCCCACCCACCTTCTCCCATCCGGCCGGTTGTCCACAGGCGGTCACCGCAAGCACCTCCCGGCCCCCTAGAATCGCCGGATGGCTCTCCCCGACACCGGCCCCGACATGAGCGACGCGCCCGACCCCGAGACGAGCGAGGCGCTCGGCGTTCTGCACCGCGTCTTCGGTTACGACTCGTTCCGGGGAGGGCAGCAGGAGATCATCGACCATGTGGTGGCCGGTGGTGACGCGCTCGTCCTCATGCCGACCGGCGGCGGCAAATCGCTGTGCTACCAGATCCCGGCGCTGGTGCGGAAGGGCGTCGGCGTCGTCGTCTCCCCCCTGATCGCGCTGATGCAGGACCAGGTCGACGCGCTGCGGAACCTCGGGGTGCGGGCCGGGTTCCTCAACTCCACCCAGGACCTGGACGAGCGGCGGATGGTCGAGGCCGAGTTCCTCGCGGGCGAGCTGGATCTGCTCTATCTCGCCCCGGAGCGGCTGCGGGTCGAGTCCACGCTGCGGCTGCTGGACCGGGGCCAGATCTCGCTGTTCGCCATCGACGAGGCGCACTGTGTGGCCCAGTGGGGGCACGACTTCAGGCCCGACTATCTGGCCCTGTCCGAGCTGCACGAACGCTGGCCCACCGTGCCCCGGATCGCGCTGACCGCGACCGCCACCGAGGCCACCCACGGCGAGATCGCGTCCCGGCTGAAGCTCCAGGACGCGCTGCACTTCGTGGCCAGCTTCGACCGCCCGAACATCCAGTACCGGATCGCCCCCAAGAACGAGCCGAAGAAGCAGCTGCTCGAGCTGTTGCGCACCGAGCACCCGGGCGAGGCGGGGATCGTGTACTGCCTGTCCCGGTCCTCGGTGGAGAAGACGGCCGAGTTCCTGGTGGCCCAGGGCATCGACGCGGTGCCGTACCACGCGGGGCTGGACGCGCGGGTCCGCGCCGAGCACCAGGCGCGCTTCCTGCGCGAGGACGGTCTGGTCGTGGTGGCCACGATCGCGTTCGGCATGGGGATCGACAAGCCCGATGTGCGGTTCGTGGCCCATCTCGACCTGCCCAAGTCCGTGGAGGGCTACTACCAGGAGACCGGCCGGGCCGGGCGTGATGGACAGCCCTCCACCGCCTGGCTGGCGTACGGCCTCCAGGACGTGGTCCAGCAGCGGAAGATGATCGACACCTCCGAGGGCGACGACACCCATCGGCGCCGCCTCGGCGCCCACCTCGACGCGATGCTGGCGCTGTGCGAGACGGTGGAGTGCCGCCGGGTGGGGCTGCTGGCGTACTTCGGCCAGGAGTCCACCCCCTGCGGCAACTGCGACACCTGCCTCACGCCCCCGGAGTCCTGGGACGGCACCATCCCCGCGCAGAAGCTGCTGTCCACGGTGGTGCGGCTCAAGCGGGAGCGCAACCAGAAGTTCGGCGCGGGGCAGATCATCGACATCCTGCTCGGCAAGAAGACGGCCAAGGTCATCCAGTTCGACCATGACACGCTGTCGGTGTTCGGCATCGGCACCGAGCTGCGCGAGGCCGAATGGCGCGGTGTGGTACGGCAGTTGCTGGCCCAGGGGGTGCTCGGCGTCGAGGGGGACTACGGCACGCTGGTGCTCACCGACGGGAGCGCGGAGGTGCTGAACCGGCAGCGCGAGGTCAGGCTGCGGCGCGAGCCGGAGAAGGCGCCGCGCACCGCGAAGGGGAAGACGGGTTCCTCGGGGAAGGCCAAGAAGGCCCCGGTGGATCTGCCGGAGGAGGCCGTGCCGGTCTTCGAGCGGCTGCGCGCCTGGCGTGCGGCGACCGCGAAGGAGCAGGGCGTCCCCGCGTATGTGGTCTTCCACGATGCCACCCTGCGCGAGATCGCGACCCGTGCCCCGGCCACGCTCGAGGAGCTCGGCACGGTGAGCGGGGTCGGCGAGAACAAGCTGGTGAAGTACGGGCAGGGGCTTCTGGACACGCTGGCGGCCTGACCGTCCCCCCAGCCTCCTGACGTTACGTCAAACCCCCGCTTCCGCAAGCCGGGAGCGGGGGTTTGGCAGGTCTGGAGCACAAGGGTTACCGATGAGTGTTACCTGGGGTAACGTCGGGTCCCGTGGCCCATGGTCCGTGGCCGCCGGGGACTGGGGTGCTCCGGCGGCCACTTACCCTCGCGCTGTTCCTCATGCCGTACGAGGCGGTCCCTACAGCTCCTTGATGCGGATGTCGCGGTACGAGATCACATCGTCGGTGCTGTGGACCTGGAGACCGATGTACCCCGAGGAGTACCGACGGCCGTCCGTGCCGGGGTCGTCCGAGCGCGGCGGGGTGAACTCCTGGCCGCCGGTGTTGTCGAACTCATTGAGCAGCACACCGTTGCGGTAGATCGAGAAGTGCTGACCCACCACCCGGATCTCGTAGTCGTTCCAGCTGCCCTTGGGGGTGACCCCCGCCCCGGCCAGTCCGACCCGGTCGAAACCGTAGATCGATCCGGTCTTGTACATATCGCCGTCCGGGCGGTCGAGGATCTGCACCTCGTGCCCGTACTTGATGGCGACCCACTCCGGGCGGGACTCCTCGGGGTGGTCATGGACGTACGGGAAGCGCACGAAGACGCCTCCATTGGCATTGCCCGTCCCGGGTGCGTCATCCCGGAACTGGAGCTTCAGCGAGAAGTCGTCGTACGTCCGCTGCGGGAACCACAGCATGCCCATGCCCGCGACGGAGGTGTCGCTGGTCATGCTGCCGTCGCCATTGAGGCCGAAGGCCCCGCCACCCACGTGCTGCCACTTGTCGAAGGACTTCTTGGTGCCGTCGAACAGCGGGCGGTAGCCCTCGCCCTGACCGGGCTTGCCGATCCCGGACTGCCTGGCCGCCTTGTTGATCGCCCGGTACTCGCGCTGGTCGATGACGCCGTCGGAGAGCAGCTTGTCGGTGACGGCGGTGACGTGCTTGAGGAAGAGGGCGTTGGAGGACCAGTCCTTCTCGTCCTCGATCAGCTCATTGATGGTGCAGCGGCTGCGGGTGATGCGGTTGGGGACGCCGGTGTCCACCGTGCCGACGATCACCGTGAGGCGCTCGTCCCACTCCGGACACGCGGGTGCGGGCACCCCGCCGCCCTCGGCCACGGTGAAGGCGATCTGCCGGGCCTCGGAGGTGTTGCCCGCCTTGTCGGTGGCGCGGTACGCCACGGTGTGACGGCCCACCCGGTCCACCACCACGGGGCTGGTGTAGGCGAGGTACGGGCCGCTGTCCAGGGAGTACTCGACCTTCTCCACCCCGGAGTCGTCGTCCGCGGCGGTGAGCGCGACCTTGGCGCTGCCCACGTAGGCACCGTCGGAGTTCTTCACGCCGTCCACCTGCGCGGAGACCACCGGGGGCAGGGTGTCCTCGGCCGGCGGTGCCACCACCGTGAAGTCCACCGACTTCACCGCCGACACATTGCCCGCCTTGTCCACCGCCCGGAAGCGCACCGTGTGCGCGCCCGCGTCATGGACCATCACCGGACCGGTGTAGGGCTGGAACTCCCCCTGGCCCAGGGCGAAGTCGATCCGGTTGACCCCGGAGCCGGTGTCGGAGGCGGTGACGGTCACGGTGGCCATGCCGATGTACGCACCGGACGGGTCCTTCTCACCGGAGACGGTGGCGGAGGTCTCCGGCGGTGTGGTGTCGTCCGTCGGCGGTGCCACCACGGTGAAGTCCACCGACTTCACCTCCGACACGTTCCCCGCCTTGTCCACCGCCCGGTAGCGGATGGTGTGCTGCCCGACCTGGTGGACCATCACCGGGGCGGTGTACGGCTGGAACGCCCCGTCGCCCTCGGCGAACTCGATCCGGTCCACACCGGAGCCCTCGTCGGTGGCGGACACGCTGACGGTGGCCATCCCGATGTACGCGCCGTCCGCGTTCTTCTCGCCCTCGACCTTCGCCGAGGTCTCGGGCGCGGTGGTGTCCTCGCCCCCGGCGCCGTCGGTGACCACCAGGATGCCCTGCATCTGGCCGTGGCCGGGGATGGTGCAGTGGTAGCGGTAGCGGCCGGGGCTGAGGGTGACCTCGACGGTGTGCTTGCCGCCGCTGTCGTCCGAGGGGTTGGCGAGGATGTTCAGCGGGACGTCGTTGTTGTACTCCGGGTCGGAGACATCGAACGTCAGGGTGTGCGGCATCCCCATGGTGTTGCCGGTGGCCGTGCTGTTCTCGAAGACGATGGTGGTCTTCCCGGCGACCGCGGTGGTGGGCGCCGAGGCGTACTTGGTGATGTCGTCACCCGCGGTCCAGGTGAGGGTCTGCTGAACGGCCTGCCGGGTGTCGTCCTGCCCGTAGGCCACCGTCGCCGTCGCCGAACTCAGGCCGAGGACCATGAGCAGCGCGGCGAGCAGTGGCAGCCAGGGTCTGATGGGTTTGGGGCGCCTTCGTTTCACGGTCACTCCGCCTTCCTGGCCAGATCCTGGGCGAGCGGAGTGGGCTCGCCGCCGGTGTACGTGATGTGCCACAGCGCCGACTTGGAGTCGGAGGTGAAGAAGCCGCGCCCGTAGTCGAGGACGTAGAGCGAGCCGTCCGGGGCGAACTTCCAGTCCATGAGGTTGCGGATGCCGTCTGCGCCCACCGGGATGATCTTCTTGAGGGAATCGGCGCTCACCGGCAGCCCGCCCTTGCCGACGGTCTTCGGGTCGGTCAGCACCGCGTGGCGCGGCTGGTCGGCGTCGTAGAAGTCGCCGACGAACCACTTGCCGTCCCAGTACTGGGGCCATTTGGTGGTGCTGTCACTGGTGGCGTCGTACCGGTAGACCGGGCCGTTCATGGTGGCCTGGCCGCCGCCCTTGAGCCACGGCAGCAGGTACTTGGCCTCCGACGTCTTGTAGCTGGGGATGCCGTTCGCGTCCCGCGGATAGTCGGGGGCGCCGCCCTGCGGCGAGTACCAGATGGTGTTCGCGGTGATGGGCGGCAGGTTCACCAGACCGTCGTTGTTGGGGGACTCGTTCTTGGGGTGGTCGCAGTCGTACCAGCCCAGCGGCTTGCTGGGGTCGGGCAGATTGCGGTCCCGGTAGGGCTGCTTGTTGCCCATGCAGAACGGCCATCCGTGGTTGCCCGCCTTGGTGATGGCGGCGAAGGTGTCGTACTTGGCCGGGCCCCAGGTGGTGCTGGGCTCGCCCGCGTCCGGGCCGACCCAGCCCGCGTAGAGGATGTCGGTCTTCTGGTCCACGAAGATCCGGGCCGGGTTGCGCACCCCCATCACATAGATCTCGCCACGGGTCTTGGCCCCGCCCTCGTCGGGCTCCTTGCCGGTGAAGAGATTGCCCTCGGGGAGGGTGTAGGTGCCGTCGTCCTCCGGGTGGATCCGCAGGATCTTGCCGTTGAGGTTGTGGGTGTTGCCCGCGGTGCGGCGGGCGTCGGCGAAGGAGACGCCCTTGTAGTTCGGCTGCGGGTTGTTGCCGGAGTAGCCGTCGCTGAACTGGGAGGAGTTGTTGTCCCCGGTGGCGATGTAGAGATTGCCCTTGGAGTCCCAGCTCATCCCGCCGCCCGCGTGGCAGCAGCTGTGGATCTGGACCGGCCAGGAGAGCAGGACCTTCTCCGAGCCCAGGTCCAGCTTGTTGGTCTTCAGGTCCAGGGTGAACCGGGAGACCCGGCGCTCGGCCATCTGGGTGTCCCGGTTGATCCGGGAGTGCGGGGTGTAGTGCAGATACACCCAGCCGTTGGTGAGGAAGTCCGGGTCCAGCTCGATGCCGAGCAGCCCCTCCTCGACCTTGATCAGCTCATCGCCGCCGCCCTTGTTGCCGAAGACGGTCAGGGCGCCCGCGAGCGTCACCTTGCCGGTGTCCGGGTCGTAGACATGGATCTGGCCCTGGCCCTTGCCGATGTCCGGGTCGTTCCAGTCGGTGACCACGGGTGCGCTGTTGTCGCCGCCGCCCCGGCCGATGTAGAGCACCCGGCCGTCCTTGGCGACGACGAGGCCGTGCGGCTCGCCGATCTGGTCGGACTGGCCCGGCTGATTGGGCTTGGTGACGCGCTCGGCCTTGTAGTTCGCGTTGATGGTGGCCTTGCAGTCGGCGCGGGAGAGCCGGGTGGTCCACAGCAGCGCGCCGCGCAGATGGGCGCGGAAGTCGGTCTCCTGGAAGGTGGACACCGTGCCGCCCATGCCGGTGTAGAAGGAGCGGCCGCCGTCGTAGTCACGGCACCAGGAGATCGGGTGGTCCGCGCCGTTGGCGCCCGCGCCCGGCTGGTAGCTGGACTCGCGGACCCGGGCCACGGTGTGCACCGTGCCGGAGGGGTTGGTCTTCCAGTTGGTCCAGGTGTCGGTGCGCTTCCACTCCAGCGGCAGCTCCTTGGTGGCCGGGTGGACGCGGTCGCCGACCTCCACCACGGCCCGCTGGGCGGTGGCCGGGCTGGTGGCCGCCGGGCGGGCGCCGATCAGCCCGCTGTACCAGTCGGAGTACGGCTCGTTACGGGCCGCGTCATGGATGCCGAGGAAGCCGCCGCCCGCCTCCATGTACGCCTCGAGCCCCGCCTCCTGCTCGGGGTCGAGCACATCGCCGGCGCCGGTCAGGAAGACCACGGCGTTGTACTTGCCGAGCCGCGGCTTGGTGAAGACCGAGGCGTCGGCGGTGGCGTCGACGGTGAACCGGGTCGCCGCGGGACCCTGGTTGCCGATCCGCTCGATGGCCTCGATGCCCGCGTTCACCGTGGCCGGCTCGTCCCCGGCCGAGCCGTGGAACACCAGGACCCGGACGTTGTCACCGCCGGGCGGCGACGGCAGCGTGAGTGGCGCACGATCCTCGGGCCGGGCGCTGGCGGGGGTCCCGCCGAGCAGGGACGCGGTGAGGGCGCCGAAGAGCAGTGCCGCCACCCCCGCGCGTCTTCTTCGCAGCCGACCGACTGTCAGTCCTCTCCTCTTTGAGGGCATTTGGTACGGTATGTCCCGCATTGGTCACCCATCCCTCTCACGTACCTATAACACCGCTGAAGGAAGCTAGACGGCTTTTCGCAAGTCGCCAATAGCTATGACCGCAACTCAACGAACTTTGTCCTGAGTGTGGATGAACGGAGCTCTCCCGGCTACCGTGAAAGCACCCCGGGGCATCTGCGCATCGTCAACGGCAGAGGATCCACAGCGATTTGGGAGAACGATGAGCGACGCACCCGGCATCACCTCCAGACGCGGTCTCAGCAGACGGCTTTTCACCGGCGGCGCGGCCGCCGCGGCCGTCGGACCGCTGGCCCTCACCACTTCCGCGGCCGCGAAGGCGCCGAAGGCCCCGTCCGGCGGGGTCAAAACGGCGACGGCCGGCGGCACGGTCCGCCATCTCAAGCTCTACGCGGAGAAGCTGCCCGACGGTCAGATGGGGTACGGGCTCGAGAAGGGCAAGGCCAGCGTCCCCGGTCCGCTGATCGAGCTGACCGAGGGCGACACCCTGCACATCGAGTTCGAGAACACCATGGACGTCACCGCCAGCCTCCATGTGCACGGCCTGGACTACGACGTCGCAAGCGACGGCACCCAGCTCAACCGCAGCGCCGTGGAACCGGGCGGCACCCGCACCTACACCTGGCGCACCCACGCCCCGGGCAAGCGCGCCGACGGCACCTGGCGGCCGGGCAGCGCGGGCTACTGGCACTACCACGACCACGCGGTGGGCACCCCGCACGGCACCGGTGGCCTCCGGAAGGGGCTGTACGGCCCGGTGGTGGTGCGGCGGGCGGGCGACATCCTGCCGGACAAGCAGTTCACGATCGTCTTCAACGACATGACGATCAACAACAAGGCGGGGCATGACGCCCCCGAGTTCCGGGCCACGGTGGGCGACCGCGTCGAGATCATCATGATCACCCACGGTGAGTACTACCACACCTTCCATATGCACGGGCACCGGTGGGCGGACAACCGCACCGGGCTGCTGGCGGGCCCGGACGATGTGAGCCGGGTCATCGACAACAAGATCACCGGGCCCGCCGACTCCTTCGGCTTCCAGGTGATCGCCGGGGAGAACGTCGGCGCGGGCGCCTGGATGTACCACTGCCATGTCCAGAGCCACTCCGACATGGGCATGGCCGGGCTGTTCCTGGTCGCCAAGGCCGATGGCACCATCCCCGGCTACGACGAGCACCGGATGTCCACACACCACCCGGGGTAGCCGCCGGAGCGACACGACGGGGCGGGCCGCCGGGCCCGCCCCGTCGCCGTATCGCCCGTCAGGCGGTGTGCAGCCGCAGGCCGTACACCGAAAGGATCTCGTTGACCGGCTGGTACCAGGTCTCGCCGCCGCTGGAGCAGTTGCCCCAGCCGCCCGAGGTCACGCCCTGGGCCTGGTCGCCGCTGATGAACGAGCCACCGGAGTCGCCGCCCTCGGCGCACACGCTGGTCTTGGTCATCTGGTACACGGCGCCCTGGCTGTAGTTCACGGTCTCGTTCTTGGCCAGGACCGTGCCGCAGTGCCAGTGGGTGGTGGAGCCGGAGCGGCAGATGGAGGCGCCGATCGGGGCCTCGGCGGAGCCGCGGACCAGCTGGTCGGGGACGGTGCCCCAGCCGAGCACCACCGGAACGGTCCACCAGCCGCTGCCGACGCTGACGTACGCGTAGTCGTTGCCGGGGAAGGAGGAGCCCTGGAAGTTGCCGATGTACGAGCCGTCCCAGCCGCTGACGGAGCCCCCCGCCTGGCCGCAGTGCCCGGCCGTGACGAAGCCGCCCTGGACCGAGAAGCCTATGGAGCAGCGGACGTTGCCGGTGTAGTACGGGTCACCGCCGACCGTGCCGGCGGCGAAGGTCGTCGGCGCCTGGGCGGGCGCCTTCTCGACGGTGACCGGGACGGAGGCCGAGCGCTTCGCCTCGCGGAGGAACGCGCGGACGGCGGCGTCGCCCTCGCT
Source organism: Streptomyces rugosispiralis (assembly GCF_024505145.1). Taxonomy (GTDB): domain Bacteria; phylum Actinomycetota; class Actinomycetes; order Streptomycetales; family Streptomycetaceae; genus Streptomyces; species Streptomyces rugosispiralis. Next base: position 114,777 of record NZ_JANIAA010000004.1, on the reverse strand, counting down.
CCCCTGCCGGACCCGGACCACGACGGCGCCCGCGCGGGGGTCGGTGCTCCAACTGCTCACCCCGGCCGGGGCGGCCTGCTTTTTGGCCTTCTCATCGAGGCGCGCCTTGGCCGCGTCGAGCGCGTCGGCGCTGTGCTGGACGATCCGGGTGGTGGCGCCCGTGGCCCGTACCGACGCGGCCCGCCCGGCGCTGGTGACGCCGACGACCAGCTTTCCGCTGTCCGTGTCGAACCACGAACCGCCGTATGAGGCACCCGCGGCCCGCTTGGCCTTGGGCTCCAGCTTCATGGCGGCGGCCTCCTGGCCCAGCCGCAGCCGCGCCTGGTCCGCGGTCAGGCCGAGGTCCCGGCCGAGCGCGCGGACGAGGGTGGCGGACGGCGCCGACGCGGCGGCGGGCTTCGCCGCGGGGGCGTCGGCGCCGGATGCCGCGGCGGCGGTCGAGAAGGCCCCGCCGGCGCCCGAGAGGGCGCCGAGGACGAGGAGTGCGGACAGTCCGGCACGGACAACGGGCTTCCGTCTCATGGAAGTTCCCCTTCTGCTCAGCAGGTGAGAGCGCTTTCACGTGTCGATCGCGCAGAGCCTAGCGAGCCACCGGGGAAAGTCCAGACCAAAGCCGTGATCGGTCACGGTCGGGCAGGACGCGGCCGCGGACTCAAGGGGTTTCGTCAGGATTCCAGTTGAGCAGGCGCACCTGGGCGACGGTACGGACATGGCGGCGCATGGCCGCGGCGGCGGCCTTGGGGCGGCGCTCGGCGATGGCGTCCAGGATGCGCTGGTGCTGGGCGAGCGAGCGCCGGGGGCGGCCGGGCTGGCGCAGCGACTCCTCGCGGCTCTCGGCGATCTGGTCGGCGATCGAGCGCATGAACTCGGCGAGCAGCGGGCTGTGCGCGGCCGCGGTGACGGCGACGTGGAAGCGGCGGTCGCCCTCGACGCCGTGACGGTCGGACTCGATCTCGTCCTCCATCCAGTGCAGGGCCTGCTGGAGGGCGATGAGGTCGTCGTCGGTGCGGCGCTCGGCGGCGAGTTCGGCCAGCTTGGTCTCCAACGCCTCTCGGGCGTCGAGCACATCGGGCAGCCTGCGGCGGCGCTCCACCAGCCGCTCGACGGGCTCGGTGTCGAGGCTGTCGCGCAGCAGGCACATCCCGCCGCCCTGGCGCACCTCGACGAGCCCCTGCACCTCGAGGACGACGATGGCCTGTTTGACGGAGGCGCGGCTGATGCCGAGGCGCTGGGCCAGCTCGCGTTCGGTGGGCAGCCGGTCGCCGGCCTTCAGGCCGCCCTCCTCGACGTAGGCGCGCAGCCTCTCCAGCACCTGCTCGTACAGGCGCTGACGGTTCATCGGGCGCAGCGCGTCCTCGGTCATACGGGCTCCCCCCATCGCGGTTTGTGATGGCCCCGCTTCGCAGCGTAGCACCGGGTGGCGGGGCGGTGTGGTGGTTGTGTGGCCTGGTGGAGCATTGGTCAATTGGCTGAGCCAATCTGCCACCGATGTCTTGACGGCCGAACCGCCCGGCCCTCAACGTGAGTCAGCCAGCAGGCCACTTGGCCCGACCGTCCCCGGTCCACCGACCGGGTCCCCGTGACGGGAGCGCTCGATGTCCGACGAATTGATCTCGATACTCGTGCTGGTGGTGGTCTTCGTCATCGCCACCACCCGGTCGATCAACATGGGCGCCCTGTCCTTCGCCGCCGCCTTCGGCGTGGGCGAGCTGGTCGCCGACTTCAGCGCGGACCACATCTTCGCCGGGTTCCCGGGCGATCTGTTCGTGGTGCTGGTGGGGGTGACATATCTGTTCGCCCTCGCCCGGGCCAATGGCACCACGGACTGGCTGGTGCACGCCTCGATCCGGCTGGTGGGCGGGCGGGTCGCGCTGATCCCGTGGGTGATGTTCGCGGTCAGCGGGGCGCTGACCGCGATCGGGGCGGTGAGCCCGGCGGCGGTGGCGATCGTCGCCCCGCTCGCGCTGTCGTTCGCCGCGCGGTACCAGATCAGCCCGCTGCTGATGGGTGCCATGGTGGTGCACGGCTCCCAGGGCGGCGGCTTCTCCCCCATCAGCATCTACGGATCGATCGTCAACGGCATCGTGGACCGGGAGAAGCTCCCCGGCAACGAGATCACGCTGTTCCTCGCGAGCCTGGTGGTCAACCTGATCATCGCAGCAGTCGTCTTCGTCGTCTGCGGCGGGCTGAAGCTCCCCAGGGCCGCCGTCGCCGCCGATGAGAAGCGGGAAGACGGGGCGGAGGAGGCACCGGCCGACGCGGAGGGCCGTCTCACCCCGGCCCGTATCGCCACCCTGGCCGCGCTGGTGGCGCTGGTGGTCGCGGTGCTCGCCTTCGACCTCGACGCCGGGCTCACCTCGATCAGCCTCGCCGTGGCCCTGAGCGTCTTCTGGCCGGACCACGGCAAGAAGGCGGTGAACGAGGTCACCTGGCCCACCGTGCTGCTGATCTGCGGTGTGCTCACCTATGTCGGGGTGCTGGACGAGATGGGCACCATCGACTACGCGGGCAAGGCGGTCAGCGACATCGGGATTCCGCTGCTCGCCGCCCTGTTGCTCTGCTACATCGGCGCCATCGTCTCCGCCTTCGCCTCCTCGGTGGGCATCATGGGCGCGCTGATCCCGCTCGCCGTTCCCTTCCTCGCCCAGGGCGACATCGGCGCGGTGGGGATGATCGCGGCCCTCGCGGTGTCGGCGACCGTCGTCGACGTCAGCCCCTTCTCGACCAACGGGGCGCTGGTGCTGGCCAACGCGCCGGATGTGGACCGGGACCGGTTCTTCCGGCAGCTCATGGTCTACGGCGGGATCATGGTGGTCGCGGTGCCGCCGGTCGTCTGGCTGGCGATGGTGGTCCCCGGCCTCGGCTGAATCGGCAGGCGATCAGCAGGCACTCAGCAGGCGATCGGCAGGCAGCCGGCACACAGTCGGCAGGCAGCCGGCACACAGTCGGCAGGCAGTCGGCACGCAGCCGGCAGGGCGAACGACCAGACCGCGGACTCAGCCGGGTGGCAGCGGAACCCAGTGGGATTCGCCCGGCGCCACGGTCAGCGAACGGTCGGCCAGCCGCACCTCGATCGGGCGCTCCTCGGAGTCCGGCACGCTGATCCACAGCCGCCCGGTCCGCACCCGCAGCGCGACGCCCCAGTGGCCGCGGTAGCGCATCGAGAACCGGTACTCGGAAAGCCCGGACGGCTCGGGCAGCGGCACCGGGTCCAGCCACAGGGCGTCCTCGCGGGTCTCAAGACCGGTCAGCCCGCGCTGCACCAGATCGAGGGTGCCGCCCATGGCGCCGAGGTGGATGCCCTCGCCGGTGGTGCCGCCCTGGACGTCCGCCACATCGCCCAGCAGCGCCTCCTGGCAGTGCCGCCACGCCTCGGCCGGGCGCGCCCGGACCAGCACCCAGCCGTGCACCAGCTCGCTGAGGGTCGAGCCGTGGCTGGTCCGGGCCAGGTAGTACTCCACCGTGGCCCGCCAGATGTCGTCGTCCAGGACGTAGCCGAGCCGCCGGAAGAGGCCCGACAGCTCGGCGGGGCCGAAGAGATAGCCGAGCATCAGCGCGTCGGCCTGCTTGGAGACCTGGTAGCGGTTGACGGAGTCGCCCTCGGACTCCAGGATCCGGTCCATCCGGCGGATGTCGTCGTAGCGGGCTCGGTAGCCGTCCCAGTCGAGCTCGGCCAGCTCCCCGTAGCCGTGGAACTGGCTGATCACGCCCTGGTGGAAGGGGACCAGCAGCCGCCGGGAGACGTCCTCCCAGCGCTCCGGCTCCGCGCGGTCCAGGCCCACCCGCTCGAACAGCTCGCGGCGGCGCGGCTCGGGCAGGGTGCGGGCGAGCTCCAGGGCCCGGTCGAGCACCCAGGCGGCGGTGACGTTGGTGTACGCGTTGTCGTCGATCCCCGGGCGGTCGGCGCCGGGGTAGCCGTCGTGGTACTCATCGGGCCCGACCACCCCGCGGATGCGGTACCGCCCCCGCCCCGGGTCGAGCACGGCCGTGTCCGCCCAGAAGCGGGCGATCTGCAGCAGCATCTCCGCGCCCTTGGTGTGCAGGAACTCGGTGTCCCCGCTGGCCTGGCAGTACTGCCACACGTTGTACGCCACCGCCGAGCCCACATGGTGCTGCAGCCGGGAGTTGTCCGGCAGCCAGCGGCCGGAGCGCGGGTTCAGATGCAGGGCCTGGGTCTCCTCGCGCCCGTCGCTGCCGCTCTGCCAGGGGTACATCGCCCCGGCCCGCCCGGCGTCCGCGGCGGCGCGGCACGCCTGGGGCAGCCGCCGGTGGCGGTAGTGCAGCAGGGCCCGGGACACCTCGGGGAAGTGGAGGTTCAGATACGGCAGCACGAACAGCTCGTCCCAGAAGACATGTCCGCGGTACGCCTCGCCGTGCAGGCCCCGGGCGGGGACGCCCACGTCCAGCTCCGCGGTGTGCGGCGAGAGCGTCTGGAGGATGTGGAACAGGTGCAGCCGCAGGATGTGGCCCGGCTCGCCGGGGACCTCCAACGCCGCCTCGCGCCACAGGTGTTCCCATGCGGTGCGGTGGGAGGCGAGCAGCTTCCCGAACTCCGGCGCCCGCGCCACCCCGTCGAGGGCGGCCTGCAACGGATCGCTGATCGCGGGGTCCTTGGAGGTGTAGAGCGCCACGGTCTTCTCGACGGTGACGGGGGCGTCCGGCGCGAGCGGCACGGCCAGGGTGCGCAGCGCCGCGCCGTGGGTGAGCCGCTGCCCGGTGCCGGTGGGCGTCCCGCCGCGCACGGCCAGGGTGCGCGCGGCCATGGCCACCCGCACCTCGGAGCTGGTGGTGCGGCAGCTCAGCCATACGGTGTCCGGGCCCGCGGCGCCGGTGCGGAGGTCGACGAGATGGCGGCCGGCCAGCGCGTCGTAGCGGGCCACGCCGATGTTGGCCACGGCACCGTCGAGCCCCGACTCCAGTTCGACGGTGCCGGACCAGCCCTCGGCCCGGAAGGTGGTGCGCAGGGCCGCGAGGTGCGGATCCCCCATGTGGACGAGGCGCTGCTGCTCGACATGGAGTACCCGGCCGTGCCGGTCGGTGAACCGCAGCCGCCGTACGAGGACGCCGTGCCGGAGGTCGAGCGTCTGGTGATAGCCGGTGAGCTCGTCCCCGTCGGGGGTGAGCCAGCCGCCGGGGCCCGCGGACCGGTCCGGGTCGCGGACACGGTAGCGCAGCGGCAGCCAGTTCGGCAGGTTGACCATGTCCTCGTTCTCGACCTGGCGTCCGCCGACCACCGAGGTCAGCCGGTTGTAGCAGCCCGCCACATAGGTGCCCGGGTAGTGGGTGTCATCGGCGGCCGTCTCGGGGGCCGCGCCCCGGGTGGCGGCATAGCCGTTGCCGAGGGTGCACAGCGACTCGCGCAACCGCTCCTCGCCGGGCTCGTAGCCCTCGTACTCCCACGCCCAGTCCGACACGGCCGCTCACCGGCTCTCCTCCTCGACACCCCCATTGTGGTCCGGGCCGGAGGACTTCACCGGCTGCGCCGCGCCACCGCGCGGCGCGCCCTCAGCAGTTCGTGTAGTCGACCCGGCTGTTGTTGTACGAGCAGGTGTCGACCGTGGAGCCGCCGGACTTGCGGAGGGTGGCCTTGTCGCGGTCGTTGTTCCAGACGTACGCCCGGCGGTTCTGGTACTTGGTGGCCGAGGTGTCGGAGCCGGAGCCGGTCCGGACGGTCACGGTCTTGCCCGCGCCGAGGGTGTAGCTGGGAAAGGTGTACTTGTGGTTGCTCGCGTCGACGAGCACCCAGCCCTTGAGGCTGACCCCGCGCGAGGTGGAGTTCTTGATCTGGACGTACTCGCCGTTGAGGCTGGAGTTGCTCCGGTTGTCCGTGCCGGGCGAGTCGTAGTAGATCTTGGAAAGGTGTACGGAGCCCGCGGCACCGGCGGGTGTGGCCGGGTAGAGCAGGGCGATCGCGCAGCCGGCGGCGAGCGCCGCGCCGATGCGGACGGTGTGTGCGGACATGAGTCCCCCCTTGCGTTGGTGCGTGATGAAGCAGTGGTAACGCAGGACGGACGGGCGGCCGCGCCCGAAGATGGTTTGGAGTCAGCGAGCTGACTCCTTCGGTGCGGCCGTCCGTCCGTCTTCCCCCCACCTGTGTGGAGGACCAGAGTGGACCATGGCCGGAACGCGGCGGCAGGGCTGCGCGGCCCTCGCTCCAGGGCCATACGGCCCTAGCGCGAAGACGATTCCCCGCCCCCTGTCCAGGGTGGGACCGGGTCAGCGGCCGTACTGCGCCCCGCCGTTGATGTGCAGCACCTGGCCGGTGACATACGCGGCCTCCGGGGAGGCCAGATAGCGGATGGCGGCCGCGATCTCGACGGGCGTCCCGGGCTGTCCGGTGAGCGTCTGCCCGATCTGCTGGGCGATGAACTCGGGGGTGCCGCGCTCGCCGAAGAACTCGGTGTCCTCGACATAGCCGGGGGCCACCGCGTTGGCGGTGACGCCCTCCGGGCCGAGCCGCTTGGCCAGCTCGAAGGTGTAGGTGTGCAGCGCCGCCTTGGTGCCGCCGTACGATCCCGGGCCGCGCAGCGACGCGACCGAGGACAGATGGACGATCCGGCCGCCGGGCCGGGTGAGGTGGGGCAGCAGCGCCTCGGTGAGCAGCACGGCGGTCAGCACATTGGCGTCGAAGTTCCGCTGGTACTGGTCGGCGATGCCCTCGAGGGTGCCGTCGTTGGACGGCGCGACATTGCCGCCGGCGTTGGTGACGACGACATCGACATCACCGCCCCCACCGTCCGAGGTGATGAACTCGGCGGCACGCCGGGTCTGCTCCGGGTCGCTGAGGTCCGCACTGGTCCAGGTGACCAGGTCGGCGCCGTAAGTGGCGTTCAGCTTGTCCGCCGCGGCGCGCAGCACCTCGGCGCGGCGTCCGAGGATGACCACCCGGTCGCCCTCGGCGGCGAAGGTCTCCGCGGTCGCCAGCCCTATGCCCGTACCGCCGCCCGACACCACGATCCGTCGCCCCATCACGGGCCTCCTCAGTGCAGCTTGTTGAATATCGGTCACATCTATGAACAAGCACGCTAGGAAGAAAGCGCATTCCCGTCAAGGCTCACTACCCAACAGCCGGGCTGTTGCCTTGCGTTCACTATTGACAGGTTCTGTTGGAGATGGCGCAATAGCGGCGCCCCACTTGTCCCAGCAGCAGCCCAAAAGCTGCTCCAGCAAGGAGGACATGTGCGTTTTCGTTCATCTTTCGCCAGATCCGTGGTCGCGACCGTGACCTTGGCGCTTGGCGCGCTCGGTCTGCTGACCGCTCCCGGTCCGGCCGCGGCCGACACCCCCTCCGACGACCCCTCGGTCGTCCACGGCCTCCGCGGCGACTACTACCTCCAGTCCGCCCCGGGGGTCTTCGACTTCCACGAGCTGAAGGCCACCAGCCTCGACCCCGCCCTCGACTTCGGCAATCTGGAGCCGAGGCTGCAGGCCACCACCGGACGGTCCGACGACGTCAGCGTCCGCTGGACCGGCCAGATCACACCGGAGCGCTCCGGTGCGCACACCTTCTCGATCACCGCCGACAACGGCTTCCGGCTGTGGATCGACGGCAAACCGGTCATCGACCACTGGGTGGACGACTGGGACAAGGAGCAGACCTCCCAGCCCGTCGAGCTCACCGCGGGCAAGGCGTATGACATCAAGGTCGAGTACTTCGAGCACTACGGCGGCTCCAACTTCCACCTGTCCTGGACCCCGCCGGGCGCGGCCAAGGCGCCCGTGCCCGCGTCCGCCTTCCGGCTGCCCGCCGACTTCGACTACGACGGCCCGGTGGCCAGCGCCGTCCAGCCCGACGGCCGGACGCTGCTGCTGGACTTCGCCAAGCCCCTGACCGCTCCCCCGGCCGATCTGACGTCGCATCTGTCCGCCATCATCGGCGGCGCGGCCTGGCCGCTCGGGCGCGCCCGGCTGGACGCGGCCGACCCGTCCCGGCTGCTGCTCTCCCTGAAGGAGCCGGTGGTCGGCCACGGCGGCGAGGCCTTCGTGCGCTACGACGGCGAGGGCGGCCTCGAGGACGCCGACGGCGCCATCGACCCGTACGTCTCCTTCGGTGGCAACAAGTCGACGTATCAGCTGAGCACGCCCTGGGCCAAGGACGTCGGGCCGGACAACGCCCACCCCGAGTACCCGCGCCCCCAGCTGACCCGCGACCAGTGGCGCAACCTCAACGGCAGCTGGGAGTTCGCCGCCGCGAAGGAGGGCCAGAAGCCCCCGGTCGGGCAGAAGCTCAAGGAGCGGATCCTGGTGCCGTACCCGGTGGAGTCCAAGCTCTCCGGTGTGGAGCGGCATGAGGACCGCATGTGGTACCGGCGGACCTTCACCGTCCCGGCCGACTGGAAGGTCGGCGACGGAAAGCGGTTGCGGCTGAACTTCGACGCCGTCGACTGGCAGGCCGAGGTGTATGTGAACGGCACCCGGGTGGCCGACCACCGCGGCGGCTACGACCGGTTCAGCGCCGATGTCACCGACGCCCTGCGGCCGGGCCGCACCCAGGAGCTGATCGTCGGCGTCTACGACCCGACGGACGCGGCCGACGGCGAGAACCCGCCGATGGGCAAGCAGCGCCTCGACCCCAGCGGCATCTTCTACACCCCCTCCTCCGGGATCTGGCAGACCGTCTGGATGGAGCCGGTCGCCACCGACCACGTGGACACCCTCAAGCTGACCCCGGACGTCCCCGGTAAGGCCCTCACCACCGAGGTCCGCGGGGTGCGGGACGGCGTCCCGGTCACCGCGACCGCCTACGACGGACGGCGCGTGGTCGGCACCGCCACCGGGCGTACCGGGAAGCCGCTGACCGTCCCCGTGCCCTCCCCGCACCTGTGGTCCCCCGACGATCCGCATCTGTACCAGCTGAAGGTGACGGTCGGGCGGGGCGCCTCGGCGGACCGGGTGGAGAGCTACTTCGGCATGCGGAGCATCGCCGTCAAGGAGGTGGACGGCAAGCAGCGCACCGTGCTCAACGGAAAGCCGACCTTCTCCATGGCCACCCTCGACCAGGGGTTCTGGCCCGACGGACTGCACACCGCGCCGACCGACGAGGCCCTCGCGTACGACCTGAAGATGCACAAGAGCATGGGCTTCAACTCGGTGCGCAAGCACATCAAGGTCGAGCCCGACCGCTGGTACTACTGGGCCGACCGGCTGGGCCTGATGGTGTGGCAGGACATGCCCGCCATGAACACGGTCGCCCCGTCCGAGAAGGCGCAGGCGCAGTACGAGCACGAGATGAAGCGGATGATCGACCAGCACATCAGCAGTCCGTCGGTCGTCATCTGGGTGACCTTCAACGAGGGCTGGGGCCAGTACGGCGGCCCGAAGGTGCCGACGCTCGCGAAGGGCTGGGACCCCAGCCGGCTCATCAACGGCGCCAGCGGCTGGAACGACACCGGCAACGGCGACCTCGCCGACATCCACGCCTACCCCGGCCCGGGCGATCCGCGCCCGGACGCCTCACGGGCGGGGGTCACCGGCGAGTACGGCGGTCTGGGCCTGGCCGTCCCGGGGCATGCCTGGCCCGTGCAGCACACCTATGTCGGCGTGGACAAGGACAAGTACACCGACGAGTATCTGAAGCTGCTGGACAAGGTGCGCGGGCTGGTGGCGTGCAACGGCAGCAGCGGGGCCGTCTACACCCAGATCACGGATGTGGAGGGCGAGCTCAACGGGCTGCTCACCTATGACCGCAAGGAGATCAAGCCCGATGTGAAGCGGCTGCGCCAGGCCCATCAGGCGCTGATCCGCGACGCGGCGGACCCTGCGTCCATGGAGTGCACCGGCTAGCCGCACGGCTCGGCCATCGGTGATGACCCGTTCCGGGACGCGCGTCCCCGGGGCGGGTCATTCCGCCGCCAGGGCCTCGACGGCGGCCACCGTACGGTCCACCACCACGTCGTACAGCCTGCTGTGCGCCCGCGGCAGCCGCGCCAGCAGCGGGCCCACCGCCTCCCGCTCGCCCTGGGGATAGTGGGCCAGCGCCTCGCTCAGGGCGTCCAGCTTGCGGGCGGAGACCGGGCCGCGGTGGGTCTCGTAGACCGCGTGGCCGATGACGGTGGAGCCGATGAGGGCCACGGCCAGCGCGAGATCGTCCTCGGTCAGCTTCAGGGGGCGGAGCATCCGGGTGAGGGCCACCAGGGAGGAGATCCGGGCGGGCTGCTGGGTCGCGGCCATATAGGGGAGCAGCTGGCGGTAGGGCAGCAGATAGTCGCGGCTGTTGTGCATCCAGGCGCGCAGCCGCTCCTGCCAGGTCTCCCCCGGCGGGTCCTTGTGCTGGGCCTCGGTCAGGACGCGGTCGGCAACGGCCTGGAGGAGATCGTCGCGGTCGGGGAAGTAGCGGTAGAGCGCCATGGGGGCGGAGCCGACCGCCTCGGCGACCCTCTTGACCGTCAGCGCGGTCTCCGGCTCGCGGACCGCGAGCTCCGCGGCGCTGCTGACGATCTGCTCGCGCGACAGACGGGGCGGGCGCCCACGTCCTCTGCGGACGGTCCCCTCCGCGGTCCCGGCCATCCGGTGTCCTTTCGCTCGCCCCCGTCGTACCAGGCTCCAAGGCTACGCAAGGTCACTCGGGCGCCGCTCGTGGCCGTCCGACGCCGTGGGCCTCGTCGCCGTCCGACGGCTTGGGCCTCGTCGCCGTTCGCCCCCATGAACCGCCTGGCCGTCCGACGGCTTGGGCCTCGTCGCCGTCCGATGCCTTGAACGCCGCCCCGCGCCGTGCCAGCGTGACGCCCTGTCCGGCCCGTCCGAGCCCCCGGGAGACCCGACGATGACCGCATCCGACCTGCCCGTGGACATCGTGCGCGCCCGCCGCCACGGCATCGCCGATCTGCTGGCGCGCACCGCGGCCCGGCTGCCCGCCAGGACGGCGGTCGTCGAAGGACCGCTGCGCCAGACCTACGCCGAGCTGGACGCCCTGGTGAGCCGGACGGCCGGGGCCCTGGCGGCGCGGGGCATCGCCCAGGGCGATCGTGTGGTGCTCTTCGCCCGCAACTCCCACGGCTTCGTGGTGGCGTACTTCGCGCTGGCCCGGCTGGGCGCGGTGTCGGTGCCGGTCAACTTCATGCTCACCACGTCCGAAGTGGCATATGTCCTGGACCATTCGGGAGCGGTCGGGATCGTCGCGGGCGCGGATCTGCTCGATGTGGCCGAGGGCGCGCTGGCCGAGGCGGCACCGCCCCGGATGGCGCTGCGCGCGGCCCTGGGGGGCCGGCGCGAGGGGTGGGAGGAGTTCGCCGCGCTGGGCGCGGAGGACGGGCATCCGGTACCCGATCCCGCCCTGGAGGACGACGATCCGGTGCAGCTGATGTACACCTCGGGGACCGAGTCGCGGCCCAAGGGCGCGATCATGACGAGCCGCAATCTGATCGCGCAGTATCAGACGGCGATCGTGGACGGTGGGATGTCGGCCGACGATGTCGAGATCCATGCGCTGCCGCTCTACCACTGCGCCCAGCTGCACGCCTTCCTCACCCCGGACATCCAGCTGGGCGCCACCTGTCTGGTGCTGCCGGGTCCGGACCCGGCGACGCTGCTGGCCACGATCGAGGCGGAGCGGGTGACCAAGCTGTTCGCCCCGCCCACGGTCTGGATCGCGCTGCTGCGCCATCCGGAGTTCGACAGCCGCGATCTGTCCTCGCTGCGGAAGGGGTACTACGGGGCGGCGCCGATGCCGGTCGCGGTGCTGGCCGAGCTGCGTCGGCGGCTGCCGGGGCTCGCGCTGTACAACTTCTACGGCCAGACCGAGATGTCCCCGATCGCGACCGTGCTGGGCCCGGCCGATCAGGAGCGCAAGGCCGGTTCGGCGGGGCGGGCCGCGCTGAACGTCGAGACGCGGGTGGTGGACGAGGAGGACCGGCCGGTGGAGCCGGGCACGGTCGGCGAGATCGCGCACCGGGGCCCGCACACCATGCTCGGCTACTGGCGGGACCCGGAGCGCACCGCGGAGGCGTTCCGGGGCGGCTGGTTCCACAGCGGCGATCTGGGGGTGCTGGACGAGGAGGGGTTTCTGACGATCGTCGATCGCAAGAAGGACATGGTCAACAGCGGTGGGGAGAACGTCTCGGGGCGCGAGGTGGAGGAGGCCGTCCACGCCCATCCGGCGGTCGCGGAGGTCGCGGTGTTCGGGGTGCCGCATCCGTACTGGATCGAGGCGGTGACCGCGGTGGTGGTGGCCAAACCGGGCCATGAGGTGACGGCGGAGGAGATCCTCACGCACTGCCGGGCGCGGCTGGCGGGGTTCAAGGTGCCCAAGTTCGTCCGGTTCACCGAGGCGCTGCCGAAGAATCCCAGCGGCAAGATCCTCAAGCGTGAACTGCGGGAGATCTACCGCGACATGGCCGAGGAGCCGCCCGGCGACCAGGGCGCCCATATTTGACGTACCCGTTACACAAAATTGTGCGACACTGCTGCGGCATTGATGTGAATCGGCCATGCCCCGACGAAGGACCACCGTGACTTCCTCACCTCCGACCCCCGATGCCCCCGAAGCGGCGATGACCGCCCACCCGCCGCGCTCCGGCCCGGTGGTCGCCGTCCTGGCGTTCGGCGGGATCGTCGTCTCCCTGATGCAGACCCTGGTGGTGCCGCTGGTCCCGGACCTTCCGGAGCTGTTGCACACCTCGGCCTCGGACGCCTCCTGGGCGATCACCGCCACTCTGCTCGCCGGTGCCGTGGCCACCCCGGTGCTCGGCCGGCTCGGCGACATGTACGGCAAGCGGCGGACGCTGCTGCTCAGCCTGGCGATGCTGGTGGTCGGATCGGTGGTGTGCGCACTCTCCGACACCCTCGCGCCGATGATCGTCGGCCGTGCGCTCCAGGGCTTCTCCGCGGGCGTGATCCCGCTGGGCATCAGCATCATGCGCGATGAACTGCCCGCCGAACGGCTCGGCTCGGCGATGGCCCTGATGAGTTCCTCGCTGGGCGTCGGCGGCGCCCTGGGCCTGCCCGGCGCCGCGGCGCTGGCCGAACACGCCGACTGGCACGTGCTGTTCTGGGTCTCGGCGAGCCTGGGCGCGGTGGTGATCGCGCTGGTGCTGTTGGTCGTACCGGAGTCCCCGGTGCGCGGCGGCGGGCGGTTCGACCTGGTGGGCGCCGTCGGTCTGTCGGCCGGGCTGCTCTGTCTGCTGCTGGCCATCTCCAAGGGCGCCGACTGGGGCTGGGCCAGCGGTGTCACCACCGGGCTGTTCGCGGCCACGGTGGTCGTGCTGCTGCTGTGGAGCCGGTGGGAGCTGCGGGTGAGCGGGCCGCTGGTGGATCTGCGCACCACCGTGCGCCGTCAGGTGCTGCTGACCAATCTGGCCTCCATCGTCATCGGCTTCGCGATGTTCGGGATGTCGCTGGTGCTGCCGCAGCTGCTGCAGATGCCCGAGGCCACGGGGTACGGGCTGGGCCAGTCGATGATGACCGCCGGTCTGTGCCTGGGCCCGTCCGGTCTGGTGATGATGGCGATCTCCCCGCTGTCCGCGCGGATCACGGCCACCTCGGGCCCCAAGACGTCGCTGATGCTCGGCGCCGGGGTGATCGCCGTCGGCTACGGCATGGGCATCTTCCTGATGGACGCCGTGTGGCAGATCGTGGTCATCTCGATGGTGATCGGCGCCGGGATCGGCCTCGCGTACTCCGCCATGCCCGCGCTGATCATGTCGGCGGTGCCGGTGTCCGAGACGGGCGCGGCCAATGGCCTCAACACCCTGATGCGGTCCATCGGCACCTCGACCGCCAGTGCCGTGGTCGGCGTCGTCCTCGCCCATATGACCACCGCGTTCGGGCCCGTCGAACTCCCGTCCCTGAGCGGCTTCCGCACCGCGTTCGCGATCGGCGGCGGCGCCGCGCTGGTGGCGCTCGCGGTCGCCTCACTGCTGCCGGGCCACCGCCCGGACCGGCTCACGACCACCTCGGAGCGGCCCGGCGCGCCGGAGCCGGTGGCGGGCCGCTGAGTAAGAGGGCTTACGGGGCGTCCGACGATCCACGCGGCGGAGCCGCAGGTCGGTACTTTCCCCTCCCCGCCCCTTCCCGATACCAAGGACTCCGCCCCTGGACCCCCGAGGGTCCGGGGCGGAGCCCCGCCGTCCAGCCCCTCCATCGATTGAGAAGCCCGGTCCGAGGCGAAGCCCCCCGTCCAGCCCCTCCGCCATTCGAGAAACCCGATCCGAGGCGAAGCCCCCCGTCCAGCCCCTCCGGCGATTGAGGAGCGGGGTCTGGGGCGGAGCCCCAGTTGAGGGAAGGGGCGGGGAGGGGAACAGCCCGCCGCAGGCGCCAAGCCCCGCCACCCCCGCCCGTCCACACCGCGGCGGCGGGGGATACGGGCGGCTTTGTCGTGACAGGGCGCATACAGGCCATCATGTGGACAGCGGTTGACGGAACGGGCCACCGAGGTGCTGAATGATGCGAGTGAGGACTGAGCTGCCCCTGGTCACCCGCGACCACATCGACTTCGGTCGGGTGTGGTCCGCCTCCTGTTCCGGCTGACCCGGCAGCGGGCCGCCCGACCGGCCGCCCTCCTCTGATCCCGGGCCCCGCGCCCCTCGCTTCCCGCGCCTGACGCGCCAGCACAGCACCCCCGGTAGGCCAATGCCGCTTCCCGGGCCCGTGGCGGGTGGCGCTTCCCGGGCCCGTGACCGTGGCGCTTCCCGCCTTTCTCACCTTCCTCACCTTCCTCGGCTTCTCCGCCTTCCGAAAGGGTCACCCCATGCCCGTGGAGTTCCTCGGCATCGCCGCCACCAACGACGGCTCCGAGACCGGGCCACGCTCCGGCGCGGCCTTCGACAAGGAGTACACCCTGCGGCTCGCCCGGGCCCATGAGGACCACGGCTGGGACCGGGTGCTGTTCGCCTACGGCTCCGGCTCGCCCGATCCCGCGCCCGCCGCCGCGTACATCGCCGCCAGGCTGGACCGGCTCCGGATCCTGCTGGCCCACCGGCCCAACGTCTCCTATCCGACGTACGCCGCGAAGACGTTCGCCACGCTCGACCAGATCAGCGATGGCCGGCTGACGGTGCACTTCATCACCGGCGGCAACGACCACGAGCAGCAACGTGAGGGCGACACCCTCACCAAGGACGAGCGCTACGCCCGCACCCGCGAGTACATACGGATCGTCAAGAAGATCTGGACCACCCATGAGCCCTTCGACCACGAGGGCGAGCACTACCGCTTCCACGACTTCGTCAGCGATGTCTTCCCGGTCCAGCAGCCTCGCCCCGGCGTCTCCTTCGGCGGCTCCTCCCCCGCGGCGTACGCGGCTGGTGGCGCCGAGGCCGACATCTACTGCCTGTGGGGCGAGCCGCTGGAGCGGACCGCCGAGCAGATCGCGGCGGTGAAGGCGGCCGCCGCCGCGGCCGGGCGGAGCGATGTGCCGAGGATCCAGGTGGCGTTCCGGCCGATCATCGCCCCGACCGAGGAACTGGCCTGGGAGAAGGCGCACCGCACGGTGGACGCCATCCGCGTCCGTAAGGAGCGGGGCGAGGCGACGACCGTGCGCCACCACCGCAGGGGCACCCCGGAAGCTGCGTCTCCTCAAAACGCCGGTTCACAGCGGCTGATCTCCATCGCCGAGGCGGGCGAGCGCTACGACCGGGCACTGTGGACCCCGACCGCCGCCGCCACCGGTGGCGCGGGCAATTCCAACGCCCTGGTGGGCACCCCGGAGACGGTGGCCCAGGCGCTGCTGGACTACTACGACCTGGGCGTGGACATCCTCTCCGCGCGCGGCTACGACCTGCTGGGCGACGCGATCGACTTCGGCCGCCATGTCATCCCGATCGTCCGCGAAGAGGTCGCCAAGCGGGATGCCGAGCGCGCGGCCCGGGGCCCGCAGACCCTCGCGGCGGTGCGCTGATGACCTCCGTGGCGGAGCCCCCGCCCTCGTCCCCGCCCCCACCGCAGCTGACGGTGGTCCGGGTGACCGTGGACGACCCGCGGGTCGAGCCGCTGCTGCGCGAGCTGGCGCATGAGTACTCCACCCGCTACGGCAGGGCGGCCGACGGTGAGCTGAACCGCTATCCGGCCGAGGAGTTCGCCGCGCCGCACGGGGAACTGCTTCTGCTGCTGGAGGGCGGTGAGCCGGTCGCCGGGGGCGCGTACCGGCGGTACGACGAGCGGACGGCGGAGCTCAAGCGGATCTGGACGCATTCGGGCCATCGGCGGCGTGGGCTGGCCCGCCGGGTGGTGGCGGAGCTGGAGCGGTCGGCCGCCGAGCGCGGCTACCGCCGGATCCACCTCACCACCGGGCCCCGCCAGCCGGAGGCGCGCGGGTTGTATCTGGCCACCGGCTACACCCCGCTGTTCGATATCTCGGCCGACCCGGAGACCATCGGTCCGCTTCCGTTCGAAAAGGGGCTGTAGGCCCGGCGGAGCGCCCTCCGCCAACGCGTGTCCGTCCGTCCGCCCGGCCGCTCCGGGCGGACGGAAGCATTCCCCGTTTACGGTTGACCGTTCTGTGTCAACTGTTGCCGGGCGCCCGTGGACGCGGTTTTAGGATGCGGTAATTCTGCCGCGACCCGACCGTCCGAAGGCATGCCATGACCAAAGTCCTGAACGTCGATGCACTACCCGAGCCGTCCGTGCTCAAACGCGCGAAGCGGCGGCGTCCCGGACTTCTGGTGGCCAATGCGATCGTGCTGGTACTGGCCGCGATGGCGGTGACCACGATATTCACCAACCCTCGGTTCGAGTGGGAAACCGTCGGCAAATACTTCTTTGAGATCCGGGTGTTGAAGGGCATCGGGGTCAGCATTGGAATGACCGCGGCGACCATGGCGCTCTCCATAGTGTTCGGAACCCTGGTCGCGTTGCTGCGCATGGGCGATTCCCGCCTCATGTCCACGGTCGCGGCCGCCTTCATCTGGGTTTTCCGCAGCATTCCGATGCTGGTGCAGCTGCTTTTCTGGTACAACCTCGCGGCCCTTTTTCCGACGCTGTCCCTCGGTATTCCCTGGGGGCCGCGTTTCGTCACCTTCGATTCGAACAGCGTCATCGGCCCGCTGACCGCCGCGATCATCGGCCTGACCCTCCACGAGACCGCCTACATCGCGGAGTTGATCCGGTCCGGGCTGCTGGCCGTGAACGATGGTCAGCGTCAGGCGGCGTCCGCGCTCGGTTTGACGCCGACTCAGATCTTCTTCCGCGTCACCCTCCCCCAGGCGCTGCGGGTGATCGTCCCCCCGATGGGAAATGAGCTGATATCTCTCCTCAAGGCCACCTCCCTGGTCAGCGTGATCACCCTGGCCGACCTGCTCTACTCGGTCCAGCTGATTTACGCCAAGAACTTCCAGACCGTTCCACTGTTGATCGTGGCCGCCATTTGGTACATGATCATCACTGGCGCCATTACTCTTCTTCAGCAGCGCCTGGAGCGACGTCTGGGACGACACACCCTGATTTCGGCCAACAGGGCCGGGAAAGTGAAGAGGATCGAGCACTCGGTATGACCGCGGCATCGAAAATGGAATCGCAGGCCATCGTCTCCCTGCGCGGGATCCGCAAGTCGTTCCGCGGCACCGAGGTACTGCACGGCATCTCGCTGGATATCCACCGAGGTGAGACGGTCTGCCTGATCGGTCCCTCCGGATCCGGAAAGAGCACCCTGCTCCGCTGTGTCAATCACCTCGAAGTGCCCGACCAGGGCGTGGTGGTGGTCGACGGCAGCGTGATCGGCTATCAGCTGCGCGGGCGCACCCTGCATGAGCTGGGTGCCCGGGAACTGGCCGCCCAGCGCTCGGCGATGGGCATGGTGTTCCAGAGCTTCAATCTGTTCCCGCACCTCACCGCCCGCGAGAACATCGTGGAGGCCCCGCGCCGGGTGCTCGGGCTCTCCAAGGCCGCGGCCGACGCGCGGGCCGTGGAGCTGATGACCCGGGTGGGTCTCGCCCACAAGCTGGACAGCTATCCGGACAAGCTCTCCGGCGGCCAGCAGCAGCGGGTGGCCATCGCCCGCGCCCTGGCGATGCGGCCCAAGGTGATGCTGTTCGACGAGCCGACCTCCGCCCTGGACCCCGAGATGGTGCAGGAGGTGCTCAGCGTCATCAAGGACCTGGCCCGTGACGGCATGACGCTGGTCGTCGTCACCCATGAGATGCGCTTCGCCGCCGATGTGGCCGACCGGATCGTCTTCATGGACGACGGCCGGATCGTCGAGGAGGGCACCCCGGACGCGCTGCTGCGCGCTCCAGCACACGACCGCACCCGCACGTTCCTGTCGAAGGTCAGCTCATGAGCACCGAACTCCCCCTGCCCGCCAAGACCGCCCGGCGCCTGGAGCTGTGGGACTCCTACCGCTCGTACCAGTACCTGGAGGCTGGGGAGGACTACCGCGCCTTCGAGCTGGCGCCCGCGCTCGGACGGCTCCCCGCGGCCGCGCTGACCTGGAGCGAGGACGTCGAGTCCCGCGCGCGGGACTTCGAGGAGCGCCATCTGGTGATCTCCGCCCATGACCACCTCTCGCTGCGCCCCGCGGACCCCGGCGACTTCGCCGCGTACCGCCGCCAGGGCCGGGAGTCGATCCCCTACGAGGGCATCGCCCACTCGGGGGTGGACCTGTTCTTCGACGGCGGCCCGGCCGCCGTCAGCATGATCCGCTCCCATGCCCCCTGGGACTGGGACGACGCGGTCAGCGATCTGGCCATGCGCCAGGCGGACCTCGCCCATCAGCGGCTGGTGGCGCCCGTCCGCACCCTCGAGGACGCCGACCGGGCGCGGGCCGGCCACCAGGTGGGGGTGGTGCTGACCCTGGAGTCCGCCTCCCCCATCGGCAATGACATCGACCGGCTCGATCTGCTCTACGGCCTGGGCGTACGGCTGCTCGGCGTGGTCTACAGCGAGAGCAACCAACTGGGTTCGGGGCTCGCCGACGCCGGGGACACCGGTCTGACGCTGCTCGGCCGCCGGGCGCTGCGCCGGATGAACGACCTCGGGATCATCGTCGATGTCTCGCACAGCGGGGACGCGACGGCCCTGGACGCGGTGCGCCGCTCCACCGCCCCCGTGGTGATCACCCATGCCGGGTCCCGGGCGCTGTGGCCGACCCCGCGGATGAAGCCCGACGACGTGATCCGGGCCTGCGCCGGGTCGGGCGGGTTCATCGGCGTCGAGGCGGCGCCGCACACGACCATCACCGCCCGGCACCCCCGGCACGATCTGGACTCGGTGATGGAGCACATCGAGCGCTGTATCGATCTGGTCGGCATCGACCACGTGGCCTTCGGCCCGGACACCAACTTCGGCGACCACACGGCCTGGCACCGGACGTTCGCCCCGCTCTTCGGCAAGGACGACGCGCACGACGGCAAGGCCCCCGAACTGCCGCCGCACGAGGAGGTCGAGTACGTACGGGGCTGTGAGAACCCCGCGGAGGCCGTCGGCAACATGATCCGGTGGCTGTTCGACCGCGGCTACTCCGAAGCGGACGTGGCCAAGCTGGCCGGGGGCAACGTACGGCGCGTCGCCGAGACCGTCTGGGGCCGCTGAGCGGCCCCGCACTTCCTCATCCGCCACCCCCCACCTCCCGGAATGGAGCACCCATGCGCAACCGTCCCCATGTCGCCGCATGCGCCCTGCTGGCCTGTCTGACCCTCGGCCTGTCGGCCTGTTCGGTGGACGACACCCCCGAGGGCGGCAAGGACAACAAGAGCCGGCCGGCGGTCACGCTCGCCCCCGAGCCCAAGGACAGCGCGCTGGCCGCCGAGGTGCCCCAGGCCTTCACCAAGAAGACGCTGATCATGGGCGTCAGCGAGTACGCGCCGTATGTCACCTTCGAGTCCGACGGGAAGATCACCGGGCTGGTCCCCGAACTGGCCGCGCAGCTCTCCTCGTTGCTGGACATCAAGATCAAGGTGGAGCGGACCAACTTCGACGCCGTCATCCCGGGGCTGAAGTCCGGCCGGATCGACCTCAGCGCGCCCTCCGGTGACTTCACCGAGCGCCAGCAGGAGGTGGACTTCGCCGACTTCGCGCAGAGCAGTGTGACGATGATGGTGCTCAAGGACGGCTCCTTCCGCCCCAAGAACGGCCTCGAGGTCTGCGGCCACAAGGTCGGCGTCGAGAAGGGCGCCGGAACGCAGAACGTGCTCGCGGCGCAGAACAAGCGGTGTGCCGCGAAGGGCAAGCCGTCGGTGGACGCGAAGCTCTACACCGATCTGCCCGCCGCCTCGCTGGCGCTGCAGAGCAAGCGCGTGGACGCGGTGGCCGCGCCCAGCGCCTCCAACACCTCGGTGAGCCAGAACTCCCACGACCGCTTCGAGACGCTCGAGCTCGAGGACATGCTGGACCTGCCCGCCGCGACGGCCATCTACGGCATCCAGGCCAAGAAGGACGCCGGGCTCGCGCCCGTGATCGTCAAGGGGCTGCGGAAGCTGTACGAATCGGGCACCTACGCCAAGCTCTTCGGCCAGTGGGGGCTGCCGCTGTCCACCGTCACCCGGGACCAGATCGCCCTCAACGGCTCCAAGCAATCCCAGACCCAGTGAGATCTTCCATGGCACGAACCAGTCAGACCGAAACGACCGGCGGCAGAGGGCGGGCGGCCCGCGAGGAGCCCGCCCGCCTGCTGGACGAGCGGGTGTGGCGACGCACCCTGCGCGTTCCGATGCGGGACGGGATCGTCCTGGCCGCCGATCTCTTCACCGACCAGGAACGGCCGGGGCCCCGCCCGGTCATCCTGGAGCGGACCCCGTACGGCCGCCGGGAGATGCGCGACTCCGACCGCAGCCACCACGACGAGCCGGTGCCCACGCCCGAGGAGACCTCGGCGTTCTTCGTCCGTGCCGGGTACCACGTGGTGCGGCAGGACTGCCGGGGCCGCGGGGACTCCGAGGGCACCTTCGTGAAGTACCTCGGCGAGGGCCCGGACGGCGCGGACACCATCGAGTGGATCGCCGCCCAGCCCTGGTGCGACGGCCGGGTGGCCATGATGGGCGTGTCCTACTCGGCCCACGCCCAGACGGCCGCCGCGGCCGAGTCCCCCACCGGGCTGTCCGCGATGTTCATGGACTCCGGCGGCTTCGCCAGCGCCTACGAGGCCGGGATGCGGATGGGCGGCGCCTTCGAGCTCAAGCAGATCACCTGGGCCTTCCGGCACGGTGAGGAGAGCCCGGAGGCGGAGCGGGACCCGCTGGTGCGCAAGGCGTTCGCGGGGACGGATCTGCGCGACTGGTTCACCGTGCTGCCGTGGCGTACCGGTGTCTCACCGCTGCGCCAGGTGGACAGCTACGAGCGCTATCTGCTCGACCAGTGGCGGCATGACGCCTTCGGGGCGTACTGGCGCCAGCCGGCCATCTACGGGCGCGGCCACTACGACCGCTTCCCGGATGTGCCGACCCTGCACATGTCGAGCTGGTACGACCCGTATGTCCGCTCCACCATCGAGAACTTCACCGCCATGGGCCGGCTCAAGCGGTCCCCGGCGTATCTGGTGATGGGGCCGTGGAAACACGGGCTGCGCTGTGTCACCTTCTCCGGCGATGTGGACTTCGGGCCCGCCGCGACCCTCAGCGGCAATGTGGACACCTCGTATCTGTCCTTCCGGCAGCGGTGGTTCGACGCGGTGCTGGGGGGCGGCGACCCGGAGTCGATCCCGCGGGTGCGGTACTTCCTGATGGGCGGCGGCGACGGCCGGCGGGACGAGGCCGGGCGGATGCGGCACGGCGGCCGGTGGCACACCGACACCCAGTGGCCCCCGGCCGGGACCCGGGAGACCCCGTTCTACTGCCACACCTCGGGCGAGCTGAGCGGGGAGCGGCCGACGGCGACACGGGCCTGGGTGGAGTACGACTTCGACCCGAACGACCCGGTGCCCACGCTCGGCGGCCAGGTCACCTCGGGCGAGCCGGTGATGGTCGGCGGTGCCTTCGACCAGGTGCCGGACGAGCGGTTCTACGGCGCCCAACCGCCGTATCTGCCGCTGAACTCCCGGCCCGATGTGATCTCACTGGCCACCCCGCCGCTGGCGGAGCCGCTGGTGGTGGCCGGGCCGGTCACCGCGCGGCTGTTCATCTCCTCGTCCGCGCCGGACACCGACTTCACGGTGAAGCTGGTCGATGTGCATCCGCCGAACGAGGACTATCCGCACGGCTTCGCGATGAACCTCACCGAGGGCATCTTCCGCTGCCGCTTCCACGAGTCCTTCGAGCGCCCGGAGCCGCTGGAGCCGGGCGAGATCTACGAGATCGAGATCCCGGCACCGGACACGGCCAACCGCTTCGAGGCCGGGCACCGGCTGCGGGTGGACATCTCCTCGAGCGACTTCCCCCGGTTCGACGTCAACTCCAACACGGGGGTGCCGGAGGCGGTGAGCCGCCGCAAGGTGGTGGCGACCAACCGTGTCCACATGGACGCGGACCACCCCTCGGCGGTGCTGCTGTGGACCCAGCCGGGCTGACCGGCGGTCGGCGCACGGCCGTCACCGCATGATGGTCGCCAACACGTCCTGCCCCAGCCGGAGCAGGGTGCTGGTGGCCAGCCGGTGATAGACGTACTTGCCCTCGCGCTCGGACTCGATGAGCCCGGCGTCCCTGAGCTGGCGCAGGGTGCGGGAGACCTGGGTATCGGCGAGCCCGAGCCGCTGGGCCAGCTCGGTGGTGGTGATGGGCTCGCCCAGCAGATGGCGGCACAGCTCCATCCGGCCCAGGGACGCCAGCGCGGACATCCGGGCCCGCAGCTCGGCCTGGGTCAGCTGATCGGCCGTGCCGCCCTCCTGGGCGGCGAACTGGAGCACCACGGGGTGGCACTCCTCGTCCTTGACGGTCAGATGCGGCCAGACATGGACGGAGGGGAGCAGGAAGAGCGGGCGCGGGCCGATCTCGATCTCGGCGACGGCCAGCTTGTCGTAGCGCACCCGCGAGCCGCCCCGGGAGACCACCGCGGTGGGGCTGAGCCCGGCCAGCACCTCGGCCAGACCGCGCCGCCGGATGTCGGCACGGACCCGGGCGGCGGCCGACTCCAGCCGGTCGCGGACCGTGCGCCACTCGGAGGCGAAGAACGCCTCGGCGCAGGAGTCCAGGAAGCACAGGAGCCGGTCGCGCAGCCCCTCGGGCGAGGCCACCAGATCATGGGCCAGCTCGCCGCGCCGGAAGGACCGCCGCTCGCACTGGGCCACATAGCGCTCGGCGGCCTCGGGGTCGGTGAGCAGGCTGCCGGCCGGGGGCACGGCCTCACGGAAGCCGAGCACCCCCTGGGAGCACAGACCCACGAACTCCTCGAGCGGCAGCCTCTCCAGATGGCGCAGCTCGTCCTCGAAGGGCTGGTCCAGCGGGAGCTCCAGCGGGAACAGCAGCCGGCAGCGGAGCCGGGCCCACAGCGGGGACAGGGCACTCATCTCATGGGTGAGGGAGGGGGCGAGCACCGTCCCCAGCCGCCGCGTCCAGCGCTGGGCCTCGGGGTGGTGGTCGGGCTCGGCCATGATGTGCAGCGCCGACATGAGCTCGGCCAGCGGTGACCGGCCGACGTGCACGTCGGCCGGCTGGGCGCGCTGGAGGTTGAGCGTGATCCCCACACCCGCACATTACTCGGCGGGCGCCGCACCCGGCCCGGGTGTCTCGCCAATCGGCGCCGGACTGCCTGGTCAGGGGCAGGTCAGGGGCTACGTCGCGGAGTGGCCGGGGCTGGGAGCCGGTCAGCGGTCGCGGGGCAGCAGGGGGCCCAGCGGGCCCAGGTCCAGGTTGAGGTCGTCCTCGGTCAGCCCGAAGTGCTCCCGCAGCTCGGCCATGTTCCGCTCCAGGGCCATCAGCGTCAGCCCGAGTTCCTCGATCTGCTCATCGCTGACACCGCCCTGCTCGACGCGGCGCAGCGCCTGCCGCTCCATGAGCTGCCGCAGCAGCTCGACGATGGTGAGCACCAGACCGGCCAGGCTCCTGCGGACCGACTCCTCGTCCACCTCGATCCGCCGTCCCGGCCGCCGGGGGGCGCGGTCATCCGTCATGGCGGCCCCCCTTCACGGCGATCATGGAGATCTCCCTCCCCTGCCTCCTCGTTCTCCACCCGTACGGAGGCGATCAGGGCACGCAGCGAGATCCGCACCAGGTCGATGTCGGCGATGCTCAGGGTGATCTCCCCCGCGATCACCACGCCGCCGGCGAGCACCCGGTCGAGCAGGTCGACCAGGGCCACCTCGCGCCGCTCGATCGCCCGGGTCACGACGGTGTCTCCTCCGGCTGGGCGTCCCCCGCCCGCTTCGGCGGGGCGGTGAAGGAGTACGGCGGCCAGGGGCCGCTGACCTCCAGGGTGATGGCGGGGTAGCGCTCCCCCAGGTCGGTCACCAGGGCGGTGAACTCCGCACCCAGGGCGTCGGGCACCAGATAGGAGTTGTTCAGCACCATCCACCCCTCGTACGCGGCCAGCGCGGTGTCCTGCGGTGGATGGGCGGCCGTGGCCACCGCCAGCGCGGCGAGCGCGGCGTGGATCTCCTCCGCCCGCTCGGTCGCGCGCAGATGCGCGGTCTCCTGGTCCTGCCGCTGGGCCCGCCGCCGCATCAGATAGGCGGTTCCGGGGCTCTCCTCGCCGCCGGCGGGCTCGTCCGGGTCGGGCAGGAAGGACCTGGGGTCCACATACGCCTTGACGCCCCATTCGGTGCGGCCCGCCACTCGCCGCAGCGTGGCCGTGAAGTCGTCCCGGCGCTCCTCGAGCATCGCGCGGACCCGGTCGTCGTCGTGGTAGAGCGTGGCGAAGCGCAGCGGGATGACCTGGCCGTGGCCGGCCGCGCCGTTGATCACCCGGTGGTGGGCGCGGGCAGTGCGCTCCAGCCACTCCAGGTCCTCCAGGTGGTCGCGCAGCGCGTCCTCACCGAAGTCCGCCAGCGGTACGGAGCCCACGACGGCGGCCAGCCCCGCGCTCTCCACCAGGCGCACCGGTTCGTCGGCCACACCGGTGAGCCCCCGTGGCGGGGCACCGTCCTCCGGGGCGGCCGTCACCGCGTACAGCCAGGTGGCGAGGGAACCGTTCACCGTTCGTCCTCCCGCTCCGCGCCTTGGGTCCCGGGGTCGTCCCCCCGGCGGGCGCCGCGGCCGTCCTCCAGCTCGCCGACGCGCCGCCGCAGCCGCTCGTTCTCCTCCAGGACGTCCCGGGCGCCGGAGGAGAGCGAGGGGTCGTGCTCCCACCAGTCGATGCCCATCTCCTTGGCCCGGTCCACGGAGGCGACCAGCAGCCGGATCTTGATCGTCAGCAGTTCGATGTCCAGCAGGTTGATCTGGATGTCGCCCGCGATGACGATGCCCTTGTCGAGCACCCGCTCCAGGATGTCGGCCAGGCTGGACGGCTCGGCACCCCGGCGGGCGGGTTCGCGGGTGGCGCCGGTGCGCCGGACCGGCGGGTTCCAGTCGGAGTTCTGGTTCATGTCCGGTTCTCCGCCCTGCCCCGGTAGTAGCGCTCGGTGCGGTGGTAGGAGACGAGCTCGCCGCGGTCGTCCAGTTCGACCCGGTACTCGGCGAGGATGTCGGTGGAGTCCGGGATCCGGTGGGTCTCGACCACCTCGATGCCGATGGTCCAGCCGTCCTCGGTGCGCTCCAGCGAGGTGACGCCCTCCGGGGTCCGCCCGGTCAGCCCCCGCACCTGGCGGGCCGC
Organism: Streptomyces rugosispiralis; assembly: GCF_024505145.1. GTDB lineage: Bacteria > Actinomycetota > Actinomycetes > Streptomycetales > Streptomycetaceae > Streptomyces > Streptomyces rugosispiralis. The sequence continues at coordinate 89,235 of NZ_JANIAA010000004.1, read as the reverse complement.
GCTGCGCGCGGCGTCGCGGGCCACGAGGGCGGGACGCCGGGGGCGGGGCCGGGGGCGCTCCCGCTCGGGCTCGTCCGCGCGCCGGTCGGGCTCGTGCTCGCGCCGGTCCGGCTCGTCCGTGCGCCGGTCCGGCTCGTGCTCGCGCCGGTCCCGTTCCTCGCGGGGCCGCTGCTCACCGGGGTGGGCGGCGCGTGGCCGCTCCTCGCGGTGGTGTTCCTCGCGGGGCCGTTCGCGGGGCACGGCTCATACCTCCAGGCCCCCGTCGGGCGGCCCCTGGGACATCAGCCTGCGGACCAGTTCGTCCTCCTCCCGGGCCGCCTCCTCCTCGGTGAGCTCCCCGCTCTCCCGGGCCTCCGCGACCTCCTCCAGCCGCTGCTTGATCACCTCGGGGTCGTACAGCTGCCGATGGGCCTCGTCATGGATCCGCTCGGCGATCCAGACGACGCCCCGCACCGGGGCCAGCGGCAGTGTGGCCAGGCCGGTGAACAGTCCCATGGCTACTCGTCGCCTTCCTTCCCTTCGAGCGTCGGGTCCCCTTCGAGCGTCGCTTCGGCCACGAAGTCGTACGGCGCCAGCGGGCCGAGCAGCCGCATCCGGACCCGGCCGTGCCAGTGCGCGGCGAGCTCCTCGGCCGCCTCCTCGAACGCCTGCCGTTTCGCGTCGTCCACCAGGAACGAGGCGTTGACCAGCCCGTCGGAGGACGCCGGCTCCTCCGACACCGAGCCCAGCGCGTACGGCGCCAGCCGCCGGTCGAGCTCCAGCGCGTCCACGCTCCGCTTCGCGGCGATGCTGTCCATGACGAGCTGGCCGAGCTCGATCCGCTGCTCGTAGCCCGCGTCCTCGGGCAGCCCCCGCAGCTCGTCGCGGAGCCGTCTGGCCTCCGGCTGTTCGGTCACCACCTCGCGCAGCACCGCGTCCTGGTCATAGCGGGCCCGCACGGTGAGCTGCGTACGGCCGCGGAGCCGGTCGAGGCCGCGGGCGAAGTCGTCGTGCCCCTCGGCCAGCAGCTCGTCCGTCACCGCCGCGGTGTCGCGCAGCACGGTGCCGAAGCGGAACGGCAGCACCGGTGGCCCCTGCGCGGCCAGGTGGTCGAGCACCCTGGCGTGGGTGCGCAGATCCTCGGGGGTGCCCAGCGGCTTGTCCACGGGCACCTCGCTGACCACCGCGGCCTGGCCGCCCTGGCGGACCAGGGTCACCGGGGCCTCCGGGTCCCCGACGGCGGGCAGGTCCTTGACCGACTCATCGGGCCGGTCGTCCGTGACGACCCCGTAGACATAGCAGGCACGTCCGTCCTCGGCCATCACCGTTCGCGCTCCCTGTGGCTGGGGGAACCCCTGGTGCGCCGGGGCCGCTCCCGCTCCCCGGCCTCGGGTTCCCGGTCCTCGTCGTCGTCCCGCAGCAGATCCGAGACCGATTCCTTGACGCCCTCCAGGGCGCCCTTGGTCTTCTTCTTGCCGCCGCTCTCCTGGATCTCGTCCATGAGGCCGGGCAGACCATGGGTTTCGGTGCCGCTGCGGGCGAGGTCGAGTCGGTTGGTCGCCTCCGCGAACCGCAGATACGTGTCCACGCTGGCGACGACGATACGGGCGTCGATGGTCAGGATCTCGATGCCCACCAGGGACACCCGCACATACACATCGATGACCAGGCCCTTGTCCAGGATGAGGTCGACGACGTCGACCAGGGCGCTGGAACTCGCCCGGTCCAGATACTGGCTCTGCTGCTGCCGTGCTACGGTCACCGCGCTCACCCGTTCCGGGGGCAGGGTCCGTCAGCGGCGCACGCGGCGCCGTGCGGGCTCCTCGTCCTCGTACTCCTCCTCGTAGTCGTCCCGGGGCTCCTCGTCCTCGTACTCCTCGGGCTCCTCGGGCTCTTCGGGCTCTTCGTCCTCGTACTCGTCCCCCGGTTCCTCGCGCTCCTCGCCCTGCTCGGGCTCCTCCTCCTCGCGCTCCCGCCCCTCGCGCTCGTCGTCCTCCACGATCTCGCCGTCGCGCACCACCCCGCGCCAGCCCACGACCTCGTCGGGTTCGAGCAGCACCTCGCGCATGAGATGGCGGCGGAAGTGCTTCATCTCCAGGCGCACCCGGCGGCCCTGGGCGCGCCAGAGGTTGCCGGTCCGCTCCATGAAGCCCTGCGGGTAGTACTCCAGGACGAACAGGATCCGGGTGAGGTCGGGGGCCAGCTCATGGAAGGTGATCGTGCCGTCCACATGGCCCTTGTCGGCCCGGGACGTCCAGATGATGCGCTTGTCCGGCACCTGCTCGACGACCTCGGCCCGCCACTTGCGGTGCGACCAGAAGACCTGGGCCTTCCACTCGGATTCCGTCCCGCCGCCATCCTCGTCCCCGTTCCCCTCCTCGTTCCGGACGTCCTCGACCTTCTTCATGTACGAGGGGAAGTTCTCCCACTCCGTCCAGAGGTTGTAGGTGAGGGAGAGGGGCGCGCCGACGTCCATCTGCTCCACGATGTTGGTGACCTTGAGCTTCTTGCCGCCCTTGCCGCCGCCATCGCCGTCACCGCCGCCGAGGCCCGGGATGATGCTCTTGGCCGTGTCGACAACCTTCTCCTTGACCTGGTCCTTGACCTTCCCCTTGACCTGGTCCTTCATCTGCTCCTTGGCCGTGTCGACGACCTTGTCCCTCATCTGCTCCAGACTGCCCTTCAGCGCGCCCGGCCCGGGGTTGCCCAGGTGGGTGACCGATTGCAGGGCCCGTTCGCCCAGCGCCAGCAGCAGGCCCTGCGCCTCCTTCAGCAGACGGTCGGTGGGCAGTTCCCGGGCGAGCGTGCGCCCGTCGGTCCGCCCCTTGGTTTCCTCAGCCATGGCCCTCACCTCTGGCTTCGCCGCGCGGACCCTTCGGAGCCGGTCCGCTTCCTGGCCTGCGCCGGACGGTCGGCCGGTTTGCGCTGTCTGCCGGATCGCTCACGCGACCCGCCCTCGCGGGACCGTGCGGCGCTCCCGCCCTCGGCGCGCTCCTCGTGCTCCTCCGGCTCCTCGTCGTGCTCCCCGGCCTCCGGTTCCCGGTCCCCCGCGCCGCCGGTGCGCAGGGTCGCGGCGCGCCGCTCCAGCCGGTCGCTCAGGGCGTCCATGCGGTTACTGGCCGCGGACATGGCCGCCTCGCGGCCCGCGGAGACCAGCCGGCTGCCGATGTCCTGGCCGAGCCTGCCGAGCTCGGAGGACTTCAGCTGCTGGGCGCCCGGTGGGTTGATTCCGGAGGCGAGGCGCTTGCCCGCGGCGAGGCCGGCGAGGCCGAGGACCAAGGTCCCCCTGTGGCCGCGCCCGAAGAGATAGCCACTGGCGAAGGCCAGTGCCACCCGGCAGTTCTTCATGATCGCTCCTCCTCCCGGAGCTGAACGAGCCAGCCGTTCGGGTGCACATAACCAAGTATGGTACATATCACCCCATTCAGTGACCTTTTAGGTCATGTGCGGCCGCGGGGGATCACAGGGGTCACGGCGCCGAGGAACCGTCAGGCGGCGAGCGCCGGATGCAGCACCACTTTGGTGTAGCCCTCGATCCGCTTGTCGAACTTCTCGTACGCCTGCGGGGCCTGGTCCAGCGGCAGTTCGTGCGAGACCACGAAGCTGGGCCGGGCGCGCCCGGCGATGATCAGGTCGCGCAACTGGCGGTTGTAGCGCTTGACGTTGCACTGGCCGGTGCCCATGCGCTGGCCCTTCTCGAACATCCGGCCGATGGAGACCAGCAGCTGACCGCGTTTGGCGTGCTCATCGGGGCTGCCGGGGTCGGAGGGGACGTACAGCCCCGGCACGCCGAGCCGCCCGGTCGGCCGCACGGTATCGACCAGCGAGTTGAGCACCGACGCGGGCTCCTCATGACTGGCGTCGTGCGCCTGGGCCTGGTAGCCCACCGCGTCGATGCCCTTGTCGGTGCCCTCGCCGCCGGTGCGGTCCAGGATCTGCGGCACCGGGTCGCCCTTGCTGAAGTCGATGGGGACGGCGCCGATCTCCCCGGCCTTCTCCAGCCGCTCGGGGACCCGGTCCACCACGAACACCTTGGCGGCGCCGCGCAGCAGCGCGGAGTAGGCGGCCATCAGCCCCACCGGGCCCGCGCCGTAGACGGCCACGCTCTCGCCCGGGGAGACCTCGGCCAGCTCACAGCCGTGGTAGCCGGTCGGGAAGATGTCGGCGAGCAGGATGAAGTCGGTCTCGAGCTCCTCGCCCTGGGGCAGCTTCAGGCAGTTGAAGTCGGCGAACGGCACCCGCAGCCGATCGGCCTGGCCGCCCTTGTACGGGCCCATCGCCACATAGCCGTAGGCGCCGCCCGCGAAGCCGGGGTTGACGGTGAGACAGAAGCCGGTGTCGCCCGCGAGGCAGTTCTTGCAGAAGCCGCAGGCCACGTTGAACGGCATGACCACGCGGTCGCCCTTGGTCAGCGAGACGACGCCGGAACCGGTCTCCTCGACCACGCCGAGGTTCTCGTGTCCGAAGACGATGCCGGGCTCGGCCGCCGTCCGGCCCTCGTACATATGCAGATCGGAACCGCAGATCGCGCTGGAGGTGACGCGTACGACCACATCGTTCGGATGCTCGATCCGAGGGTCGTCGACGTCCCTCACCGCCACCGAGTAGGGCTTCTCATAGACGACGGCTTTCACCTGGCTCACCTCCGCGTCGATCGCTGACAGGCGGCGGTGGTGGCGGACACGGCACGGTCCCAGGGTGTCTCGGCCACCACCGGGTACTTCCAGCGAACCCCCGTGGAACGCCCGGCGCAACCGGGTCCGGCGCGGGCCGCTTCGTCCCGGGCCCCGCCGGGCCTACTCGACCGTGACCCAGTCCAGGGTGCGCTGGACGGCCTTCTTCCAGCCCGTGTACCCCTCCTTCCTGGTCCGCTCGTCCCACTGGGGCTCCCACCGCCTGGACTCGCTCCAGTGGGAGCGCAGCTCATCGGTGTCCCGCCAGAACCCCGTGGCCAGCCCCGCCGCGTAGGCGGCGCCCAGCGCGGTGGTCTCGGCGATGGCCGGGCGGCTGACCGGGACGCCCAGCACATCGGCCTGGATCTGCATGCACAGATCGTTGTCGGTGACCCCGCCGTCCACCCGCAGGACGTCCATGTGGATGTCGGCGTCCCGCTCCATGGCCTCGACCACGTCCCGGGTCTGGTAGCAGATGGCCTCCAGGGTGGCGCGGGCGATGTGGCCGTTGGTGTTGTAACGGGTCAGGCCGACGATCGCGCCCCGGGCGTCGGAGCGCCAGTACGGGGCGAAGAGCCCGGAGAAGGCGGGCACGAAGTACACCCCGCCGTTGTCCTCGACGGTGCGGGCGAGCCGCTCGCTGCCCGCGGCGTCGTCGATCATCTTCATCTGGTCGCGCAGCCACTGGACGGCCGAGCCGGTGACGGCGATCGAGCCCTCCAGCGCGTAGACCGGAGGGCCGTCGCCGAACTGGTACGCCACGGTGGTGAGCAGCCCGCTGGCCGAGCGGATCAGCTCCGCTCCGGTGTTGAGCAGCAGGAAGTTGCCGGTGCCATAGGTGTTCTTGGCCTCGCCGGGGGCGAAGCAGACCTGGCCGACCGTGGCCGCCTGCTGGTCGCCGAGGACGCCGGTGATGGGGGTGGCGGTGCGCAGCGGGCGGGAGGTGCGGGCCTGGCCGTACGCCTCGGGGTGGGAGGAGCAGTTGATCGTCGGCAGCATCGCCCGCGGAATGTCGAAGATCGCCAGCAGTTCGTCGTCCCAGTCCAGTGTCTCCAGGTCCATCAGCATGGTGCGGCTGGCGTTGGTGACATCGGTGGCGTGGATGCCTGCGCCGGGGCCGCCGGTGAGGTTCCACAGCACCCAGGCGTCGGTGTTGCCGAAGAGCGCGTGGCCGGCCTCCGCGGCCTCGCGGACGCCCTCGACGTTGTCCAGGATCCACTTGATCTTGCCGCCGGAGAAGTAGGTGGCGGGCGGCAGCCCCGCCTTGCGGCGGATCACCTCGCCCTGGCCGTCCCGTTCCAGCGCGGCCGCGATGCTGTCGGTGCGGGTGTCCTGCCAGACGATGGCGTTGTAGTACGGGCGGCCGTTGCGCGGATCCCAGATCACCGTGGTCTCGCGCTGATTGGTGATGCCGATCGCGGCCAGGTCGGCGGGGGAGAGCCCGCCCGCGCGGAGGGCGTTCTGCATCACCGAGTTGGTGCGTTCGTAGATCTCCACCGGGTCGTGCTCGACCCACCCCGCGCGCGGCAGGATCTGGCGGTGCTCCAGCTGGTACCGCGCCACCTCGTCACCGTCGTGGTTGAAGATCATGAAACGGGTGCTGGTGGTTCCCTGGTCCACCGCACCGATGAATTCCGGCATGCTGCCGCCTCTCGTGGGTGGGGTTAGGGCCCTTCTGACGGATCTCCGTGGAGGAAGGAGCGGCGTCAGGGGGCACCTCCCAGCGGTAGCTGGGGGAGCGTGCTCTCGGCGTGCCGCGCGGAGACCCTCGTAGCGGAGCTACTTGGGTTTTCGTGCGGTGCGGCGAGAGGGCGTGCCGGACGCCGCGACGCCGCGGAGATCCGTCAGAAGGACCCTACGGCCCGGATCGGCTACTCGGGGGTCGGGGTGCGGCCCACCTCCGTTTCGGCCGTCGGGAGGAAGCGGCTGACCAGCACCTTGTAGAGGGCGGCGCCGATGAGCCCGCCGATCAGCGGGCCCACGATCGGCACCCAGAAGTACAGATCCCCGTACTGGTCCCGCCAGGCGCTGCGGTAGCCGGTGAGATAGCTGGCCAGCCGGGGGCCGAAGTCACGGGCCGGGTTGATGGCGTACCCCGCGTCGGCGCCCCACGCCATGCCGATCGCGACCACGATCAGCCCGATGACGAAGGGCCCCAGATTGGCCTTCGGGGCCGAGTTCAGCACATCGGTGACGGCGAAGATGAGCAGCACCAGGATCGCGGTGCCGATGATCTGGTCGCGCAGCGCGCCCCATTCGCTGACCGGCAGGACTCCGTTGCCGGGGAGCGTGGAGAAGACGAACTGGGTCTTGAAGGTGTGCCCCGGGTCGGCGTGGCCCAGCGCCTCGGTGTAGTTCCAGCGCACCAGCAGGGCCCCGACGAACGCGCCGGCCGTCTGGGCCACGGTGTACGGCAGGACCTTGCTCCAGGGGAAGCCCTTGAAGGCCGCCAGGGAGAGGGTGACCGCCGGGTTGATATGGGCCCCGCTGAGCCGCGCCGCCACATACACACCGAAGGTGACGCCCAATCCCCAGGCCCAGGCGATGGAGTCGTGATCGCCGAGCGCGCCCGGGGGCTTGGTGAGGGCGCCGCCGGCCACGACCTGCGCCACCGCACCGCAGCCGAAGAGGATCAGCACCATGGTGCCCGCGAACTCCGCGCAGAGCTCGCCGAGCGGCACCGACCTCGGACGCGGTGGCTTCGGGGCAGTCATGGGCCCATCGTGGGCGCGCCATGACACGGCGGCCCGTCCTGCTGGGCCGTCCGGGGCATGGACGGCGAATCCGGGTCTGTACGGATCAGGGTGCGGACCTGTACGAAGGTGCTGACAACATCACCCATCGCCCTCCCCTCGCCCATCGCCCTCCAGCCGAAACAGGACGACACGGATGCCGACCACCCAAGCCCCGACGAACTGGGCCGGGAACATCACCTTCTCCGCCGCCCGGCTGCACCACCCGGACAGCGTCGACGAGCTGCGGCGGATCGTCAGCTCCGCCGACCGGGTACGGGTCCTGGGCACGGGCCACTCCTTCAACCGCATCGCCGACACCGAGGGCGATCTGGTGAACCTGGACCGGCTGCCGCACCGGGTGGAGATAGACCCCGGGAAGGGCACCGCGACCATCGCGGCGGGCATGCGCTACGCCCATGTGGCCCAGGCCCTGCACGCGGAGGGGTTCGCGCTGGCCAACCTCGCCTCGCTGCCGCACATCACGGTCGCGGGGGCCTGTACCACCGCCACCCATGGCTCGGGGAGTGACCAGCGCTGTCTGGCGGCGGCGGTCGCGGGTCTCGAGATCGTCGGCCCCGACGGCGAGGTGACCCGGATCGGCCGGGACGAGGAGCCGGACCGGCTGAACGGGGCCGTGGTCGGGCTCGGCGGACTGGGCGTGGTGACCGCCATGACGCTGGACATCGAGCCCACCTTCGACGTGGCCCAGTGGGTGTGGACCGGGCTGCCGCTGGACCGGCTGGACGACAGCTTCGAGGAGATCTTCGGCGCCGCCTACAGCGTCAGCGTCTTCACCGACTGGCGCTCGGGCGAGGGCGTGGTGTGGCTGAAGTGCCGCACCGACCTGCCCGATCCCCCCGAGCCCGGGGAGCCGTGGCTGGGGGCCCGCCCGGCCAACCGCCACCACCACCCGGTGCCCGCGATGCCGCCGCTGCACTGCACCGAGCAGCTGGGCGCGCCGGGGCCGTGGCATGAGCGGCTGCCGCACTTCCGCCCGGACTTCACCCCGAGCAACGGCGATGAGCTGCAGTCGGAACTGCTGCTGCCGCGCGAGGCGGCCTCGGCGGCGTTCGCCGCGCTGCGCGGCCTCGGCGACCGGATCGCGCCCGTGGTGCAGGTGTCCGAGGTCCGTACGGTCGCGGCGGACGAGCTGTGGCTGAGCCCCGCGTACGGCCGGGACAGCGTGGCCTTCCACTTCACCTGGGTCCCGGACCACGACGCGGTGATCGAGGTGGTGGGCGCGATGGAGGAGGCGCTGCTGCCGCTGGGGGCGCGGCCGCACTGGGGCAAGCTGACGGCGGCCGCGCCGGAGCGGATCCTCTCCTCGTACGACCGGGCCGGCGACTTCGCGCGGCTGCTGGCCGAGCACGACCCGGCGGGGAAGTTCCGCAACGCCTATCTGGAGGGCTACTTCCCCACCGGGTGAGAGCCTGTGTCATATCCCCGGCCGGATCAGCGTGCGTGACACACGCTCTGCGAGCGGCACCGGCCGGTGGTCAGCCGGTCCAGGACCATTCGGCGACCTCGGGCATGTCGGTGCCGTGCTCGCGGATCCAGGCCTGGTGGCGGGTGCGGGCGTCCTGCATCCGCTGCCGTACGGCCGTGGCGCGCACCGCGAGCCCGGGGGTCCGGTCGATGACGTCCATCACCAGCCGGTAGCGGTCCAGGTCGTTGCGGACGACCATGTCGAACGGCGTGGTCGTGGTACCCATCTCCTTGTAGCCGCGCACATGGAGGTTGGGGTGGACGGCCCGGCGGTAGGACAGCCGGTGCACCAGCCATGGATAGCCGTGGTAGGCGAAGACGACCGGCCGGTCGCGGGTGAACAGGGCGTCGAACTCGTGGTCCGTCATCCCGTGCGGATGCTCCTCCTTCGGCAGCAGCCGGGTCATGTCGACCACGTTGACCACCCGCACGGCCACATCGGGCAGATGGCGGCGGAGGATCCCGGCGGCCGCGATGACCTCCTGGGTGGGCACATCGCCCGCGGCGGCCAGCACCACGTCCGGCTCCCCCGCGCCGTTCTCGGTACCGGCCCAGTCCCAGGTCCCGGCGCCGCGGGCGCAGTGGGCCCGCGCCTGGTCGAGATCGAGCCAGTCGAAGCAGGGCTGTTTGCCCGCGACGACCACATTGACGTAGTCGCGGCTGCGCAGCACGTGGTCGGCCACGCTGAGCAGGGTGTTGGTGTCCGGCGGCAGATAGACGCGCACCACCTCCGGGCTCTTGTTGAGCACATGGTCGACGAAGCCGGGGTCCTGGTGCGAGAAGCCGTTGTGGTCCTGGCGCCACACATGGGAGGTCAGCAGGTAGTTGAGGGAGGCCACCGGGCGCCGCCAGGGCAGTGAGCGGGACACCTTCAGCCATTTGATGTGCTGGTTGACCATGGAGTCCACGATGTGCACGAACGCCTCGTAGCAGGAGAAGAGGCCGTGCCGCCCGGTCAGCAGATAGCCCTCGAGCCAGCCCTGGCAGAGGTGCTCGGAGAGGATCTCCATGACCCGGCCGTTGCGGCTGAGGTGCTCATCGGTGGGCAGGGTGGACTCCTGCCACGCCTTGCCGGTGGCCCGGTAGAGGCCCTCCAGCCGGTTGGAGGCGGTCTCGTCGGGTCCGACCACCCTGAAGTCGCGGCGGTCGGCGGTGTCCTCCATGACCTTCTCCAGCAGCCCGCCGAGGACCCGGGTCGGCTCGTGCAGGGTCGCGCCGGGCTTGTCCACGGGGACCGCGTACCGCTCCAGGGCGGGCACGGGCAGCGAGCGCAGCAGCAGTCCGCCGTTGGCGTGCGGATTGGCGCCCAGGCGGCGGTCGCCCTCCGGGACCTCGGCCAGGAGGTGCGGCCGGGGCCGCCCGTCGGTGTCGAAGAGCTCCTCGGGGCGGTACGAACGCAGCCAGCGCTCCAGCTGCCGCAGATGCTCCGGGTTCTCCCGGACGCCCGGCAGGGGGACCTGGTGGGCGCGCCAGGTGCCCGCCACGGGCAGCCCGTCGACCTCCTCGGGGCCGGTCCAGCCCTTGGGCGTACGGAGCACGATGACCGGCCAGCGCGGCCGCTCGGCGATGCCCTCCTCGCGGGCGGTGCGCTGGAGCAGGGCGATCCGGTCCAGCGCCTCGTCCAGGGCGTGCGCCATGGCCCGGTGCACTTCGAGCGGTTCGTCCCCGGCGACGTGGATCGGCTCGTGGCCGTACCCCCGCAGCAGGTCGTCGAGTTCGGGCCCGGGGAGCCGGGCGAGCACCGTGGGGTTGGCGATCTTGTATCCGTTGAGATGGAGGATCGGCAGCACGGCGCCGTCGTGGACCGGGTCCAGGAACTTGTTGGCGTGCCAGGATCCGGCCAGCGGACCGGTCTCGGCCTCGCCGTCGCCGATGACGCAGGCGACCAGCAGCCCGGGGTTGTCCAGCGCGGCCCCGTAGGCGTGGGCGAGGGAGTAGCCGAGCTCACCGCCCTCGTGGATCGAGCCGGGGGTCTCGGGGGCCACATGGCTGGGCACCCCGCCGGGGAAGGAGAACTGCCGGAAGAGCCGGGCCATGCCCGCCGCGTCCCGGCTGACGTCCGGGTAGACGTCGGAGTAGCTGCCGTCCAGCCAGGAGCCGGCGAGCACCGCGGGGCCGCCGTGGCCGGGGCCCCAGACGCAGATGGCGTCCAGGTCGCGGTCCTTGATGACGCGGTTGAGATGGGTATGGACGAGGTTGAGTCCGGGTGAGGTGCCCCAGTGGCCAAGCAGCCGGGGCTTGATGTGGTCCGGGCGCAGCGGCTCGGTCAGCAGCGGATTGGCCAGCAGATAGATCTGGCCCGCCGCGAGGTAGTTGGCGGCGCGCCAGTGGGCGTCCAGGGCGCGGATCCGGTCGTCGGCGAGCCCGCCGCCCGGCGAGCCCGTCGTGGTCGGTGCGTCTGGCATGGACCTCTCTCTCCCTCATGGTCTCCGTTGACGTGCCCGTCTCGTGGTGTCCAGTTGTGTACCCGCCGGTCGTGTACCCGTCGGTCGTGTCGCCTGACGGTCGTGTACCCGCCGGTTGTGCCGTCGTCCGGTCAGTCCCGCTCCGGCACGATCGCCACCGGGCAGGGCGCGTGGTGCAGGGCCGCGTGGGCGATGCGGCCGAGCTGCAACCCGGCGATATGACCATGGCGGCGGCGGGCGCCGAGGACCAGCAGATCGGCGGTGGCGGCCGCGTGGAGGAGCGCCTTGCGCGCCGCGCCCTCGACCGTCGCGCGGTCCACGGTGACCTCGGGGTGGTCCCGTCGGGGGATCCGCAGGGCGTCCTCCAGCGTCCGCTCCGCCCGTGCCCAGTGGGCACGCACCGGGTCCCCCTCCAGCAGCAGATCATCCGTCACCTCACCGGCGGGCGCCCGCCAGGCCCGTACGGCCCGCAGTGTGCGGCCGCCCGCCTCGGCCTCGTGGAAGGCGAACCGGACCGCGGCCGAGGGACCGTCCGCCTCGCCGGGCTCGTCCACGCCGAGCACGATCCGGCCGAAGGCGCCGCCCCGGTTGGGCTCGCCGCCGCGTACGACGGTCACCGGGCAGATGGCGCGGGCGGCGACGGCGAGGCTGACCGAGCCGAGCAGCAGCCCGGCGAGTTCACCGCGGCCGCGGGAGCCGACGATCACGCCCGAGGCCTCCCACCCGGCGCGCAGCAGCGCGTCCACCGGGTCCTCCGGCAGGACCTCGGCGGCGACCTTCACATCGGGGCCGCGGCGGCGGGCGCGCTCCGCGGCGGACGCGGCGATCTCCTCGCCCCTGATCTGCTCCCAGGGCCGCTCGGGGTCGGCGGCGGGGGCGATGCCCTCGTACCGCTCCCACAGCGAGGCGTGGACCAGCCGCAGCGGCACCGCGTTCCGGGCCGCCGCGTCCACCGCCCAGTCCACCGCCTGGAGGCTGTGGTGCGAGCCGTCGACGCCCACCACGAGGGGGAGCTCCACCGTTTCCACCACCTTCCGCACGCCTCCGCCGCCCCGTTCCGACGCCTTCACCCTCGCGCCCGTACGGGATCCCGCGCGAGGGGCGATTCGGCCCCGCCCGGGGTCGTTCGGCCCAGGGCGCCCGTGCGGGCCGAACGGTCCCGAGCGGACCCCGGGCAGCCCAAGAAGGGGGCCGGAGCGCCGTCCCACGCTGGGAGCGGACCGGGGAGGCACGGATGAAGCACCGCAAGATCGGCAATGTGATGACCGACGACGTCGTCCGGGTGAGCTCCAGGACGTCGTTCGACGAGGTCGGTGCGCTGCTCTCCCGGCACCGCTTCAACGGGCTGCCCGTGGTGGACGCGGACGACAAGGTGATCGGCATGATCACCGGGACCGATCTCAGCGAACCCGCCCCGACGGCCGGTGAGCTGATGTCGCGCCCCGCGGTCACCGTGCGACCCCAGGACAGCATCGTGGACGCGGCCCGCGCGATGGACCGCCATCGCGTCGAACGGCTGCCCGTCGTCGACGAGGAGGACCGGTTGATCGGCATCGTCACCCGCCGGGACCTGCTGCGGGTCTTCCTCCGCCCGGATGACGAGATCCGCGCGGAGGTGATCGACGAGGTGCTGGTCCGGTCGCTGTGGCTCGGCCCGCAGTCCGTCGCGGTCACCGTGACCGACGGGGTCGTACGGCTGGAGGGCCGGCTGGACCGGCACAGCGAGATCCCCATCGCGGTCCGGATGGCCGGGCAGGTGGACGGCGTGGTGGCCGTGGTCGACCGGCTCAGCTACCGGGTCGACGACTCCGCGGGCCGGGGAGGTGCGCGGCGATGACCCGCCCGGCGGGCAAGCCAATGCGGGACGGCCGGGTGGTGGTGGGCCTGGACGGCTCCGACAGCGCCTGGGCCGCGCTGGACCGGGCGGTCGCCGAGGCGCGGCGCCGTGACGCCACGCTGGAGATCGTGCACGCCTGGCCGTGGGCCCGGACCGACCCGCTCGCCTTCGACCCGGACAGCGAACCGCGGCGGCCCGCGGTCGAGATCGCCAGGACCGTGCTGCGGCTGGCCATGTCGCGGGCCCAGGAGCAGGATCCGCACCTGCGCATCGTGCCCACCCTGACGGCCCAGGACGCGGTGCCCGAGCTGCTGCGGATCGGCGAGGACGCCTCGCTGATCGTCATCGGCACCCGGGGGCTCGGCGGGTTCACCGGGCTGCTGCTCGGCTCGGTCGGGCTGCGGCTGGCCGCCCACACCCGGCGCCCGCTGCTGGTGGTGCGCGGCGGTTCCACGAGGGCGTACGGGCCCGAGGGCCACGGCAAGGTGCTGGTCGGGGTGGAGAGCGGCGCGGACGCGGCGGCGGCCCGTTTCGCCTTCGAGGAGGCCGCCCGGCGCCGGGCCCGGCTGCGGGTGCTCTACGCCTGGCCGAAGCCGCGGGTCTTCGCGGGCGATCACGCCCTGCCCGTACGGGAGGTGGTGGCGCTGCGCGCCGAACGGGAGCAGACGGTGGCGCACGGGATGGTGGCCGGGCTGCGCGAGGAGTTCGGGCACATCCGGGTGCGGGAGCACACCACCCACAGCGGCCCCGCACAGGCCCTGGTGGAGGCGTCCCGGGCGGCGGACGTCCTGGTGCTGGCCGTCCACCGGCGGACGCCCCGGCTCGGCATGCAGCTCGGTCCCGTCACCCATGCGGCACTGCACCATGCGCACTGCCCGGTGGCGCTGGTGCCGGTCGAGTAGGCGCCAGTGGCATGGACGTCCCGCGCACCGATCGGCTGTCGAGCGCGGGTTTCGTTTCGCGTCTTCGGCGCCGTCGGCGCCGTCAGCGCCGTCGAGCAGGGGGACGGGAGGCGGGGGCCTCGCCGTCGGCCGGTGCGGGCGGGACGGCTCCGGCCTCCGTGCCCGGTGGCCGGAGCCCCTTCGGACCGCGGGTCGGCGGAAAGGGCCGTAAGACCTGGTCCCCCGGGACCTCCCCGGGACCGGTCGGCCCTGTCGGCGGGGGCCCGGTCATGGTCCGCTGGAAGTGGCACCGGGGGCAACCAGCAGACGCGGAGAAGCGGACGTCCCACTACCGCGCACCGCGCAATCAGGGCCCGCGAGAAGTGGGCGCCCCCGGCGCCGCGCCTCGGGCACGCGCGGCACTGGGCATTGCCGCCGAGTGGCCTGCCGGGAAGGAGGCAGCGATGGCGCGCCCCGTCACCGTCGGACTCGACGGTTCCGACGAGAGTCTGGCCGCCGCCGGCTGGGCGGCCCATGAGGCCCGTTCGCGCGGGGCGCCGCTGCGGCTGGTGAACGCGTGGCCGGGGCCCGAGCAGAAGGATCTGACACCGGGCCGGGAGGCCGCCTGGCAGTACTGGTCCGAGCGCGCCCTGCGCGCGGCGCGTGCCGAGCTGGACGCCGACCACCCGGAGACGACGATCCTCACCGCCCAGATCTCCGGCCAGCCCGCGCCCGTCCTGCTGGCCGAGGCGGAACGGGCCCAGCTGCTGGTGGTGGGGTCCCGCTCGATCGGCACGGTCGCGGGGTTCTTCCTCGGCTCGGTCGGCCTGGAGCTCGCCGCGCGCTCCATGACCCCCGTGGTCCTCATGCGGGCGCACGGGCACGAGGAGCGGCACGGCGATGTGGTGGCCGGAGTGGAGCCGCGCGAGCCGTGCGACGGCATCCTGGAGTTCGCCTTCGACGCCGCGGCCCGGCGCGACGGTGTGCTGCGGGCCGTCTACGCCGACCGGGTCCCCGCCATCCGGGGCGACGCCCCCTGGGTGGTGGACGTGGGGCTGAGCGACGCGCGCAAGGAGGCGGAGCACGCGCTGGGCGAGGTGCTGGCGCCGTGGCGGGACAAGTTCCCCGAGGTGCGGGTCTTCGAGGAGGTCGCGTCGGACAGCCCGGCCCGGCGGCTGGTGGCCGCGGCGGCGGGGACGGCACTGATGGTCGTGGGCCGCGGTCCGCGCCGGGTGGGGTTGGGCCCCCGGCTGGGGCCGGTCACCCAGGCCGTGGCGCACCACGCCGGCTGCCCGGTCGCGGTCGTGCCCCAGCGATGAGCCCCCGCCCCGCCGCGTGACGAGGCGGCGCAAGCCGACGGCAACCCGAGGCAGTCGGAGGAAACCGGAGGAGAGGGAAACGGCCATGAAAGCACTCGTCTTCCACGGGCCGGAGCGGTCCTCCTGGCAGGAGGTGCCCGACCCCGAACTCGAGGCCGCCACCGACGCGATCGTACGGATCGACACCACGACCATCTGCGGCACCGATCTGCACATCCTCCGCGGCGAGGTACCGGGCGTCGACCCCGGCCGGGTGCTCGGCCACGAGGGGGTCGGCGAGGTCGTCGAGACCGGTGCCGACGTCCGCGGGATCCGACCCGGCGACCGGGTGCTGATCTCCTGCATCTCGGCCTGCGGCCACTGCCGCTTCTGCCGGGAGCGCGGCTACGGGCAGTGCCGTGACGGCGGGGGCTGGATCCTGGGCCGTACGGTCGACGGCACCCAGGCCGAGTATGTGCGGGTACCGTTCGCCGATCTGTCCACCCATCCGCTGACGGGGTCGGCCGAGGGCCATGACGCCGTGCTGCTGGCGGATGTCTTCCCCACCGCGTACGAGGTGGGCGTCCTCAACGGCCGGGTGGGGCCGGGCGATACGGTCGCCGTGGTGGGCGCCGGGCCCGTCGGGCTGGCCTCGATCGCCACGGCGCAGTTCTTCTCCCCCGGCCGGATCATCGCCGTCGATCCGGACACGGCCCGGCTGGACGCCGCCAAGCGGGTCGGCGCCGACGCGGTGGCGGACTCCGCCGAGGACCCGGAGCGGCTGGTCGACGATCTCACCGAGGGGCTCGGCGCCGATGTGGTGATCGAGGCCGTGGGGAGCCCGCGGTCCTTCGAGACCTGCACCCGGATGGTGCGGCCGGGCGGCCGGATCGCCAACGTCGGTGTGCACGCCCGGCCCGCGACGCTGCATCTCGAGGAGCTGTGGATCAAGAACGTGACGATCACCACCGGGCTGGTCGACACCTACTCCACCCCCATCCTGCTCTCCCTGCTGTGCGCCGGGCGGCTGCCCACGTCCACGCTGATCACCCATCTGTTCGAGCTGGACCAGATGGAGGAGGCCTACGACGTCTTCGCCCACGCCGCCGAAACCGGCGCGATCAAGATCGCGCTCGGCGAGGCCGCCCGTCCGCTGGTGGCCCGGGACACCTGAGCGGGGAGGCCGATGCGCATGGGAGCACCCATCACCGTCGGGATCGACGGTTTCGCCGAGAGCCCGCCGGCCGCGCACTGGGCGGCGCGCGAGGCGCTGCTGCGCGATTTGCGGCTGCGCCTGATCCACGCCTGGCCCCCGCCGTCGCCCCCGGCCCCGGCCCTCCCCCACGAGGACGACCGGAGCTACTGGTCCCAGCGGCTGCTGTCCGACCTGGTGGGCGAGTTGCGCGATACCCACCCGGGGCTGCGGGTCACGGCCGAGCTGGTGCCGCGCGAGACCGTGCCCGCCCTGCTGGACGCGGCGCGGGACGCCGAGATGCTGGTGCTGGGCTCGCGCGGCCGCGGCACCCCCGGCGGCTTTCTGCTCGGATCGACCGGCCGCCAGGTCCTGGCGCACGGGGAACACCCGGTGATCATGGTGCACGCCGACGACAGGCCGCTGACCGCGGATGTGACCGTGGGGGTGTCCCTGCGGCAGCCGAACGAGGAGGCGCTGCGGTTCGCCTTCGACGCCGCCGCCCGGCGCGGCGGTGTCCTGCGCGCCGTACACGCGGGCGCGCACGGGCCGGGGGCCGAGGAGACAGCGGGGACCGAGGAGGCGGCGAGGGCCGTGGAGACAGCGGGGGCCGCGGAGGAGCCGGGGGCGGAGGGCGCGCTGGACGCGGCGCTGCGCCCCTGGCGGGAGCGGTACCCCGGGGTACCGGTGGCGGAGGCGTTCACCGCGGAGCGCCCGGCGCTCGGCGTGATGCACACCGCACCGGGCTCGGGGCTGCTCGTGCTGGGCCGCGACAAGACGGAGCCGGGCCCCGTCCCCCACCTCGGCTCGGTGATCCACGCGGCGGTGCACCACGCGCCGTGCCCGGTGGCGGTCGTTCCGCGCGGCTGATGTCCGGAGGGAGGCGGGAGTGACATGTCGGAGGCGATGACCACCGACCTCTACGAGGTGACGATGGCCCTGTCCTATGTGCGCGAGGGCATGACCGCCCCGGCCATCTTCGACCTCTACGTCCGCCGGCTGCCGCCCGAGCGGGGCTTCCTGGTCGCCGCGGGCCTGGAGCCGGCGCTGGACTTCCTGTCCGGCTTCCGTGTGGGGCCCGAGGACGTGACGGCGTACGCTGCGGCCATGGACCGTCCGTACGAGGACGTCGAGCCGCTGCTGGGGCTCGGCTTCGACGGCGAGGTGCGGGCGGTGCCCGAGGGACGGATCGTCCTCGCCGGGGAGCCGCTGCTGGAGCTGACCGCGCCGCTGCCGCAGGCCCAGCTGGTCGAGACGTATCTGCTGGGGCAGCTGAGCCACCAGACCACCATCGCCTCCAAGGCGGCCCGGTGTGTGGTCGCAGCGGAGGGGCGCCCGGTGGTGGACTTCTCGCTGCGCCGCACCCACGGCCCCTGGTCCGGGCTGCAGTCGGCGCGGCTGAGCGCGATGACCGGGTTCACGGCGACCAGCAATGTGGCGGCGGCCGCGGCCTACGGGATCGAGGCCACCGGGACGATGGCGCACGCGTACATCGAGGCGTTCCCGGACGAGGAGACCGCGTTCCGCGCGTTCGCCCGTGCCCATCCCGGCCCGGTCACCTTCCTGGTGGACACCTACGACACGGCGACCGGTGTGGCCGCGGCGGCGCGGGTGCTGCGCGAGCTGGAATCCGGGCCCCGCGGCGCGATCCGGCTGGACAGCGGCGACCTGGGCGAAGAGGCGGTGCGGGCCCGGGAGATCCTCGACGCGGCGGGGCTGCCGGAGGTGCGGATCGTGGCCAGCGGCGGGCTCGACGAGTACGCCATCGAGGAGCTGATCCACTCGGGCGCGCCGATCGACGTCTACGCCGTGGGTACCCGGATGGGCGTGTCAGCCGACGCCGCCTCCCTCGACACCGCGTACAAGCTGGTCGCCTACGACGGGCGGCCGGTGATGAAACTGTCCTCGGCCAAGGCCACGGCCCCGGGCGGCAAACAGGTGTGGCGGCGCCCCGGCTACGCCGATGTGATCGGCGAGTGCGACGAACTGCCGCCCCACGGCGGCGCGCCCCTGCTGGAGACCGTGATGCGGGAGGGCGTGCGGACCGGAGCCCCCGACACCCTCGACCGCGCCCGGCGGCGGTTCGACACCGATCTCGCGGGACTGCCGCCGCATGCCCGGCGGATCCGCCACCCGGCCCCGCCCCGGCCCGCCACCTCCGCCGGGCTGGCCCGGCTCGCGGGGCGGGTGCGCCGCCGGATCGAGGTCCGGCTGGCGGCCGTTGGCGAGGCGGGCGGAAGACAGGCAGCGTGACCAAGGAGGATGCCGTGCCCCGGAGTGCGCACATCGTGAGCGATGTGATGACCCATACCGTCGTCGCCGTCGGCCGCGAAGCGCCGTTCAAGGAGATCGTCAGAACGCTGGAACAGTGGCGGGTGAGCGCCCTGCCGGTGCTGGAGGGCGAGGGCCGGGTCATCGGCGTGGTCTCCGAGGCGGATCTGCTGCCCAAGGAGGAGTTCCGCGACAGCGATCCCGCGCGGATGGCCCAACCGCTCGACCTCCCCGGCGTCGCCAAGGCGGGCGCGGTGACGGCCGATGAGCTGATGACGTCCCCCGCCATCACCGTGCACGCGGGCGCCACCCTCGCCGAGGCCGCGCGGATCATGACCCACAAGCGGGTCAAACGGCTCCCGGTGGTGGACGAGGAGGGCCGCCTGGAGGGCATCGTCAGCCGCGCCGACCTGCTGAAGGTGTTCCTGCGGCCGGACGACGACATCGAGGACGAGGTGCGCCGCGAGGTGGTGAGCCACCTCTTCCCGGCCCAGGGCGAAACCGTCCGGGTGAGCGTGAACGAGGGCGTGGTCACCCTGACCGGACGGGTCAAGGAGGCCGTCCTCATCCCGGCGGCGGCCCGTCTGATCCGTGCGATCGAGGGCGTGGTCGACTTCGACAACCAACTGACGGCGGCGCCCCATACGACCCAGCGGCGGTAGCGGCACTGCCCGGCAGCCCCTAATAACCGGAATGCCCGGTTATTGGGTGCGGGTTTCGTTTCGCGCCTTCGGCGCCATTGAGCAGCGGGGCAGGGGGCGGGGAGCGCGGGCCTCGTCGCCGACCGCCGGGCCGGTGGGGGCAGGGCCGGTGGCGGCTTCCGTGCTCGGTGGCCGGAGCCGCTCCGGACTGCGGGTCGGCTAGGGTCCTTCTGACGGATCTCCGTGGGAGAAGGAGCGGCGTCCGGTGCGGCGAGAGTGCGTGCCGGACGCCGCGACGCCGCGGAGATCCGTCAGCAGGGCCCTAGGGGTCGGCCGGGGTCCGGCACCCCCTTCCGAAAAATGCTTGATCTGGCGCAACTAATTCATCAAGCGATGTCCAGGGCCCCGCCGGGGCTCCCGGGCGTCCGGGCGCGGCCGTCGCGTCATCGGATGTGGCGGCTCCAGCGGGGGCCGACCTCGGCCCAGGCGCGGCCCCACTCCTGGGCGCGGGCGCGGTCCAGGCGCCAGCGCGCCACGCCGCGTCCGGCCAGCGACACCGCGCCCACACCCGCCGCGGCGGACGTCCCGGCGAGCACCGCGCGGGTGGCGATCTGCTCGGGGGTGGGGGGCCGCTGGACCATGCCGCCACGGCCGTCGGTCCAGATCTCGGTGGCGGTGCCCGCCCTGCTCCCCTCGTGGACCCGTGCCGTACCCGTGTGGACGGCGCCGTCCGGGCCGGTCCACCGGACGATCGCGCGTACCAGGCCGGTGGTGGAGCCGTCGGCGGCGGGCTGTGCGACGGGCGCGTCCTCCTTGAGCACCGCGGGCACCCGGTGCCGGTCCGCCCGCTCCTGCCGTAGTGACGCGTCCACGGCGGTGCCCGCGGCCACCCCGGCCGCCGGGCCGCCGACCGCCATCACCAGGCCGGTCACGAGCACGACCCACGCCTCGATCACGTCCGAGCGGCGTCTGAGCGGATTGCGCCGCCACCGCCACAACCGCACTTGCGTGCCCATGCCGTGACCGTCGCACGCGCGGGGAGGGCGGGACGAGGGCCGGGCAGCCCCCTTGAGGGCCCGTTCGGCCCTGGTACCGCGCTGACCTGCTGCGCCACGATTCCCACCGGGGGCCGGGCGGACGGCGGACGAACGGTGCGAGAGCCCATGACCGAGACCGAAGCGACACGAGCGACGCCCATCAGGGTGTTCGTCCTCGACGACCATGAGGTCGTCCGGCGCGGACTGCACGATCTGCTGGACGCCGAACCGGACATCGAGGTGGTCGGCGACGCCGGGACCGTGGACCACGCGATGGCCCGGGGCCCGGCGCTGCGGCCCGACGTGGCCATCCTGGACGTCCGGCTGCCGGACGGGGACGGCATCACGGTCTGCCGCGAGCTGCGCTCCCGGATGCCGGGTCTGGCCTGTCTGATGCTGACCTCGTTCGACGACGACGATGCCCTGCTGGACGCGATCATGGCCGGGGCGGCGGGCTATGTACTCAAGCAGATCAAGGGGTCGGACCTGGTCTCGGCGGTGCGCACCGTGGCCTCCGGCCAGTCGATGCTGGACCCGGCCACCACCGCCCGGCTGATGAGCACCCTGCGGGGCGACACCGCCCCACAGGAGCCGCGGGACGAGGTGCTGGCCGGGCTGTCGCCGCGCGAGCGGGAGATCCTGGTGCTGATCGGGGACGGGCTCACCAACCGGCAGATCGGCAAGCGGCTCTTCCTGTCCGAGAAGACGGTCAAGAACCACATCTCCCGGCTGCTGGCCAAGCTGGGCGTGGAGCGCCGCATCCAGGCGGCGGTCCTGGCGACCCACTCGGCCCCGCACCCCGACGACGGCCATCCGGGGTGACCCCGAATGGCCCGGGTCGGCCCGGGGCCGGGGCCGTACGGCCCTGCCCGTGGCGCTGACGGCTCAACCACCCTGATGGACGGCTCACCGGCGAGGAGAGGACCCCAATGCAGCCCGCAACGCTCGACGCGGCGATCCTGGAGAAGCTCATCTCCGCGGCCGTGGCCGCTCCCTCGATCCACAACACCCAGCCCTGGCGCTACCGGCTCAACCCCGACACCGTCACCCTCGAGGTCCGGGCCACCCCCGAGCGGGCGCTGCGGTACGCCGATCCGATGGGCCGGGCGCTGAGCGTCTCCGCCGGGGCCGCCGTGTTCAATCTGCGGGTCGCCGTGGCCCACTTCGGCTGGGACCCGGTGGTCGAGCTGCTGCCGTACCGGTCGCAGCCCGATCTGCTGGCCACGGTGCGCCTGACCGCGTCGTCCGCCGACCGTGCCGGGCGCCATGACGACGGGCACGACGACCTGTACGACGTCATCTGGCGGCGGCACAGCAGCCGCTCCCCCTACTCCGCGCGCCGGCTGCCCGCACGGGTGCTGTGCGACCTGACGGAGGCGGCGCGCGTGAACGGGGCCACGCTGTGGCTGGCGGACCCCGAGGAGACCTCGCGGCTGCTGCGGCTGACCGCCGAGGCGGAGCGGCGCGCCTCCGGGGACCCGCGCCGGCTCGCCGAGAGCCGCACCTGGATCCGCGACGCCGGGCCGTACGGAATCCCCCCGGCCGCCCTCGGTCCACGGGACACCACCGGGCGGCTGCCGACGCGCGACTACCTAGGCCCGCGGCCGGACGGCCACCGGGACGAGGCTCGGCCCGCCGCCCCGTTCGAGACCCATCCGACCATCGCCGTGCTGAGCACGGACCAGGACCGGCGCACCGACTGGCTGCGGGCCGGGCAGGCGCTGGAACACGTCCTGCTGCTGGCGACCTCGCACGCGGTACGGGCGTCCCTGCTGCACCAGCCGCTGGAGTGGTCCGATCTGCGGTGGTCGGCGGGCGACGCCCACCCGGCACCCGGCCATGTGCAGATGCTGATCCGGCTGGGCTACGGGCCGGCGGGCCCGGCCACGCCGCGCGACGGGGCGGCCGAGGCGCTGGACCGGCACCGCTGACGCCGCCCAGGGCCAACGCTTGTCACCGCGCCACGGCCCGGCGCCCGCCGCCGCGCCGCAGGCGGGCGCCGGCCACCGCGCCACGGGCCAGCCACTATCGCGGCGCTACGGGCCACCGCCCATCGCCGCGCCACCGGGCGCCGTCCAACGCTCCGGCCCGGCGAGCACCCATGGCCGCGGCCCGGCCACCGCCTTACCGCTCCGGCAGCGGTACGCCCCACACCAGGCGGGTGCCGCCGCCCGGCGGCTCGCCGAGTTCCAGCTCACCGCCGAGCTTCTCGGCGCGCTCGGCCATGTTCCGCAGTCCGCTGCGACGGCCGCCCCCGGGGACGCCCACTCCGTCGTCCGTGACCGTGAGGGTCAGCCGCCCGGACGCCACGACCAGCGAGACCTCGGCGGCGTCGGCCTCCGCGTGCCGGGCGATGTTCGACAGCGCCTCGGCCAGCACGGCGACCATGTCGTCCGCGATCGAGCGCGGCACATCGGTGTCGACCAGGCCCTCGGTGCGCAGCGAGGGGGTGAAGCCGAGCGCGGGCACGGCCTCCTCGATGGTCTTGGCGGTACGGACCCGCAGCCCCTGGACCGCGGGGCCCGCCTCGTGCGAACGCAGTCCGAAGATCGTCGAGCGGATGATCTTGATGGTGTCGTCCAGGTCGTCCACCACCCGCAGCAGCCGTTCGGAGCCCTCCGGGTGCTGGACGAACCGCAGCGTGGACTGCAGCGTCATCCCGGCGGCGAAGAGCCGCTGGATGGCCAGGTCGTGCAGATCGCGGGCGATCCGGTCGCGGTCCTCGAGCAGGGCGAGCTGCTCGGCGTCGCGCCGCCGCTCGGCCAGTTTCATCGCGATCGCCGCCTGGCCCGCGAAGCCCAGCAGGGTGTCGGTCTCGATCTGGGTGAAGGCGGGGCTGTCCGCCACCCGGGCCAGCGAGAGCACCCCGCCCACCCCGTCCCTCGTCCGCATCGGCACCGCGACGGCCGGGCCGAGCCCCTCCCAGCGCTGCGGGCCGACCGTGATCCGCGGGTCGTTCTGGACATCGGTGCTGGTGACCGGCTCGGAGGCGGTGAAGGCCGCGCCGCCGAAGGTGCCCCGGCAGGGCAGCACCAGACCGCGGTGGGCCTCGGCGTCGGTCCCCGCCGCCAGCGCGACCTGCAGTTCGTCGGTGTCGGCCACCGGCAGCATCAGCACGCCGAGGTCGGCGGAGAGGATCCGGCGGGCGTGCTCGACGATCAGCTCCAGGACCCTGGTCTCGTCCACTCCGGACAGCAGGCTGTGGGTGACCTCGGCGTTCGCCTCCAGCCAGCGCTGGCGGTGCCGGGCCTCCTCGTACAGCCGGGCGTTCTCGATGGCCACCCCGGCGGCGACGGCGAGGGTGGACAGCACCGTCTCGTCCTCGCCGTCGAACTCCTTACCGCCGCGCTTCTCGGTGAGGTAGAGGTTGCCGAAGACCTCGTCGCGCACCCGGATGGGCACCCCGAGGAACGAGCGCATCGGCGGGTGGTTCGGCGGAAAGCCGTAGGAGGCCGGGTGCTCCGAGAGCTCGCCAAGACGCAGCGGCCGGGGGTGGCGGATCAGCTCGCCGAGCAGCCCGTGGCCCGACGGCAGCCGTCCGATCGCCTCGGCCCGCTCCTTGCCGATGCCCGCAGGGAGGAACTCGGCCAGCCGCTGGTCCTCGCCGATCACGCCCAGCGCCCCGTATTCGGCGTCCACCAGCACCACCGCGGCCTCGACGATCCTTCGCAGCACATGCGACAGATCCAGCTCCCGGCCGACCGAGAGGACCGCTTCGAGCAGGCTGTGCACCCGGTCCTGGGTGCCACGCACCCCGTCGATCCGCACCTGCAGCTCTTCCAGCAGCTCGTCCAGCCGCAGCCGGGGCAGGTACTCCGTACTCCTCGTGCTCTCCATACCCACGGTGCCTCCGTCGGCCCCACCGTGCTCGGCACGGCATTCCGCACGGCCCTCACTTCTTTCACGGTAGCCGCGCCGGGCCGACGGTGAGTGCCGCGGGACATCTTGGCGTGCGGGGGTGCGTTGGCTAATGTTCGGGCCTGTTCATTCTGGAGCGTTTCCACACCCACAGAAGGGTGGACCACCAGATGCCCCGACGCGCCCGACGTCGCCTCCCTCTCCCCCGTTTCCCCTCGCTCGCCCGGCTCCCCCGGCTCGCCGCCGTCGCCCTGGCCCTCGCGCTCGCCGTCCCCGCCTCCCCGGCGGCAGCGGCGGACACCCCCGATCCCCCCGCGGATGTGTACAAGCTGCTGGAGGACCCCGAGGTCACCGCGGTCGGGCAGGAGCCCGCACACGCCCGGCTGACCCCGTACGCCGACACCGCCGAGGCCCTCGGAGGCGGCACCAGGAGCCGCTGGACCGCCTCGCTGGACGGCACCTGGAAGCTCCATATGTCCGACCGCCCCGAGGAGGTGCCGAAGGACTTCTTCACCGAGGGCTACGACACCTCCAAGGGCGGCTGGCGCAGTGTGAGCGTGCCGCACACCTGGCAGACGGACGGCCTGGACCATCCGGTGTTCCGGAACATCCCCACCGAGATGTATCCGGACGACCCCCCGAAGGTCCCGCACGACGTCAATCCGACCGGTGCCTACGTCAAGACCTTCGAGCTGCCCAAGAGCTGGGAGAAGCGCCGGACGTTCCTCCGCTTCGAGGGCGTCACCAGCGGCTATCCGGTGTGGGTGAACGGCTCCTACGCGGGCTACGACCAGGGCGGCTACACCCCCGCCGAGTTCGACATCAGCGACCGGCTGCACCCGGGCCGCAACACCATCGCGGTGCAGGTCCACCGCTGGGGTTCTGGGTCGCATCTGGAGGACTACGACCAATGGCGGTTCTCGGGCATCTTCCGCTCGGTCGGGCTGTACTCCACACCGGCCGAATATCTGCGGGACATCACCGTCAAGACCGATCTGGACGGCCGGTACCGCGACGCCCGGCTGACCGCCGAGGTCGAGGTGGCCGCCAAGGGCCCGGAGCGCGCCTCGGACGACCGTAAGGTCCTCGGCACCCTCTACGACGAGCGCGGGCGCAGGGTGACAACGATGTCGGGAACGGTGCGCGGCGGCGGTGGCTCCACCACCCTCACCGCCGATGTGGCCAACCCGGCCAAGTGGACCGATGAGACGCCGCACCTCTACACCCTCGTCGTCCGGCTCACCGGCGCCGACGGCTCGGTCACCCACACCACCGCCCAGCCCGTCGGCTTCCGCGAGCTCGAGATCAAGGACAGACAGCTCCTCGTCAACGGGAAACGCATCCTCGTCAAGGGCGTCAACCGCTCCGAGACCGACCCCGACACCGGCCGCCACGCCACCCGTGAGCGCACCGCCTCGGACGTGTCGCTGATGAAGCAGCTCAACATCAACTCCGTGCGCACCTCGCACTACCCCTCGGATCCGTACCTCTACGACCTGGCCGACGCGCGCGGTCTGTGGATCGACGACGAGGTGGACATCGAGACCCATCACCACGACGCGTGCCCAAACGACTGCCTGGCCGAACGGCCCGAGTGGCAGGCGGCGTTCATGGACCGCCTCACCGCGATGTACGAACGCGACAAGAACCACCCCAGCGTGCTGATGTGGGACACCGGCAACGAGGCCGGACTGGGCAAGGCCCACTACGCGATGGCCGACTTCCTGGACCGCGAGGACCCGGCCCGGCCGGTCTACCACCAGCCCAACAGCCCGGACGGCGACGCCCCGTTCGCCGATGTCTGGGGCCCGCGCTACCCCTCCCCCTCGGGCCTGGAGGAGAAGGCGAAGGCCACCACCAAACCGATCATCATGGGCGAGTACGCCCACGCCATGGGCAACTCGCTCGGCAACTTCCGGGAGTTCTGGGACGTGGTGCGGAAGTACCCCCAGGTCCAGGGCGGCTACATCTGGGACTGGGCGGAGCAGAACATCACCCAGCCGCTGCTCACCACCCCCGACACCTCCGGCAACGACATCCTGTCGTACGTCTCCGGAAAGCCCGGTCTGGTGGCGGGACACCAGGGCAAGGCGCTTGAGCTGTCCGGTCTCGACGACTTCGTGGAGGTCTACCGCGATCCGAAGCTGGACGCGGTGTCGGACGCGCTCACCCTGGACGCCTGGGTGAAACCCGCCGACTGGACCGGCTCCTTCACCATGATCGCCAAGGGTGACCACAGCTATGCCTTGAAGATGCGCGACAAGGACACCCTGGAGTTCTTCGTCTACGGCGACGGGGACTGGCACACCGTCGCGGCCGACGTCCCCGGCGGCTGGTACGGCTCATGGCATCGCGTCTCCGCCACCTTCGACGGCCGGACGCTCCGGCTGCTCGTCGACGGGAAGCAGATCGCCTCGGCCGGCTGGACCGGCTCCGTCGGCTACTCCGCGCAGCCGGTGAACATCGGCCGCAACCCGGAGACCGACCAGGAGAACATCCGCACCCGGATGGCACACGGCACCGTCGACCAGGTCCGCGTCTACCACCAGGCGCTCAGCCCCGATCAGCTCGCCGCCGACCCCAGCGCGGACGCGGTGCTCGCGCTCGACTTCGACCGGCTCGACCGTAAGGGGGACTTCCTGTCCTACGGCGCCGGGACCGGCGGGGTCGACGGGGTGGTCTCCTCCGACCGCACCGTCCAGCCCGAGGCCCGCACCATGGCGGCCGTCCACGCACCGATCCGGATCTCCGGCGAGGAGGCCCGCGCGGGGCGGATCGAGGTGCGCAACGAGCGGTCCTTCACCGGCACCGGCGACCTCCGGCTGCGCTGGCGCCTCACCGAGGGCGCCCGCACCCTCGCCCAGGGCAGCCGCGGCCTCGGCCTCGCCCCCGGCGAGCGCAGCACCCTCCAGCTGCCCAAGCCACCCGCCAACCGCCGGGACACCGACCGGCAGCTGACCGTGGAAGCGGTGCAGGTGGCGGACACGGCCTGGGCGAAGGCCGGACACCGGGTGGCCGTCGAGCAGTTCGACATCGGCGGCCGCCAACTCGCGGGCACGACACCCGCGCGGGCACCGGGGAAGGTGAAGGCCACCACCTCCGGTGACCGCCTTACGGTCACCGGCGACGGCTTCTCGTACGGCTTCGACCGGGCCGGCGGCGAGCTCGTCTCCATGAAGTCCGGTGGCCGGGAACTGCTCGGCTCCGGCCCCGAGCTGGACGCCTGGCGCGCCCCGGTCAGCAATGAGATCGGCTCCGAGGAAGGGCCCTGGCGCGAGGCGGGCCTGGACCGGCTGCGCACGAAGCCGGGCAAGGTCACGGTGGACGAGCGGAACGGCGAGGTCGTCGTCACCGTGGCCTCCTCGGCCGCCGCGCCCGGCGTGCAGGACTCCTCGTTCGCCCAGACCCTGCGGTACACCGTCAGCGGCACCGGGGAGCTGCGCCTCGACCACCGCGTGGAGGCCCGGGGCGCCGCGCGCAAGGTGCCCTATCTGCCCCGTATCGGGCTCTCGCTGCGCATACCCGACCGCTACGACCGGTTCAGCTGGTACGGGCGCGGGCCGCAGGAGAACTACAACGACCGTAAGGACGGCGCCCCCGTGGGGGTGTACTCCACGGACGTGGACGAGCAATTCGCCGGATACACCAAGCCGCAGGACTACGGGAACCACGAGGACGTCCGCTGGGCCTCGCTGTCCGACGGCGGCGGCGGGCTCCTGGTGTCCGGCGACTTCTCGGCCGGGGTGACCCCCTACACCGGGATCGACCGCGCCGCCTACCCGTTCGCCCTCCGCAAGGACCCGGGAGGCAACACCCTGCACCTGGACCACGCGGTGAGCGGGGTGAGCGAGACGTTCCACACCGTGCTGCCCGAGTACCAGGTGCGGCCCGCCAAGGAGTACGCCTACACCCTGCGGCTGCGCCCGCTGACCGGCGCCGAGGCCCGCACCGGCACCCCGCGCGGCCCGGTGGTCTGCGCCCCCGAGGCGAAGCTCACCGCCACCGGCACCACGGTGCCGGCGGGCGGCTCCACCCCGGCCGAGCTGACCGTCACCAACCCCTGCGACACCCCGCTGCGCGATGTCACGGCCTCCTTCGGCCTGCCCGAGGGGTGGACCGCCGAGCCCGGCACCTTCGACCTCGGCGATCTCGCGGCGGGCCGGACCGCGACCGTACGGACCACGATCAGCCGTGGGGAGGGCAGCCCGGACGGTCCGCGGCCCGCCGTGGCCGATGTGCGCGCGACCTCGGCCGGTGGCGCGCGGGTGAGCGGCTCGGCGTCGGCCGAGCTCGAGGGCACGCCTCCGCCACCGCACGGTGAGGCGGCGGTGTCCTCGCTCGACTTCATCACCGCGGACAACGGCTGGGGCCCGGTCGAACGCGACCGCAGCAACGGCGAGGCCGCACCGGGCGACGGCAAGACCCTCACCATCGACGGCACGGCCTATGAGCGCGGCCTCGGCACCCACGCCGACTCCACGGTCGAGGTGTTCCTGGGCGGCAACTGCTCGACGTTCACCGCGCGGACCGGCCTGGACGACGAGGTGGGGGCCGACGGCAGCGTCGTCTTCGAGGTCTACGCCGACGGCGAGCGGGTGTACCGGGGTGAGACGGTGCGCGGCTCGGACGCGGCCGTACCGGTGGAGGCCCGGGTGGAGGGCGCCCAGCGGCTCCGGCTGCGGGTCACCGACGGCGGCGACGGCAACGCGCATGACCACGCCGACTGGGCGGCGGCCACGGTGCGCTGCGGAACGGAGTGACAGGACATCTGGCAGGCGCGGGTCCCGGTCATTCGCCGCCGGGGCCCGCGCCCTCCGCGCCCTCCGCGCCGTGGAGGAGCTCCTCCAGCCGGTCCAGGAACACCCGCTGCTTCGCCACCATCTTCCGGCGGGCCTCGTCCAGGCCGAACCAGGCGACCCGGTCGATCTCGGGGAACTCCCGCATCCGGCCGGAGCCCTTCGGCCACTCCATGGCGAAGGTGCCGGGGGTGATGCCCGCCGGGTCGAGATCGCCCTCCAGCGCCCAGGCGATGACCAGCTTGCCCCCGGTCTGGGTCACGGAGCCGAGCGGAACCGGCTCCCCGCCGGGCGGGGGCATGCCCAGCTCCTCCTGGAACTCCCGGCGCGCGGCGGCCTCCGGGGTCTCGTCCTCGTCGTACTCCCCCTTGGGCACCGTCCAGGCGCCCGCGTCCTTGGCGGCCCAGAACGGGCCGCCCATATGGGCGAGCAGAACCTCAACGGCCGGGCTCACCCCCCGGTACAGCAGGAGTCCGGCGCTGCGCTGACGAGTCACGGTGCCCAGTGTGCGCCCACGCGGCCGGGGCCGGGTGCCGGGCTCGCCGCTCAGCCCTTACGGGCGTAGCCGAGGTAGGTGACCAGCGGCCGGGCGTCCGGGGCGAGGACGAAGTCGACGATCGGCGGGATCTGCTCATCGGTGATCCGCCCCCGGCGGCGCGCCATGGTGGCCTTGACCAGGCTGCGCGGGTCCTTGGGCTTGAAGTCGCAGATGTCCTCGTTGCGCAGCCCCTGCCGCTCCAGGGCGGCGGTCAGCTCGGCGGGGGTGCGCAGCCGGGCCGCCGTGTAGCGGCCGGCGGGCATGATCCGGGTCATCGGGACGCGCTGGAAGGCGCCGAGGTAGATCACCCGGGCGAGCAGGGTGCGGTTGACGGTGTCGTAGATCAGCACCCCGCCGGGCCGCAGCACCCGGGCGGCCTCCGCCAGCACCCGGTCGAGATCCGGGGTGATCTCGAAGGTGTCGGCGTAGTAGGCGAGGTCGAACGCGCCGTCGGCGAGGCCGAGTCGCTCGGCGGGCGCGGTGCGGTAGTCGATTCCGGGGTGCTCGCGCTCGCCCGCCTCGCGCGCCATCTCGGTCGCGGTGGCGGAGGGGTCGACGGCGACGACGTCGAAGCCGAGACCGGCCAGCCCGCGGGCCAGCAGCCCGCGGCCGCTGCCCACGACCACGGCGCGGCTTCCGGACGCGGAGAGGTCCACGCTCTTGAGCGTGGTGCGGACGTACTCGAGTCGGCTGTCCTGGAAGGTGACGGCCCTGATCTGACGGCCGTCGACGGCCTCGGGCGACCGTGAGTCCAGTTCGATGTGCGGGGCGGCGGCCATCGTCTTCTCCCTCACGGGTGCGCGGATTCGCGGATTCACCGGTGCCTGGGGCGGTTCGGGCGGGCTCGCCCGGTTCCCCGAGGAAACCTAACACCCTTAAGTTCCCTCGGGGAACTCGGGTAGGGTCGTGTCATGACCCGCACTCCGCTCGCCGATGTGGCCTGTTCGATCGCCCGCGCCACCGATCTCTTCGGCGACGCCTGGACGGCGCTGATCATGCGGGATGTGCTCACCGGGGTCACCCGCTTCGACGCTCTCGCCCATGACCTGGGCATATCGCGCAAGGTCCTGGCCGCGCGGCTGTCCCGGCTGGTCGAAGAAGGGGTGCTGGTCCGGGAGCGATACCAGGAGCGGCCACCGCGTGAGCACTATCGCGCCACTCGCAAGGGCGAGGAGCTCTATCCGGTGCTGCTGGCGCTGATGGAGTGGGGCGACCGCTGGTACGCGGGCCCCGCCGGGCCCCCGGCCCGGATCCGCCACCTCGGCTGCGGGCGGGACACCACGCCGGTGTCCGCGTGCGCCCACTGCGGGGAGCCCCTGACGGTCGGCAACACCACCCAGCTCCCGGGCCCCGGCGGGCGCACCGGCCCCGGCACCCGGGTGCTCGGCCCGCTGCTCTCCGGGCGGGAGGACGGGCGGGAGGACACCCCGGAGGCCGGGCGCGCGGCGGCGGTTTGAGCGCATGGCACGGGGCACTCGGCACAGCAGCCGGGCATCCGACCACGAGGAGCGCCGACCATGCGCTACGAAGAAATGACGGGCCTGGTCCAGGCCCGGGCCCAGCTCCCCGACCGGCAGTCCGCCGAGCGGGCGGTACGGGCGACGCTCGAAACGCTCGCCGAGCGCATTCCGGACGGGCTGGCGGACCATATGGCGGCCCAACTGCCGCAGGAGGCGGCCGAGCCGCTGCGGCGCGTCGCCGCGTCCCACGAGGGCTCACCCGAGGAGCGGGCGTACCGGCGGGACCACGGCGAGCGGTTCGACCTCACCGGTTTCGCGGGCCGCATCGCCTGGCGGACCGAGCACACCGAGGAGGAGGCGCTGCGCGAGGCGGCCGCCTTCTTCGAGGTGCTGGACTCGGCCGTGGACCCGGAGCTGATGGAGAAGCTGTACTCCGTGCTGCCGAACGACATCCGGGAGCTGCTGCCGGAGTCACGGGCCGAGTAGGGCTCACGTCCGCTTAGGGGGCTTCTGATGGATCTTCGTGGGGGAAGGAGCGGCGTCAGGGGGCACCTCCCAGCGGTAGCTGGGGGAGCGTGCCACGCCCCGCGAGCCCAGATCACAACCCCAGACAGGCCCTAGGGCCGCGAGGGCTGCCGCGCGGGGCCGGGGCCGGGAAGGCTGCCGCCCCGCGTGCGCAACGGGGAGAGCACCGCGGGGCGGCAGCGGCCGAGCCGGGAGACTCGGCCGAGCCGCGGGGGCGTGGGATGTTCCCCGGCGGCTCATCAGCGTCTACGGACCCCATCGGTGCCCCGTTCACCTTTTGTCCGATGGTGAGCATCCGCGCACGAGGGCGCCAGAACCCCGGCCCCCACCCCCGAATTGCCGTGGCGTGATCGTCTTGCCAGGCTGTCCCCCATGCCGACCACCACCCTGTCCGAGCTCGTCGATGAACTGCTCTCCGGGACCCGCCCGCTGCCGATCCTCTCCGCGGGCGTGCCCGTGCTGCGGCGACCGGCCCTGCCGTACGAGGGCCAGCTGGCCGCGGACCAGCTGGACCGGCTGCTGACGGCGATGCGGGAAACCATGCACTCCGCGCCCGGAGTGGGGCTCGCGGCCCCGCAGATCGGTGTGCCGCTGCGGCTGGCGGTGATCGAGGACCCGGCGGAGGTGACGGCCGAGGTGCGCGAGGCGCGCGGCCGGGTGCCGCAGCCGTACCGGGTGCTGGTCAACCCCCGCTACGAACCGGTCGGCGACGGCCGGGCGGCGTTCTTCGAGGGATGTCTGAGCATCCCCGGCTGGCAGGCCGTGGTCGGCCGCCCGGACCGGATCCGGCTGCGCGGGCAGGACGAGACGGGGCGGGAGCTGGACGAGGAGTTCACCGGCTGGCCCGCGCGGATCGTCCAGCACGAGACCGACCACCTCGACGGCGTCCTCTATCTGGATCTGGCCGAAACCCGCTCCCTGTCCTCGGCCGAGGCGGTAAGCGACTACTGGTCCCAGCCCACCCCCGCCACCGCGGCCCATTCACTGGGCTTTCCGCTCCCGGACGCCACCGGCGCCGCCGATGACGGCGGCGGCACCGGCGCTACCGCTCCGTAACCACGGCCGACCTGTGGCATGTTTTCGTCATCGACTGGCAGTCGCCGAATCACCGCACGGACACTGTGACGTACGTCGCCACGGCAAGACTGGTGGACGCCCCGGTACGCGCCGCCTCCGCGTACCGCACGGCGAGTGAGGCGTTTCTTCCGCTCTTCCCCAGTCCCCACCGCTCCTGACTTCCCTCGAACGGAGAACAGGAATGTCCGTGCTCACGACGTCCACGACGGCGCCCACCAGCTCGTACGTCACCTCGATCGCCCACACTCAGGAGCAGGTCCACGCCGCGCAGCGACTGCGCTACCAGGTGTTCGGCGAGGAGAGGGGCGGTCGGCTGGACGCGGCGGTCGACGGCCGCGACGTGGACGAGTTCGACGAGGTCATGGACCACTTGATCGTCACGGACACGGCGACGGGCACCGTGGTCGGCACCTACCGGCTGCTTCCCCCGGGGCGCAGTGAGCGGCTCTACTCGGACACCGAGTTCAATCTGCACGGGCTGCCGGCCGAGGTCCGCTCGTCCATGGTCGAGGCCGGCCGCGCCTGTGTGCACGCCGACCACCGCTCGGGCGCCGTCATCAATCTCAT
This sequence comes from Streptomyces rugosispiralis, assembly GCF_024505145.1. Classification (GTDB taxonomy): domain Bacteria; phylum Actinomycetota; class Actinomycetes; order Streptomycetales; family Streptomycetaceae; genus Streptomyces; species Streptomyces rugosispiralis. The sequence goes on along the minus strand of NZ_JANIAA010000004.1, from coordinate 55,980 downwards.
GTGGGCCGGTCTGGCCCGCTATGTGCTGCTGTCCGGCCACCGCTATCTCGCGGGCTGCGCCTCGGTGCCGCTGGCCGACGGCGAGCAGGCCGCCGCCAACGCCTGGCTGCTCGGCACCACCAAGCACGCCGCCCCGCCGGAGATGCGGGTCCACCCGCTCGACCCCTGGATACCCTCGCGGCCGCTGGACGGCGAGCCCAGCTACGCCGATCTGCCGCCGCTGCTGCGCGGGTACCTGCGGGTCGGCGCCTGGATGTGCGGCTCCCCGCAGCACGACCGGGCCTTCAACGACGCCGACTTCTTCGTGCTGCTGGACACCGAGCGGATGAACGACCGCTACCGCCGCTACTTCCTGGGTGAATCCCAGTGACCGTCCCGGCATCGATGAGTCTGCCCGCACACGCCTGGGCGGCCTGGTCGCCGTGCACCACCGGCTGTGTCGCCCACGCCGCCGGCCGCGTCCCGGCCACCCGGGTCGCCCGGCGGGCCGCGGTCTTCGGCCGGGCGGTGCTGGGCGCGCTGGCGTCCGGCCGGCGGATCGGCGAGCCCGAGACGCTGCGGGCGCGGGCGGCGACGCTGCTGGACTCCCTCGGCATCCGGCTGGAGGTGGCGGGCGACAGCACGCTCAGCGCCCCGGGCACCACCGGCACGCTGATCGTGGCGAACCACATCTCCTGGCTGGACATCATCGCGCTGCTGTCGATAGAGCCCGTGGTCATGCTGGCCAAGCGGGAGATCGCGGGCTGGCCGCTGATCGGGCCGATGGTCACCCGTGCGGGGACGCTGTACATCGACCGCGACTCGCTGCGCGAACTCCCCGCGACCGTACGGGAGATGGCGGACCGGCTGCGCGACGGCCAGTCGGTGATGGCCTTCCCGCAGGGCATCACCTGGTGTGCGGGCACCGGCGGCAGCTTCCGCCGGGCCACCTTCCAGGCCGCACTGGACGCGGGGGCGCCGGTGCGCCCGGTGACCCTGGACTACGTCCAGCACGGCGCCCCGACCACGGTGGCCGCCTTCGTCGGCGAGGACGACTTCGGCCACTCGCTGCGCCGGGTGCTACGGGCCGACGGGCTCACGGTGCGGGTGAATGTGCACCGGCCGCTGCGGCCGCTGCGGGACGTCGACGACCGGCGCCGGGTCGCGGCGCAGGCCCAGGCGACCGTGTGCGGGGCGCGGCTGCCCCTCCATCACGAGGTCGCCGCCCTCGGGCCGGCAGGCCGAGAAACCCTCGGGCCGGCGCCTGACCAGCCCTCGGGCCGGCACCTGGCCAGCCCTCGGATCGGCGCCTGACCAGCCCTCGGATCGGCAACTGAGAAACCCTCGGGCCGGCACGCCGAGCCCATGCGCCCCGGGTCCCGTCCTGGCCACGGACGGTGCCCGGGGCGGCTCGGCCTTGCGTCCGCTCAGCCCTCCGTCCGCAGGTCCTTGACCCGGCGGATCTTGCCCACGGAGCGCTCCAGCGTCTCCGGGTCCACGACCTCCACCTCGACCGTGAGCCCCACCCCGTCCTTTACGCCGCGCGCGATCGCCGTGGCGGCGTCCGCGCGCCGCTCGGGGCCGGTCCCGGGGCGCGCCTCGATCCGCACCGCCATATGGTCCATCCGGCCGCGCCGGGTCAGCTCGAGCTGGAAGTGCGGGGCCACCGACGGGACCCGCAGCACGATCTCCTCGATCTGGCTGGGGAAGACATTGACCCCGCGCACGATGAGCATGTCGTCACAGCGGCCGGTGATCTTCTGGATGCGCCGGAAGGCGGGGCGGGCGGTGCCGGGCAGCAGCCGGGTCAGATCCCGGGTGCGGTAGCGGATGACGGGGAGCGCCTCCTTGGTGAGGGTGGTGAAGGTCAGCTCCCCCTCCTCGCCGCCGGGCAGCACCTCATCGGTGAGCGGGTCCACGATCTCGGGGTAGAAGTGGTCCTCCCAGACGTGCAGCCCGTCCTTGGTCTCCACGCACTCCTGGGCCACCCCCGGGCCGATCACCTCCGAGAGCCCGTATATGTCCACCGCGTGGATGTCCAGGCGCTCCTCGATCTCCCGGCGCATCTCCTCCGTCCAGGGCTCGGCGCCGAAGATGCCGACCTGGAGGGAGGTGGATCGGGGGTCGACGCCCTGCCGTTCGAACTCGTCCAGGAGCGTCAGCAGATAGGAGGGCGTGATCATGATGATCTCGGGCCTGAGATCCTGGATGAGCCGCACCTGCCGGGCGGTCATCCCCCCGGAGGCGGGGATGACGGTGCAGCCGAGCCGCTCGGCCCCGTAGTGGGCGCCGAGGCCGCCGGTGAACAGGCCGTAGCCGTAGGAGATGTGCACCTTGTGGCCGGGGCGGCCACCGGCCGCGCGGATCGAGCGGGCGATCACCTCCGCCCAGACCGCCAGGTCGTGCTCGGTGTAGCCGACGAGGGTGGGGTGGCCGGTGGTGCCGCTGGAGGCGTGCAGCCGCCGCACCTCGCTCTGCTCGACGGCGAACATCCCGAACGGGTAGCTGTCGCGCAGATCGGCCTTGGTGGTGAAGGGGAACCGGGCCAGGTCCTCCAGGGTGCGGCAGTCCTCGGGGCCGACCCCGGCCGCGCGGAACTTCTCGCGGTACAGCTCGACGTGGTCGTACGCATGGCGCAAGGTGGCACGCAGCCGGGTGAGCTGAAGCGCCCTCAGCTCCTCGGGGCTCATCCGCTCGGCGTCGTCGAGCGGAGCCGCGTTCAGCGAGTCCACCATGGGCCGTCCACCACCTCCGGATGCCGACCGAACATTCGGTTACCGTTCGGGCGCGGTCCAGTAATCCAGCATCCGACCTGGCTGTCAAGGGTCCGGACATCCGCGTACGCGCCCGGCCCGGCGCGGAACGGGTGCGGAACGGACGCGGTACGGACGCGGTACGGACGCGGTACGGCGCGCGGCCGGTGAACGATCGGCGCCCCCCATCCGTACCCGTAGGCGCGCGGGACACAGCCGCGCCCCGGATCCGACGATGCGAGAGGGCCTTCCATGTACGACGCCGCCGCCGACGACGCCGACACCGCCGCCGACGCTCCGCACCCGGTCCGGACCGCCGACCGCGCCCCGCGCCGCCACGGCCCGCGCGCGGTGGCGGTCGCGGCGGCCGTGGGCGCGCTGCTCACCCTCGCGGGATGCGGCGGCGGGGACGGTAAGGCGGACGCCAAGGCGGAGACCGGACGGGACGCGGCGCGGCCGAGCGCGAGCGCCAGTCCCACGCCCAAGGCCGCGCGGGTGGAGCAACTCGCCTCGGCCGCCGGGTGCAAGCCCGAGTTCACCACCAAGGTGGCCGACTACCGCCAGGCCGTCTGCAAGAACTCCAAGGGCAAGTTCCTCTTCCTCGACTTCGTCACCGCCAAGAACCAGCGCGACTGGCTGGAGACCGCCCAGATGTACGGCGGTGTCTATCTGGTCGGCAACCGCTGGGTGCTGTCGTCCTCGCCCCGGAAGAACATGGAGGAGTTCCGGGAGAGGTTCGGCGGCACCATCGAGGAGGGCACCTCCTACGGGGGCGCCGCCTCCCGCACCCCCCAGTGATCGCCTGCCCAAGCGATGCTTTCCCCTCCCCGCCCCTTCCCGATACCAAGGGCTCCGCCCCTGGACCCCGGCGTCTGGGCCGGAGCCCCGGTCCGACGTCCGAGGCAGAACCCCGGTCCGGCGTCATGAGACAGAACCCCGCCCGGGGTCTAGGGCGGAGCCCCTGCCCGGGGTCTAGCGCCGGAGCCCAGTTCCCGCGTCTGAGGCAGAACCCCCACCCGGCATCCGAGGCGCGGCCACCGCCCGACGCCCGAGGCAGAACCCCGGTCCGAGGTCTGGGGCAGAACCCCCGCCCGGCGTCCGACTCAGAACCCCGCCCGGGGTCCGGGGCGGAGCCCCCACCCGACGCCCGAGGCGCAGCCACCGCCCGACGCCCGAGGCAGAACCCCCACCCGGCGTCCGAGGCGCGGCCACCACCCGACGCCCGAGGCAGAACCCCCACCCGGCGCCCGAGGCGCAGCCCCCACCCGACGCCCGAGGCGCAGCCACCGCCCGGCGTCTGGGGCGGAGCCCCCGCCCCGGGGGCTGGGGTGGAGCACCGGTTTCGGGGAGGGGCGGGGAGGGGGAGGAGCCCGCCGTAGGCGTGCGCGTACCGCGGGGCACCCCCCTATACGTCGGCTATACGTCGGCGAGCGCCCGCAGCGTGGCCGCCTCCCGGGGCAGCAGCCGCTCGTCGTCGTCCGGTACGAACTCCAGCAGGACATCCAGCGGCGGGCCCTCGGCCGACACCGCGGCGCGGTGCGTGAGCAGCCGCTCGAAGGCGCTGCGCCACAGCGGGGCGCGGGCGGTCAGCGGCAGCCGGGCGGTCCCGGGCCACCAGGAGAAGGCGTGCACCGCGGCGATCCGGTCCCCCAGCAAGTCCAGCCCCTTCAGCGCCTCGGCGTCGGGCATGTCGACGGGCGGCTGCCAGTACGTGGCGACATCGGCGCGGTCCACCTCCTCCAGCAGCCGGAGGGTGTGGTCCGCGCCGTCGGTAAGGGTGTTGCGGTGGAACTCATAGGCGAGTTCCACCCCCGCGTCCGCGGCGAGCGCGGCGGCGCGCCGGGTGTCCTCGACCACCGCGCGGCGCCCCTCGGGCGGGGTCTCCCCGGTGCCGGTGGCGCCCGCCCAGATCCGGATGCGCGGGGCGCCGAGCGCCACGGCGGAGCGGAGCACGGCGTCGAACTCCTCCGGATCGCTCCGCCCGGCGCGGTAGTAGGAGCCGTACGAGGCGACGGCGAGCCCGGCGTCCACGGTCGCGTCGCGGACCCGCCGGGCGGTGGCCTCGTCGCCGGGCGGCACATGGACGTCACCGCCCCATTCGACACACTCCAGGCCCGCTCCGGCCACGGCGGCGATCACCCGGTCCGGGTCGAGCCGGCGCAGCGTCACCGAGCAGATGCCGAGCCGCGTCACGCCCCCACCTCCGTGACGGTGGGCGCGTCGCCCGCGCCGAAGTCCACCACGAACGCCCCGCCGTCCACCGGCCGCACGGTGACCACGAGCCCGTTCACCTCGGCGGTGGCGAGATCGGCGAGCGGGGCCGGGTCGCGCTCCCCGGTGAGCGAGGCCAGCGCGACGAAGAGGGTGCCGGAGGGGTTCTCGCCGACGGTGCCGGTGAGTTCGGGGACCAGGGCCCACGGCCCGTACGCGGTGCCCTGCGGCGCCCGGACCGCGGTGGCGGTCTCCCAGCCGTGCAGTCCGAGGAGCTGACCGGTCACCTCTCCCCCGTCCAGCCGTATCTCGGCACCCTCCGCGGTCTCCGCGGTCTCCGCGGGCTCCGCACCCTCCGCGGGCTCCGCACCCTCCGCGGTCTCCGCACCCTCCGCGGTCTCCGCACCCTCCGCGGTCTCCTCGGTCTCCGCGGTCTCCTCGGTCTCCGCACCCTCCGCGGTCTCCGCGGAGGTGCCCGGGGGCAGGGCGACGGCCCAGCCGCTGTGGTGGATCCGGGTTCCGGCGGGGACGCCCACGGTGCGGTGGACGCGCACTTCGAGGCGGCCGCGGACGAGGGTCAGGCTGTCGATGCGGATCGAGGGCACCTTGGGGCCGCCGTCGGGGAAGGCGGGGGTGTGGGAGGAGGCGAGCCAGTCGGGGCCCGCGGCCAGGGGGTGGATGCGCAGCCGGGCGGTGCGCACACCGCGCTCTTCGAGGGCGATGTGATTGTCGGGGCTGTTGTCCGCGCTGGTGGGGCCGGTGCGGGTGGAGTAGGCGAGCCGGGCGTAGAGCGGGTCGGCCGGCGCGTGTTCGGCCTCCCAGGGGCGGAGCTTGTAGCTGCCGTGGTTGTGCAGCCGCACCAGCCCGTCCCGGCCCGTGGTCTGGACGAGGAACCCGGCGGCGGGCAGCGCCAGCGCCCGGTCGGGGCCCTCGGCGGGCGCGGCCTCCTCGGTCGCGGTCCACACCGGGTGGTCGGGCGGGAGCAGCAGGCCGAGGAACCCCTTGGAGGCCCAGTAGGGCGAGCCGGGCCCGGAGTAGCGCTGGAGGGTCGCGGCGTGCGGCCCGTACCAGCCCAGGCTCAGCACCCCGTCCTCGGTCAGCGCACCGCGGTCCAGGAAGTGGCGCAGCGCTCCGCTGAGGAGGCGGCGGGTGGCGCCCGGGGCGAGGGGAGTGTGGCCGGTGAGGGCGCCGAGTGCCACCGAGGCCCCGGCGGCGAAGCGGTAGGTGAGGGAGCGGCCGTGGTGGATGGGGGCGCCATCGGCGTCGAAGAGCAGCGAGAAGCCCTCGAGGAAGGTGCGCAGCCGGGGGCCGAGCCGGTCCAGGAGCTCCCCGTCGCCCGCGAGATGGGCGTGGAGCAGCGGGTACATGTGCAGCGCCCAGCCGTTGTAGTGGTCGAACGACCGCCCGTCGCCGTCGGAGTACCAGCCCTGACCCTGGTACCAGCCCTCCAGCAGGCCGAGCCCCCGTTCGATGGCGCGGGCCGTCTCGGCGTCGCCGCGTCCTACGGACTCGAGGAAACCGGCCACGGTGAGGGGGAAGAGGTACCAGTTGTTGGGGGCGGGCTGGTGGCGCAGCGCCCCGCGCAGCCACTCCTCGGTGCGGTCCCGGGCGTCGGACGGCAGGGCCTCCCAGGTCCACGGCGCGGTGAGCCGCAGGCCGAGGGCCACGGACGCGGACTCCACCATGGGCTGGCCCTGGGCCCCGTGATGGCCGATCACCGGCCAGGACTCGGCGTCACCGCGCCCGGGGGTGAGGGTGCCGCGGGCGATCCCCGCGGTGTAGCGCTCCAGGATGCCGTGCTGGTCCTTGCCCGAGGCCCCGGCGGCGCGGAAGGCGGCGAGGAGGAAGGTGCGGGCGAACCCTTCGAGCCCGTCGGAGCGCACCCCGGACCTGGACGGCGGTCCTGGCAGGTCGATCAGGGCCTGGCCGGGGGTGGCGTAGCGGAGGGCGGCGTGCAGCATGCCGTCCGCGGCGGCCTCCCAGTGGGCGCGGGTGTAGCCGGTGTGGGGGCTGAGGGTGCGGTCGTCGGCGGGGAGGAGGAAGGGGAGCTCGGGCATGGTGGGGTGGGCCTCCTGGGGGTCGCGGGACGTTGTGCCGAGCGGTCGTCGCGGGACGTTACGCCGAGCGGTCGAGGATCTCCGGTCGTACGGGGTGGGCGAAGGGGCGGCCGGTGACGTAGTGCTCGATCTCGCCGATGGCGAGATCGGCCAGGCGGCGCAGCTCACCGCTCTTGGATCCGGCGATATGCGGGGTGATGAGCGCGTTGTCGCAGTCGTACAGCGGGGAGGAGGCGGGCAGCACCTCCGGCACGGTGACGTCGAGGACGGCGCGGATCCGCCCGGCCACCACCTCCTCGGTCAGCGCCTCCTGGTCCACCACCGCCCCGCGCGCGGTGTTGATGAGCACGGCGCCGTCCGGCATGGCGGCCAGCAGTTCCCGGCTGACCAGGCCCTGGGTGGCGGGCAGCAGGGGGGTGTGGACGCTGATGACATCGCTGCCGGCGAAGAGTTCCCGCAGGGGCACCAGGCGCGCCCCGAGCTCCTTCGCCTCCTGAGCGGTGACATACGGGTCGTGCAGCAGGAGGTCGAGGTCGTACGGGCGCAGCAGCTCGATCACCCGGCGGCCGATGGCGGAGGCGCTGAGGATGCCCACCGTCCGGCGGTAGTTGCCCGCGTCCGGATAGCGCTCGTTCCAGTCGATCGTGCGCCGCTCCGCGCGGTAGTCCCGGGCGATGTCCAGGACGCGCTTGTTGGACAGCAGGATCATGGCGACGGTGTACTCGGCGACGGGCACGGCGTTGGCCGCGGCCGCCGAGGAGACCTCGATGCCACGTTCCCAGCAGGCGTCGGTGATGTGGTGGCGCACGGTGCCCGCGGTGTGGACCACGGCGCGCAGCCGGGGCGCGGCGTCGAGCGTGTGGCGGTCCAGGGGCGGGCAGCCCCAGCCGGTGACCAGCAGTTCGGTGTCGGCGAGTGCGCGGCGGGCGGCCGGGGTGGTGAAGTCGTCGAGGACGAGGCCGGGGTCGAGGTCGAGGAGGTCGACGAGCCGGTCCAGGCTCGCGGGCCCGAGCACCTGCCGGGCGGACCGCTCGGCCATGGCCAGGGCGGCGCGGGGGCGGCGGTGGGCGGAGAGGTGGGTTGCGGTCACTTGACGCTCCCTGCGGTCAGTCCGGACTTCCAGTAGCGCTGCAACATGACGAACGCCACGATCAGCGGCACGACGGCGAGCAGTGAGCCGATGACCACGAGGGGGTAGTACTCGGGCGAGACGGTGGCGGCGCTGTTCCAGGTGTAGAGGCCGAGGCTGAGCGGATAAAGGTGCTGGTCGGAGAGCATCACCATCGGAAGGAAGAAGTTGTTCCAGATGGCCGTGAGCTGGAAGAGGAAGACGGTCACGAACCCGGGCCCGAGCATCCGCAGGCTGACCCGCACATAGGTCTGCAGCTCCCCCGCGCCGTCGACCCGGGATGCCTCCAGCACCTCGTTGGGCACATAGCCGCTGCTGAGCAGGCGAGCCAGATAGACGCCGAAGGGGTTGAAGAGCACCGGGATGAAGACCGACCAGAAGGTGTTGACCACCCCTAGCTCGGAGGCCACCAGATAGAGCGGAAGGGCCAGCACGGTCGGCGGCACCATGACGCCGGTGAGGACCAGCCCGAAGAACTTCTCCTTGTGCCGGAACTCGTACTTGTCGAAGGCGTAGCCCGCGGCGACGCTGATGAGCGAGCCGACCAGGGCCCCGACGACCGCGTACAGCAGGCTGTTGACGTACCACTCGCCGTAGAGCCCGCCGTCCATGGAGAACAGGTCGGAGAGGTTGCGGGCGAAGGAGAAGTCGCCGAGCGAGAGGATGTCGCTGCCGAAGAGGGCGTCGGCGTTCTTGGTGGACGCCAGCACCAGCCACAGCGCGGGCAGCATGGTGTAGAGGGCGGCGATCAGGACCACGGCGTTGGCGATGCCGCGGCTGGTCAGCTTGGAGCCGCCGAAGGGCTTGCCGAGCGGCCTGGACGGTCCCGGGGAGGGGCGCACGGGGGTGGTGGGTGTGGTCGTGGTCATCACGCTCTCCGTTCCCGGCGGCCCGACCAGCGCGTCACGGCGTACGACAGGACGCAAGTGACGATCAGGAGGATGACGGAGGCCGCGGAGGCGAGTCCGTAGTTGTTGCGGCGGAAGGCCGCGTCGTAGATGTACATGTTCGGGGTGAAGCGGGAGTTGACCATCGGGGTGGCCTGGTTCATCAGCATGGGCTCGGTGAACAGCTGCAGCGCGCCGATCAGCGAGAACATGCACACCATCACCACGGAGCCCCTGATGATGGGCACCTTGACCTGGAGCGCGGTGCGGATGCCGCCGGCGCCGTCGATGGTCGCGGCCTCGATCACCTCGCGCGGCAGTGCCTGGAGCGCCGCGTAGAAGATGATCATGTTGTAGCCGAGGCCGCTCCACAGGGCGATGTTGACGATCGACGGGAGCACGGTGTGCAGGCCGAGGAAGTCGATGGTGATGTCGGCCTGTGCGAAGAGCTTGATCACCGGGCTGAGCCCCGGGGTGTAGAGGTACAGCCAGATGACGGCCGCGATGATGCCGGGGACGGCGTGCGGCAGATAGAGCAGCATCTGCGAGGTCCGCCGCAGCCGGATGAGGCCCGAGTCGAGCAGCAGGGCGAGCGCGAGGGCGCTGACGACCACGGTGGGAACGAAGATCACGCAGTAGAGGGCGATGGTGCCGAACCCGGAGAGGAAGCTGGGGTCCTGCAGCACCGCCAGATAGCTGCGCAGTCCGGTGAAGACGGTCTCCCCGCCGCCGAAGCCGAGCCCGCTGTGGTCCTCGCCGAAGAGGCTGAGGTAGATGGCGTAGCCGACGGGGACGAGGAACACGGCGATGAGCAGTGCCGTGAAGGGGGTCAGCAGGACGGTGGCGGCGATCCGCTGCTGGCGCCGTCCGGTTCTGCGGGGCGGGTCGGCGGCGGCCGCCTGTGGCGGCGCCGTCCGTCTTGAGGACGTGACTGTGCTCACGGAGTACCTCGGCTCAGGCGTGGTGAGTGCGGCTTTCGAAGGTGTGTACGAGGTGGCGGGGCGGGCTCAGTCGGTGGTGACCGACAGGCCGAGGCTCTTCAGGTCGGGCATGGTTCTGCTCTGGGCTTCGCGCAGGGCCTCCAGGACGGTGCCGCTGCCGGCTCCGGCCCTGGCGAGCCCGTCGTCGCCGGAGGTGGTGGTCGAGACCATCCGCGGTCCCCACTTCCAGGTGGAGGTGATCATCTCGGCCTGCTTCCCGAAGAGGCCGAAGATGTCCTGTCCGGAGTAGTAGCTGGTGTCCATCTCCTTGCGGGCGACCGGGACCAGGCCGGGCACGGACGGGAAGGCGCTGCTGACACCGCTGGCGAGCTTGGCGCGCAGGGCGTCGGGGCTGGTCACCATCCAGGAGATGAACTCCATGGCCTCCTTGGGGTGCTTGCTGTCCTTGGTGACCATGAAGGTCGAGCCACCCTGCGTGCTCACCTTGGGCTTCGCCGGGTCCCACTGCGGCATCGGCGCGATGGCCCATTTGCCCTTGCCATCGGGGGTGGACGCCATCATCGAGCCCGCGGCCCAGGCGCCCGCCAGATATCCGGCCGTCTCACCGCTGCGCAGATGGGCCCGCCACTGCTGGCTGGAGCCGGGTTCGACGCGCACCAGGTCGTCGTCCATCAGCCGCTGCCAGTAGCCGGCGACCTTGCGGGTGGGGGCGTCGTCCATGGAGACGCGCCAGGTGTCGTTCGAGGTCTGGTACCACTGGGCCCCGGCCTGCCAGGCGTACCCGGCCATGTAGAGGGTGCCGCCGGTGGTGAAGAGGCTGGCGATCCGGGACCGGGGCTGGGCCTTCTTGAGCTCGCGGGCCGAACTCTCGAACTCCGCCCAGGTCTTGGGGACCGGGATGTGGTTCTTGGTGAAGATGTCCTTGCGGTACAGGAAGACCATCGGCTCGATGTCCACCGGTACGGCGTAGGTGCGCCCGTCGAAGGTGGTGAGATCCAGCGCCTGCGGCAGGATCTTGCGGCGCACCGAGTCGGGCAGCAGCTTGGTGATGTCCCGGGGTACGCCGTCGATGGTGAAGCTGGGCAGCTGGGGGTATTCGACGGTGGCGACATCGGGGGCGTTGGTCGCGCGGGCGGCGTTGCTGAGCTTGGCCCAGCCGCCCTGCTCGCCGGAGGGGACCTGCTGGAAGTCCACCTTGATGTCGGTGTGGGTGCGGTTGAACTCGTCGACGACCTCCTGACTGCCGCGCAGCGCCGACCAGAAGGTGAGGCGCACGGGGCCGTCACCGGTGGTGTCGGACCCGCGGCTGGTGGAGCAGCCCGCCAGGACGAGGACGAGCAGCGTGAGCAGTGCGGTGGTGCCCGCCGTCGCCCGGTGTCCGGGCATCGGGCGTCCTGGGCGTCTATGGCCAGGCATGGACCCTCCCCTGATTCAACGGTGGAGTCAGAGGGAATCCTGAGCGCTTGACTGAATTTCCGTCAATACATCGAACAGTAGAAACTAAATCGGTCAAACGCTCAGCCGAGCGGAGCGGTGGAATCCCGGACCACCAGGTGCGGCAGCAGCTCCAGATGGCGGGGGGCGCCGGCCCACCGCCCGGCCCGGGTCCGCTCCAGCTGGCGGGTCAGCAGCTCCAGCGCCGCCTGCCCGACCTCCCCCTTGGGCGGGGCCACCGCCGTCAGCGCGATCTGCCCCATGTCGGCGACCACATCGTTGTAGGCGACCACCGAGCAGTCGCGCGGCACCTCGATGCCCGCCTCGCGCAGCCGCTGGACCAGCACCAGCGCGTCCATGTCACCGTGGATCAGGGCGGCGGTGGCCCCGGCCCGGCGCACCGCGGCGGCCAGGTCGGCCTCCCGCTCGTCGCGCGGGCTGGGGTCGGGCCCCGCGGTGCGCGAGCTGAGCATCACCGGGCACCCCTCGCTGATGCCGCGGGCGACGGTCTGCGCGGCGAACTCCGACCGGACCACCCGCGCGGTGGGGCTGTCGTCGCGCGCCGCCAGCACGATGCGCCGGTGCCCCAGCGAGATCAGGTGCTCCAGCGCCAGATGGACCCCGTAGCCGTGGTCCGAGCGCACACAGTCCACCCCGTAGATCGCGCTGCCCCGATGGGGCCTGCGCTCCACCAGCACCACCGGAACCTCCAGGTCGGCGAGCCAGGCGTGGTCCGCCCGGGCCTCCGCCTCGGTACGCCAGCGCGGGGCGAGCAGCAGCCCCCGCGCGCCCGCGTCCAGTGCCTGGCGCACCGCGCGCTCGGTCCCGCGCTCATCCGCAGCGATATGCAGCGCGAGCCGCAGCCCGGCCTTCTCGGCGGCCTCGCGCGCCGCCTGGACGGCCTCGGTGAGGTACGTGTTGCGCTCCGGGACCACCATGCCGATGGTGTCGCCGGTGGCGGTGGACTCCGTAGGCATAGGCCGCAGCGAGCGCGCCACCCCGTGGCCGCGGCGCACCTCCCCGCGCTGGGCCAGCTCCTCCACGTCACGCCGCACGGTGACGACGGACACCGCCAGCTCATCCGCGAGATCGGTGATCCGGGCGCTGCCCCGGGCCTCCACAAGGGCCGCGATCCGTGCCTGCCGCTTCTCCGCCGGCTCCCGCATGTTCCCCACCTCCGACGCGATCGGCTTTCGTCTTCATATCGAAACACCGCCATAGTAGCGATCATTCGATCAGAAAGCAGTCGGCGAGTGGTCGGGGACGGTCAGCAGTCGGTGATCCCCCGCGCCCGCAGGGCCGTCCGCAGCGCCCGAGTCGCGTAGTACGTCCGCGACTTGACCGTTCCGGTGGGCACCCCGAGCGCCCGGGCCGCCTGGCTCACACTGCGGTCCAGATAGTGCAGATGCAGCAGCACCTCGCGCTGCGGGGGCGCCAGGTCCGCCAGGGCGTCCCACACCACCCGGGCGGTGAGCGTCTGATCGACCGCGTCCGGTGTGGCCGGCAGCGCCAGGTCCGCCTCACCGGCCGTCTCGATCCTCGGCTCCACCTGGTCCCGGTGGACGTCGCCGGCCAGATCGCCGACCAGATCACTGACCACCGTGAACAGCCGGTGGCGGGCGGTGGCGTCCATGGGGCCGACGTCCATCGGCCGCTGCCAGGCCCGGATCGCCACCTCCTGCACGATGTCCTGGGCCCGGTGCCAGTCCCCGCCCAGCAGCCGGGCCGCCAGCCGGAGCAGCGCCGAGCCGTGGCGCCGGTACAGCGTCGTTAAGAAAGTGTCGGCGTCGGTCATGACGGCCGCCGCGTTGATGTCCATCGTCCCGTTCCCCCCGAGGCGAATGTGTCGATGGCGGGAGCGTAGAAGAAGGGGGACGCCGATTGAGTGACGAAAGTCTGACGTCACAACGCGGCCGGAAGAGCACGGTGCCCGAAACGGGCTGGACTAAGATCCCTAGTTGTGCGATTTACGGTGTTAGGCCCGGTCAGGGCGTGGCGTGCGGACGCCGAACTGGAGCTGGGCCCGCCCAAACAGCGAGCGCTGCTGGCGCTGTTGCTGGTGCGGGCGGGGCAGCCGGTGGCGCTCAGCGAGATCGTCGATGTCCTCTGGGTGCAGGATCCGCCGAGCACCGCGGTGAATGTGGTGCACCGCCATGTGGGCTCGGTGCGCCGGCTGCTGGAACCGGGCCTGGCGGCGCGGGCGGAGGGCAGCCGGCTGGTGCGCAGTTCCGGCGGCTACCGGCTGAACGCCGACACGGACGCGCTGGATCTGCTGCGCTTCCGGCGCTTGACCGAATCGGCCCGGCACACCGCCGCCGAGGGGGCGCCGGAGCGGGCGGCCGAGCTGTTCGCCCAGGCGCTCGCCCTGTGGCAGGGGCCGACCGCCACCGGAGTCCCCTCCGACATCCAGACCCATCCCGTCTTCTCCGGTGTCGACCGTGAACTTCTGGCCATCGCCAAGGAGGCCGCCATCACCGCGCTGGCCTCCGAGGTCCCGGAGCAACTGCCCATCGTGCTGCAGCAGCTCGCCGCCCACCACACGCTGGACGAGACCCTGCAAGCCCAGCTGATCCGGGTGCTCGCCACCACCGGACGCCGGGCCGAGGCGCTGGAGGTCTTCTCCACCGCGCGGAACCGGCTGGCGGACCAGCTCGGCGTGACACCCGGCCCGGAGTTGCGCGCCGCCCACCGCGAGGTGGTGCCCCGGTCCACCCCGGTCCCCGCCGAGCCGGTCCAGCCCACCCCTCCGGCGACGCCGCCCGCCCCGGCGGTCCGCCCGGCGCAACTGCCGCCCGATCTGCCCGCGTTCAGCGGGCGCCACAGCGAACTCGCCGGTATCCACGCCCTGCTGCCCGAGGGCGCCGGGGTCGCCTCACCGGCCCCGCTGGTGATCAGCGCCATCGACGGGATGGCCGGGATCGGCAAGACCGCGCTCGCCGTGCACTGGGCGCACCGGATCGCCCACCGGTTCCCGGACGGACAGCTCTACGCCAATCTGCGCGGCTTCGATCCGACCGGTTCGATGATGTCGCCGAACGAGGCGCTGCGCGGATTCCTCCACGCGCTGGGGATTCCGCCGAGCCGGGTGCCCACGGGTCTGGACGCCAAGACCGCGCTGTACCGCAGTCTGCTGGCGGGGCGGCGGATGCTGGTCCTGCTGGACAATGTGGTGGACTCCCAGCACGTACGACCGCTGCTGCCCGGCTCCCCCGGCTGTCTGACCATCGTCACCAGCCGCAATCAGCTGCACGGTCTGATAGCGAGCGAGGGGGCCCGTCCTCTTACTCTGGGGCCGCTGTCCCCGGCCGAGTCCCATGAGGCGCTCGTCCGGCGGCTGGGCACGGACCGGGTCGCCGCGGAGCCGCAGGCGGTGGCGACGATCATCCGGCTGTGCGGGCGGCTGCCGCTCGCGCTGGCGGTGGTGGCCGCCCGCGCCGCGACCCGTCCCTCCTTTCCCCTTTCTTCTGTCGCCGCGGAGTTGCGCGAGAGCCAGGGCAACCTCGACGCGTTCGCGGGCGCCGATCCGAGCACCGACGCGCGGAGCGTCTTCTCCTGGTCCTACCGGGCGCTGGAGCCGGAGGCCGCCCGGCTGTTCCGGCTGCTCGCCCTGCATCCCGGGCCCGAGGTCTCCACCGCGGCGGCCGCGAGCCTGGCCGGGCTGCCGCTCCGGGTCACCCGGGCCCTGCTGGCCGCGCTCACCCGCGCCCATCTGCTGGTGGAGCACGACCCGGGCCGCTACACCTTCCACGATCTGCTGCGGGCGTACGCCATGGAGCTGGTCCAGGACCATGAGGCGGAGGGGATCCGCCAGGACGCCCGGCACCGGATGTTCGACCACTATCTGCACACCGCGCGTACCGCCGCCACGCGGCTCGCCCCCCACCGGACCGAACCGCTGCCCGTGTCCACGGCCCGGCCCGACGCGGCGCCCGAGCACCTCGGCGGCCAGGAGCGCGCCGAGGCATGGCTCTCGGCCGAGCGGCGGGTACTGCTGTCGGTCGTCGAGCACGCCCGCGACCACGGATTCCCCACCCACGCCTGGCAGTTGGCCGTGACCCTGGAACTCTTCCTGGACCGGCTCGGCCACTGGCAGGAGCAGACCGCCATCCAGCGCACCGCGCTGGGGGCGGCCCGAGCCCTGTCGGATCGGCTCGGTCAGGCGCACAGCCACCGCACCCTGGGCTTCGCCGAGGGACGACTGGGCCGGTACGAGGAGGCGTACGGCCATTTGGAGCGGGCGCTGGAGCTGTTCACGGACCTCGGCGAGCGGGGTGGGCAGGCCCGCACCCTGCGCGCCCTGGCCTTCCTGGCCAACTGTCAGGGCCGCCACCAGGAGGCGCTGGCCCACTACCGGTCGGCGCTCGGCCACTATGTCGCCCTGGGCCACATCAGCGGACAGGCCAGCGTGCTCAACGAGATCGGCTGGACCCATATCCTGCTCGGTGAGTACGAACACGCCCTGGCCCGCTGCCGGGAGGCCGTCGAACTGCACCGGCGGATCGGCGACGCGTCCGGCGAGGCCGCCGCGCTGGACAGCCTGGGGTACGCGTACCACCACCTCGGACGGTATGAGCAGGCCCTCACCTCATACGGCCGGGCGCTCGCCATCTACCGCGAGATCAGCGACCGGTATCTGGAGGCCGACACCCTGCACCACCAGGGGGACACCCGGTTGGCCCAGGGCGATGTGGCCACCGCCCTCCTCGACTGGCGGCGGGCCCTGGAGATTCTCCAGGAGCTGAACCACCCCGATGCCCGGGTCCTCGACGGCAAACTGGGGCAGTACCGGCAGTCGCCGCATCCGGCCTCGGCTCTGAGCGGATGACGGGGCCTGGTGGGCGTGGTCTTCCGCGCTGTCGCATCCACGGCGGGGCGCCTCCGGGTCGTCGGGACGGTGTCCGGCCGAGCGTTCGGGCACGGCCGTGCACCGGGTTCTCCCTGCCGTACGTACGGGCCCGGTGAGTTGCTCAACGCGGCGGGAAAAATCTTTGTGAGCGCCCTCCGGAGAGCGGCCGCGCAGAGTACCAGCAGGTAATGATCTCTGTCCCGGCTTTATTCACTAGTGATGAGGTCTCCACGACCGAGCCACACGAGGTACTAGCGTCCGGTGTCACTCCGAACCAAGGAGGGCGCTGTGCCATCAGCAAACCTCACCAGATCCATCGGCTCCAGCCGTACCATCGGCACCGGACTCATCATCGGGGCGCTCGCCGTCACCCTGGCGGCGATCCTCATTCCGGTGTCGTTGTTCGGTGAGAGCAGCGTGGCCCAGCCGCGCAATGGCGTCACGGACGACGGCGGTGGGACGGTCAGCACCCAGTACGGGCCGCTCACGGCCACTGACCGGGACTTTGTCCGCAAAGTCAGGCTCGCCGGAACGTGGGAGCTCCCCGCCGGGCGTCTCGCCCAGGAGCGCGACAGCCGGGATGCCGTGAAGACCGCGGGTGAGCATCTCATCGAGGGGCACACCGAACTCGACCGCCGCTCCGAGGAGGTCGGCCGGGCTCTCGGAATCCAGCTGCCCAGTCAGCCCAACGCGCAGCAGCAGGGCTGGCTGAATGAGATGACCAACGCTGGCAGCAGCGCCGAGTTCGAGCGGGTGTTCGCAAACCGGTTGCGCGCCGCTCACGGCAAGGTGTTCAACCTTGTGGCGCAGGTGCGAGCCGAGAGCCGCAACTCCATGGTCAGATCTCTGGCCACCAGGGCCAATGCCATCGTTCTCGACCACATCACGGTCCTCGAGGACACCGGGCTTGTCGACTTCGACGCCCTCTAACGACTAAGTGAAGTGATCTTATGAGGCAACAGACCCACAAACGCGGGCGGTTCACGAACAAGACCGTCGCCATCGTCGCCGCGCTGGCGCTCGGCGGCGGCGGGGCCGCGATCATCGCCGCCAACGCGTCCGCCCACGGCGACAAGAACGGCTCCGACCAGAACAACACCGTGGCCGCGAAGGCGGGGACGATCCAGTGCCCCGATGTGGGGCAGCAACTGCGTGACGTGCCGTCGAAGGCCCAGCCCAAGGTCGACAAGAACCTGGCCGAGCTGGACAACCAGGTGGCCAAGGCGTACCAGCGGATGAACCAGCAGCAGGGTTCGAACGGCGCCGTGCTCTCCAAGCTCAACGACGACCGCTCCCAGACGCTGAACAACATCGGCGCGGCCATGGGCGGCGGCAAGAATTCCCAGTTGCAGGGCATGGCCAACTGCAAGTGGCAGGAGGTCGCCAACCAGGCCGGCCAGGGCCAGGGCGGCCAGCAGCAAGGCGGTCAGCAGCAGGGCGGCCAGCAGCAGGGCGGCCAGCAGCAGGGCGGCGACCAGCAAGGCGGCCAGCAGCAAGGCGGCGACCAGCAGGGCGGCGAGGGCGCCAACGAGGTGCCCGGCAACGGCGGCGGCCAGGCGGGCAACGGCCCGTCACAGGACGACTTCGTCGACATCACCAAGGTGCAGCCGAACGTCCAGCAGCCGCCGCAGGCCCAGGGGAACGGCTCCACCGGCACCTTCAGCTCCGAATGCGGAGTCGGCGACCCGGGGCTGCGCAACAGTGACAACGTCATCGTCGCGCCCGGTGTCGGCAACGGCGCCCACCACATGCACGACTACGTGGGCAGCGACAAGAACGACGCCTTCGCCAACAACCAGAGCTTCGAGCAGGGCGGCACCTCCTGCCAGAACCAGGACGACAAGTCGACCTACTACTGGCCCGTGGTCCGCGCCCAGGACGGCAAGGACGAGGCGGACGCCGACCAGCTCGGCGGCGGCCAGGAGGGCAACGTCGGCACGATCCTGACCCCCAAGAGCTCCAAGATCGAGTTCAAGGGCAACGCGCAGAGCAAGGTCGCCGCGATGCCGAAGTTCCTGCGCATCATCACCGGTGACGCCAAGGCGTTCACCAACGGCGACAAGAACGCGAACGCCTCCTGGAGCTGCACCGGCTTCGAGGACCGTCAGCTGACCGACAAGTACCCGCTCTGCCCCGAGGGCAGCTCGGTCACCCGGACCTTCGACTTCCAGAGCTGCTGGGACGGCCAGAACATCGACAGCGCCAACCACCGTGACCACGTGGCGTTCGCGGGCGAGGACGGCTCCTGCCCCAACGGCTTCAAGGCGATCCCCCAGCTGGTGAACACCATCACCTACGACGTGCCGGCCAACACCCCGTTCGCCGTGGACGGCTTCCCCGAGCAGTTGCACAAGCCCATCACGGACCACGACGACTTCATCAACGTGATGTCGGAGGACCTGATGAACGAGGCGGTGGACTGCATCAACAGCGGCAAGCAGTGCGGCTGATGGACCACACTCACCAGGCGCGCGTCGGCCGGAAGGCCGACGCGCGCCGCGCTGTCACCGAGCACTTACACCAGGCCGCGGACGACGACGCGGCCACCGACCCTCCGGCGGCTGAGCATCCGGACACCGAGGGGTTCCCGGGACCGGAACATACCGACCGACCGGTCCGTCACGCTTCGGACCGTAAGGCTTCGGACCGTCACGCATCGGACCAGGAGCTCACCCGGGAGTTGGTGGCGGGCTACCGGTCGGGGAGCAGCAGTCCGGCCGCGGCCGACCTGCTCTACCGCCGCCACCACGCGGCGACCCTTCGCTACGCCCGGACCTGCTGCCGTGACCCCCATGACGCCGAGGACCTGGCCTCCGAGGCGTTCTTCCGCACCTTCCAGGCCGTTCGCGCCGGGGGTGGTCCGCGGGGCCCCTGGCGGCCGTATCTGCTCACCGTGGTGCGGCATACGGCGATGGAGTGGAGCGCCGGGGAGCGCGGGGTGCTGCTCACCGCCGACTTCGAGTCCTGGCGGCAGCACCCGTCCACGGCCGACCCTCAGCAGCATCTGGTGGCCCGGGAGGACCGCCGGTTGCTCATCCGCAGCTTCCGGGGACTCCCCGAGCGCTGGCAGACCGTGCTGTGGCTGACCCTTGTCGAGGAGGAGCCCCCGCACCGGGTGGCCATGGTGCTGGGCATCTCCCCCAGCGGGGTGACCTCGCTGGCCTTCCGGGCCCGGGAGGGGCTGCGGGAGTCGTATCTGCGGGCCCATCTGGAGTCGGCGCGGGACGACCGGTGCCGGCACTACAGCGGCCAGCTCGGCGCCTCGGTGCGCCGCGGCGGGGTGCGCGGCCGGGCGCTCGCGCGCCACCTCGCCGAATGTGCCTTCTGCTCCCACGCGTACCGCGAACTGCTCGGCCTGAACACCGCGATGCGCACGGCCCCGCGTACGGCGGCGCCCGCCGGGGCGAGAGGCTGAGAGCCTGTGTCATATCCCCGGCCGGGCGTGCGACGCCTGGCACGCACGCTCGCGGCGTTGCCGAAACACCCGAGTGGCTCCGCCACGAGGGCGCTCCTGCGCCTTGCGATCGCACGCACCAGACGCCGCACGCTGATCCGACCGGGGATATGACACAGGCTCTGAACCACCCCGCACCGGCGGTCGCGGCGGACTCCCGGCCGCCGGGGGCAGCGAAAACCGCCGACCGCGTGAGCGCGGCCGGCGGTTCGCCCTGTGGTGGCGGAGTCCTGGTCAGAGTCCGTTGACGCGCGCCTCCCTGGCGATGCCCAGCGGCCGGACACCGGGGGGCGCGCCGGTACGGGTCCGGCGGCTCACCCGGGACGCGTGGCGCCGTATCCGGTCCATCTGCGCCATCAGCCTGCGGCCGCGCAGCGCCATCTCCAGCTCGAAGCGTATTCGGGGGTCCCGCAGGCCGGGCCCGAAGAGCTTCTCGATCTGGCGCAGCCGGTATCGCACGGTCTGCGGATGCACCTTGAGGGCCTTGGCCGCCTCGGGCGCGCCACCGCCCTCCAGCCAGGCCAGCAGCGTCATCTGCAGCCGCTCGCTCTGCCGGGGGGTCAGCCCGACCAGCGGCTTGAGCCACCGGGCGGCCAGCGCCCGGACCAGCGACTCGTCCTGCAGGAGCAGCAGCATCGACAGATGGTCGTCGACGAAGAGCACCCGGGCCTCGGGGCCGGGGCGGGCGGGCGTCAGGGTCAGCAGCCGCCGGGCCCAACGCACCGAGGAGGACGCGTCGTTGAGCGGTACCACATGGCCCACGGCCGCGGTACGGCCGCGCAGCGCGGTCTCCAGCGCCGCCCGGGTGCCGGGCTCGGCCGGGGTGGCCTCCCGCTCCGGGTCCTTCTCGCCCTCCTGGGCGGCGACGGCGCCGGTGTCCGCGGTGGGCCCCGGGTCCGCGTCCGGGTCGGGGATCAGCAGGCACAGCTCGTCGCCGACCGCGCCGATGAGGGTGTCGCCCAGCACGGCGGCCAGCTGCGGGGCCTCGCCCGGGGTGGGCAGGGCGATGGCCTGCACCGTCTCGGGAAGCGGCCAGCGGGCGGCCCGGGAGAGCTCCACCAGGGTGCGCTCGGAGACCGCCACCTCGCCGATGAGGGCCTCGAACAGATCGCGCCGGGCCCGCTCGGGCGGCACCTCGGCCAGCGCCTCCTCACCGGAGGCGGCGGCCTGCTCGCCCGCGCCGTCCTCGCCCGCCCTGCGGTGGTCGAGCGCCGTCAGGAGAGCCTGCTCGACTCCCCATCGGACCTTGTCTCGCTCAGAGTCCTCCAGGAGTTCGGCGAATCCCGGAATTCTGTGCCGAAGGTTCTCAACCACCTCGTCGGCCAGGGACGGGAGTTCATTGCGCAGCACCCGGGTCCACTCGCCACGGGGGCGGGACCAGATGCGGTTCACGAGTTCGCCCATCATTACCTCGTTCTTGCCGGGGGGAGACCTGGCCGTTGGGGGGTCGGTCAGGTCCGTGGAGGTTGCCTCCGTCACCGGTTCGTCCAGTACCGGTCAGGGAGTCGAGGGTCCTCCGCTACGTCATAGAGGACCCCGCCCCCTCCCGGTCCCGGCACTTTGCCGGTTCTTTGCCATTGGGATGACAGTGGATCAGCCAGGGACGGTGTGGGCACGGTTCGTCCACTAGAAGTTGTCACGTTACGACAAATCTTATGGAGATCACGTGTACTTCCGAGAAGCTGCTGCCCCCAAGACGACTTTGACGTATCTCGTCACCCGCGCGAATCCGCGCGATCGGGAGGCTCCAATGTCCATGTCCCAAACGCCGCTCCCCTCCTCGCAGGGGCGTCACGGGGGACGCCGAGCTCGTGGCGGACGACGAGCCGCTCGCCGGACCCAGCAGCATGATCCATCCGGACTGGGATGGCCACGCCATCTCCGGATCTATGCCATCGCCGGCACCATCGCACTGTCCCTGTACGTGACATGGAGCGCCGGCGCGTTCTCGAAGATGTTCGTATTCCTCGACTTCGGCGCGGGTGTGCTCGCGCTGGTCTGTCTCACCTCGGCGGTGCTGTGGGGGCTCGCCGCGACCGACCAGATGATCCTGCACACCAAACAGCGGCTGCTGGCCCAGGCCATCCACCGGGCGGCCGCGGTCGCCGGACTGCTCTTCCTGGCCGTACACATCTGGGTCAAGGTCGCGGAGAGCCACACCAACGCCGCGTCCATCGCGATACCGTTCGCTGACGCAAATCAGCCGGTGCTGATCGGGCTCGGCACCATCGCCGGCTATCTCTTCGTGATAGCCGCGGTGACCGGTGCGGCCCGCAGCTCGTTCGCCTCCAGGGGGAACTCCCGCTGGCGCTACCGCTGGTGGCGGGCGCTGCACGTGGGCGCCTACCCCGCGTGGTGCGCCGCGCTGATCCACGGTCTGAAGGCGGGACGCGCCGCCAAGATCTGGGCGACCTACGGCTACATCGCGGCGCTGGCCGGTGTGGCCATCGCGCTGTGGCTGCGGCTGGTCCAGCGGCGGCGCCAGGACATCGACCGGGCGGACGGCATCGAGGTCAGGAACCCTCCGGCCCGCAGCATGCAGGAGGGCCGGACCCGGCGGGCCGATCCCACCGTGCCGCGCCCCCGTTCGGCCGAGTCCGGACGGCGTGACAGTCAGCCGCTCGGCGCCTCTCGCGGGTGGGACCGGTGATCAAGACCAAACCCAGGCTCGCCTGTGTCGACCCGCCCCGGCTGCTGGCCGGGCTCGACGAGGTGTACCGGCTCGACCGCGTCGGCCATCTGACCGTCCATGGCACCATGCCCGCCCTCCGGGCGGATGAGCTGGTGGCGCTCGCGGAGAACATCGATCTGCGCGGGCGCGGCGGCGCCGGTTTCCCCTTCGCCAAGAAGGTCCAGGCCGTCGTGGAGTCGGCCGGCCGGCGCGAGGGCCGCTGCGCCGTGGTGGTCAACGGCAGTGAGGGCGAACCCAGTTGCCTCAAGGACACCGCGCTGCTGCTGCACACCCCGCATCTGGTGATCGACGGCGCCGTGCTCGCCGCCGAGGCGCTCGGCGCCGAGGAGGTGGCCATCGCGGTGCACCGCCAGGACGTCCAGGAGTCCGTGGCCGCCGCGATCGCCGAGCGCGGCCCCAGTGGCGTCCCGGTCTCGGTGAACGTCACCGACGACCGGTTTGTCGCCGGTGAGGGCGGCGCGGTCATCAACGGCATCAGCGGCGCCCCGGCCATCCCCAACGGCCGCAAGATCAGGACCAGCGACAGCGGGCTCAGCGGGCTGCCCACCCTGCTGTCCAACACCGAGACGTTCGCCCAGCTCGCGGTGGCCGCCCGGATGGGCGCCCTGCCGTACCGCTCGGTGGGGCTGCCCACCGAGCCGGGCACCACTCTGCTGACGGTCGGTGGCAAGTACGTGATGGAGACGCCCACCGGGGTGCCGCTGACCTACGTCCTGGAGCTGTGCGGCCTCACCGCCGGTCAGGCGGTACTGGTGGGCGGCTACCACGGCAAATGGCTGGATCCCAAGAGCATCAACGCCGCCACCATCTCCCGGGAGTCCATGAAGAAGTACGGCGCCCGGCTGGGCGCCGGTGCGGTGCTGCCCATCCCCGAGAACACCTGCCCGCTCGGCGAGACCGCGCGGATCGCGCGCTGGCTGGCCGCCGAGACGGCCGGTCAGTGCGGGCCCTGCTTCATCGGGCTGCCCGCGCTCGCGGACGCCATCGGCCAGGTGGAGCGCGGCGGTGGCCAGTCCGCGATCGACAATGTGCGCGCCTACGTCAACTCGGTGAAGAAGCGCGGGGCCTGCAGCCATCCCGATGGCACCGCAGGTTTCGTGACCACCGCGCTGGACGCGTTCCCCGAGGAGTTCGAGGCGCATGCGCTCGGCGCCGGCTGCGGACGGCCCACCATGGGGGTGCTGCCGCTGCCGGAGGACGCGCAGCCGCTCGCCCTGCCGCCCGCCCCGCTGAACCCCGCGGCGCGCGATGAGCGCCGCCAGCGGGGGCCGATGGAGAAGCTGCTGGTGGACTGGTCGCTGTGCCAGGGCCATGGGCTGTGCGCGGACATCCTGCCGCCCGAGGTGCTGACGCTCGGCATCGACGGCTATCCGGCCTCGGCCAACATGGAAGTGCCCCGGCAGCTACGGGCGCAGGCGGTCCGCGCGGTCCGCCGCTGCCCCGCGCTGGCGCTGCGCATCGAGGAGTAGCGAGGGGACGATCCAGCCGCACCACCGACACCGCGACGGCCGTGAGAAACGGCCGTCGACTGCTGTGCGCTCAGCGATCCGGCGAATTTTGCGTCCGGTGACAAATTCGCGAGCCGCTGAACGCCGGTCCGCACGGGCTCCGTATGGACCGGCGTCGGCGCAATCACCGCCGGACCGATCGAGATTGCAGAGGAATGGTCATGGAGAAGCGGCGTCACATCGCATTCGCCGGGGTGTCGGTAGCGATGGTTCTGCTGACGGCGGCTTGCGGCAGCAGCAAGGACAACAGCGCGGGCAGCGCCAATGTGCAGCCGGCGGGTGGCAGCCAGACCGTGGGTGCGGGGGCCTCCGCGTCGGCGGGCGCGGGGGCCGCGGCCGGTGCCGGCGACGGGTACCAGGCGGGCGGGGACACCGGTGCCGGCGCGGGCGGCGCGGCCGAGCGCACCGGTCCGGCGAAGCAGCTGGCGGTCAAGGAGGACGCCAAGCTGGGCAAGTTCGTCACCGACAGCAAGGGCTGGACGCTCTACCGGTTCGACGAGGACACCCCCAAGCCGGCCAAGTCCAACTGCAACGACGACTGCGCCACCAAGTGGCCCGCGGTGCCCGCGGACGACGCCGCGGCCACCACCGGTATCGAGGCCGGCAAGCTGGGCTCGGTCACCCGCGCCGACGGCACCAAGCAGCTGACGCTGGCCGGCTGGCCGGTCTACCGCTTCGCGGGCGACAACAAGCCCGGTGACACCAAGGGCCAGGGCGTGAAGGGCACCTGGAACGCGCTGGCGCCCGACGGCAAGCCGGCCGGCAAGACCGCGGCCGCGGACGACAGCCTCCAGCTGATGGTCAACAACAACGCCGAGCTGGGCAAGATCATCGTGGACGGCAAGGGCATGACCGTCTACCGGTTCGACAAGGACAGCGCCTGGCCGATGAAGACCGGCTGCCTGGGCGCCTGCCTGGACACCTGGAAGCCCGTCAAGGCCGTGGACACCACCAAGGTCGCCGGGCTCGACGCGGCGAAGGTCACCTCCTTCAAGCGCCCCGACGGCAGCAAGCAGGCGGCGTTCGACTGCTGGCTGCTGTACACCTTCACCGGGGACAAGAAGCCCGGTGACATCAACGGCCAGGGCGTGAAGGGCACCTGGTTCGCGGTCACCGACAAGGGCAAGAAGGCGGGCCAGTAAGGGAGACAACCACTACTTTTGGTCCACCGCGGCGGGTGGCCCGAGGCGTCCGAGCCCTGGGCCGCCCCGCCGGATTTTCTACGGGAGGTTGATGTGTCACTCGCACTCCGTGCCACCGCGGTCGGCGCGGCCCTGCTGTTTCTGGCCGGCTGTGGTGGAGGCGATCGGGCACATGGCTCAGGCCACGAGCAGAAGAAGGTGTCCCCCGCCGCCAAGGAGTTCGCCAGGCCCGGGAAGCCCGCGCCGCTGACGCGGATCGCCGACGCCATCGGGTGCAAGGCCACGATCATCACCGAGGCGGAGGAGCTGCGTCAGGGCTCCTGCGGGTCCGGGCAGAAGCGGTTCACGATGGTCACCTTCGCCACCGACAAGGGCCAGCACGACTGGCTGACCACGTCGAAGGACTACGGGGGCATGTACCTGGTCGGCAAGCGCTGGTCGGTCACCGGCCTGTCCATGGGCTCGCTGGAGCCCCTGCGCGAGAAGATCGGCGGATCCCTCGAGAAGGGGATGTCCATGTCCCACGGCGGGTCCCATGGCGGGGCCACGACGGGGGACGGGATGGACGGCATGGAGGGCATGGACGGCTCGGCGAGCCATGCGGGCCACGACGGGAAGAAGTGACCCGCGGCTCGACGGGAAGAGGTGACCCGCGGCACCCGCCGACCAGGCGGAGCGTGTGGATCGGCCGCTCAGGCCGCCCGGGAGTCCGCCCACTTGACCAGGTCCGGGTCGGCGAGGGTGGAGACCCACACATCGACCGGCGGGGGCTCGTCCACCGGCTTCCGCGGGCCCACACCGAGCACCCTCAGCCCGGCGCGCGAGGCGGACAGAAACCCACAGTGGGAGTCCTCCACCGCGAGGGCGTCCCCGGGGGCCGCCCCGCACAGCCGGGCGGCCTCCAGATAGACGTCGGGGTACGGTTTGGGCCGCACGTCCCCCTCGGGGACCAGCACATGGCCGAAGTACCGCAGCAGCCCGGCCTTGGCGAGCCCGTCCTCGACGACGTCCCGCGGGCAGTTGCTGGCCACGGCCAGCGGTGCGAAGGCGGCCGCCTTCGCGACCAGTTGGGGCGCCCCCGGCATGGTGACCGGGTCGTCGGCCACCAGCCGGCGGAAGGCGTCCAGGAGTTGTTCGGTCATCTCGTCGGCGAGTTCGGGACGCCCGGCGAATTCGGCCAGCATTCGGCCGCATTCGGTGTAGTGGAGCCCCTTCGTGCGCCGCGCGAACTCCTCGTCGGGGGCGGTTCCGTGGTTTCTGAGGACCACTTCGCGCGCCTCCACCCAGTGTCGTTCGGAATCCATCAGGGTGCCGTCGCAGTCGAAGACGATGGCGGCTGGGGTCCATCCGAGAAACTTTTCGGCTGTCATCTGTCTGCCGTTCCATGGGAGGTGGAGGAATCGGCGCAGGGGATGCCTGTACCTGCGGGAGCCGTGCGGTGGAAATCGTCCTGGCGGCTCATGAGGGCGCTGAGCGCCGACCGCTGTTGTCGTACAGGCCGTGGGGTTCGCCTGCCCGAAACATAACGATCACTACGTTAGTTTGATGACCCGCAGTAAGCAAGAGGTCACTGAGTGTCGGCGTTTTGTTCGTCGTTCAGCCTGTTCGTCGTCATATTGTTCGTCGCACGGCGTGTTCATCGCTCAGAGGTACTGGAGTACGCCGACCGCCGTACAGATACCGGCCTGACGCAGCCGGAAGACACACGTCCTGCCGTGCGAGGTGCACTCCACCACGGCCGGCGGATACGACTCGGTGAAGCGGATCGCCTTCATCCGGCAGCCGACGGGCCGGGTCAGCGCCCCGCCGGTGGCCAGCGCGGCGGCCTGCCGGGCGCCCTCCAGCAGCACCAGGCCCGGCATATGGTCGCTCCAGTGGTCGAAGAAGAACGGATGGCGGGGGTCGGCGGGGTCGAGGTAGACCACTCCCCCATCCCGCACCACCAGCACGTCCCGGGCCGCCGGAACGGCCAGTTGCGCAGGTGAGGGCCGTACGGCGGCACGCAGTCTGCGGCGCGCGGTGTGCCCGTGGGCGGCGGCCCTGGTCTCCGCGTAGGTCGTACCGTCGAGGAAGCGCGCGGTGCCCCCGGCCCAGGCGAAGAGCTTGCCGCCCGCCGACAGCACGACATCCAGCCGCATCCCGGTGACGAAGCGTCCGCAGGGGCTGGTGCGGATGTCGGTGACGGCGGCCCGGCAGGTGATGTCGGAGGCCCCGTACGGCGCCCGGGGCTCGGTCTCGGGGTCCAGCCGGTAGGAGATGTCCCGGATCAGGAAGTGCGCCCCCGCGGGCACCGCGTAGTACCGCGTGGGGATGTAGATCCCCAGCTCGCGCAGGGTTTCCGCGATCATCAGCGGATGATGGCGGCCGTCTCCGCCGTGCGGGAAGGTGGGATGGGACCTCGGCCACTGGGCCGCGGCCTCGAACCGGTTGTCACCGTGGTTGCGCACATCGGTGAGCAGCACCTCGGCCACCGAGACCCGGTGCACCGCCTCCCGCGCCACCGTGCGGGACCAGCTGAGCGGCCGCCCGGTGGGACCGGACGGCTCCGAAAGGCCATGAGCCTCACGAACGATCACCATAAAATACTAATAATGTTTGACCTGTCTCGCCTCATCACCATCTCAGGCCGAAAGTCCGCTAAGTTCTCCCCGTCACATCCGACGATCCGGTGTAAGGACGGCGAACACGTGCAAGAACGGGCCGCGCAAACACGCCGATCCCTTCTGGAGGCCGCGGCGTTCCTTTTCGACGAACGGGGATACGCGGGAACGAGCATCAGCGACATCACCGCCCGGTCCGGCCACACCAGCGGCGCGATCTATTTCCATTACACGAGCAAGGAAAGGCTCGCCCTCGCCGTGGTGGAGGAGCACTTCGCCACCTGGCCCCCGCTGATCGAGCGCTTCGCCGCCCTCGACGCGCCGCCCCTGGAGCAACTCGTCCGGCTCAGCTTCGCGGTGGCCCGCGCCTTCCGCGATGACATCGTGGTGCGCGCCGGAGCCCGGCTGTGGACCGAGCGCACCCTGATCGAGGCGCCCATGCCACCGCCCTTCGTGGGGTGGATCGACGCGGTGGGGCAGATGATGGAGAAGGCACGCGCCGAGGGCGATCTGGCCACCCATGTCGATCCGCTGCCCGCCGCACGGACCGTGGTGTGCGCCTTCTTCGGGCTGCACACCGTGTCCGAGGCGCTCGACGGGCGGCGGCTGGTCGAGGACCGGCTGGCCGATCTGTGGACCCTGCTGCTGCCCTCGCTCCAGTCCCGGCCCGGGGACACCGCCGGGCTGATGGCGCTCGCCCGCGGCGACGCCGCGCCGCCGTCAGAGTGAGGCGCCCGCGCACATCACCAGGGTCTGGCCGGTGACCGCGCCGCCCTCCGGGCCCAGCAGGAACGACGTCAGCCCCGCCACCTCCTCCGGACGGACCAGCCGCCCCAGCGGTGGCATCACCGGCGGGGTGCGGCTACGGCCGGGGTCCCGCAGCATGGGAGTGTCCGTCGGCCCCGGCGCCACCACGTTGACCGTGACCGCCCTTGGCGCCAGCTCGGCCGCCCAGGACCGGGCCAGCGCGGGCAGCGCCGCCTTGGTGGCGGCGTACTGGCTCTTGCCGGGGACGCCCGTCATCGTCCGGCTGCCCACCAGCACCACCCGGCCGCCGTCCGCGACCCGGTCCACCAGCGTGTCCACCAGGACGCCCGCCGCCTGCACATGGATCCGCCACATGAGGGATCCGTCCTCGGGGTCCAGCTCCCCCAGCCGCGCCGAGCGCTGAACGCCCGCCGCGTGCACGATCGCGTCCACCCCGGACACCGGGGCGAGCACCTCGGGGAGCCCCTCCGGCCGGGACAGGTCGCCCGGGATCCAGTGCAGCCGCTCACTCGTGTGCGCGGGGGCGGTACGGCTGATCCCGGTGACCCGCCACCCCTCGTCCAGCAGCCGGGCGGCGATCGCCGCGCCGATACCCGAGCTGACACCGGTGACCACAGCGTGGCGGGGCTCAGCCATCGGCCGCCCAATCCGGTGCGACGCGGACGTACTTGATGGCCTGGCGGTGGTAGGTGTACGCGATGTGCAGCGTGCCGTCCGAGCCCTGCCGGATGGTGGGGTAGGACAGCTCGCGGTTGAGCCGGTCGCGTGAGTTGTTGGTCAGGCAGTGGCCGTCGCCGGTGTCCAGATCGCGCCGTACGGGCCAGGTGAGGCCGTGGTCGGAGGAGAGCGCGAGGGTCATGGGGGCACGGGGCGCGCCCCAGAAGGCGCCGGGCGCGGAGTCGTCGGGCCCGGCGGCCGAAGGGGCCGGGGTCCGACTGGTCCCGCCCTGGTCGTCGATCTCGTCGTAGAGGGACACCCGGCGGGCCGTGGCGTCCGCGCGGCTGCTGTGGTTGTAGACCAGCGCGAGCCGTCCGTCGGCGAGCGGGACGTACTGCACGGAGGAGTTGTTGTTGGGCAGTTCGGTGCGTACCGGCTCGCTCCAGGTCTCCCCGCCGTCGGTGCTGTGCGAGCGGTACACCGCGTCCGCCCAGCGGCTGCGGAAGAGGGCCAGCAGGGTGGTGTCCGGCAGTTGGTGGACGTTCATGTGCACACAGCCGGTCGAGCCCGGCACCGGCCGCTCGCGCCAGGTCCGCCCCTGGTCGTCGCTGATCATCACCGCGCTGGTGTCGCGGTCGCCGACCCATTTGGCCCCGGGGGTGGCCACGCAGTGGAAGACCGGCAGCAGCCACCGTCCGGAGTCCAGAACGGCCACCGGCTGACGGATGAACACCCCGCCCGCCTCGGTGGCGGGGAACAGCGTACGCGGCGCGCCCCACGTGACCCCCGCGTCCTCGGACACCCGCAGCCGGACCTCGGCGGTGTCCTGATCGCCCGCCCGCTGGGCGGTGTACAGCAGCCACAGCTCCCCGGCCGGGGTCGGGAACAGCAGCGGGTTCTGCTCCGAGCGGGTGTCGTCGTCCGAGAGCCGGACCGGCTCCGTCCAGGTGTCGGCCCCCGGGGCGAGCCGGGAGAACCACACCGAGATGTCCGGCACGCCTTCCTGCGTGCCTCCGAACCACACGCACCCGAGGTCCCCTCCGGGCAACACGGTGAGGTTGGCGGCGTGGTTCTGCACGGCGGGCGCGGGCAGGAACGCCTCCCGCAGCCCCGGGTCCCCCGGGCGCGCCCGAAGCCGCCCGTCCGTCAGCGGTATCGCGGTGTCATCGTCGGCGGTCATGTTCGCCGGGCTCCTCATGGTTGTGGTGTTACGGAGATGTCTACGGCCGGGCGGCGCGGCGGGCCGCAGTCCGGGACGGGGCGGGGATGAGCCCACGGGCCTAGGCTTCTGATGGATCTCCGCGGCGTCGCGACGCCCGGCACGCCCTCTCGCCGCACCGGCCGGAAGCCCAAGTACGCCCAGTACGAGGGGATCCGGCCGGCACGCCGAGAGCACGCTCCCCCAGCTACCGCTGGGAGGTGCCCCCTGACGCCGCTCCTTCCCCCACGAAGATCCATCAGAAGCCCCCTAGCGGTTGTACGCGGGCATCGGCCCCCGCAGCCGCGCCCCCACCTCGTCGCACGCCGCCGCCACCTCCGCCGGAAGCGGTCCCGCCGCCGCGGCGGCCAGGTTGGCGCGGAGGTGCTCCGCCCGGGAACCGCCGAGCAGCAGCGCGTCCACCCCGTCCCGTCCGAGCAGCCAGCGCAACGAGAGTTCGACCAGCGGGATGCCCGCCTCCTCGGCGATCCCGGACAGGCCCCGTACGGCCTCGAAGAGCCCGGCGTCCCAGTAGCGCCGCCGGTACATCTCCGCCACCCGCGAGTCGCCGAAGCGGCCCGACTCCGGCTGCCGCTCGAAGGAATGACGGCCCGTCAGCAGGCCGCCGCCCAGCGGGTTGTAGACCATGGTGCGCAGTCCGCTGGTGGCCGCGTACTCCCGGTACTCCTCCTCGATCCGCCGCGCCAGCAGGTTGTACAACTGCTGGGCCACCACCGGGCGCGGCGCGCCGACCCGCTCGGCGGTGTGGGTGACCTCGGCGATCTGCCAGGCGGCGTAGTTGGAGACGCCGAGCGCGAGGATCTTGCCCTCGGCCACGAACTCGGCGACCGTGCCGAGGGTCTCCTCCAGCGGCGTGGCGCGGTCGGGCTGATGCAGATAGAACAGGTCGACGTGGTCGGTGCCCAGGCGGCGCAGGCTGCCCTCGAGGGCCGCGCGCATCCCGCGCGCGGACAGCGGAGCGTGGCCGCCGGCGTCGGGGTGCGGCATACCGGCCTTGGTGGCGAGCACGATCCGGTCGCGGCGGCCGGGCAGCAGCCCGGCCAGGATCGTCTCGGTGGCGCCGCCCGCGTAGGCGTTCGCGGTGTCCACCCCCGTCACCCCGGCGTCCAGCGCGATGTCCAGCATCGCGGCGGCGCCCGCGCGGTCCACCGTGTCACCGAAGGTCATGGTGCCCAGCACCAGCCGCGAGAGCGGCACCGGGATGCCCGGCAGGGCGACCCCGCCGGGGGACGCCTGGCTGGTGGTGTGGGTGTGCGGATGCGCGTTCACCGCGTCGCTCCTGGTTCCTGATCGGCCGCGACGGGCTCCCGGTCGGTCGCGATCGCGGACACGAGGGCGCGCGGTTTGCGT
Source organism: Streptomyces rugosispiralis (assembly GCF_024505145.1). Taxonomy (GTDB): domain Bacteria; phylum Actinomycetota; class Actinomycetes; order Streptomycetales; family Streptomycetaceae; genus Streptomyces; species Streptomyces rugosispiralis. Next base: position 24,353 of record NZ_JANIAA010000004.1, on the reverse strand, counting down.
CCCCGCATGGTCGTCGGGTCCAGCGCCGCCCGTCGCAGCGCCCGGGTGTAGGGCTCGGCGGGCGCGGAGAGCACGGTGCCGGTGGGCCCGGACTCGATGATCCTCCCGGCGCGCATCACCACCACCTCGGAGCTGATCTCGCGGACCACGCCGAGGTTGTGGGAGATGACGATGTAGGCGAGCCCCTGTTCGGCCTGGAGCTCCCGCAGCAGCCCCAGCACCTGGGCCTGTACGGAGACGTCCAGCGCGGAGGTGGCCTCGTCGCACACCAGCAGCTCGGGGCCGCTGGCCAGGGCGCGGGCGATGCCGATCCGCTGGCGCTGGCCGCCGGAGAACTCGGCCGGGCGGCGCTGGAGCGCACCGGCGGGCAGCCCGACCTGGTCGATGAGTGCGGCGACGCGGCGGGCGCGTTCGGCCCCGGAGCGCATGCCGTTCAGCCGCAGCGGCTCGGCCACGATCTCCTCGGCCGTCAGATGCGGGTCCAGCGAGCCGTACGGATCCTGGAAGACCATCTGCACCCGCTTGCGCAGCGGGCGCAGCCGCCGTTCGGGCAGGCCCGCGATATCGGTTCCGTCGAGCAGGATCCGGCCCCGGGCGGGGCGCAGCAGCCGGACGATGGAGCGGGCGATGGTGGACTTGCCGCAGCCGGACTCGCCGACGACGCCGAGCGCCCCGCCGGGCGGGACGGCGAAGCTGACGCCGTCCACCGCGCGGAAGACACCACCGGCGACCGGGTATTCGACCACCAGGTCCTCGACGGCCAGCAGGGGGGTGGGGGTCACAGCGCCTCCTCGGTGACGGCGGCCGCGGGGGTCTCGTCCCAGGGGCCCAGGGTGGGCACGGCGGCCAGCAGATCGCGGGTGTACCGCTCGCGGGGGTGGTCCACGATCTGTTCCACCGGCCCCGACTCCACGAAACGGCCGTCGCGCATGACGTGGATGCGGTCGGAGACCAGCCGGGCCACCCCCAGGTCGTGGGTGATCATCAGGATGCCGATGCCGGTACGTTCCTGCAGCTCCATCAGCAGGTCCAGGACGCCCGCCTGGACGGTGACGTCGAGCGCCGAGGTCGGTTCGTCGGCCACCAGCAGCCGGGGCTCGGCGGCCAGCGCGACGGCGATGAGGACGCGTTGGAGCATGCCGCCGGAGAACTGGTGGGGGTAGGCGCCCCAGCGGGTCTCGGGGCGGGGGATCCGCACCCGGCCGAGCAGTTCGACGCCCTTTTCGCGGGCGTCGGCGCGGGACATCCCCGGGTGGCGCAGCCGGAGCGCCTCGCCCAGCTGGCGGCCGATGGTGTGCACCGGGCTGAGCGCGGTCATCGGGTCCTGGGGGATCAGGGAGACGCCGCGGCCGCGGATCCGCCCGGCGGCGGTGGCGTCGGCGATGACGTCGGCGCCGAAGATCCGGGCCGTTCCGGAGAGGACGGCGAGCCCTTCGGGCAGCAGCCGCAGCAGCCCCATCGCGGTGGTGGACTTGCCGGAGCCGGACTCGCCGATGATGGTCACCGTCTCGCCGGGGGCGATGGTGAAGCCGACCCCGTCGACCGCGCGCACCACACCGCGGTCGGTGATCAGCTCGATCTGCAGGTCCTCGACCTCCAGCAGCGGGCCGCTCGCCGGGGCGCCCGTCGGAGTGCTCGTCGGAGTGCTCGTCGGGTCGCTCATCGGGAGCCCTCCGTCGTACGCCGTCGGGTGCGGTCGCGCAGTCCGTCGCCCAGCAGGTTGACCCCGACCACCAGCAGCACGATGACGAGGCCGGGCAGGGTCACCAGCCACCACGAGGTGGTGATGTAGTCCTGGCCGTCGGAGATGATCCGGCCCCAGGTGGCGAACGGCCGCTGGGGGCCCGCGCCGAGGTAGCTGAGCGCGCTCTCCAGCAGCACCGCCTGGGCGAGCAGCAGCAGGACCACGAGCGAGGCCTGGCGGACGATGTTGGGGATGACATGGCGGGCCAGGATGGCGATCCGGGGCAGCCCCAGCACCTGGGCCGCGGCCACATACGGCTTCTCCCGCTCGACCAGCACCAGCGACCGGGTCAGCCGGGCCACCTCGGGCCACTGGGCGATGGCGATGACGCAGGTGATGACGGTGACGGAGGGGCCGAAGAGGGCCACGACGAGCAGCAGCATCATCAGCAGCGGCAGCGACATCTGGGCCTCCAGCAACCGGGAGACGACGGCGTCCACCCAGCGGCCGTAGTACCCGGCGGCGGCGCCCGCCACGATGCCGATGAGGCCGGAGACGACGACGGCGAGCACCCCGACCGTCAGGGACACCTGGCCACCGTGCAGCACCCGCGAGAGCACATCGCGGCCGAGCTGGTCGGTGCCGAAGAGATGGCCGTCGGTCAGCGGGGCGAGCCTGCGCTTGGAGAGGTCCTGGTCGCCCGCGCCGGGCAGGGGCAGCACCTGGGCGAGGGCCACGGGCACCACGACCAGCAGGGTGCACACCGCGCCCGTCCACAGCTTCAGGCTCGCGCTGCGGCGGCGCCGGGTGGCGGTGGCGCGGGCCAGATCCCTGGCGGTGACCGCGCTGGGGCGGGTCACGGGGCCGGCCTCGGTGGCGGCCGGGGGTTCGAGGGCGCCTTGCATCTCAGGCCGCCTTTCCCAGGCGTACCCGCGGGTCGAGCAGCGGGTAGGCCAGGTCGATGAGGAGTTGGACGAGGACCGCCAGCGCGGCGGTGACCAGCACGGTCGCCTGGATCAGCGGATAGTCGCGGGTCTCCAGGGCGCGGACGACCAGCGAGCCGACCCCGGGCCAGCCGAACACCACCTCGACCACCACGACGCCGTTGAGCATCGCGGCGAATCGGGTGCCGAGCGCGGTGAGCACCGGGATGGCGGAGTTGCCCATGGCGTAGCGCCAGGTCAGTACGCGGGTCGAGACTCCGCGGGAGCGGGCGACGGTGACGTACGGCGAGGCGAGCGCCGCCACCATCTCCCGGCGGACCAGCCGGGAGATCAGCGCCATCTGGAGGATCGCCACGGTCACGGTGGGCAGGATCAGTCCGCCCCAGGTGGTGAAGCCGGATGCGGGCAGCACCGGGACGGCCACGGCGAAGAGGGTCAGCAGCATCACGCCGATCCAGAAGTCCGGCATGGACTGCCCGGCGATGGTCAGCACATTGGCGCCCAGCTCCCGCTTGGTGTCGGCGCGGCGGGCCATCCACACGCCCAGCGGCACGGCCACCACGGTGGTGAGGGCGATCGCGGAGAGGGAGAGGGTGATGGTGTACGGCACCCGGTCCAGCACCACGTCCAGGGCGGGCGCGTGGAAGGAGTAGCTGGTGCCGAGGTCGCCGGTGAACAGATCGCGCAGGAAGAGCCCGTACTGGGTGAGCAGTCCGCGGTCGAGGCCGAACTGCTCCCGGATCCGGGCGAGGTCCGCGGTGGAGGGGTTGGGCCCGGCCAGGGCGGCGGCGGGGTCGCCGGGGGCCATGCGGACCAGGATGAAGACGGTGGAGAGGGTCAGGAAGACGGTCAGGACGCTCTGGCCCAGGCGGCGTATCAGATAGCGCGTCACGGCTCAGCCCTCCAGACGCACGGCGGCGAGGTCGTAGGAGTTGAGCTGGAGCAGGCCCACATCGCGCACCCGGGTGCGGCGGGCCAGCACCACATCGGGGACGAAGGCCCACAGGCAGGGGCGGGTGTCCCAGATCTGCTTCTGGACGGCGGCGAGCCGCTCGTTCCGCGTCTTCTCGTCGGTTTCGGCGGAGGCCTCGGCCAGCCGGGTGGCGATCCGGGGGAAGACATAGCCCTGGTAGGTGTCCCGTGTCCGCTCCTTCTCCGGGGTGCCGCCGTACATGCCCTGGAGGCTGGTGGAGGCGTGGCCGGTGGGGACGGAGAAGCCGTTGCCGAGGACGTCCCAGTCGCCGCGGCGGCCCTGCCGCCACTGCTGGATGTCGCCGCCCGGTTCGAACTGCTGGAGGCTGGCGCGGACGCCGACCCCGCGCAGCATCTCCAGCACGGCCTCCATCACCGAGGTGTCCGCGGGGAACTCGCCCGACTCCCAGATGATCTTCACCTTGAGATCGCTCGCGCCCAGCGCGGCGAGGCGCTTGCGGGCCTCGCCGGGGTCGTGGACATAAGCCCCGGTGCGTACGGCCCCCTTGAGGGCGAGCGGGACGACGCCCTCGGCCTGCTGGGCCGAGTCGGTGAGCACATCGCGCACCAGGGCCTCGCCGTCGATGGCGTAGCTGAGCGCCTCGCGCACCCGGGCATCGGCCAGCGGATGTCCGCGTGGCTTGCGGAAGTTGAAGAACAGCTGGTTGACGCGGGTGCCCGAGGTGCGGTCCAGGCGCACCCCCGGCAGCCCCTTGAGCTGCTCGGCGGAGTCGGGGGTGATGGTGTCGATGACGTCCAGCTCACCGCTGCGCACGGCGACGACGCGGCTGGACTCCTCGGGCACGAAGCGCACCCGGACCCGGTCCACGGTGGGGCGGCGGCCCCAGTACCGGGGGTTGACGGCGAGGGTGTACTCGCCGGTGCCGGAGTTGGCCGAGGTGACCACGTACGGCCCGGAGCCCGGCCCGCCGGACAGCTCCTCGGGCCGGTTCCCGGCGGCCGGGCTGATCAGGATGTTGGCCATCAGCTGGTCGAGGATGGGGACCGGGCGCTTGGTGTGCAGCCGGAAGGTGCGCTCGTCGACCGGCTCGACGGTGGGCATCTCGGGGAAGAGGCCGACGATGAACGAGCCGTTGACGCCCGCGTACATCTTCAGCGCGGTCGAGACGTCCTTGACGGTGACCGGATTTCCGTCCGAGTAGCGGACCCCCTCGCGCAGCCGCACCGTCCAGGCGGTGGGCTCGGTCATCTCGAAGCGGTCGGCGAGCACGAGTTCGGGGCGGAGCCCCTTGCCGATCCGGGTCAGCGCCTGGCGCACCGCGCGCTGCACGGTGACCGCCGCGTCGAACTGGTTGAGCTTGTTGTCCAGGCTGACCAGCGAGCGGTTCAGCCCGAGACTGATGGCGCCGGGCCCGGGGGCGCCGGTGGGGCCCGCGCACCCGGTGAGCGGGGCGAGGGCGAAACCTGCTGAGGCGCCTGCTCCGAGGCGCAGCACGGACCGGCGGCTGAGGGCCGGAGCGTAGGGGATACGGGTCATCGTTGACCTCTCGGCGTTCCTGGAGGCGAGCGACGTGTCGGGGGCGAGCTACCGGCTCGCTCGACCCGTGCGGCGCCCGGATGGCGGCCGTACGGGTCGAAGTGTCGCGGCGGTCACCGTGACATGACTGCGCGCTTTACGCAATACTTCTCGCGCACTTCGCGCAACGTATGTCATCATCGGGGCCACGGAGGCGATGCCCACGGTGTTGGGCCGCTCCGCCTGTCATGGTCATTCGAGGAGGTACCGGTGGACATGACACCCAGCCGGAGACTGCTGGCCATCGCGGACGACCTGTCGGGCGCCGCGGAGGTGGCGGCCGCGGTGCGCTCGCGCACAACACGCAGCCGGGTGCTGCTCCTCGGGGGGCCGGGGACTGGTGGCATGGCAACGGCCCTTCGCCCCCGCCACGTTGGCGAGGCGACCGTCCTGGACCTGGACTCCCGGTACCGCCCGGCGGCGGAGGCGGCGGAGGCGGTCCGCGGAGCACTGCGGATGTCCTGGCCGGACGGGACGGACGGACGGGACGCCCTGGACACCATCGTCCTGAAGAAGATCGACTCGCTGCTGCGGGGCAATGTCGCCGCCGAGATCGCCGCCCTGGCCGAGGACGGTACGGGCGTGGTGCTCGCCCCCGCGCTGCCGATCGCCGGGCGCGTGGTGCGCTCGGGGGTGGTCCACATCGGCGGAGTGCCGCTCCACGAGGGCGACGCCTGGCGCGCCGAGACCGTGCCCCCGCCCGCCTCGGTGGCCCAGGCGCTCGGCGGCCTGCCCAGCGCCCTGATCCCGCTCACGACCGTACGGTCCTCCCGTCCCACCCTGCTCACCGCCCTGCGCGCGGCCGCGGCGGCGGGACGGGTGGCCATCTGCGACGCGGAGACGGACGCCGATCTCGACGCGATCGTCGGGGCGTCCCTGGCCGACGGCCCCGGGATGCGACTGGTCGGCTCGGGCGGCCTGGCCCTGGCCGTGGGCCGCCACCTGGCGACCACCCTTCCGGCCGCGGGAGCGCGGGCCGCCCCGGGCACCCCGGACCCGGCCGCGCCCGCCGCCACAGGTCCGGCCACCGCCACCGCCGAGGGCCCGACCGCCACCACCGTGAAGCAGGGCGCCACCGCCGCCACGGGTCCGGCAGCCACCGCCGCCGGGAGTCCGGTCACCACCGCCGTGGGCCAGACCGCCACCGGTCCCACCTCGGCTCCGGGCCCGGCTGCTGCCGAGGCCATGGGCCGGGGCGCCTCCGACGCCCCCAGGGCTCCGGCCCTCACCTCACCGTCGGCGGCCGCGTCGACGGCCGGAACAGCCGTATCCTCGACGGACACCGGAGCCGGCCCCGACGCCGCCGCGCCCTCGGCGCATACCGGACGGCCCGTGCTGGTCGTCGTGGGTACGGCAGAACCCGCCGCCGTCGAGCAGGTCCGGCGGCTGGTCGAGGACGGGGCCGGCCATCAGCGGCTTCCGCTCGCGGGGCTGTTGGCGGACGGGCCACCGGTGGGGCTGCCCGCGCTGACCGCCGACGTCACCGTCGTCTCCCTCGGCGCCTCGCCCGGGTCCGCGGACCCGGCACCCGCGTACCAGCCGGTGTCCCTCCCGTCCCCCCGGCCCGCGCCGCCCTCCGTCCACGGAGCCGAGCCCGTGTCCGGGCGGCGGCTGGTGCTCGGGCTCGCCCGGGTCGTCGGCGCGGCCGTCACCGCGCACCGCGGGGCCGTCGACCTCGTACTCACCGGTGGCGAGACGGCGCGCCGGGTGCTGGACGCCCTGGCGGTGACCGAACTCGACCCCATCGGCCAGGTGCACCACGGCGCCGTCCATCTCCGCGCCCCCGACGGGCGATCCGTCGTGACCCGACCGGGCAGCTTCGGCGATCCCGACTCCCTGCGCCACATCGTCCAGGCGCTGCGCCCCCACTCGACCGAACGGAAGGTCACCTCATGAACTCCTCCCCCCACCTCGCCCCCACCGGGGCCGCTGGTGCGGACACCGGTCCCGCCCCGCTTCCGCTGATCGCGGTCACCATGGGCGACGGCGCGGGCATCGGACCCGAGGTGGTCGTCCCCGCACTGCTCGACCCGGACACCCTGCGGCGCTGCCGCCCCGTGGTCGTCGGGGACGCGGAGCGGCTGCGGCAGGCCGCCCGGCTGCGCGATATCGCGTGCCAGGTCGTCACCGTGGCCGCGCCCGGCGAGGCGGTGTTCACCCCGGACCGGATCAACGTCATCGACCTCGGGCTGCTCCCCGCCGATCTGCCGTGGGGCGAACTCTCCCCGGTGGCCGGGGACGCGGCGTACCAGTACATACGGACCGCCGCCGAACTCGCCATGAGCGGGGAGGTGCAGGGCATCTGCACCGCGCCGCTCAACAAGAAGGCGCTGCACGCGGGCGGCCATGTCTTCCCCGGCCACACCGAGCTGCTGGCCCACCTCACCGGGGTCGAGGAGGTGTCGATGATGCTGGCGACCCCCACGGTGAAGGTCATCCACGTCACCACCCACATCGGGCTCATCGACGCCGTACGGAAGATCGAGCCCGGCCTGGTCGAGCGCACCGTGCGCCGCGGCCATGAGGCGATGGTCCGCGCCGGCACCCCCGAACCGGTGATCGGGGTGTGCGGGATCAACCCGCACGCGGGTGAGAACGGCCTGTTCGGCTACGGCGAGGAGGAGGAGAAGATCGTGCCCGCGCTGGAGGTGCTGCGCGCCGACGGCATCGACGCCCGCGGTCCGCTCCCCGCCGACACCGCCTTCTTCCTGGCCGGACGCGGGGACTACGACCTGATCGTGGCGATGTACCACGACCAGGGGCACGGCCCGGTCAAGGTGCTGGGCCTGGAGGCCGGGGTCAACCTGACCGTCGGGCTGCCGGTGATCCGCACCTCCGTCGACCACGGCACCGCCTTCGACATCGCGGGTACGGGCACGGCCGACGCCGGTAGCATGATCGAGGCGCTGCGGCAGGCCGCCGAGATGTCGCCGTCCCCCGCCCGCTGACGCGGGGAGCCACGTTGAGGAACGCGAGGCCGAGCCCACGGTGAAGAACGCGAAAGACATGCCGGTGAACGGAGCCCGAGCCCGGCGCGACCAGATCGTCCACCTGGCCACGACCACGGGCCTGACCAGCGTGGAGGAGCTGTCCCGCACCTTCGGGGTCACCGCCTCCACCATCCGCCGCGACCTCGCCCAGCTCACCGCGGACGGGCGGCTGGCGCGGACGTACGGCGGGGCGATGGCCCTGGTGGCGCACCCGGAGGCGTCGCTGCGCCAGCGCACCGGCGAGGCGTTCGAGGCCAAGCGGGCCATCGCGCGCTGGGCGGCGTCGACGGTGCGGGCCGGGGAGACGGTGCTGCTCGACGCCGGGTCGACCGTCGGCGCGCTCGCGCATGAACTGCGCACCGCCGAGGGACTCACGGTCGCCACGACCGGGCTCACCGCGCTGCAGGAGCTCGCCGATGTGGAGACCGTGCAGGTGGAATGTCTCGGCGGTACGCTCCGCCCGCTGAGCCAGAGCTTCCTCGGCCCGCTCGCCGAGGCCGCCCTGGAGCGCATGACCTTCGACCGGGTCTTCCTGGGCGCCGACGGGGTGACGGCCGAACACGGCATCTGCGAGGCGGATCTGCGCCAGACCCGGCTGAAGGAGCTGATGGCCCGCCGGGCGGAGGCGGTGTACGTCCTGGCCCACTCGGCGAAGATCGGCCGCCGCCCCTTCCACACCTGGGTACGGCTGCCGCCCGGCTGGACGCTGGTGACCGACGCCGACGCGAACCCCGAGGAGATCCGGGCACTGCGCGCCCAGGGGGTCGAGGTCACGGTCGTCGGGGACGAGTGAGCCGTGCACGCCATGCGCGGTCCGCGCACCCGTCGTACGTAGGATATGGGTGAGCGAAGGTCCGGATCTCCGCGATCCGGACCGGGAAAACGTGGCATGGCGACGGCGGTGCGGCGACGCCGCTTCCGCCGGGCGGAGGAATTGTCGCCCGCCTCCCCCGCTTCCGCGCGTTCGGCGCCGAGACCATGCGTACACCCCAGGGGACCGGGGCACCCGCCCCGGAAATGACGTGGCCACCAGCCGAGAGCTTTGGAGGACACCGTGGCACGGCAGACCGACCCGACCCTCATCCACCCGACGCTGCGAGACCCCGGGCCGCCGTCTCCGACCCCGTCGCCCGGTCCGGGCGGTCCCGAACCGGGTCCCGCACCGGGCCCCGTGCCCGGACCGCCCCCGGGTCCGCCGCCCGACCCGATTCCCTCCCCGCCGCCCGAGCCGCCGCCGAGCCCCACGCCCGGCCCCCCACCGGACCCGTCCCCCGATCCGGTGCCCAAGCCGCCCGGCCCGGATCCGGTCCCGGATCCCTCACCGGCGCCCGGCCCCTTGACCCGGTGAACTCCTCGCCCCGGGCGGTCGCCGAGCCGCGGAGCGCCCGGGTGGCGTAACAGCGGTGGGCGCCGCGGCGGCCGGGGTGGGATCGTCGGACGGAACCGGACCGGCAAAGGAGAAGCAGATGGCCACCACCGCTCCGGCCCGCCCCGTCCTCGAACCCGCCGCCGCGGCGTTCGCCGAGGCCACCGCCAAACCGCCGTATCCGTACCAGGTGACGCCCGCCGAGGGCCGCCGCACGCTCGACGAGGTGCAGTCGGGCGGAGTGCCCAAACCCGAGGTGGACGAGGAGTGGATCAGCGTCGGGGGCATCCCGGCGGGTGGCGTCAGGGCGCGGATCGTCCGCCCTCCGAAGGCCGTCGGCACCCTTCCGGTGATCCTCTACATCCACGGCGCGGGCTGGGTGTTCGGCAATGCCCACACCCATGACCGGCTGGTCCGGGAGCTGGCGGTCCGGGTGGGCGCCGCGGTCGTCTTCCCCGAGTACGACCTCTCCCCCGAGGCCCACTACCCGGTGGCGCTGGAGCAGAGCTACGCGGTGGGCCAGTGGATCGTGGCCCACGGTGCGGGCGCGGGGCTCGACGCCTCCCGGATCGCGGTGGCCGGGGACTCGGTGGGCGGCAACATGGCCACCGCCCTCACCCTGCGCGCCAAGGAGCGCGGCGATCTGCCGCTGGTGTGGCAGGTGCTCTTCTACCCGGTGACCGACGCCGCCTTCGACACCGGCTCCTACGAGCAGTTCGCCGAGGGCTACTTCCTCACCCGTGAGGCGATGAAGTGGTTCTGGGACCAGTACACCACCGACCCGGCGCAGCGCTCCGAGATCACCGCCTCCCCGCTGCGCGCCACCCCCGAGCAGCTCGCCGGGCTGCCGCCGGCCCTCGTCATCACCGGCGAGGCGGATGTGCTGCGCGACGAGGGCGAGGCGTACGCGGCCAAGCTGCGGGAGGCCGGGGTGCCGGTCACCGCCCTGCGGATGCAGGGGATCATCCATGACTTCGTGATGCTGGACGCGCTGCGCGACACCCGGGCCGCACGCGCCGCGCTCACCCTGGCCGTGGACACCCTGCGGGACGCGCTGGACACGACCTGAGCGCTCCCGCCCGGGACCACGCCCCGAACGCCCCGCTCAAAGCCCCCCGAAGCCCCCCGAAAGCCCCGTCTCAGGCGCCGCCCTTCGCCTGCTTCGCCTGCCGCTTGAGCTCCTGCTTGTGGGCGCGGACCTTGTCCAGCGACTCGGGCCCGGTGATGTCGGCCACCGAGCGATACGCGCCCTCCTCGCCGTACGCCCCGGCCGCCTCGCGCCAGCCCTCCGGCCGCACCCCCATCCGCTTGCCCAGCAGCGCGAGGAAGATCTGCGCCTTCTGCTTGCCGAAACCGGGCAGCTCGTTCAGCCGCCGGAGCAGCTCCCGGCCGGAGGGGTCGTCGCGCCACAGGGCGGTCGGGTCGCCCGCGTAGTGCTCGGCCAGATACCGGCACAGCTGCTGGACGCGCCCCGCCATCGAGCCCGGGTAGCGATGCACGGCGGGCTTCTCCGACAGCAGCGCGGCGAACCCCTCGGGGTCGTGGGCGGCGATCTCCTGGGCGTCCAGCTCGTCCCTGCCCAGCCGCCGCGCGATGGTGTACGGACCGGAGAACGCCCACTCCATCGGCACCTGCTGATCGAGCAGCATCCCGATCATCAGGGCCAGCGGGTCGCGCTCGAGCAGGGCGTCCGCCTCGGGCTGCTGGGCGAGACGAAGGCGTGCGTTCATCCCGGGTGGATACCCCGCCGCGACCGGAGCGAAGCACCTCAAACCCGGATACCACCCAAAGGTGCTCATACCATCACCAATTCGGTCGAATTGCGAGGTGTTAGGGGTCATGCGAATCTGGTGGCGACCGCCGTGACATCGGACCACGGAGGCGAGTGACCATGTCAGCAACCGCGACTCGCCAACGACGCCATGACGACACTCCCGACACCGGCGGTGCCTTCCTGCGTCTGTCCCGGCTCCCGTCCGGGCCCGAACGCGACGCGCTGCGCGAGGCGATCATCTGCGCCTGGCTGCCCGTCGCCAAACGCCTGGCGCTGCGCTTCCGCAACAAGGGCGAGAACATGGAGGACCTCACCCAGGTCGCCTCGCTGGCCCTGGTGAAGGCCGTCGACCGCTACAACCCCGACCTCGGCCATGCCTTCCCCTCCTATGCGATCCCCGTCATCACGGGTGAGCTCAAGCGCCATTTCCGCGACTATCTGTGGACGCTGCACATCCCCCGGAACATCCAGGAGGTCCGCTCCCGCACCCGCTCCGCGCGCGACGCGCTGGAGCAGGAGCTCGGCGGACGCACCCCCACCATCCACGAGATCTGTCTGCGCACCGGTATGCCCCAGGAGGATGTGAAGGCCGGCCTCGAGGCCAGCGCCTCCTGCACCCCGCTCTCCCTCAACGCCGCCGTACAGGGCGCCGAGGAGCGGCTGCTCGCCGAGACGGTGGGCGCGGACGACGCCGCGATCGAACGCGTCGTCAACCGCGAGGCGCTGCGGGTGCTGATCGCCGAGCTGTCGGAGCAGGACCGCTACGTCCTCTATCTGAGGTTCTTCGCGGGGCTTTCGCAGAGCCAGATCGGTGAGATCCTGGGCTTCTCCCAAATGCACATATCCCGCAGGCTCTCCCGGCTCTACAGCGAGCTGCGGCAGGGGCTCATGGCCTACGCCTAGCGACCGCACCAGCCCGTCGCCCAGCGGCAGCCCGTCCGCCCGGCGGCGGCACCAGCCCGCGCAACCCCCGGCAGGAGGTGGCCGATGCGCTCCGAGACCGCTCGTATCGCCGCGGACGACGCCATGCTCGTGGGCGATCTGGCCCTTCCCGAGCAGCCCATCGGCGTCGTCGCGTTCGCCCACGGCAGCGGCAGCTCCCGGCACAGCCCGCGCAACCGCGCGGTGGCCCGGGTGCTGCAGGACGCGGATCTGGCCACCCTGCTGTTCGATCTGCTCACCGAGGCCGAGGAGCGGATGGACGCGATCACCGCCGAACTGCGCTTCGACATCCCGCTGCTGGGCCGTCGGCTGGTGGCCGCGATGAACTGGCTCGACGGGCACCCGGCCACCTCCGGGCTGCCGGTGGGGCTGTTCGGCGCCAGTACGGGCGCGGCGGCGGCGCTGACGGCCGCCGCGGAGCGGCCGGAGCGGGTGGCGGCCGTGGTCTCCCGGGGCGGGCGGCCCGACCTCGCGGGCGGCGCGCTGAACCGGGTGCGGGCGCCGGTGCTGCTCATCGTGGGCGGCGACGACCACGAGGTGCTGCGGCTCAACCAGCAGGCGGCCGCCATGCTCGCCGCCCCGCAGGAGATCCATGTGGTGCCCGGGGCGAGCCATCTCTTCGAGGAGCCCGGCACCCTGGAGCAGGCCGCCGAGGCGGCGCGCGACTGGTTCGTACGGATGGCCAAGCGCCCGGCCCGGGGCGGCAAGCGGTGACGCGCGTGGCGCGGCTGGGGGAACGCCTGCGGCGGGGCTGTTCCCCTCCCCGCCCCTTCCCTCAACTGGGGCTCCGCCCCAGACCCCGCTCCTCGAACTCCCCCAGCTACCGCTGGGGCTGGGAGGTGCCCCCTGGAGGGGCTGATTTCAAGCCGCATAGCGACGCGATGACGGACCGCGGCTACGACCCCGGGGCCGACCCCAGCACCTGGCGCAGATCGTAGGAGACCGGCTCCTCCAGTTGGTCGTAGGTGCACTGCGGGGGCTCCCGGTCCGGCCGCCAGCGCCGGAAGCGGGCGGTGTGCCGGAAGCGGCGGCTCTGCATGTGGTCGTAGGCCACCTCGCACACCCGCTCCGGGCGCAGCGGCACCCAGGACAGGTCCTTGACCCCGGTCCAGCGGCTGGGCGCGCCCGGCATCCGGCCCTGGGCGTGGGCCTCCTCGCGCGCCCAGTCGGCCCACGGATGGCCCTCGACGGTCGCCATGCGCAGCGGCTCCAGCTCGGCCAGCAACTCCTGGCGGCGGCGCGCGGTGAAGGCGGCGCTGACGCCCACGTGCTGGAGGCGGCCGGTGTCGTCGTACAGGCCGAGCAGCAGGGAGCCGATGCCCTGGCCGGACTTGTGGACGCGGTACCCGGCCACCACACAGTCGGCGGTGCGCTCGTGCTTGACCTTGACCATCACGCGTTCGCCGGGCCGGTAGTGGAGGTCGGGGCTCTTGGCCACCACGCCGTCGAGCCCCGCCCCCTCGTAACTCTCGAACCACTGCCGGGCCACCTCGAGATCGTCGGTGCAGGGGGCGAGGTGCACCGGGTCCTCGGCGTGGCTCAGCGCCCCGGTGAGGGCCGCGCGGCGCTCGCTCTGCGGGGTGTCCAGCAGCGAGGCGTCGCCGAGGGCGAGGAGGTCGAAGGCGACGAAGCTGGCCGGGGTGTGCTCCGCCAGCATCCGCACCCGGGAGTCGGCGGGGTGGATCCGCTCCAGGAGGGCGTCGAAGTCCAGCCGCCCCTCCCGCACGATGACGATCTCGCCGTCCAGGACGCAGCGCGGCGGGAGGTTGGCGAGCAGCGCCTCGGCCAGTTCGGGGAAGTAGCGGGTGAGCGGCTTGGTGGTGCGGCTGCCGATCTCGATCTCGGCCCCGTCGCGGAAGACGATGGCCCGGAAGCCGTCCCATTTGCCCTCGTAGACCATCCCGGGCGGGATGGTGGCCACGGCCTTGGCCAGCATCGGCTCGACGGGAGGCATCACCGGAAGGTCCATGACGTCCGATTGTGCTCCTGTGGCGGTCCGGGCGCCCGCCGGGAGGCGGCCCCGGGCGGGCGGGCCTAGCGTGTGCGTATGGGAGAGTCGGTGGAGCTCACGGTCGGCGGTCGCACGGTGCGGGTGACCAACCCCGGGAAGGTGTACTTCCCGGAGCGCGGGTTCACCAAGCTGGACCTCGCCCGCTACTACCTGGCGGTCGGCGAGGGCGCGCTGCGGGCGCTGCGGGACCGGCCGACGACGCTGGAGCGCTATCCGGACGGGGTGGACGGGGAGTCGTTCTTCCAGAAGCGGGCCCCGAAGAACCTCCCGGAGTGGATTCCGACCGGCCGGATCTCCTTCCCCAGCGGGCGGCACGCGGACGAGATCTGCCCCACCGAGCCGGCCGCCGTGGTGTGGGCGGCGAATCTGGGCAGCCTGACCTTCCATCCGTGGCCGGTGCGGCGCGCGGACACCGAACACCCCGATGAGCTGCGGATCGACCTCGACCCCCAGCCGGGCACCGACTACGAGGACGCCGTGCGGGCCGCGGGAGAGCTGCGCGAGGTGCTGGACGAGCTGGGGCTGCGCGGGTGGCCCAAGACCTCGGGCGGCCGGGGGCTGCACGTCTTCGTCCCGATCGCGCCGGAGTGGACCTTCACCCAGGTGCGGCGGTCCGCGATCGCGATCGCGCGGGAGCTGGAGCGGCGGGCTCCGGAGCGGGTGACCACCAAGTGGTGGAAGGAGGAGCGCGGCGAGAAGATCTTCGTGGACTACAACCAGACCGCCCGCGACCGCACCATCGCCAGCGCCTACTCGGTGCGCCCCCGCCCCCATGCCCCGGTCTCCGCGCCGCTGCGCTGGGACGAGGTGCCCGACGCCCGGCCGCGCGACTTCGACCTGGCCACCATGCCGGTGCGCTACCGCGAGCTGGGCGATGTGCACGCGGACATGGACGAGCACACCTTCCGCCTGGAGGCCGCGCTGGAACTGGCCGCGCGGGACGAGCGGGAGCACGGTCTGGGCGACCTCCCGTATCCGCCGGAGCATCCGAAGATGACGGGCGAGCCGAAGCGGGTGCAGCCGAGCCGCGCCAAGAAGTGATGGCCGGATCGGCGCGTCTGCGAGAATCGCGCCATGTCCGTCTTCGTCCACCCCGGCCGCCATCGAGTGGCGGTGCTGGTCCGCCATGGGCTGCTGCCGTTCGAGCTGGGCATCGCGCACCGGCTGTTCGGCCGGGCCCTATCGGCCGCGGGCGAGCCGCTGTACGAGGTGGTGACCTGCGCGCTCGTGCCCGGTGAGGTGCGTACGGACTCCGATGTCACGATGAACGTCGCATACGGCCCGGAGGCACTGGCCGAGGCCGACACCGTGCTCGTCCCGGCCGCCAACGAACCGGACGCGCCACAGGCCGAGGGCAAGCTGGACGCCCCGCTCACCGGTGCCTTCGCCCGCATCCGCCCCGGCACCCGGATCGCCTCGATCTGCACGGGGGCGTTCGTCCTGGCGGCCGCGGGGCTGCTGGACGGCCGCCGGGCGACCACCCACTGGCAGGAGGCCGACCGGTTCCGGGAGCTGTTCCCGGCCGTCGCGCTCGACCCGGACGTCCTCTACGCGGACGAGGGCGAGGTTCTGACCTCGGCCGGGGACGCCGCCGGTATCGATCTGATCCTGCACATCATCCGGCGGGACCACGGCGCGGCGGTGGCGGGCGAGGTGGCCCGCGGCTCGGTGGTGGCCCCGCATCGCGACGGCGGCCAGGCGCAGTTCATCCGGCGGCCGGTGCCGGAGCGGCGCGGCGGCTCCACGGGCGCGGCCCGCGCCTGGGCGCTGACCCGGCTCGACCGCCCGCTGACCCTGCGGGAGCTGGCCGAGCGGGAGTCGATGAGCGTACGGACCTTCTCCCGGCGGTTCCGGGACGAGGTGGGGATGACCCCGGTGCAGTGGCTGACCCAGCGGCGCCTGGAGCGCGCCCGGCAGCTGCTGGAGGAGAGCGATCTGCCGGTGGACCGGATCGCGGCGGACGCGGGCTTCGGCACCGCCGCCTCGCTGCGGCAGCATCTGCACACCGCCCTCGGGGTGTCACCGAGCGCCTACCGCGCCACGTTCCGCGGCAGCGCGGCCCACCACTAGGGGGGTGTCCGGCGAGGCTGTTCCCCTACCCGCCCCTTCCCGCAGCATCGATATGCGGCTCCGCCGCGTGGCAGGGGCTCCGCCCCTGGACCCCGGACGCCCTTCGGGCGTGTCCTCAAACGCCGGACAGGCTGAAATCAGCCCCTCCAGGGGGCACCTCCCAGCGGTAGCTGGGGGAGATTGAGGAGCGGGGTCTGGGGCTGAGCCCCAGTTGTGGGAAGGGGCGGGGAGGGGAACAGCGCGCCGCAGGCGTCACGATCCCCGGACACCCCCTAACGGCGGGCCGTGAACTCGCCGGTGCCAAACGTGTGGAACCAGGTCTGGATCCGGTGCTCGTTGTGGGTGGTGGCGAGCGAGAGGAGCAGCAGCAGCCGGGCCTTCTGCGGGGTCAGGTCCTGGGCGCCGATGACGCCGCGCACACCGGGGTCGTAGACCGCGCCGGAGCCGGTGCGGGAGGCGGAGACCATGACCACCCCGTTCTTGACGGCGTCGTCCCGGGCCTCGGTCATGGCCGGGGAGAGACCGCCCGCCCCGGTGCCCGCCGTGACGATCCCGGCCGCCCCGGCGTCGGCGAACGCCTTGATGGCCTGGGGTCCGGCGCCCTGGTAGCTGTAGGCGATGTCGACCTTCGGCAGCGGCCGCCGGGCGATCCGGTCGAGGTTGAACGGGGTCTTCCAGCCGGGCTTGCCGCACTGCTCGACCCGGGCGGGCGCGCGGTTGACGCGGATGTGGTTCTGGTCGATGACGCCGAGATCTCCGCTGCTGCCGCTGCTGAAGGCGTTCAGCCGCAGGGTGTCGGACTTGCGCACCTCGCGGGCGGCGTGGATCTGGTCGTTGAGCATCACCACGGTGCCGAAGCAGGTGGTCCGGCCGCTGGCGGCGAGGTGGATGGCGTTGTAGAGGTTGGCCGGGGCGTCGGAGCCGATCACCGTCCAGGGGCGCATGGCGCCGGTGAGCACCACGGGCTTGTCGCTGCGTACGGTCAGGTCGAGCCAGTACGCGAACTCCTCCATGGTGTCGGTGCCGGTGGTGACCACGACCCCGTCGTTGAACTTCAGGGCGTGGTCCACGACGGCGGTGAGCCTGCGGTACTCGGGGATCGTGTAGTCGTTGGAGTCCTTGTTGCCGAACTGCTGGGTGGTCACGTCGGCGATCCGGTTCACCCCGGGTCCGAGGTCGTGCACCAGCCGGGACACCGGGAGCTTGCCCGCCTGGTAGTCGTCGAAGGACACCTTGGTCTTGCTGACGCCCGCGATGGTGCCCCCGGTGCCGATCACGGCGACCTTGGGGGTGGGCCTGGGGATCGGCTCGGCGGCGCCGGCGAGGGAGGCCGAGGTCCCCAGGGCGAGGGCCACCAGAACGATCGATACGCCGGAGCGGCGGGCGAGCTGAGCCATGAGGACGTCATCTCATCGATGGAGTACCCGAGGGGTCGGCCCTTCTTCAGCCACTCTCCACGGTAACCACGGACTTCTCCGGCAGGCGAGGGCGGCGCAGCCGGGCCAGCAGCAGGGCCACATCGTCGTCCGGCGCCCCGTGCAGCGCGGCCAGCACCTGGTCGCAGATCCGCTCCAGCGGGCCCTGGTGGCGGCGCAGCAACTGGACCAGGGTGTGCAGCCCCACGTCGAGGGACTGGTGGCGCTTCTCCACCAGGCCGTCGGTGAACAGGGCCAGCAGCGCCCCCTCGGCCAGCTCCCGCTCCACCGAGGCGAAGGGGACGCCGCCGACACCGAGCGGGGCGCCGGTGGGGATGTCGATGAGCTCGGCGTCGCCGCCGGGATGCACCAGCACCGGCGGCAGATGCCCGGCGGTGGACATCTCGCACCGCCCGGTGCGCGGATCGCAGACCGCGTAGAGACAGGTGGCGATGGACTCCCCCAGGCTGGGCGTGATCTCGTCGAGATGGCACAGCACCTGGGCCGGGGGCAGTCCGAGCCGGGAGAAGGCCCGGGTGGCGGTGCGCAACTGGCCCATGATCGCCGCGGCGTGGATGCCCTTGCCCATGACATCGCCGACCACCAGCCCGACCTTGCCGTCCGGGAGGGGCAGCACATCGAACCAGTCGCCCCCGGCGGCGCTGACCGCGGGCAGGTACCGGGAGGCGATCTCCAGGCCGTCCAGGTCGCGCGGCTGCTGGGAGAGCAGGCTGCGCTGGAGGGTGAGCGCCGCGTCGCGTTCGCGGGCGTAGAGCCGGGCGTTGTCGATGCACAGGGCGGCGCGTATGGCCAGTTCGCAGGCGAGGGTGAGGTCCTCCTCGTCGAACGGCCTGGGGTTGATGGTGCGGTGCAGGCTGAGGGTGCCGAGCACGCTGCCGCGGGCGATCAGCGGGGCGGCGAGGTACGAGTGCACGCCCTCGCGCAGCAGCACCCTGGCGGCGGCGTCGTCCCGGGCGATCCGCCGTACGTCCTTCTCGGTCACATGCGGTACCAGCAGCGGCCGGGCCTCGCGGACGCACTGGGTGATCAGCCGGCTGGGGTCGTAGCGGGCGATCTCCCCGACCGGGTCCGCCGCGTGGACGGCGTCGGTGGGGTACCCGGCGGCGACGGCGAGCGCCCGGAAGCGGGCGGAGCCGTCGGTCCACACCCGGGGCGTGGCCTCGCGGTGCACCACGGAGTCCAGGACGTCGACGGCCGCGAGGTCGGCGAGCCGGGGCACGGTCACATCGGCGAGTTCCTGGGCGGTCTGGCGCAGGTCCAGCGTGGTGCCGATGCGGACGCTCGCATCGGCGATCATGGTCAGCCGCTCGCGCGCCTCGGCGATCTCGCTGGTCTCCCGGTGGCGCCGGGAGATGTCCATGATGGAGACGGCGATGCCCAGGATCCGGCCGCTGGGATCCTCGAGCCGGTAGTACGACTCCGACCAGGCGTGGTCATGGTCGGGGTCGGCGGGGGTCCGGCCGACGCTCTGCTGGTCCAGCAGCGGCTCGCCGGACTCCAGCACATGCCGCATCGCGCCCTCTATGGCCTCGACGTCGAGCCCCGGCAGCACCTCCCCGAGGCGGTGGCCGCGCACCTGGGACTCGGTGATCGAGTTCATCCGCTGGAGGGCCGGGTTGGCGAGCAGCCAGCGCAGCTCGGTGTCGAACACCGCGAGCCCCACGGGCGACTGTTTGATCAGGAAGCCGGAGACGGCCAGATCGGTCTCCAGCCGCCGTACGGTCCCCTCGTCGGCGGCCAGCCCGAGGGCGTAGCCCTCGCCATGGGCGTCGCGCAGGCCCATGGTGCGGAACTCCACCTTGAGGGTGGAGCCGTCCGGGCGGCGGACCGGGAAGACACCGGCCCAGGTGTCGCCCGCCCGCACCCGTGCGAAGAGCTCCACGGCGGCCCGGCGGTCCCGCGGGTGGACCAGCAGCTTGTCCGCGCGGCGCCCCAGCGCCTCGGCCGCCCGGTAGCCGAAGAGCTGTTCGGCCTCGGGGCTCCAGAGGGCGATCCGGCCCTCGACGTCCAGGGCCACGGCGGCGACCCGCAGCAGGTCGAGCACTCCTCCCGGGCCGGTCGCCATGCTGCTGATGGCGGCCTCTTCCTCCTGGTCCACACGGTCATGCGTCGTCATACCGGCACCTCACCGGCTCGCCGTGCCCTCCTACTGTCATACCTCGCCAGGCGAGCCGCCGCACACGGATATGACATGGGCACGGTCTCAGATCCCGGTTCAGATGGTGAAGGGCCGCTGCCGGGCGAAAGCGGAGTTCAGCGCACCCGCCTGGAAGAGGTTGGGCGTCTGGTCGGGCGGCATCCGCTTGACGATCTCCCGGTGCAGCCCGCGGTAGCTGCCCGCGAAGGCACCGCCCCGCCAGACCTCCAGCAGGGTACCGGTGAACAGTCCGTTGACGATTCCGTCGGCCGAGGTCTGATTGTCCTGGCAGCCGGAGATCTGCAGCACACTGGCGTCGATCTTGGCGAGGTCCTTGGCGGTACGGGTGTTCTGGATCCGGTCGTAGGCGTCGCGGTCGCGCCGGTAGACGGCGGTCTGCACCGACTGGGGCATGGCCCGGATCCGGTGGCCGACCTCCTGGGGGTCGACGGTGCTGAAGCGCCGGTCGAGTTCCTGGGGGCTGAGCATCCCGGGCAGCCGCCGGGCCACGGTGCCGCTGTGGCAGCTGTCGGAGAGCAGCCAGATCCGCACCCCCTTGGCGAACTTCCCGAACAGCTCGAAGAGCTCGTCGTCGACCAGTTGCCGGTCGTACAGCACCCAGGTCTCGTCGAGGCGGTCGCCGGTCTCGTCGTGGTTGAGGTCGGGCACCTGGCCACCGTGGCCCGAGTAGGTGAGGAAGAGGATGTCCCCCTCGGCCAGCCGCCCGGCCGCGGCCTCCAGGGTGGCGGTGACGGTCTCCGCGGTGGCGGCCGGGCTCAGCAGCGGGCCGGTCACATCGAACCCCGCGGCGTCGGCGAGCCCGGCCATGTCCACGGCATCCTGCTCGCAGGCGCCCAGCTCACCGCTCCAGCCGTCGTACGCGGCGGGGTCGACCTGGTTGAGTCCGATGTGGACGGAGAGGCCGATGGACATGCGGGCTCCTTGGGTTCGAGGACGTGCGGCGGCTCACCATCGCTCGTCACTTAGCGATGATGCGGGGCCGCGCCCCGCCATGCCCTGTTCTCCGGCCCCATCCGGAGGAGGCGCCCCGCGCGCACCCGTGCGGCGCCCCGGCCGTCAGGCCCCGCGCGGCCGGGCGTCCAGGGCCCGCAGCGCCATATCGGTGGCGCGCTCGAAGTAGCCGGGCTCCAGGGGCGCGCCACGGGCCGAGACCCGCCAGTAGACCAGCCCGCCGAGCAGATCGAGCGCCAGCTCGCGGTCGAGGTCCGGCGACAGCTCACCGCGCTCGACCGCCCGGTCCAGCGCATCGGCCATCCGGGCGCGCCGCGGCTCGCCGACGCAGCGGGCCAGCGCCTGGCTCAGCTCCTCGTCGCGCTGTGCCTCGGCGATCAGGTCCGGCAGGATGCGGGAGAACCGCGGATGGGTCAGCCAGTCGGCCACCGCGCGCAGCCCGGCCAGCACATCGCCGCGCAGGGATCCGGCGTCGGGCAGCTCGACCAGGGCGACGCTCAGCTCGGACACGACCGCGATGACCATCCGCTGTTTCGAGGGCCACCGCCGGTACAGGGCGCTCTTGCCCACCCCGGCCCGTTTGGCCACCGCCTCCATCGACAACCGGCCGTAGCCCTGCTCGGCGAGCTCGTCGAGGACGGCTTCGGAGATGGCCGCGGTCTTGTCCGCGCGCAGGGTGGCGGCGCCGCTCGGCGGGCGCCGGGTGGGCTCCGACATGACCCCGAGGTTAACAGATGGACGGGACGGTACCGTCTCGTCCTATGCTGGGTGGACGGGACGGCACCGTACCGTCCTGTCGATTACCGCTGATGGAGGAGAGGTACGTCATGGACGACCGCGTCAAGGTGTTCGAGCGGGCGAAGGAGCTGCTGCTCGGCCACGACATGATGGGATTCGCGGATCTGTGGGCCGTCGACGGCACCATGGAGTTCCCCTTCGCCCCGCCCGGCCGGCCGCGCCGACTGGAGGGGCGTGAGGCCGTGCGCGAATACGTGCGGGACTACACCGACCACGTCGATCTGCGCGCCGTCGCGCATGAGGTCGTCCATCTCACCGAGGACCCCGGCGTGCTGATCGTGGAGTTCTCGATGGACGCCGTGGCCGTCGGAACCGGCCGCCCGCTCCACCCCGATTACGTCGCCGTCATCACCGTCCGGGACGGCGAGATCGCCTCGTACCGTGACTACTGGAATCCGCTGATGCTCGACGAGATGAGCTTCGGTTCCGAGGAGGGCCGGACCCATGGCTGAACCCACCGTCCTGGTCCTCGGCGCCACCGGGAACACCGGCTCCAAGGTGCTGCGGATGGTGCGCGCGGAGGGCGCGCGGGCGCCGGCCGCCACCCGGCGGCCCGAGGCCGCGGCCGCGGCGGGCGTGGCCGACGCCGTACGGTTCGACTGGCACGACCCCGACAGCCACGAGGCGGCGCTGCGCGGCGTGGACCGGCTCTATCTCGTCCCGCCCCTGGGGGTGGCCGAGCCACTGCCCGTGGTCGAGCCGTTCCTGAAGGGGGCGGTCGCCCGGGGCGTACGGCGGGTGGTGCTGCTGAGCTCGTCCGCGGTCGACGAGGCGGACACCGGCCTCGGCGCGCTGCATTCGCTGGTGCGGCGGACCGTGCCCGAGTGGGCGGTGCTGCGGCCCTCGTGGTTCATGCAGAACTTCACCGGTGACCATCCGGTGGCCCAGGCCATCCGGGGCGACGGCGAGATCGTCACCGCCACCGGGGACGGCAGGGTGGCCTTCGTCGACGCGACGGACATCGCCGCCGTCGCCACCCGGGCCCTGCTGGACGACCGTCCGCACAACACGGCCCACGTCATCACCGGCCCGGAGGCGCTCGGTTACCCAGCGGCGGCGCGCATCGTGGCGGAGGTCTCCGGGCGGCCGATCCGCCATATCGCGGTGGAGACCGGGGAGTTGGCCAAGAGGATCAGGGCGACGGGGCTGCCGCCGGAGTTCGCCGCGCTCCTCGCCGGGCTCGACGAGGACATCCGGCACGGCGCGGAGGACCGTACGACGGACACCGTCGAGCGGGTCACCGGCCGCGCTCCCCGCTCCTTCCGCGCCTTCGCCGAGGCGCACCGCGCCGCGTTCGCCCCGCCGTCGGCGGCCTAGACCCCGGTCCGGGGCAGGGAGGGGAAAGATCCGCCGGACACCCCGGAGCGGCCGGGCTCAGCGGGCGGCGAAGGCCAGGAAGTCCGCCCAAGCGGTGGCGGCTATGTGGAGGCGGGGGCCGTCGGGGTTCTTGGAGTCCCGTATGTGGACGGTCGTGGGGGTGGTGGCGACCTCGATGCAGTCGCCGCCGCCCGCGTCGCTGTGGCGGGACTTGTGCCAGTCGTAGGCGACCTCTATGCACTGGCCGCCGCCGGAATCGCTGTAGCTGCTTTTGAACCACATCAAGTCGCTCATAGATCACCCATCAACTGCTCGATGAAGCTCACGGATTCCTTCGGCCCGAGAGCCTGCGTCCTGATCATGGCATAGCGGCGCGACAGCTCCCCCACTTCCTCTGGCTTGGTAGTGAGGGTGCTTTTACCGTTGCTCTCCATGTAGACGAGGGCAGTCTGGTCGGCAGTCTCGAGTACTGTAAACGGCCCGCGAAGGCCAGCGTGTTCGGCGTGAGTCAACGACATAACCTGGATCGTCACGTTCGGTAGCTGGGCGCACTCGATGAGGTGCCTGAGCTGGGCCCGCATTACCTCCGCGCCACCGATCCTTCGTCGCAGTGCGGCCTCTTCGAGAATCGTGTGGATCAGCGCCATGGGCTTGCGGGTGAGCAGCGCCTTGCGGTCCATGCGGGCCTCGACCAGCTGCTCCAGCTCCTCCGGCTCGAATGGTGGGTAGTTGCTCTTGAGCAACGCGCGGGCGTAGTCCTTGGTTTGCAGCAGACCGTCGATGACCTGTGTGCAGTACGACGAGACAGCCACCGCCTCCTGCTCAAGCTGAACGAAGCCCTGGAAGTACACCGGGTAGCGCTCAAGCCGCAAGTACTTGATCGCGGAACGAAGCAACCCGCCCGCGTCCAGTGCCTTCTCGGCCGCGTCGATGAACTCGTCGGTCGGCGGCTTCGCGCACGTCTCCACGGCGCTCACCGCCGACCCGGTGTAGTTCATCAGCGCACCCAACTCGTCCTGGGTGAACCCCGCCCGCTCGCGCAGAAGCCGCAGGACAGCGGCGAAGTACTGCACGGTCGGCGGAGCGGAGTCCTTCTTCTTCGACTGGGCCACGCGGGCCACCCCCTCAACAACTCTCAACGCCAATCAACCTGCGTTCGACCAGAGTTGTCGGCCGCCGCAGTCGACGCTCTGTTACTGGTGAAGGTAGCCGCCTGCACTGACAGTGGGAGAATGAACGCGGAAAGTCACGACGTAAACCCGCTCCATGGCTGGAAGCAGAGGTTTACGCCCGTCCCTCTGTCGATCCCCCACGCCCGCCGCGCCGCCGAAGCCGCTCTCCGCGCCTGGGGCCTGGACCGGAGCGCGGCGGCCCTGGTCCTGCTCGTCGTCTCCGAGCTGGCG
>NZ_JANIAA010000003.1 GCF_024505145.1 Streptomyces rugosispiralis | reverse complement strand
GCCGGACTCGAGCGTCTCCGGCGCCGACCACTCCGGGGGGCGGTGACCGGCCGCGGCCGCGGAATCCGCCGTGGCGTGCGCCGGACCGGAAGCGTGCTCCGCGCCCCTGCGCACACGCAACAGGCGCAGCGCGTTCTGCTCCAGCCGCAGCACGACCGGGTTCCCGGCCGCTTCGAGGGTGCGTACGGTGCCGTCGGCGGCCTCCCATTCCTCGATGTGCCAGGGCCCGTCGGGCAGCAGGAGTTCCACCGTCCCCTCGGTCTCCGCGAAGCACGCGAAGCGGAAGCCGCCGACCGCGTCCGGGCCGCCGCGCCAGCGCACCGCCGAGCCCTCGGGCACGCGCGGCGTCGGCTCAGTCCGCTCACGCGGTGCGACGAGCCCGCGCAGCACCGCCTCCTCGGGGGCCGCCGGGAACAACTCCACGGCGGGGGCGAGGTCCGCCCAGTCCTCGGCGGCGGTCTGTGGGCCCTCCTGGTAGACGGCGGGCGTCGCGCCGCTGGCGAGCACCCGTACGCCCGATTCGGTCAGGCGGCGAAGTTGGCGCAGCGACGCGGCCGAGCGCAGCGTCGTCACGGCGGGGAGCACGAGCGCCCGGTACCGGCGGTCCCCGATCCACACCGCGCCTTCCGCCACGGTGGCGCCCTCGAGATCGCGCTCGTCCACGAGGTGGAACCCCACCCGGGATTCGGTGAGCGCGCGGGCCCACTCGCCCGTCGCCGACGCCTGCTCGCCGAGTTGACCCGCGGTCCACACCGTACGCAACGGGTACAGGACCGCCACATCGCACTGTGGTGACACCGGTTCGAGGAATTCGCTCAGCCGCGCGCTCTCGAGCGCGAACCGCGCGTGATGTTCGGCGAACCACGGCTCGAAGTTGATGCCCGGGGGAAAGTCGAAGCGCGGATTCCGCAGCGACTCGTGATCGTCTCCATGGCCGTGGGTCTGGTAGAAGCCGTGGAAGATCATCTGCCGCATGCCCTGCAGATGGTGGTTGATCGCCGTCGTGCGCAACTCCTGCAGGGTGAGCCCCCAGTGGCCGGACCACGGGGTCCCGCCTTCGGGCGGGGTGACGAAGTACTGCTCGACCATCGTCCCGCCGCGGCCGTGGTGGCGGGCGACCGAGTCGCCGAACACGGGGCTGAGCTGCACCAGGGCGTCCTGCGCGTCCACCGCGGTGAGATCGCGGTAGCCGTCCACGCCGAAGTGGTCGAGCCCGAAGTTCACGCGCAGGTCCCAGTTCGCGAACGCGGTGTCGAGCGCCCAGCCGCCGACGTGCCCGAGGACTTCATGGCCGGACTGCCGCAGGCCGTGGGCGTGGCTCCAGGTGCGCAGCTTGCCGAGGAACGTCTCCATCGCGTAGCCGCTGAAGTGCTCGTAGAACTGGGCGCGGAGGCTCAGCCGCTCCGGGTCGTCCCCGTCGAGCACGGCGGCGAGCACCTGGGGGGTCCGCCCGCCCCAGCGCTCCCGGATCGAGACGGCCAGGCTCTCGTGGAACGGCATCGCCGAACGCAGGTCTCCCGTGCGCTCCGCCCAGTCGTAGTACACGGCGTGCGGCTGGTCGAAGAACATATAGGCGACGGTGGAGCCGAAGAAGTCGCCCAGGGCGTCGGCGAAGGGCTGGTAGCCCGCCTCGATGAAGCGATCGACCGCGACCGGGTCGACGGGGTTCACGAGCCGGGAGGTCGCGCAGCGGGCGGAGACGAACACGATCGCCTCCGCGCCGTCGGGCACGGACTCGACGAGGCGGACACGGCACCTGTCGGCGGCGCCGTCCACGTGGCCGACCAGCTCGGGCCGCTCGGCGGCCGTGCCGCCGCGCTCCCCTTCCACGGCTCCTGTGGTGTCTGCGGCTTCCACGGCCTCCGTGTCTTCCACGGCCTCCGTGGCTTCGACGACGAGCGCGTACTCGACCCGCCAGTCGGCCCAGGCGACGACGCCGCCCTCGTAGTGCCAGTCCATCGCGGCCGGGCCGAGGTTCTCCGTCGCCGAGCGGATGCCGCTGAGCGAGCCCTCGCTCGCGCCCGCCGGGATCCGCACCCAGAACAGATGCCGTTCGCGCAGCTCGTCGTGGCCGGTCACGGCCCGGCCCGCCGCGTGGCCGGTCTGCCAGTTGTAGTCGTCATAGATGCCGACCACCATGCCGAGCTCGGCGGCCGTCGCGACGGCCGCACGGCACGCGGCGAGGTAGTCGTCGTCCAGGTAGCCCTCGATCGGGTACGACAACCGCGCCTGTACCTGGAAGCTCCGGATCCCGGCGTCGTGCATCTGCCGCACCTGGGCGCGGATCGTGTCCTCGTCGGGCAGCCGGTGCCAGAACCAGTAGGCGGCGGGCGCATGCCATGGATCCGGGTTCCGGAATCGGCACAGCGCGGTCTCCTGCGCGGACGAGGCGGGCAAAGCGGGCAAGGCGGACAAGGGGTCAGCTCCTCGAGCGGCGGCGAGACGCGCGAGGGTCTCGCCGCCACGGGTCGGTCAGCGTTCGGTGAAGTCGGCCGTGTTCCTGCGGGCAGCGTTCCCGCCGACCGCGCTGCTGTCGGCCGTGTTCCCGCCGACCGTGTTCCTGTCGGCCGCGTCGGGGGCCGGAGCCTCGGGCCCGCCGTCCTCGCGAGCGGCGTCTCCGCCGGTCACGAGCGAGTAGTCGGGCTTCGGGTCCAGCCCGAGTCCGAACGTGAGGATCGCGTAGAGCGCGGCGCCGAGTACCAGGGCGATGACGATGCCGAGCCCGCTCGACCCGAACACGCCGGTGCGGCCCTGCTCGGTGAGGAGGAATCCCGTGATCTTCGCGAAGTTCGGGTCGGAGCTGGTCACGAGGCCGAGGCCGACGACGGTTCCGGTGATCAGACTCAGGATCGCCGTCCAGCGCCCGTCGCGGCCGCCGTAGCCGCGCGGGTTCGCCATGCCGGTGTTCCAGCCCATGCGGCGCTGCCGGATGAAGTCGACGAGCTGGATGCCGCCCATGGTGCCCATCATCACGGCGATGAGCGACAGGAACGACTGGAACGTCGCGAGGAACGAGGTGGAGATGAACAGCAGGTAGAAGGCGCCCGCCGCGATGATGATCGCGTTGATCGCGGTCGTCACGGAGCGGCGCAGCGGCACGCCGACCGCCATGAGCGCGAGGCCGGAGCTGTACATGCCGGTGATGGCCGCCGAAACGAGCGAGATGACGATCACGATGGAGAAGGGGACGAAGAACCACATCGGCAGGAGCGCGGTGAGCGCCCCGATCGGATCGGACGCCGTGGCGGCGCCGAGCTTGGAATCCCCGCCGACGAGAAGCGCGCCGACGGCGAGGAGGATGACGACCGGCAGGCTGAGCCCGGTGACCGTCCAGCCGATCACGCCGCGCGCCGGGGTGTCGCGCGGGAGGTAACGGGCGAAGTCGCCACCGTAGTTGAGGAAGCCGAGGCCGACGAGGGTCATCGCCATGATGATGCCGCCGATGAACACCAGCGGTCCGCCGGCGGGGGTGTCACCGAGATGCGCCCACGCGATCTCGGGCACCATGAATCCGAGGAACGCGACCGTCATGATGCCGGTCACCCACGAGATCCAGACCTCGACCTTCATGATGAGCTCGTGGCCGAGGACGGAGACCGCCATCGTCAGGGCGAGCACCAGCACGAACCACAGCACGATCGTGGATGTGGCGCTCGATCCGTCCGTGTCGGCGAACACCGACGGCCACAGCTTCGCGAACAGGTTCGCACCGGTGGTCGAGGCAAGGGTGATGATCGTCACCTTCCAGCCCATATTGGACAGGTAGGCGAAGAACGCGGGGATCCTGTTGCCCTTCATGCCGAACGCGAACCGCGTCTGGGCGAGGGTCGGCAGTCCCGTGCGGGGCCCGCCGACCGCGAGGATGCCGACGAGGGTGGCCGATATGAGGTAGCCGACGGTCCCGGCGACGATCGTCTGCCAGACGTTCAGGCCGAGGCCGAAGACGAAGATGCCGTAGCTGATGCCGAGGATCGAGATGTTCCAGGCGAACCACACAGCGAACAGGCCCTGCGGCTTCCCGCGCCGTTCGGCATCGGGAACGGGATTGACGCCGTTCGATTCGACGGTCGTGCCTCTACGACCTTGCTGAGCCTCACTGCTCATGGAAGGGCGCCTTTCGGTGTGTGGCGGTGTGGGGGAGGAGCGGATGGTCGAGCTTCGAGCTCGGGGAAGTCATGGGTTCGTGTTCGGGGGTGCGTCGGCCGCGTCCGGGGATGACGCGGCTCCGCGTGAGAGGTGTGGCGTGTGCGGTGCGCCCCGCGCGGTGACCGCCGTCGCGCCCGCGGTGGGAGGCGTGTACGGCGGTGAGGCGTGGCGCTAAGGGGTCCTTGCACTATGAGCGACCCGGGCGGGCATAGTGCAAGGACCCCTAAGCGGCGGGGTGGACCGCTAAGCCGCTGTCGTAAGGTACTCTCACCGCCGGGAAAACCATTTCCGAACCAAAGCACGTCGACCCCTGCCGCGTCAATGGGTCGTCGAGACCGTCCTGATAGCATCGCCGGGCGGAAATCAGGGGAGATCAGGATGGGCTCGCGCATAGGCTTGAAGGACGTGGCGCTGCGCGCGGGGGTCTCGGTGCCGACGGCGAGCCGTGTGCTGTCCGGCGTTCAGCGCAATGTCGATCCGGAGCTGGCGCTGCGGGTGCGGAACGCATGCGATGAACTGGGCTACCGGGTGAACGCGGCGGCGCGGGCGCTGCGGATTCAGTCGACGGATTCCTTGGCGCTCGTCGTTCCGGCGATCGCGAACGCGTACTTCGCGGAGCTGGTGTCGGCGTATTCACGCCGCCTGGATCTTCAGGGCAAGCGGCTGGTGACGATCGACACGGGCGAGAGCCCGGAGAGCGAGGAGCGCCAGCTCGGCGCCATGGACCGGGTGCTGGTGGACGCGGTGCTCGTGGTGCCCGCGGCGTTCGAGCGCAGCGGCGCGGCGATCACGGAGCTCGCGCGCTCCAACCGCGTCGTGCAGGTCGACCGCCGCGCACGAGGCGTCGAAGCGCCCTCGGTACGGCTCGACAACGCGGCGGGGGTCCGCCTGCTCGTGGAGCACCTGCGGGCGCGGGGCCGCCGCAGCATCCTGATGGTCGACGCCCAGGAAGACTCCTCGTCGAGCATCGAGCGCACCGCCGCGTTCCGCGCGCTCGCCGGGCCGGACGACCGGGTTCTGGAAATGCCGAACTTCACCGTGGCGAGCGGCACCGACGCGGCGAAGCTCCTGCTCGCGAACCCCGGCGACACAGACGCGATCATCTGCACCGCCGACACGGTCGCACTCGGCCTGCTGACGGCGCTTCAGCACGCCGGTAAACGCGTGCCCGCCGAGTACGCGATCACGAGCTTCGACGGCACGTACATCTCCGACACCGCCGCGCCGGGCCTCACCACCCTGGGCTCGACCGCCGAGCGCATGGTCGAGGCCTCCCTCGCCCTCCTCGACGACGGCAGCGATGACGTCGTCCTCAAACCCGAGCTCGTGGTCCGCGGCTCCAGCGGCTGACCGCGCCCCGGGCGGGAACATGGGCGCCCGCTGGACCCATGCCCCCGCCCGCGGGACGGAGGCCGACGATCAGACGCGGTCGGCCGCGATGAGCAGGTACTGGAAGGAACCGTCCTCGTAGGAGTTGATGAACGCCTTCTCAATCCCTGTGACCAGGGAGGACGTGGCCCGCAGCTTCCAGTAGGGCAGGGTCGCGGGGGTCAGGTCGATGACCGCCTGCGGCACGAGGCGGTTGTCGGCCATGGCGCGCAGGTATTCCCGGCGGGAGTGGATGTTGCACTCGAAATGTGCGTTGATCTGGGAGACATACTTCGAGGGCTGGCCGTAACGCGGGTTCCAGCAGCCGGTGATGGTCACATAGCGGCCGCCGATCGCGAGGATGCGGGAGTGCTCGGCGAAGAGGTCTTCCAGGTCGACGTACATCGTTGACTCGTTGTTCCACGAGGCCGCGACCCGCCCGGTCTCGAAGGGCGTACCGAGCATGTTGCACACGCGGGCGTGGACGTGGTCCTCGACGCCGAGTTCGTGGGCCCGCCGGTTGGCGAAGTCGGCTTGCTTGGCCGACAGGGTGACGCCCTCGACCCGGCACCCGAAGCGCTGGTGGGCCATGACCATCGAGCCGCCGCGGCCGCAGCCGGCGTCGACGAGTGTGTCATCACGTTCAATGGGGCCGAGGTGGTCCAGGAGGAGTTCGGCCTGGGCCGACTCCAGGCGGTGGAGCTCGGCGATCAACTTCTTCTCGTATGCGCTGTCGTCGGCGTCGCCGAGGGCGGCGCGGTCGACCTCCCCGATGCCGTAGTGGTGGTGGTAAAGGCCGTCGACATCGCCGAGACGCAGGTTCACGGGCCTGGCCTCGCGGTCCCAGTAGCGGGCGATGTCGCCCTGGTAGGGGGTCGCCGGGGCGGGGATGAACATGGAGGCGCTGGAGGAGTCGGCGGCGACGTCGGCGCTGAGGTCAGTGCTGGTCACAGAGGGTTCCAATCTTTTTACCAGAAATCGGGCAGGCTGTAGCGGAAGGTGTTGGTCTGGTGCCAGTAGTGGTTGCCGTCGACCCACGCGGCCACGCCACGGAGAAAGCGCTGCACGGTCGGGATGGGGAAGGCGACGGCCGCGGCCGCGGCTTCGGCCTCGAAGTCGTGCATGAGGTCGTTGTGCACCTCGACCGCCTTCAGATAGGCGTCGCGGTCGGAGAGGCCCTCACGTTCGGCGATCACCACGGGCAGGTTCAGGTGTCTGCCCGGACCGGCGAGTTCCTTGGTGTACGAGTACAGGTCGTTCACGATGGTGGTGGCGTTTCCGGCGAGCGCGATGACCCGCTGCATGGCGGGCTGGGCGTGCAGATCGGCCGGTAGTTCATAGCCGCCGACGGTGTCGGTGATGGTGGGGCAGGGGCGGAAGTTGTTGAACTGGCGCATCGCCAGGTACTCCCACACCTCGGGGACGTGGTCCGTCTGGGCCCAGGCGGCCTCGGCGAGGTACCCCATGTGCAGACGGGCCATGTCGTGCCGGTACCGGTCGGCCTGGGAGGCACCGGCCGCTCGTACGAAGTACTCCATGGCGGAGCGGTAGGCGCGTCGGGGCGCGTCCGAGTGGAGCGACTCGGCCCATCGCGGCTGGTACTCCCGCGTCGTGTGCAGGGCGTCAAGGGCGGTGTGCGCCAGCAGAAGGCGTCCGCCGAGGCCGATGGGCGAGCCTCCGTGGTCCTCGCAGTAGCAGTCGTCCACCGCGTTCTCGGCCACCATCAGGCGGGTGGCGAGCATCAGGTGGTCGACGGTGGGAGCGTCCGGATGGCAGGCGACCATGTAACGCCCCACGGAGAAGCCGTCGAACTGCTCCTCCCACTCGTCGGGATACAGGTCCACCTCGTCCAGAGCCCAGGCCTTGATCCGGCGGCTGACCTCCTCCACCCGTACCGGGTCGGGCTCCGGCACGGGGTGGTGG
Organism: Streptomyces rugosispiralis; assembly: GCF_024505145.1. Lineage (GTDB taxonomy): Bacteria > Actinomycetota > Actinomycetes > Streptomycetales > Streptomycetaceae > Streptomyces > Streptomyces rugosispiralis. The sequence goes on along the minus strand of NZ_JANIAA010000003.1, from coordinate 503,010 downwards.
TAGAGGCCCGGGACCGGGGTGCCCTCCGCCGGAACCGCCGGCGGTGCCGACGGCGTTGGCGGCTCCTCGCGCCGGGCCAGGTGCAGGCCCGCCGTGCCGAGGCCGCTCGGACCACGCAGGATCCGGTCCACGTCGGCGCCGGGTGTCCCCGCCTCGGCGGTGGGGAGGTCGGCGGGAAGGACGTCTACGGGAGGCGGGGCGGGCGAGGAAGGCGCAGGGGGGCGGGCACCGGTGGCGGCCTTGATGTCGTGGGCGCGGGCGGCGGCTTCGGCGAGGACGTTCGCCCCGGAGCGGGAAGCGGCCGCAGGCAGGCTCGATCGCGGAGGGGAGGGCTCAGGGGCGGGCATGCGTGGCTCCTCGGTGGGGTGGGTGGTCGTCCCGGAGGGGGCGGATGGCTGTCCCGGAGGTGGGTTGCGGTGGCTGTCCCGGAGGTGGGTTGGGCGGCTGTCCCGGGCCGTGGGCGTGCCTGGACGGCCCGAGCCGGTCCTGCAGTCGTGGCCGCGGGCGGTCTGCACGTTCCTCAACACGCCGAGCGCGCCCGGCACCAGGACAGCGGCGGAGCAGTAGGCGGTGACTGCTGTCCGCCACGGCCGCGTCAGGCAGATCTCCGTCGGCAAGTACGGCGATGTGCTTCCGGGCCGGTGTCAACTGTCATCGGGCGGGCTCTCTTTCATAGGGGAGGTGGCTGGCGCGCGTGTCACCGGGAAAGAGGAAGGGAGGGGGAACGTGCAGGAATCCCTCCAGATCTTCGGGAACACTAGCGGCTGATGTCCCCGGTCGGCCCGGAGAAGCCGTTGACGTTAACTCGATAAGATGATCTAGTCCCGCGCGATGTTTGCCCGGCCGGTTGATGGTCTGAGGAGCGCCGGTGGGGTCCGGCCGCGGCCCAGGTCACCGAACTCCTCACAGGTCGAGCCCCGCCCCGGCCCGAGCCGGCCTGTAGTGCGTAGGCACCAGGGACATATGAGTGGCTGGTCCGGGCGCACCAGACGAAGACGGCGGCGGGAGACGATGCCCGGCGCGGCACCGGAAGGAAGTGTTGGAGGCGCGTGAATCGCGCGCGTTTCCCCTTGCCTAGCGGTGTCTGGAGTGATCAACAGGTGGCGACATTTCTTTACCGGATCGGACGGTGGGCCTTCCGGCGGCGCCGGCTCGTGGGTGGTCTGTGGCTGGGCGTCCTGCTGCTGGCCGTCGCCGCCGCGGCCATGGCGCCGGAGGGGAAGGAAGAGGACCTCTCCATGCCCGGCACCGAGTCGCAGAAGGCGTTCGACCTGCTGGACGAGCGCTTTCCGCAGAGCAACTCCCAGGGCGCCGAGGCCCGTTTGGTGTTCCGGGCCCCGGACGGGCAGCGGGTGACGGCCAGGGAGCACAAGGCGGCCGTCGAGGACACGCTCGGCTCGCTGGACGCGGGCGAACAGGTCGCGTCGACCACCGACCCCTATGAGACCGGCGCCGTCAGCGAGGACGGCACCATCGCCTACTCCACGATCACCTACACCGCGGGCGCCGTCGACCTGACCGAGCGGACGAAGAGCGCCCTCGAGGACGCCGCGGACCAGGCCCGGGACGCGGGGCTGACCGTGGAGATCGGCGGCTCGGCCCTGGACGCGGAGGAGGAACCGGGCGGTACGACGGAGATCATCGGCGTGGCGGTGGCGGCCGTGGTGCTGGTCCTCGCCCTCGGGTCGCTGGTCGCGGCCGGACTGTCGCTGCTGACCGCCTTCGTGGGCGTGGCCATCGCCTTCGGCCTGGTCTCCGCGCTGGCCGTGCCGCTGGGCCTGACGTCCACCGTGGCGATCCTGGCGCTGATGCTGGGGCTGGCGGTCGGCATCGACTACGCGCTCTTCATCACCTCCCGCTTCCGCGACGAGCGCGCCCGGGGCAGCGAGCCGGAGGAGGCCGCCGGCCGGGCGGTGGGCACGGCCGGGTCCGCCGTCGTCTTCGCCGGTGCGACCGTCTTCATCGCCCTGGTCGGTCTTGGGGTCGTCGGAATCCCCGAACTCACCAAGATGGGCATGGGCGGCGCGGGCGCCGTGGCCCTCGCCGTACTCGTCGCGCTGACCCTGGTCCCCGCGCTGTTCGGCTTCTTCGGCAACAAGGTACTGTCCCGCGCCGTCCGCAAGGCACCCTCGAACCGCCGGTCGGGAGGCGAGCGCCCGCACCCGGTGCCCACCGCGGCCGGCCGGTCCGGGCTCGGCACCCGCTGGGCGCGGTTCGTGCTGCACCGGCCGGTGGCCGTGCTGATGATCGCCGGACTCGGTCTCGGCGCCGTCGCCCTACCGGCGCTGAGCCTCGAACTCGGGCTGCCCGGAGACGAGTCCAAGTCGGTGGAGACCACTCAGCGCCGCGCCTACGACCTGCTGTCGGAAGGCTTCGGCCCCGGCTTCAACGGCCCGTTGACCGTGGTCGTGGACGCGTCGAAGTCCGGGGACACCCGGGCCGCCACGAACCTGGTCGTCAAGACCGTACGCGGAGTGGACGGGGTCGCGTCGGTCGGTGATCCGGTGCTCAGCCGCACCAAGGACACGGCCGTCCTCACCGCCGTCCCGCGGACCGCGCCGAACAGCGGCGAGACCAAGGACCTGGTGCACGCGATCCGGGGCGCGGTCTCCGGCGTCGAGGCCGACACGGGCGCCACCATCCTGGTGACCGGCACCACCGCGATGAACATCGACATCTCCGAAGCCATGTCGGACGCCCTCATCCCCTATCTGACCGTGGTCATCGGCCTGGCGGTGCTCCTGCTGATGGTGGTCTTCCGCTCGGTCCTGGTCCCGGTCAAGGCAGCGCTGGGCTTCCTGCTGTCGGTGGGTGCCGCCTTCGGCGTCCTCGTCGCCGTCTTCCAGTGGGGCTGGGCGGCGGACCTGATCGGCATCGAGCAGACCGGGCCGGTCATGTCGCTGATGCCGATTCTCATCATCGGCATAGTGTTCGGCCTCGCCATGGACTACGAGGTCTTCCTCTTCACCCGGGTACGGGAGGCCCACGTCCATGGCGCGTCGCCCGGCGAGGCGATCGTGAGCGGCTTCCGGCACAGCGGACGCGTGGTGGCCGCGGCGGCGATCATCATGATCAGCGTGTTCGCCGGATTCATCGGGATGAGCAGCCCGACCATCCAGACGATGGGCGTCGGCCTGGCCGCCGCCGTCGCGTTCGACGCCTTCGTGGTCCGGATGGCGATCGCACCCGCGGTCCTGGCACTGCTCGGCCACCGGGCCTGGTGGCTGCCTCGTATCCTGAACCGTGTGCTGCCGAATGTGGATATCGAGGGTGAGGCATTGAGCAGGCGGGTCCCGGCCTCCGTGACCGTGCCGGACGCGGCGGTACCGCGGTTCCTCGTCGGCCAGGACCGGCGCTGAGCCGGCCATGACGAACACGGGTGGCGGCGGCCCGCGACCACGCGGCACGTGGTGGCGGGAGGGAGCGATCACGGCGACGGCGTTCGCGCTCTGTCTGCTCGGCGGCGTGGTGCGGGAGGACGGCCGCACGCTGTCATGGCCGCCTGCCGCCGCCTATCTCATCGCCGTGGTGTCCTGTGCCGTGCTGCCGGTGCGGCACCGGGCGCCCCTGGCCGCCATGGCGGCCACGACCGCGGCCGGCGTGCTGGTGCCGTTCCTGGGCCTGTTGCTGAGCCCGCTCGTCGTGGCCCCCGCCGTGATCACCGCCTACTCGCTCACCGCGCGCACCGAACGGCACGCGGTGAGCGCGGTGTCGCTCACCTCCGTTGCGCTGCTGGTCGCCTCCACCCCCTTGTTCGGGGCCCTCTCGTGGAAGGACGCGAGCAGGGTGGGGGCGGTGGCGGCGTTCCCGCTGGTGGCCGGCGTGCTCGGGCACTCGGCGCAGAACCGGCGGGCCTACCTGGCGGCCGTGGAGGAGCGGGCCCGGCGGGCCGAGAAGACCAGGGAGAGCGAGGCGCGCCGGAGGGTGGCCGAGGAACGGGTGCGCATCGCCCGGGAACTGCATGACCTGGTGGCCCATCAGATCACCCTGGCCAACGCGCAGGCCACGGTCGCCGCCCACTTCTTCGACGCCCGCCCGGAGCAGACCCGCAAGAGCCTGAACGAACTCGTCGAGACCACCGGCGACGCGCTCGACGAACTGCGGGCCACGGTCGGCCTGTTGCGTCAGTCCGGGGAGGCGGACGTGCCCGCCGATCCGGCCCCCGGGCTGTCCCGGCTCCCCACGCTCCTCGAGTCCTTCCACCGCGCGGGTCTGGAGGTTTCGGTGCACCAGGAGGGCACGGCCAGGCCGCTGCCGCCGGGCGTGGACCTCACCGCCTACCGCATCGTCCAGGAGGCCCTGACCAACGTGACCAAGCACGCAGGTACCGGTAGCGCCCGGGTGCGCCTCGCCTGGACGCGCGACCACGTGACCATCACCGTCGCCGACGACGGACGGGGCACCCGTACGGCGCGGACCGCGTCCACCGCACCGACCGCGTCCGCGCTGACGGACCGTCCGCCCGGTTACGGTCTGATCGGGATGCGCGAACGTGCCACCGCGGTCGGCGGGCACCTCTCCGCGGGCAGGCGCCCGGAGGGGGGCTTCCTCGTCTCCACCCGGCTGCCCCTCCCGCCCGCCAAGGACACGGCACGGAGGACTGACGGAGTGACAACCATCGAGGGGCGAATGGCCGACGGATCGACAGGCGACGTACGGACGGACGACGTACCGACGGGCGAGGTACGGGTGGGCGACGTACGGACGGACGACGGAAAGGCGGGCGACGTACGGACGGACGACGGAGAGGCGGGGGACGCGCCATGACGCTCCGCGTGCTGCTCGCAGACGACCAGGCCCTGCTGCGCGGGGCCTTCCGGCTGCTTCTCGACAGTGCCGACGACATCACCGTGGTCGGTGAGGCGGCCGACGGCAGGGAGGCGGTGAGACTCACCCGGGAGTTGCTCCCGGACGTGGTGATCATGGACATCCGGATGCCCGGGGTGGACGGTCTCACCGCCACGTCGGAGATCTGCGCGGACCCCGAACTGCGGGCCAGCCGCATCCTGATCCTCACCACGTACGAGACCGACGAGTACGTCGCTCAGGCGCTGCGCGCGGGGGCCGGCGGCTTCATCGGCAAGGGCATCGGGGCCGAGGACCTGCTGCACGCCGTCCGTACGATCGCCGAGGGCGAGACTCTGCTGTCCCCCGCCGCGACCCGCTCCCTGGTCGCCCGTTTCCTGGCCACACCGGACGACGCGCCGCGGCACCACCCCGAACAGCTCGCCGTGCTCACCCCGCGCGAACGCGAGATGGTGGCCCTGGTCGCGACCGGCCTGTCCAACCAGGAGATCGCCGAGCGGATGTTCCTCAGCCCCTTCACCGTCCGCGCCCACGTCCAGCGCGCCATGACGAAGCTGCAGGCCCGCGACCGGGCGCAACTCGTCGTCATCGCCTACCGGACGGGCCTGGTCCAGGCCGCCGCACCCGACGGCGGCACCGCCTCCAGTTAGGGCCTGTCTGGGGTTGTGATCTGGGCTCGCGGGGCGTGGCACGTACGCTCGCGGCGTTGCCGAAACGCCCTAGTAGCTCCGCTACGAGGGCCTTCCGGCGCCTTGCGATCGCACGCACCACGCCCCGCTCCCTGATCCAGATCACAACCCCAGACAGGCCCTAGCGCGGTGCCGCCGTCTCTCCGAACGGACTCCGTCAGGTCACGGCATGGCGGCGAATTCGGGCAGCGTAAGGGCCGAGTGGGCCGGTCGGGCCGGTGCGGAGGGCATGGTGACGAGGCCGCGCAGCATGGTGTTGCGTTGCTCCAGGGCCCGCGCCGTGGTGGGGAAGAGCGTGGCCGCACCGTTGTCGACCAGTGCCTGGTTCATGGCCACGAACTCGCGAACGTCGCGTTCGTAGGCGGCGAGGGCCGCGGTGTGGTCCCGGTTCGTGGCCAGGGCGTTGGCCAGCATGTAGGCACCGACCAGGGCGAGGCTCGAGCCTTGTCCGGTGAGGAACGAGGGTGCGTACGCGGCGTCGCCGACGAGCGCGACGCGGCCGTTGGACCAGTGGGGCATGCGGATCTGACCGGCCGTGTCGAAGAACAGGTCATCCGCCTCGCGCATGGCGTTGACCATGCCGGGAACCTCCCATCCCGCGTCCGCGAAGACCGTGGCGACCAGGTCCCGCTGGGCGTCGGGGTTGCGGAGGGCGCCGAACGGCGGTTCCGGCTGGTGGAAGTTCAGGAAGGCGTGCAGCTCGTCGTCGCCCCCGACCGCGTAGAGGGCCGCGGCTCTCCCGGGGGTGTTCCACATCATGAGTTCGCGGGAGAGCCCGAAGGTGTTCGGCATGGTGAAGATGGCGAAGCAGTAGCCGAGGTAGCGGTGGAACCGTTCCTCGGGGCCGAACACGGACTCCCGGGTATGTGAGTGCATACCGTCGGCGCCGACCACCAGGTCGAACGTGCGCTGTCGCCCACTGCGGAAAGTGATGTCGACCCCTTGTCCGGAGGACTGGTCGAGGGTGCCGATGGAGTCGCCGAAGAGGAATTCCACGTCGTCGCGGACTTTTCCGTGGAGAGTCGCGGTCAGATCCCCACGACGCACCTCGAGGTCCTGTCCCTCGACGCTGCCGGCGACGGCGGCCGCGCCGACCGAGGCCACTTCACCGCCGTCGGCGTCGAGGAAAGTGGCGTGACGCGAGTCGATGTGCGCGTCCCGCAGTCGCGGCAGTATCCCCATCCGCCGGACCACCTCGATCGCCGTACCGCGGATGTCGATCGGGTAGCCACCGTCGCGCGGCGCGCTCGCCTTCTCCACCACCGTGACCGCGAATCCGGCCCGGTGCAGCCAGTACGCGAGGGCGGGTCCGGAGATGCTGGCCCCGGAGATCAGGACCGTGCGCTTCGCGGTGGTACGCACGTCCATCGACAGACCGGTGGATGTCATGCCTGGGCTCCCTTTTTCTTCGTGATACGGACGACGAGCAGTGACAGCGCGGCGACGAGGCCGGCGACGACGAAACCGGTGACGAAGGACGATTCGGCAGGCAGGCCCGTCGTCGGGTCGGCCGCGGCGTCGAGGATCGCGGCGGCGATCTGGACGCCCAGGGCGATGCCGACCACGCGTGTCACCACGAGCACGCTGGTGGCGATGCCGGTGTCCTTGGTCTCGACGGCGCCGGCGGCGCTGGTGAGCAACGCCGTGGTAGCGGCGCCCGCGGCCATCGCGGCCAGCGCCTTCGCGAGGACGAGCTGCCATTCCGCGGTGTGCAGCGACACCAGGGCGATCATCGTGGCCGCGGTGACGACGGCGCCCACGCTGACCACGGCACGCAGACCGAATCGCCGCGCCGTGATCCCGCCGACCGAGTCGCTCACCGCCCCGGCGATGGCGCCGGGGAGCAGGAACAGTCCAATGTCGGTGGTGTCGGCTCCGAAGCCGTACCCGTCGCCCGGTACCCCGAACAGCTGTGGGAGCAGAAAGCTCACCATCCCGAAGCTGGTGGTGATGACGATGGTGAGCATGCACGCATGCCACATCGCGGGCTTCGCCAGCATGCGGAGATCGACCATCGGCGAGGCGGCCCGGCGCTCGACGACGACCCATCCGGTCGCGAGGGCGGCCACGACCACCGCGAGGGCCCCGATCGCGAGTGGCGGCAGGCCCTCGTCGCCCGTCACCCTCACGAGCCCGAGCATGAACGCGAGCAGCGTGCCGCTCAGCAGAACCACGCCCGGCCAGTCGAACCTGTACTCCGATTCGATCGGCGGATCATGCGGCATCAACCGGGCCACGACCAACGTCATCGCGATGATCACGATCGTCGGCAGCGCGAACATCCAGTGCCAGGAAAGTCCTTCCGCGATCGGCCCGGCGGTCAGCGTTCCCACCATGCCGCCGCCCGTGAACAGCGCCATGACCAGCCCCATCCCGAGCTGTGACTCTCCCGCCGGGAGGTGTTTGCGCACCAGGAGGAAGGAAAGGGGCAGCGCCCCCACCATGGCGCCCTGCAATACCTGACCGAGCAACAACACCGGCAGATTCGGGGCCAGGCCGGCCAGCAGACCACCGGCCGAGACCACGGCCATCAGCCGGACCAGCACCCGCTTCCCGCCGTAGCGGTCGCCGAGTTTGCCCGCGACGGGCGCGACGGCGGCGCCGGTGATGAGCACCGCGTTGGAGACCAGCGCCCCTTCGCCGGAGCTGACTCCCAGCTCACGTTGGAGCAGCGGGAGCGCCGGATCCACCACTGTCTGCAGGGTGCCGAGGGCGAGCGCCAAGATGCCGAGGGCACCGATCGACAGCCTCCCGATACGGACCGGGGGAACCACAACTTCGGATGTCGCCACCTGTTGATCACTCCAGACGCCGGTGGGCAAGGGGAACGCGCGAGATTCACGCGCCTCCAACCCTTCCTTCCGGCGCCCCGCCGGGCATCGTCCGTCGCCGCCGTCTTCCCTTGGTGCGCCCGGACCAGCCATGCGCGTGTCCTGGTGCCCACGCACTACGGGGATTGCTGAATCTATAAATCAGATCGCCTACCACGGAAACATCTGTTGGACAGAACTGCGGGCATGTCCAAGGATCCCTCGTGCGGTGGCCCGGTCAACGCGACACCGGGATGGACCACCGCCTGAGTGGAGGCTGAACGTTGAGTGAAGAGACCGAAGTAGTCGTCGTCGGGGCGGGCCAGGCCGGTGTGGCGATGAGCGAGCACCTGGGAGCCCACGGGGTGCCGCACATCGTGCTGGAGCGGCACCGTATCGCCGAGCGGTGGCGGTCGGAGCGGTGGGATTCCCTGGTGGCGAACGGGCCCGCGTGGCACGACCGGTTCCCGGGGCTGGAGTTCTCCGACGTCGACCCCGGCGTCCACCCCGATGCCTTCGCCTCGAAGGACCAGATCGCGGACTACTTCGTCACCTACGCCGAGAAGATCGGTGCCCCGATCCGGTGCGGTGTCGAGGTGACCTCGGTGCGCGGACTCCCCGGCCGGCCCGGCTTCCGGGTCGAGACCTCGGAGGGCTCCATCGACGCGCGCTTCGTCGTGGCCGCGACCGGGCCGTTCCAGCGGCCGGTGATCCCGCCCATCGTCCCGGACGGCGCCGTCCCCGTGCAGATCCACTCCAGCGGCTACCGCAACCCGGGGCAGCTCCCCGAGGGCGCGGTCCTGGTGGTCGGGGCCGGGTCCTCGGGGGTGCAGATCGCCGATGAGCTGCGCCGGTCCGGTCGCCGGGTCCTCCTCTCCGTCGGCCCGCACGACCGCCCCGCCCGCGAGTACCGCGGACGTGACTTCTGCTGGTGGCTCGGTGTGCTCGGGCGCTGGGACGCGGAGACGCCTCCGCAGGGTGCCGAACACGTCACCATCGCGGTCAGTGGCGCGCGTGGCGGCCACACCGTGGACTTCCGCGCCCTGGCCGCCGACGGCATCGAGCTGGTCGGTCTGACCACGTCCTACGACGACGGCGTGCTGCGCTTCGCGCCGGATCTCGCCACGAACATCGCGCTCGGCGACGCCAAGTACCTCGAACTCCTCCGGGCGGCCGACGAGTACGTCGAGCGCAATGGGCTCGACCTCCCCGAGGAGCCGGAGGCCCACGTCCTCGGGCCGGACCCGGCGGGCGTGGCCGACCCCAGGCCGGAGCTGGACCTGGCCGGGGCCGGGGTCACCTCGATCGTCTGGGCGACGGGCTTCGCCACCGACTACAGCTGGCTCGAGGTCGACGCGTTCGACGAGCACGGCAGGCCGGACCAGCGGCGCGGTGTGTCGTCCGAGCCCGGCGTCTACTTCCTGGGCCTGCCCTGGCTGTCCCGCCGCGGCTCGAGCTTCATCTGGGGGGTCTGGCACGACGCCCGGTACGTCGCCGACCACATCGCGACCCAGCGGGGCTACCTCGCGTACGGCACCACCGACCGGCCCGGCGCCACGCCGGCCGCCTGGAAGAACTGAGGAGCAGACGATGACCTCCACGAGCGAGGGCCGCCGGGCGAAGGCCGGCCCGGCCGTCAAGGCCCCGATCGTCGCCGGCGGGCACACCCGGATCCGCCCGTTCAACACCCGCGACACCTATCCCGAGCAGAACCTCGACAACGACCTCTGTCAGGCCGTCGTCGCCGGGAACACCGTGTACGTCCGGGGCCAGATCGGCCAGGACCTCGACACCAGCGAGTCGGTGGGCATCGGCGACGCCGGGGCGCAGGCCGAACAGGCCATGGCGAACATCGCGATGCTGCTCGAAGAGGCGGGCAGCCGGATGGAGCACCTGGTCAAGCTGACCATCTATCTGATCGACCCGCGCTACCGCGAGGCGGTGTACCGCACCGTGGGCCGCTGGACCAAGGGCGTCCACCCGATCTCCACCGGTCTGGTGGTCTCGGCACTGGCCCGTCCGGAGTGGCTGTGCGAGATCGACGCCGTCGCCGTGATCCCCGAGGAGGTGCGGGCATGACGTTCTCCCTGGTGGTCCGCGACGGCGAGCGGTTCGCCATCGTGGCCAGCTCGTCCAGCCCCGCGGTCGCCGCCCGGGTCGCCCATCTGCGGCCCGGGGTCGGCGCGGCGGCCTCGCAGAACATCACCGACCCCACGCTCGGCACCAGCCTGCTGGAGGGGCTGGCGGAACACGGCGACGCGGAACGTGCCCTGGCCGATGTCACCGGCGCGGCGCGCAACGCGAAGTCCATCGCCTACCGTCAGCTGACCGTGGTGGGCCGCTCCGGGCCCGGGTTCGCCCACAGCGGTTCGCACACCCTGGGCAGGTACGCCTCGGCCACCGCCGAGGGCGCGGTGGCGGCCGGCAACATGCTGTGCGGCGAGCACATCCCCGGCGTCCTCCTCGACGCGTACTCCGCCGCCACGGGAGAGCTGGAGGAGCGGCTGGTCATCGCCCTGAAGGCGGCCGTCGCGGCCGGTGGCGAGGAGGGCCCGGTGCACTCCGCGGGCCTCGCGGTCGTCGCGGACGTGGACTGGCGGGTGACCGACCTGCGCGTGGACTGGGCCGACGACCCCGCCGACCGGCTCGCCGAACTCCTGGCCGTCTGGCTGCCGCAGCGGGACGACTACGTACGCCGTGGCCTCGATCCCGCCTCCGCCCCCTCGTACGGCGTCCCGGGCGATCTGTGATGAGCGCGCTGAAGGAGGCCGCCCGGCGTGCGGTCGACCGGCACGCCGAGGAGCTGATCGGCCTGTCCGAGCGGCTGCACGCCGACCCGGAGACCGCCTGGGAGGAGCACCGGGCGGCGGCCGCCGTACCCGAGCCGCTGGACCGCGCCGGATTCGACGTCACCTCGTCCTATCTGGGTCTGGACACCGCCTTCCACGCCCGGTTCGGCAGCGGGCCGGTCCGGATCGCGCTGTGCGCCGAGTACGACGCGCTGCCCGGCCTCGGCCACGCGTGCGGGCACAACCTCATCGCGGCCAGCGCGGTCGGCGCCGCGCTGGGCCTCGCCGCCGTCGCCGACGACGCCGGCCTCACCGTCGAGGTCTACGGCACCCCGGCGGAGGAGGGCGGCGGCGGCAAGATCGAGATGCTCGACCGGGGCGCCTTCGCCGGGGTGGATCTCGCGATGATGGTGCACCCGGCGCCGGTCGACGTCGCCGAGGCCCGCCCGTTCGCGGTCAGTCACTCCAAGATCTCCTACACGGGGAAGTCCGCGCACGCCGCCGCCTATCCCGAGGCCGGGATCAACGCGGCCGACGCCTTCACCGTGGCCCAGGTCGCGATCGGGCTGCTCCGCCAGCAACTGCCGTCCTCCGCCCGGGTGCACGGCGTGGTGACCCACGCCGGGGACGCCCCGAACGCCATCCCGGAGCGGGCCACCGGCCGCTGGTACGTCAGGGCGGAAACCCTCGCCGAACTGGCCGAGCTCGAACCGCGCGTCATACGGGCCTTCGAGGCGGGCGCCCTCGCCACCGGGTGCGAGCTGGAGATCGAGCCGGAGAGCAAGCCGTACGCGGAGTTCCGTCACGACGAGACGGCCCTCGGCCACTACCGCGCGAACGCCCTGGCCCTGGGGCGGGAGTTCGCGCCGCCGGGGCAGGCCGCCCGGATGAACCGCGCCTCCACCGACATGGGCAACGTCTCGCAGGTGGTGCCCGCCATCCACCCCTACATCGGCATCGGCTCGCTGCCCGCCACCAACCACCAGCACGAGTTCGCCGCGTTCTGCGTGGGCGGGACCGCCCAGCGGGCCCTGCTCGACGGGGCGACGGCGCTGGCCTGGACCGGTGTGGACCGGAGCCCGGCCCGAGACGCGAGCCACTGACCGAGGCGGCACCCGCACAGCTCCGGCTCGTTCCACCCCATCCCCAAGGAGGCGCGCAATGCCCACCACTCACACCGACGTCACCGCGGCCGAGGTCGAGGTGGCCACCGACGCCGTCACACTGCGCAGAAGCGTCGCCGCGGGAGCCGTCGGCGTGTTCGTGCACTGGTTCGACTGGGCCGCCTACGCCTATCTCGCCGGCACCGTCGCGACCGTGTTCTTCCCGGACGAGAACAGCACCACCGGACTGCTCGCCGTCTTCGGCGTGTTCGCCGTGTCCTTCGGCATCCGGCCCATCGGCGCCATGGTGTTCGGGCCGCTCGGCGACCGGATCGGCCGCAAGCGCACGCTGTCGCTCGTCATCTTCATGATGTCCGGCGCGACCCTGACGATCGGTCTGCTGCCCGGCTACGCCGCGATCGGGGTCGGCGCCCCGGTGCTCCTGGTGATCCTGCGCCTGATCCAGGGATTCGCGGCGGGCGGCGAGTTCGGCAGCGCGGCGAGCTTCCTCGCCGAGAGCGCCCCCCGGCGCCGCCGCGGATTCGGGGTGAGCTGGCTGGAGGTCGGCTCCCTGCTGGGCTTCCTCGCCGGTTCGTTCGTCTATCTGCTGCTGTCGACCGGGCTCGACGAGGCCCAGCTGACCTCCTGGGGCTGGCGCGTCCCCTTCCTCATCTCCGCACCGCTCGGCGTCATCGGCTTCATCATCCGTAACAAGATCGAGGACACCCCCGAGTACCGGACGCTCGAGGCCAACGACACCGTGCCGCGCACCCCCGTACGGGAGCTGTTCCGCCACCACAAGCGGCGGCTGCTCCAGGCGGCGGGCCTGATGGCGGCCATGCACGTGCCCTTCTACGCGGTGCTGACGTACCTGGTCACCTACGAGACCGACCACCTGGGGCACTCGGCGGGCAGCGCCGCCCTGCTCTCCACGGTGATCTCGCTGCTGGGTCTTGTGCTGGTCCCGGTGTTCGGGCTGCTGTCCGACCGCGTGGGGCGCAAACCGGTCTTCGTCGGCGCCACCGCGGCCCTCCTGGTCGCCGCCACCCCCGCGTTCCTCCTCATGCGGACCGGGCTCGCCGGAACCTGGATCGCCGGTCTGCTGCTCGGTGTGATCCTCGCCGCGATCCTCGGCACCTACGCGGTGTGGTCGGCGGAGATCTTCCCCACCCGCACCCGCCAGAGCGGCCTGTCCATCGCCTACAACCTCACCGCCGCCCTGTTCGCCGGCACGGTCCCGTACCTGATGACCGTGCTCATCTCCGCGACCGGCTCCACCCTGCTGCCCGGCCCCTATCTGATGGTGTTCGCCGCCGGCGGTCTCATCGCCGCCCTGTCCCTGGAGGAGACCACCGGGTCCGCCCTGCTGCGCCCCGAGGACGTCGCCGACGCGTCCCCCGAGCGCGGCTAGGGCCTGTCTGGGGTTGTGATCTGGGCTCGCGGGGCGTGGCACGTACGCTCGCGGCGTTGCCGAAACGCCCTAGTAGCTGGCGGATCGGTGGAGGTCGGCTGCGGTCCGGTGGCGCCCCGAAGGGGCGCGGGGCCGTGTCGGCATGCGGCTCCGCCGCGCGGGCGCGAGCCGCCACGACGGCGCCGCGGACGATCGACGGCGGGTCAGGGCAGGTCCAGCGGAGCGCTTGGGCGCCGCAGCATAGGGTCGGCACCGGCACGGACACCGATCACCAGGCGCGAGGGTCAGGCATGACATCACCGGTGGGTTTCACCCTCCTGCAACTCCGCTACTTCCTCGTCGCCGCCGAGCGCGGTTCGATGACGGAGGCGTCGGGGGCGCTCCACATCGCGCAGTCCGCCGTGTCCGCGGCCATCCACAACCTGGAGCGCGATCTGCGGGTGCAGCTGTTCATCCGCCGCAGGGGCCGGGGACTGACCCTGACCCCCGCGGGGGAGCGGCTCCAGAGCCACGCGCGGGAGCTGCTGGCCCGCGCCCGCGAGGTCGAGCGGGAGGCCCGGGGAGACGGCGAGACGATCTCCGGGCCGGTGGCCGTCGGCTGCTTCGTGACGCTGGCCCCGTACTATCTGCCACCCCTGTTCAGCGAATGCACCCGCCGCTACCCGGGCATCGAGATCGACGTGGTGGAGGCGGAGACCGATCAGCTCGTCCAGGCCCTGGGCGCGGGGCGCATCGACTTCGCCCTCACCTACGGCCTCGGCCTGTCGGCCGAGCCGGAGCTGCACGGCGAGACCATCGCGCGGGCCCCGGCCTACGTCATCGTCCCGGCCGATCATCCGCTGGCCCGGCAGGGCACCGTGGAACTGGCCGAACTGTCCGCGGAACCCCTCGTCCTGCTCGATCTGCCGCACAGCCGCGACTACTTCCGCTCGCTGGTGGCCGCCACCGGCACCGCGCCCGATGTCCGCTACCGCACCCGGAGCTATGAAACGGTGCGCTCCCTGGTGGCCCGGGGACTCGGCTACTCCGTGCTGAACCAGCGGCCGGCCACCAGCCAGACCTACGGTGGCGGCGAGATCGCGGAACTGGAACTGCGGGACGGAAGCCCCCCGCTCGAAGTCAAGATCGCCTCGCTGAAGGGGGTGACCCAGACCGCCCGCGCCCAGGCCGTGATGGGGCTGCTGCGGGAGGTGGCCGCCCCCACGGTCCCGTGACGGACGGCGTGCGTCAGGCCGACGGCCCGCGGTGTTCCCCGTGGGCGGCCGCCCGGCCGCGGCCGCCGGCGCGTGTCCGGGCCATGAGGAGGGCGATGTCGTCCTCCGGGGGAGCGTCCGTGGTCATCCTCGCGATCACACGGGCGCACAGGTCCTCCAGACTCGCCGAGGGGCCGTGCAGCGCGGCGAGCAGCCGGCGGACGCCCGGCGCGTGCCAGGGTGCGGACGCGGGTGGCCGGGTCGTAGCCGGCGTAGAGGCAGGTTCCGCCGGTGATCGACGAGTACTCCGGGGACCAGGTGCCCGTCTCGGCGAGCCGGGCGGTGACCGGCCCCGGCTCTACCCGCCATCCCGATACCCTCCGTAGCCACCGATATCGGTCGATGTCTCGCCAAAAGGGTAATGCGCCGGGGTGCGGTCGGGGCTTTCCCGATCGGGTGGCCGGTCACCGATGAGTTCGGCGGCCGAGCGGGGTCTACACCTACACATCGCACGCCACACACATGATCAGGAAGGGGCCGTGGCATGACCGCCAACGCACTGCCGCCCGTTGTGGATGCCGACACCTGGCAGCGGGAGCTCGAAGCGCTGCGCGTCCGGGAGAAGGCCGCGACGCGGGAACTCGACGCGATCGCCGCCCAGCGCCGCCGCCTGCCGATGGTCGAGATGCCCGACTACACCCTCGAGGGCGAGGACGGGCCGGTTCGGCTGGTGGACCTCTTCGACGGCGGGAAGCAGCTGATCGTCTACAGCCACATGTGGTTCCCCGGTGAGACGTGGCAGTGTCCGGGCTGCACGGGGTTCACCTCGCAGTTCACCAGGCTGGAGCTCCTGGGCAACTACGACGCCCGGTTCGTCATCGTCACCCAGGGCCCGATCGACGAGGCACTCGCCTACAAGCGGCGGGTCGGGAACGCGATGGCCTGGTACTCCACGGCGAACAGCCCGTTCGGCGCCGACGTCGACGCCCCGCCCGGCGGTGGATTCGCCGTCAATGTGTTCCTGCGCGACGGCGACACCGTCTACCGCACCTGGCACACCAACGGCCGTGGCATCGAGCAGCTCAGCCACTCCTTCGCGCTGATCGACCTGTTGCCGTACGGGCGGCAGGAGGAATGGCAGGACTCGCCCGACGGGTGGCCACAGCAGCCCACTTACAGCCGGTGGGCCGTTTCCGAGGACATCGCCGCGCTCTACGGCCAGGGCACGTGAGGGTGGCCGAAGATCTCATGTACCCGTGAGGAGGACTCGTCGCATCGCGCGCTGTCGTGTTGTCGAGCCTGGATCGCAGTCGGCGGGTATCGGCGTAGACGGCGAGGGCTTCGGCCTGGCGGCCGCTGCGGTAGAGGGCCGGCATGAGCAGTTCGCGGAGTCGTTCGCGCAGCGGGTGGGCCGCTGTGAGCGCTGTCAGCTCGGAGACGGCTTCGGCGTGGTGGCCGAGTTCGAGGTCCAGGTCGAGGCGGGTTTCCCGGAGTTGGAGCCGCCACTCCTCGAGCCGGAGACGCTGGTTCTCGGCGAACGGACCGGGGACGTCGGCCAATGTCTCGCCCTCCCGGAGTGCCAGAGCCCTGCCGAGGAGTTCGCGTGCCTGCCGTGCTTCACCCGCCGCGTGTTCCCGCTCCGCCTGTAGGGCGAGGTCCTCCGCCACGGAGAGGCCGAGCGATGCCGGTACGATGCGCGGCGCGTAGCCCCCGGATTCGCCGGCGAGTACGTCAGCGTTGGGGCCGAAGGCCTTGCGCTCAGCTCGACCCAGTACCCCGCGCTCGTCATCGCGGTTCCGCGTCACGCCGGGGTGACGCCGTGGTCGGATTGATGGGGGTCGGCCTCGCCGTTGAGCTGTCGCAGCAGGCCGAGCAGGGTTGCCCGGTCCGCGGGCGGGAGGGGTGAGAAACACTCCGCCAGGACCTTCTGGCTGACCTGGTGACCGGCGGCCAGGGTCTGTTCCCCGGCGGGTGTGAGGCGATGTTCGATGCGGCGTCCGTGGCCCGGCCTGCGCTCCACCAGTCCCTGGGCGGCCAGGCGGCCCACGAGCGCCCCGAACGCCTGCTCGCTCTGGAACGTCACCGCCGCCAGCTCGCGTGCCGACGCTCCGGGCCGGCCGCTGATGGCGCGCAGCGCGTCCCACTGCGCCAGCGTCGTGCCGACCTCGCCCAGTGCGCTGTCCAGCGCTCGGTGCTGCCGGTACTGCGCCTGCTTGACCGCGCGCCCCAAAACCTGCAGATCAGCATCCATGCGGCAAGTCTACCCGCAATGAAACTAGCTTAATTAAAGAAGCTTAGTTAGAGTCTGAGTCATGACAACGGACATCAACTCCCTTGCCCATGCGGCCCCGTGCGACGACCTGGACCTCACCCTCTCCGAGTCGGGCACCGGCCGCCCGGTGCTCGTCCTGCACGGAGGCGGCGGGCCCGCCACGGTCGCAGGTATCGCCGCGCATCTCTCGCGCTCCGCGCACACGCTCACGCCCGTGCATCCCGGCTGGGAGGGGACGCCCCGCCCCGACTGGCTGACCGGCGTGGACGATCTGGCCCTGACCTATCTGCACCTCCTGCACGACCGCGGACTGCGCGACGTCCTGGTCGTCGGCTCCTCGCTCGGTGGCTGGATCGCGGCCGAGATGGCGGTACGGGACACCGCGGGTGTCATCGGCGGCCTCGTGCTGATCGACGCGGTCGGGGTGCGCATCCCCGACGAGCCGATCACGGACTTCTTCGCCCTGGACGCCCGCGGGGTGGCGGAGCATTCCTGGCACGACCCGGACCGCTACTACGTGGACCCCGCCGACGCGCCCGCCGGCCAAAGCGCCATCCGGCAGGCCAACATGGCCACCATGCGCGTTCTCGCGGGCGAGCCGTACATGCACGACGCGAAACTGCTGCGCCGGCTGCGGCGTGTGGACACGCCCGCACTCCTGCTGTGGGGGGAGAGCGACCGCATGGTCACCCCGGCCTACGGCGCCGCGTACGCCGCGGCCTTCGCCAACGCCCGCTTCGAGGTCGTCCCCGGAGCCGGCCATCTGCCGCAGATCGAGCGGCCCGAGGCCACGTTCGCTCTGATCGACGCCCACGCCCGCCGCACGGCCGACTCCGGCGCCGTCTGAAGTCCGGGCGGCTCCGGTGGGCGAGTCCTAGTCGAGTGCGGCCAGTGCCGCGCGGAGTTCATCGAGGGTGCGGCGGGTGAGTTCGGTGAGCGTCTGCTCGCTCGCCGGATCTGCCCACTGGTCGAAGGCGTCGTAGAAGGCGCGGATGCCGAGTTCGGCGGCGAGGCTCGCGGTCGGTTCCGGTACGCCGCGCCTGTGGAGCGCGTCCGTCACGGCCTCGGTGAGTTTGGCGCGCTTCAATGCGGCGCGCTCCTGGAGTTCGGTGTGACCGGCGATGACCGGGCGGAGCCTGGTGCCGACGTCGCGGCGGTCGTCGGTGAAAGTGGCGGTGAGGGCGTCGAGGGCCGCGCGGACCGCTTCGAGCGGTGTGACCGGGCCGTCCGCCGCGTCGATCGCGTCGATCGCGTCGATCGCGTCGGCGAGCAGCCGGGTGTGCGTGTCCTGGCCGGCGAAGAGCACTTCCCGCTTGTCGCGGAAGTGCCGGAAGAAGGTGGTCTTGGTCAGACCGGCTCGATCGGCGATCTCGTTGACGGTGGTGGTGTCGTAGCCCTGCTCGGTGAACAGCTCCAGCGCGGCGCGCACCAGCCGTTCCTGTGCGTTCGGTTCCCATCGAGCCATGCGCACAGCATAAGTGATGTGACTTGGTACCGTCACTTGGGCTACGGTGACGGTACCAAGTCACATCACTTTGCTCCGCTCGGGCGGAGCATGCCTCCAGGAGAGCTGCGCATGCGTGTTTTCGTCACCGGTGCCAGTGGCCATATCGCATCGGCCGTGGTGCCCGAACTGATCCAGGCCGGACATGAGGTCGTCGGCCTGGCCCGGTCCGACGCCTCGGCCGCCGCCGTCGACGCCCTGGGCGCCGAGGTGCGCCGCGGCGACCTCGACGACCTGGACGGTCTGCGCGAGGCCGCGGCCGACGCGGACGCGGTCGTCCACCTCGCCTTCAATCACGACGCCATCCACGCCGGGAAGTTCGCCGACGCGGTGGCGGTCGACCTGGCCGTGGTGCGGACCTTCGGCGACGCGCTGGCCGGTACCGGCAAGACCCTCATCGGCGTCGGCTTGACGCCCACCGGTGACGCGCGGCGCGACGCGGCGATAGCCGCCAACCCCCGCTCCGCCGTCGCGCGTGCGATCAGCGACTTCACCGAACGCGGCGTGCGGACCGTGCTCGTCGCGATCCCGCCGGTGACGCACAGCGCCCGGGACGGGGGCGGTTTCATCCCGATGCTGATCAAGATCGCCCGCGACACGGGCGTGTCCGGCTACGTCGGCGACGGCGGCAACCTCTGGCCCGCCGGTCACACCCTGGACGTCGGCCGCCTCTATCGGCTGGCGCTGGAGAAGGCCCCGGCCGGTTCGCAGCTGTACGCCGCGGCCGAGGAGGGCATCGCGGTGCGTGAGATCGCCGAGACCATCGGCCGCCACCTCGACGTCCCGGCCGTGAGCATCCCGGCCGAACGGGCCGCGGACCACTTCACGGGCTTCCCGTTCATCACCATGGACATCACCATGCCCAACGCGGACACCAGGCGGTTGCTGGGCTGGGAGCCGGTCCACCCCGGCCTGATCGCCGACCTCGACGACGGCCACTACTTCACCACCGGCTGACACCGACGGGCGTGGCCGGGCCAGGGGCCGGGGCGTCCGCGACACGCACCCGGCCCGAGCGCCTCATCAGGTGAAGAGCACCATGTAGGACGAGGTGAGGCCCGAGGCCAGCCAGAACGATCCGCCGGCGATACCGACGATGATCAGTACAGCCAGCGCACTGTCTATCTTTTCCACCAACGGGGACGGAGGCCGGGGCTCCAGGTCGTGTTCACTCATCCGCCCAACATATGCCAAGAAGTAGGTGTGTGCGGCAGCCTGTTGAGGTTTCTGTGACCACAGGTTGTCCCGAAAGACACCGCGCGTCCGCCGAAACAGGATCATTGGGCAGGAAGCTCACCGAAGACCATGCGATGGCCACGCGCTGTCGAAGACCGCGGAGACCTGGCCGGAGCCGTGCGACGCGGTCAGGCGTCCGTCGACGTGGTGGTCAGCGTGCCGATGCGCGGCAGGACGACGAGGAGCACGGCTGCCGCCGCGAGCAGATGCAGCACTTCGAGGGCTACGACGGTCAGGGCCTGGTCGGCGCCCACCAGCGGCCCGACGAGTAACAGCACCACGGCGATGGTCACGATCGCGGCGAAGGTACGCGTCGGCTGGGCCGTGCGCCGCGCGACGAGCAGCGCGACGGTGCCGCCGATCAGGCTCACCAGGAAGGCCGCGAGGCACGCCTGGACCGCGGTGACGGTGCTCTCGGTGCCGGACATGGTGACGTCGAAATCGGCCCCGGCGGCGTCGAAGATCAGGTAGCCGACGAGGACGGCGACCGCCGCGGCCAGGGCCGCGGGTATGACGAGGCGGGCGATGGCGGCGGTGGGGCGGGTGGATGCGGTGTCGGTCATGAAACTTCTTCCGTGGATGGGGAAAGTGGGTGGTGAGCAGCCCCGCGGATCGGTTGGGGCGGGGTCGGGGCTGTTTTGGGCCACGTCATTCTGGTCGTTGATCGTTTCAGAGGGCGCGCTTCCGGCCACTGGGCGAACCACCGGCAGACATGGCGAAGCCCCCCGAGGTCTGGGGTACCTCGGGGGCTTCGACGCGTCTACTCCTGGCGAAGCGCCTTGAGAGTGGCCTTTTCGGGTCGGTCGGCCCCTTGTCGCGTATGGGGCGAAGCGCATGTCTATGGGGCGAAGCGCACGTCGGGGTGGGGCGGAGAAGGCCCGTCGAGCAGGTGTCGCGGTCGGGTCGCGATGGCCTGTTTGCGGTGCGCGAGGTCTGTCAACGGGTGGTGTGCCGACGTGCTAGCCGAGGTTCCACCTGCCCGTGCGTTCCTCGTCGACTCCGTTTGCGTCTATCTGGTACGTCACGGCCGTGATCTTCGCGTCCTCCGGCACATCGAAGACGACCCAACCGGTGGCCCGCTTGCCCGGCGTGAGGATCAGCGGGATGGACAGGGACTCGCCGACGGTGGGGGAACCGGGTTTGCCGACGTACCCCTGCCCGGTCGAGTCGATGACCTTGGCTCCGTCGTACCCGCCCCGGTAGGTGCCCGTTCCGGTGCTGACGATCGTGAACTCCGTCGCGACCAGGCGCTTTCCGGCGGGAGCCTTGAAGTAGTCGACCGCCGCCTGGGCGCGGTCCACGTACTTCTTCAATGTGAAGTCGGCCCGGACCGTGCCCGTGGTGTCCAGGTTGCTGGGCGATCCCTCCAGCGCGAGGGTGTCGCCCAGCTTGCCGACCAGCGACCCCGCGCCGCTGGCCACGGCGTCGGGCGTCCGCTCACCGCCGGGTCCGGCGGCGCTGCTGGAGCCGGTGTTCTTCGTGGGTCCGGACTTGTCGCCGTCCCCGTCCGAACCGCCGCATGCCACAAGGGTGGCGGTGAGATCCTTGTACAGAACGGTGCGCAGGGAATGTGTGTTTCTATAACCGAACGGTTCCAAGAGGATCTCGCCCCGCGTCGTTCATCGCTCCGTCGGCGCGGCCAGCGCCGGGTTCTGTCCGGACCGGCCGAGCGCCTCGGCGACGAACCCGGAGGCCGTCAGGTGGGCCACGGTCTCGCTCAGGAAGCCCACGGTCTCCGGACGTCGTGTCCTCGTCGTTCCTACGGCCTGCCGGATGGTCATGAACGCGGGCTCGACCAGGCGCAGTTCGGGCCGTTCGGCGAGGTGCGCGGTGCGCGGCTGCCGGATTCCCGCCGCGGCCTCCAACTCCTCGGCGTGGAAGACGTCCACCCCCTCCGGGCCCCGGACCACGGTGGCGTGGCGCAGGGTGCGGGTGAGGTACAGGTCGTAGGCGGAGCCCTGCTTCACCCCGATACGGACGCCCGGACGGTCCACGTCCTCCGGCGTCCGCGGTGGGGACTCGGCCGGGACGGCGTACACCCCCTCGATGTGCACATACGGAGGGGTGAACGCGATCTCCGCCTCGCGGGCCGGTTCGATGGCGAGGAAGCACAGATCGGCGTGGCCGGTGGCCATGGCCTCGTAGGACTTGCGGGCCGACGATGTGCTCGACGAAATGGTCGCTCTGGCCAAGCCCGGCGCCACTGTGGCCGTGCCGGACGTCGACTGGCTCGCCACCCTGTTCCAGGCGTGGGGCACCCGGCCGGCCGGCGCGTGACCGGACGGGACCTCACAGACTCACAGCCGGACGACGATCAGGGCGATGTCATCGGGTCCGCCGTCGGCCACGCCGAGGCGGGTGAGCAGGGTGTCGGCCAGGTGGTCGGGGCCGAGAGAGGTGTGGCGGGCGAGGGTGCCGGTCAGGCGGCGCAGCCCGACGTCGATGTCCTCGCCACGGCGTTCGATGAGCCCGTCGGTGTAGAGCACGAGGGTGTCGCCCGGGGCGTAGGACACCGTGGCCTGTGGGCGGGGGAGGTGGTCGGCGACAAGGCCCAGCGGGGGGTTGGTGGCCTGGTCGAGCAGGTCGACCGTGCCGTCCGGCCGGGCCAGGACGGGCGGCGGGTGACCGGCGCTGGTGTAGGTGATGCGCTGGTGGCGGGTGTCGACGACGGCCTTGGCCGCGGTCGTGGCCAGCGCGCCCTCGAAGGTGCGGGCGTAGACGCTCAGGACGTCCATCGCCCTGCCGGGTTCGCTGATGGCGCGGACGGCGGCGGACAGGGCGCTGCGGAGCATGCCCATGACGGCGGCGGCCTCCAGCCCGTGGCCGACCACATCGCCGACCGCGACGGTGAAGGTGTCGGCGGACAGGTCCACCACGTCGTACCAGTCGCCGCACACATTGAGCGAGCGGGCGGCGGGCATGTAGCGCACGGCGATCTCGCGGTGTCCGGCCAGGTCCGGGGAGTGCAGCATGGCCTCCTGGAGGGTGAGGGCGGTGCGGCGCTCCCGGTCGTGGGCCTCGCGGAGTTCCTCGTTGAGGCGCTGGAGTTCCCGCGCCCGCGTGTACAGCTCGGCCTCCATCGCCTCGCGCTCCCCGCCCGCGTCCTCCGGTCTCGGGCGCAGCGGGCGGGTCAGCACGAACTCGGTCATGTCCTCCACCCGGTGGATGATCCACCGCACCTCTCCGTCGGGTCCGAGGACGGGTGTGTTGATGGGCGACCACCACTTCGCCCGGAACACTCCCGGACGCCCGGAGACGGGGATGTCGTACTTCTGCATCGCCATCGTGTCCGGTCGCTTCGAACGCAGGACCCGCTGGAGCGAGGCGTCCAGATTGCGTACCCCGTCGGCATCCGGGTCCGCCGGATTGTCGGGGTGGACCTCGAAGAGGTAGCGGCCGATCAGCTCCTCCCTGGTCCGCCCGGTGGCCCGTAGATAGGCCTCGTTGACCTCGACGATCACCAGGTCGGGGGCCAGTACCAGGTAAGGGCTGGGCGTGACGGCGAACACCGCCTGGTAGTCGATCCGCGGTGTGCTCACAGCCTTCTCCTGTTCGGCCCGGCCCCTGTCTGATCCCCGATTCTCGACTATGCGGCCCGCCCCGAGTGACGGACTGTCGGCTCGCCGACCATCGAGGGCGCCAACCGGGCGCTGACGTCCGCCCTCGCGCGGGGCGCCCGGGAGTGGTTCCCGTCCTGCGCCGGGGTGACGCCTCTCGCGGCGATCCCTGGCCACCCGGCGCCGGGCGGCCTCGCCGCGCCCTGTCGGCCCCCGGCGTGCTGTGCCGGTTGTGGAGCGATCTTGTGAGATTCGGACACGTTTTTGAACCTCGTCCACCGGTCGGTCGTCCTCCAGTGCTGGAGTACGGGGATGTCTTCGCGACGATGCGAAGGCCCCCGCGTGATGAACCGCACCGCGAGCGAATGGACAAGCACACCATGGGGCGACACCGACGAATATCCCGGCTTCCCCGGACCACTCTGGCGTCACGAGCGGCGCTGGCCGCGGGGGCACTCGTGCCGACGATCGCCTCGGTGGGGTCGGCTCACGCGGCCACTCCGCAGGCGGCGATCTGCACCTCGGACCGGCCGGGGCTCGCCGACAAGCTCTCCGAGGACATCAACGCGGCGCTGGACGGCTCCACCGCCACGACGGCGATCAGCCTCCACGACCGCACCACGAACACCACCTGCACCCTCGATGCGGACCGGACGTTCGACTCCGCGAGCACGGTCAAGGTGACCGTGCTCGCCACGCTGCTGTGGGACGCGCAGAAGGATGGTCGCGCCCTGACGCAGGAGGAGAAGGGCCGTGCCACGGCCATGATCACGAAGTCCGACAACGATGCCACCACCGCGCTGTGGAAGCAGCTCGGGACGGACAAGATCAACGGATTCCTCCAGGCCGCGGGCATGGCCAGCACCGTCCTCGACGGCGAGGGGCACTGGGGGCTCACCCAGATCACCGCCAACGACGAGGAGAAGCTCCTCGACCTGGTGACCCACGCGAACCCGGTGCTCGCCGAGGACTCCCGCGCCTACATCCTGAAGCTGACGGGCGAGGTCATCCCCTCGCAGCGCTGGGGGACCCCGGCCGGCGCGCCGGGCGACGCACAGGTGCATGTGAAGAACGGCTGGCTGGAGCGGGCCACGAACGGCTGGCGGGTGCACAGCCTCGGCGCCTTCACCGGTGGCGACCACGACTACACGATCACGGTGCTCTCGCAGGACAACGCCACCATGGACGACGGCATCGCCAATATCGAGGGCGTCGCCCGCGCGGTCCACCAGGACCTCGACGCACCCGCCTCCGGCGCGCGGCCGTAGCCGCGGTCCCTCCGGCCGGCGCGTCAGGGGAGCTCCTCGGGAGGCCCGGGTGCGGTGGCCGGGGGAGGGGGAGAGATCGTGATGGTGTCGCGGCGCCGGTCGTCGGGGTCCGGCGCCCGTCCGACGAGGCCACGCTCCGGTCCGGCGGACGGATTTTCTGCGGTCCGACCTCTTCACGCATCCGGTGCATGCACTGTATACACAGTATATGAGCCGAGAAGACAGAGGCCGCCGCGGTGACGCCCAAGGCGCCGACGCCCTCACCGACGAGCTGCGTCGGCTGATCGTCGAGGGCGTCTACCCGCCGGGCCACCGACTGGTCCAGGACGAACTCGCCGACCGTTTCGGGGTGAGCCGCATCCCGCTGCGGGAGGCCATGCGCACCCTCGCGAGCGAGGGTCTGCTGCGCTCGACGCCGGGCCGCGGCACATTCGTCACGGTGCTGGACCTCGAGGAGATCGACGAGATCTACAACCTGCGGCGGCTCATCGAGCCGAGCTTCGCCGAGCATGTCACCGAGCGGGTCTCCCGGCGCGACATCAGCCGGTTCGAGGAGATGGCGACCGCGATGGAGCGGGCCGCGGGGTCCGGCGCCGATATCTGGTCGCGGACGAACCTCGCCTTCCACCTGGACATGTACCGGCTGTCCCGGCTGCCCATGCGCTACGAGATCATCTCGCAGATGTACCACCGGCTGGAGCCGTACTCCCGGTTCTACGTGCACGGCACCTCGGCGTACGGCCGGGTCCACCATGAGCACGCCGCGATGGTCCAGGCGCTGGCCGACGGGGACGCGGAGGAACTGGCCCGGCAGATCACGGCACACATCGACGGCGGCCAGAAAGGGCTGCACACGGCCTGGGAGAACAGCGGCGGCGCGCTGCAGGCGTACTGGGCGGAGTCGGCCCGGTGACCGCCCTCGCGCTCAACACCGATGTGGGCGAGGGGTTCGGGGTCTGGGGGCCGGCCGACGAGGGCGAGCTGCTGGACCAGGTCACCGCGGCCAACGTGGCCTGCGGGTTCCACGCCGGGGACCCCGACATCCTGCGCCGCACCTGCGAGGCGAGCACCGCCCGGGGGGTGGCGATCGGGGCCCAGGTCTCCTACCGCGACCTGGCCGGTTTCGGCCGCCGCTTCATCGACGTACCGTCGGCCA
The DNA here is from genome assembly GCF_024505145.1 of Streptomyces rugosispiralis. Classification (GTDB taxonomy): domain Bacteria; phylum Actinomycetota; class Actinomycetes; order Streptomycetales; family Streptomycetaceae; genus Streptomyces; species Streptomyces rugosispiralis. The sequence continues at coordinate 477,216 of NZ_JANIAA010000003.1, read as the reverse complement.
CGCTGGTCAACGAACTCCTGTACCAGATGGGCGCGTTGGAGGTGTTCGCCCGGCTCGCGGGCGGTCGCGTCGGCTATGTGAAGGCCCATGGCGCGCTCTACAACGCGGCGGCCCGGCACACCGGGCACGCGGCCGCGATCGTCGAGGCCGTCGCCCTCTACGACCGGGCGCTGCCGCTGCTCTGCCAGCCGCGCACCGCGGTCTGGGAGCGGGCGGTGGCGGCCGGGGTGCGCCCGCTGGCCGAGGGGTTCATCGACCGCGGCTACACCGACGAGGGGCTGCTGGTGCCCCGCTCCGCGCCCGGCGCCCTGGTCACCGACCCGGCCGAGGCGGCCGAACGCGCCCTGCGGATGGCGGAGTCGGGGACGGTGGTCTCGGTGAGCGGCGGCGTCGTGAGGATCGCCCCGGACGGCGGGGAGCTGGCCGCGCTGTGCGTACACAGCGACACCCCCGGCGCGGCCGGGCTGGCCGCCGCCGTACGGGAGGCGCTGGCGTCGGGGGGTGTCGCGGTGGGTCCGCCCGGTGCCACCGCGGGCCCGCCCGGAGCCGCCGCCGACCGGGTCGGGGCGCGGCCGTGACCCCGGAGGAGGTGCCTCCGGCGGACGTGGCCCCGGAGGAGGTGCCTCCGGCGGACGTGACCGCGGCGGACGTGGCCCCGGAGCAGATGCCTCCGGCGGACGTGACCCAGGCGTACCCGGCCCCTGGCAAAACGATTCTGCGGAGGGCCGGCGACCGGGGCTGGCTGATCGAGTGCGCGGACCGGCACCCGGCCGAGGTCGCCACCTCGATCCGCGCCCAGCCCTGGGCGTCGGGGCTGCGGGAAGTCGTGCCCGCCGCCACGACCGTGCTGGTGGTGGCCGAGACGGCCGCCGGGATGGGCACGCTCGCCGCAGGACTGCGCACCGTGCTCGACGGGACCGGCGCCCACCCCACCGGACCGCCACCCGGCAGACGGATCGTGATCCCGGTCCGCTACGACGGACCCGACCTGCCCGAGATCGCCGAACGCCTCGGCCTGGACCCGGAGGAGGTGGCGCGGCGGCACGGCGCGGGGGAGTACCGGGTCGGCTTCTTCGGCTTCGCGCCCGGTTTCGCGTATCTGGACGGCGTACCGGAGAGCCTCCGGCTGCCCCGGCTGTCCAGTCCGCGACCGAGAGTGGCCGCCGGGGTGGTGGCCATCGCCGGGAACCAGACGGTGGTCTACCCCGGCGGAACCCCCGGCGGCTGGCACCAGATCGGCGTCACCACCACCCGGCTGTGGGACGTGACCGCCGAGCCGCCGAACCGGCTCGCGGTCGGCGACCGGGTCGTCTTCGAGGCGGTGACGCCATGACGGTCACCTCCGCCGCCCCGGGCCGCCGGGTCCGCACCCGGCACCGGCCACCGGACCACGGCACCGGCCCGGAGCCCGCCGTACTGACGGTCGTCCGGGCGGGCCCGGCGGCCAGCGTGCAGGATCTGGGCCGTCCGGGGATGGCCCACCTGGGCGTGCCCGCCTCGGGTCCGGCCGACCGGCGCAGCTTCCGGCTCGCCAACAGGCTGGCGGGGAACCCGGAGGACACTCCGGCCCTGGAGGTCACCCTCGGCGGTCTCGCGATCACCTTGTCCGCCACCCGCCACGTGGCGGTCACCGGGGCCCCGGCGCCGCTGACGGTCGACGGGGTGCCGGTCGACGGCGCGCCGCGGCTGTGGCTGCGCGCCGGATCGGTGCTCGCCGTCGGCCGCCCGTGGGCGGGCTGCCGCACCTACCTCGCCGTCTCCGGCGGGCTCGAGGCGGAGCCGGTGCTGGGATCGGCCTCGCGCGACTTCCTCACCGGGCTCGGCCCCGACCCGCTGCGCGCCGGGGCGGAGTACGGACTGGGCCCGGCGCGCCCGGTCCCGGCGATCCCGCTGGAGCTGGCGTTCAGCGTCGTCCCGTGCGGCGGCCCGGCCACCGTCCGGTTCCGCTGGGGCCCGCGGCACGAGCTGTTCGACGCCGCGGACCGGCACCGGCTCACCACCACGCCCTGGCGGGTCTCCGCCCAGTGCGACCGGGTGGGCGCGCGGCTGACCGGACCGCCGCTGGCCATCGGCTCGGTCGACCTGCCCAGCGAGGGGACGGTGCGCGGCGCCATCCAGGTGCCGCCCTCCGGCGAACCGATCGTCTTCCTCGCCGACCACCCGGTCACCGGCGGCTACCCCGTCATCGGGGTGGTCACCGACGCCGACATCGATCTCGTCGGCCAGACCCTCCCCGGGGACGAGCTCCGGCTCGCCCCCATCCTCTGAGCCCCCTGAAAACCACCCCCTGAAAATCTCCGAACCCCCTGAAAGCCTCAGAACCCGCCTGAAACACCCTGAGAAACCTCAAGGAGACACGCACATGACCGCTCAGCCCGACTCCCTCGTCCCCTTCCACCTGGCCATCCCGGTGGACGACATCGAGGCCGCCCGCGAGTTCTACGGCAAAGTGCTCGGCTTCGCCGAGGGCCGCTCGGACACCAAGTGGATCGACTGGAACTTCGGTGGCCACCAGGTCGTCACCCACCAGGTCGGCGACGGCCCGTCCGGTACGCCGCGCGACGGCGTCGCCGGGACCAATCCGGTCGACGGCCACCAGGTGCCGGTGCCGCACTTCGGCCTGGTGTTGCCGGTGCCGGAGTTCCAGAAGCTGGCCGAACGGCTCACCGCGGCGGGCACGGAGTTCGTGATCGAGCCGTACGTCCGCTTCCAGGGCGAGCCCGGTGAGCAGTGGACGATGTTCTTCCTCGACCCGGCGGGCAACGCGCTGGAGTTCAAGGCGTTCGCCGACCTCGGACAGCTCTTCGCCGTCTGATCCGCCACCCGCCCGGCGGTCCTCATCCGCCCGGCGGGGTCTTCACCGACTCACCACCGACCCACCGACCCACCGACCCACCGACCCGCCGACCGCCGACCCACCGGCGCGGTGGCGCCCGGCCCGGCAGGACGACGGTCATCAGCAGGAGGACTGGTCCCGCGGATGACCGTCGTTACGGGCCCCCGGCGCCGTACCGGCGGCACTGACAGCACATCCCGGCCAAAGGACATGTCAGACCGGAGGAACCCATGACGAGCGTATCAACGGCCGCAACGGCATCCGGAGACACCGGGGACGCGGCCGCCGTGGCCACCGCGGCGCGCGGCGGCCCGCGCCGGGCGGCGCTGGCGGCGGCCGCCGGCACCGCCATCGAGTACTACGAGTTCGGCGTCTACAGCTATCTGGCCGTGGTCATCGGCCCGCACTTCTTTCCCGGGGACGACCCCACCGCCGCCCTGCTGGCCACCCTCGCGGTGTTCGGCAGCGCGTTCCTGATGCGGCCGCTGGGCGGCATCGTGCTCGGCCGGCTCGGGGACCGGGTGGGCCGCAAGCCCGTACTGATCCTCACCGTGACCGGGATGGGCGGCGCCACCGCGGCCGTCGGGCTGCTGCCCACGGCCGAGGCCGTCGGCGTGGCCGCGCCCGTCGCCCTGCTGGTGGTGCGGCTCGCGCAGGGGTTCTTCGCGGGCGGTGAGGTGACCGGTTCGGCCACCTATCTCGCCGAGTCGGCCCCGGCCGGGCGGCGCGGCTTCTTCGGGGCCTTCACCCCGGTCGGGGTGGCCCTCGGCGGCGGGGCCGCGGCGCTGGTCGCGGGTGTCACCACGACCGCGCTGAGCGAGCGCCAGCTCGAAGCCTGGGGGTGGCGCATACCGTTCCTGCTCTCGCTGCCGCTGATCGCCGTCGCCCTGATCGCCCGCAACCGGCTCGCGGACTCCGAGAGCTTCCTCGCGGCGAAGTCGGAGCGGGCCACCGCCAAGGCACCGCTGACCGAGGTGTTCACCCGCCACCGCGGCCCGGTGCTGAAGGTGACCCTGCTGGCCATCGGCTCCAACTGCGGCTACTGGGTCGGCCTGATCTTCATGAACATCTACCTGACCACCGACCTCGGCTACCCCAAGGACTCCACGTTCTGGATCATGGGCGGGATCAGCCTGTTCGTGGCCGTCCTGATGCCGGTGTGCGGGGCGCTGTCGGACCGGTGGGGCCGCAAACGGCTCATCACCGTCGGCTTCGCCGGGTACGCGGTCCTGGTCGTCCCCGCGATGCTGGTCATGGGTCTTGGCAGCTTCCCGCTCGCCGTCGCGGCCATGGTGGTGCTGGCCCTGCCGATGCCGGTCGTCCAGTCCGTCACGTATCCGACGTACGCCGAGCTGTTCCCGACCCGGGTGCGGTACACCGGGCTCTCGTTCAGCTTCAACATCGGCACCATCGTCGGCGGCGGGCTCAGCCCCTATCTGTCCACCTGGCTGATCTCGGCCACCGGCAGCCTGCTGGCCCCGGGTTTCCTGCTGATGGCGACCATGGTGGTCGCCCTGCTGACACTGCGCACCGTCACCGAGTCCAGCCACGGGGAACTGGCGTGACGGCCGCCGCTCCTTCGGGAGCCGGCCTTCCCGGTCCCGGGGACGTCCCCGCCACCCCGGCGGAGCTGCGGCGCCTGGTGGCGGACGGCCGGTGGACCGGGCCCACGGCCGGTCTGCTGGACGGGTACCAGCAGGCCAACCTCGTGATCGTCCCGCGCGACCTCGCCTTCGACTTCCTGCTGTACTGCACCCGCAACCCCGCGCCCTGTCCCGTCCTCGCCGTCACCGAGCCGGGCGACCCGGTGGTGCGGCTCGGCACGACCGTCGCCGACCTGCGCACGGACCTGCCGCGCTACCGGGTCTGGCACGACGGCGAACTCGCCGCCGAACCACACGACATCACCGCCCACTGGCGCCCGGACGCGGTCGGCTTCCTCCTCGGCTGCAGCCACACCTTCGAGGGCCCGCTGCGCGCCGCGGGCGTCCCGGTCCGGTACGCCCCGGAGTCCGCGGCGCCGCCCGTCTACGTCACCGACGTGGCCACCCGCCCCGCCGGGCGGCTGTCCGGACCGCTGGTGGTCAGCATGCGCGCGATACCGGCTCACCTCGTGGCGCGTGCCGTGGAGATCACCGCCCGCTATCCGGCCGGGCACGGTGCGCCGGTGCACATCGGCGACCCGGCGGCGCTCGGCATCGCCGACCTGGCCCGGCCGGACTTCGGCCCCTCCCCGGTCGTCGAGGACGGCGACGTCCCGGTGTTCTGGGCCTGCGGGGTGACACCCCAACTGGCGCTCCCCGCCACCCGGGCCCGGTACGCCATCACCCACTACCCGGGCCATATGTTCGTGTTCGACCACACCGTCGACGCGGGCCCGGCACCGGGGTGAACGGCCATCCGCGGTCCGGCGGCGGGCGTTTCAGGGAGCGATGCCCACACCGTCGATCCGGCTCCAGGCCCGCTCCTGGGCGGACGTCATGGCCGGCCACGCCAGTCCGCCCGGCCGGGGCCGGACACGGGAGGCGTACGGCTTGGGGTGGTAGCCGGAGTCGTAGAAGCACCCGGTGCCGTAGACGCGGTCGAACGTGGCGCATGCGGATGCGATGGACCGCGGTGTGGGCTTGGTTCCGGTGCGCGCCCAGGAGTCCAGCGCGGCGATGGAATCGGCGTACTCGGCGTCGCTCAGCTCGCTGTGTTCGCTCTCCTTGGTGAAGGTCTGCACGACGTTCTTCCCGTGGTGCGCGCCATCGACGGTCGCCCGGTACGCGGCCTCGTGCTCGACGAACGCCGTGGGGTCGTCGATGGCGTGCATCGTCAGCACCGGGATGGACACGCGCCCGGTGAGGTCGCTGTCGTAGGAGAGGTCACGCCGGGCGCCGGGGTCGGCGGAGAAGCGCTCGACGCCCGCGTTCAGCGCCGTGTCGTCGTGTGAACCGGAGTACCACACGCCCTGGTTGCCGAACGGATTGCGGTCGCCGAGCCGGCTGTGCACGATGTCGCGGAAGGTGAACACCGAGAACCGCAGATGGGACTCCAGGGTGCGCTCCGGAAGGCGGGTGACGGCGAGGATGTCGTCGAGGTTGCGCTGTTGGAGCGCGGTGCGTTCCTCGGGCGCGGAGGCGTAGCCGGTGCACTCCTGAAGGCGGGCGCGCAGCCCGGCCGTCGTCAGGGTGGACCCGGGGCGCAGCCCCTGCCAGAGCGGGTACTGGGGCTCGCCGGGGCGGGGCAGGTTGTGGCAGTAGTACTGGTAGACCACGCGCAGATCGACGCGATAGTCGTAGCCCCGGGAGCCGCCGCCCAGCACACCGCTGGTGAGGAGGGCGCCGTCGTAGGGGCCGTTCTTCTTGCCGTACGTCTCCACGACCTTGGCGGCCACGTTTCCGCCCCAGGACTGGCCGTGTACATAGGTCCGCTCGGGCCTGCCGAAGTCCGCCACGAACAGGCGGCGCAGATTCTCCGTGTCGGCGGCCGCCATGCGTGTTCCGTAGCCACCTCGCCGGTACGAGGAGCCCGCCCAGGCGTAGCCCTCGGACACCATCACCGACCAGCGGTCCAGGTCGCCGACGCTCCGCTCGGGATCGGACCCGTCACCCAGGTCGGGACCGCCGTGCGAGTGGACGATCAGCGACCCGTTCCACTTCTTCGGAATGGCGATCGCGTAGTACGCCCCGTCGCTGTCCTGGCCGGTGTAACACGTGGCCTTGTCGCCCACGCTCGCCGGGCACGCGACCGGCGCGGGGCGCGGCTGGGCCGCCTGGGCCGGACCGGCATTGCCCAGCGTCCCCGCGACGATGCCCGCGACGCCGACGGCCGATGCCACGGTGCGCCGCATACGCGTCAGGCTCCGCAGAAAGGAGGAAGGTACGTTCCGACTCGAGCTGTGCACAGCGACGCTCCTGACCTCAGTGGCGCTCCCTCGCGCCAAGCGTTGCGATGTTAAGGACACCTGTTCCGCCGGCACTATTGAGCAGGGAGTTCTGTTCTTAACGTTCTCGGGCGCGATGGCGTTGCGCGGGGGAGCCCGTGGACTCCGTCACGGGAGCGCGGACGCACGGTGGATGCTGCAATGGACGCATGTCCCTCGACGAGCTCCGCACCCTGCTGGCCAGGCACGCCCGGCCCGACTGGACCACCGCCATCGACGGCGTCCTCGTCTCGAAGGTCGACCGGCCGGATCCGCCGGCGCCCTCCATGTCCGGCATGGTGCTCGCGGTCATCGCCCAGGGCGGCAAACGCCTCGCGCTGGGCGACCGCGTCTATGCGTACGGACCCGGGCAGTACCTGGTGGCATCCGTCGACCTGCCCGTCACGGGCCAGTTCACCCGGGCCGACCCGGAGCGGCCGGCCCTGGGCTTCGGTCTCACGCTGGAGCCGTCCGCCGTCGCCGAACTGCTGCTGCAAGCCGGTCCCGGGGATACGCCCCGCGCGGGCGGAGGCGTTCCGTCGGGGATCGCCGTCAGCGAGGCTTCGGACGCGCTGCTCGACGCGGTGGTCCGGCTGCTGCGGCTGCTCGACGAGCCCCGTGACCGGGCGGTACTGGCGCCGCTGGTGAAGCGCGAGATCCTGTGGCGCGTGATCACCGGCGAGCAGGGCGCGACGGTTCGGCAACTCGGTCTGGCCGACAGCGGGCTGAGCCATGTCTCCCGGGCGGTGCGCTGGATCCGTGAGCACTACGCGGAGCCGTTCCGGGTCGAGGACGTGGCGCGCAGGTCCGGTATGAGTGTCTCCGCCTTCTACCGCAACTTCCAGGCGGTGACCGCGATGAGCCCCATCCAGTTCCAGAAGCAGATCCGGCTCCAGGAGGCACGGTTGCTGCTCGCCACCCATCCGAACGACGTCACCGGGGTCGGTCAGCGGGTCGGCTACGACAACCCGTCGCAGTTCAGCCGGGAGTACCGCCGCCAGTTCGGCGCGCCCCCGAGCCGGGACGCGGCCCGGCTGCGGAACACCGTACGCGCCCCCGCGGGCGTCCTGCCCTGAGCGGGGGCCGGGCCGGCGGGAGGATCGTGCAGGTGCGGGCGAGGATAGTTCTATCGTTTCCGCAGGTCGGAGCGGTGCAATGGGAGTGTCAGTTCGCCCGCGGAGCAGGAATTGCCTGTTCCGCCGCGGATCCCATCACATCGCAGGGGCCACACCATGAGCACCGTTCTGATCACCGGTACGTCGTCCGGGTACGGGCGGGAGACCGCCCTCCACTTCCATGCGCGGGGGTGGAACGTCATCGCCACCATGCGGACACCACGTCCGGGCGTCCTCCCCGAGTCGGACCGGTTCCGCGTCGTCGAGCTCGACGTGACCAGGCCCGAGAGCATCGCCGCCGCGTTCGAGGCGGCGGGGCCCGTCGACGCCCTGGTCAACAACGCGGGCATCCCGTCGATGGGGGTGTTCGAGGGCATCTCCATGGCCCAGGTGCGGGAGGTGTTCGAGACCAACACCTTCGGTGTGATGGCGACGACCCAGGCCGTGCTGTCCCAGTTCCGCGAGCGCGGCTCGGGCGTGGTGGTCAATGTGACCTCCAGCGTGGTGCTGGGACACATGCCGCTCACGACCGTGTACAAGGCGAGCAAGACGGCCGTCGAGGGGTTCACCTCATCCCTCGCGCTCGAACTCGCGCCCTTCGGCGTGCGGGCGAAGACGGTTGAGCCGGGCGCCTGCCTGACGACGAACTTCGGGGCCAGGGCGACGCACGATGCCCCGTTGCACGAGCTGGTCCCGGCGCCTTACGCGGCGTTCGCGAAGAAGTCCATGGACGACTTCGGGGGCCAGGACGTGTTCACCAAGGAGAGCGACGTGGCCGAGACGGTGTGGCGGGCCGTGCACGACACCACCGGCCAACTGCGCTTCCCGGCCGGTCCCGACGCGGTCCGGCTCGACCAGGCGAAGTGACCCGCCGGCGGGCGCGGTGTTCGTAGCTCCGGCGCGGACGGGGCGGACGGCGCGGACGGGGCGGACGGCGCGGACGGGGCGGACGGGGCGGACGGGGCGGACGGGGCGGAATCGGACGGGGCGGAACCCGCCGGAGGTCCCGCCCCGTCCCCTGTGCGTGTCGGACGCCGTCCGTCAGAAGCGGTCCGGGGAGCGCTGCGGAAGCGGGGCGCCGGGACGGACGTCCCGCTTCCGGTCCTCCCGGGCGCCGCCGTTGGAGTCGCCCGTCGCCTCGCAGGTCACGTCCTTCGCCGGCAGCTTGCCGGTGGTCAGGTAGTCCGCCACCGTACCGTCCGTGCACGCGTTGCCGCTCGGGTAGACGCCATGGCCCTCGCCACCGAGGACCGTCAGCATCCGCGAGCCCTTCAGGTCGGCGTGCAGGGCCTGACCGCTCGGCAGCGGGGTCTGGGAGTCCCACTCGTTCTGCACGACCAGCGAGCCGACCTTGTTGTTCACGACGGTGGCCCGCTCGACCGACCTGTCCCAGAACGCGCAGGGCTTGATGCTGGACGCGAAGTCGCCGTAGAGCGGGTAGCGGCCCTTGTCCTCGATGGCGTCCCGCCGGTAGCTCTCGGGGTCGCGGGACCAGGCGGCCGAGTTGTCGTTGCACACCACGGCCCAGAAGCTCGCGGTCATGTTGTCGGCCGGTACGTCCGCGGAGCGGGCGGCCGGACCTGGCGTTCCGGCCGGATCCGGGAGCTTCTCCGCCGAGGCGGGCCGGCCGGCCGCGGCCTTCTTCAGCTCCACGACCAGTTCGGTGCCCTCCCGCACGCTGAAGACCGCGGGGCGCATCATGCTCCGGACGTCATCGCCGGTGTACTTCTCCCCGTCCATCTCGATGGGCTTCTCGTTCGCCCGCTGGACCAGGTCCCAGAACGTCCGGTCGACCTTCTTCGGCGTGTCGCCGAGGCCGTACTTCTCGGAACGCGCGGCGGCCCACTCGGTCCACCGGTCGAACGCGGGCTCGGCGCCCTCCGCCCACCACTGGATCATCTTCCGCCAGGCACGCGCCGGATCGACCGCGCTGTCCACCACGACCCGGTCGGCCCGGTTCGGGAACAGCTGGGTGTAGACGGCGCCGAGGTACGTCCCGTACGAGTAGCCGAAGTACGAGAGCTTCTTCTCGCCGAGGATCGCCCGGAGCAGATCCATGTCACGGGCCGTGTTGCGCGTGGTGATGTGTTTGAGCGTGGCGCCCGACTTTTCACGGCACTTGTGTGCGACGTCCCGCGCCCAGGCGACGTCCTTGTCGAACGTCGCTTCCTTGTACGGCCGCAGCCAGTTCTCCTCCTCCGGCGTCAAGCCGCAGGTGACGGGCGTGCTCCGGCCCACCCCGCGCGGGTCGAAGCCGATGAGGTCGTAACTCTGCCGCGCGGACTCGGGCAGCATGTCCTTCATCTGCAGCGGCATGTCGAGCCCCGGCCCGCCGGGGCCACCGGGGTTGGCGAGCAGGATGCCGTGCCGCTTGTCCGGTGTGGTGGTCTTGATCCGGGATATGGCCATGTCGATTCGCTTGCCGCCGGGAGCCCGGTAGTCCAGCGGCACCTTGATCGTCGCGCACTGGTACTCCGCCGGTTTGTCGGCCTCGCACCGCTGCCACTTCGGCTGCTGCCTGACGTACGGGTCCAGGGCGCTCGCGGTGGCGGACGCCGGGGCGGCGGCCTGGGCGGTGCCGGTCTGTGCGGCACTGGTCTGAGCGGCACCGGCCTGGGCGGCGCTTGCCGTCGAGGTGGCGAGCGCGGGAGCTAACGTTGCCGTGACACCGATGGCCAACAGCGGCGCGAGACCTCGTCTACGCACGAACTCGTTCCTTCCGGTCGCGTATCGGGACAGGAACGATCATTCAGGGAGTGTGCGCCGGGGAACATCGGCCGTGCGTCTCCAACTCCCCTCCCCCTTGGGAGGGATGTGACGGCCGTGGGTGGTCCCCTGGTTGTACGGGCCACCCGCGCGTCGGTCAGGGTTGGGGCACCTCCTGGCCGTTGACGAACACCCGCCGGAAGGTCAGGTCCTCGGTGTGGACGACGCTGTCGGGGGCGCGGATGCCGGTGAACGTGGAGTGGGAGAGATGCACATCGCGCAGCTGGTCGGTCTCCAGGCCGACCAGCCGCAGCACGGACTGGGCGCCGTCGATCTCCATCCGGTCCAGGTGGATGTTCCGCACCGACACCGGCAGTGTCCCGTCCTCGCCACCGTTGTAGTCCATGGTCACGAAGGCGATGTCACGCTCCACGCCCTGCCCGGTGAAGTTCCGGATGTGCACACCGTCGATGGAGCCACCGCGCTTCTTGTTCGCCTTGACGTACAGCGGGTACTTGACGGGGTGACGGCCGGGGAAGTCCGACGGGTTGATCTGGCAGTCCTCGGCGAAGACGTCACGCACCCCGCCGGACATCTCGCTGCCGACCGTCATCCCGCCCCAGCGGCCGGAGAACCGGCAGTCGCGCACCACGATGTTCCTGCTCGGCACGTTGACCCGGTGGCCGTCCTCGTCCCGGCCGGACTTGACGGCCACGCAGTCGTCGTTGGTGTTGAACCGGCAGCCGGTGATGAGCACATCGGAGCAGCATTCGGGGTCGCAGCCGTCGGTGTTGTAGAGCGTGCTGTCCACGGTGACATCGCGCACGGTGACGTTGCTCGACAGCACCGGATGCACGGTCCACATCGGCGGGTCGACGATGGTCAGGCCGCTGACCATGACGTTGCGGCAGCGGTAGAACTGCACCATCTTCGGCCGCAGATGGTGGCCGTCGCCGAAGACGCGCCGCGCCACCGGCACCCCCGTGGCGCCCATCTCGCGCAGCAGCTTCTGGTCGGCCCCCTGCGGTCCGCTGTCGCGGTACCAGCTCTCCCACGGCCCGAGCCGCGCCTGTCCGTCGAGCGTGCCGGGGCCGGTGACCGCCACGTCCCGCTCGCCGTACGCGTAGATGAAGGGCGAGTAGTTGTAGGCCTCGGTGCCCTCCCAGCGGGTGAGCACCACCGGCAGGAAGTCACCCGGATCGGGGCTGAAGGCGATGGTGGCGCCCGCGGTGACATGCAGGTCCACCCGGCTGCGCAGATGGATCGCGCCGGTGAGGAACCGGCCCTCGGGGACGACGACATGGCCGCCGCCCGCGCGGTGGCAGGCGGCGATGGCGGCCCGGAACGCCGGGGTGTTCATCGTCCGCCCGTCACCGACCGCGCCGTAGTCGGTGACCCTGAACATGCGCCGGGGGAAGGCGGGCGGCCTGATCCGGGCCAGGATCCCCGGCACCGCGCGCCACGCCCCGGTGTAGGCGGCGGCCGCGCCGGTGTGCCACGTGGCTTCGCCGGTGTGCGGAGTGGCCGCTCCGGTGCGCGAAGTGGCCGCTCCGGTGCGCGAAGTGGCCGCGTACGCCTGCTCCGCGTACGCCTGCTCCGCGGACAGCGGCGGAAGCAGCGTGCCCACCGCCAGCAGACCGCCGGTGCGCAGCGCCGCGCGGCGGGAAGGTCTCGGGTGCATGGCCTGCCTCCTTGGCAACGCTCTAGCTGACGGAGATCCGGTCCAGATCGGGCGCGGACTCGGTGTCGTTGGAGATCCTGATGGTGTTGGCGCCGGGCTTCAGGGTGACGGGGAGGGCGGTCGTACGGGGCGTGGTGTTCCCGGTGTCGGTCACCGTCACCTTGGCCGCCGGGCCGCCGTTGACGCTCACCTGGAACGAGCGGGTGCCGTTGACCGTGTAGTCGAGGTGCAGCGTGTGCTCCCCGCCGTCGGCGACGACCACTTCGGGGAACACCATGGCCGCCTGCTCGCTGCCGCCGATGTTGCGCACCTTCTCGCCCCCGGAGCACGGGCCGCAGCCGGTGATGCCCGTGCTGCCGAACTGGTTGGCCGAGTCCTCCGCCTCACGCGCCCATATCCGGCCGGCGGGCAGTGGCCGCACCCGGACCTGGTCCGAGACCGACTTCTGCCGCCCGAGCAGCGCGTAGTCCGCCGTGACGGGGATGTCGGCCGACCCGGCGTCCTGGCCGGGCGGGGAGGTGACGGTCCAGGTGCCCCGCACCGTCTGGCCGAGCCGCAGCGACCGGGCCGTGACCGGCCCACCGTCCGCGGTCCAGCCGGCCGGCAGCCGGGGGGCAAGGCTGACGTTGTCGAGCTGCTCGTCCTCGTCCAGCCGGAGCGTCGCCGTGACGGTGAGGGACCGTTGCCCGGGGCCGGCCCACTGCAGACCGTGGGGCCGTACGGTGAGCGTGGTCTTGGGGGTGTACGAGGCCGGGGGCAGCGGGGCCACCGCGATCCGGTCCAGACCGGGGCCACGGCGGGCGGTGCTGAACACCTTCACCGTATTGGCACCGGCCTCGAGCGGCACGGACACCGCCGTGCTCTCCGGCACCTCGGAGCTGTCCGCGGCCACGGGCACCTCGACCGGTGCCGCGCCGTTGACACTCACCGACAGGGACGAGTCGGTCGCCGCGGTGTGGTCCAACTGGAGCCGGTAGTCGCCCTGTTCGGGCACGTGCACATCGCGGTACGTCACGGAGTCGCGCGGTCCGCCGCCGAGGCCGTCCACCCGCCGGCCGCCCGAGCAGGCGCCGCAGGCCACGGAGTGGGCCGCGCCCGACGGCCGGTTCTGCCATGCCTCGGCCTCCAGCGGCAGCGCGGTACGGGTGGTCCTCGAGCGGCCGTACGCCACCTGGATCTCGTCGATGCGCAGCTGGTTGTAGAACTCCGGCGCCTGCGGACCGCCCCACAGGCTGCGCACCTCCAGCTTCAGATAGCGGGCGGTCCGGTCGCCGATGTCGATGGTGCGCACCCCGCGCGCACTGGGCAGTGTGCCCGAGCGCACCTGGGTCCAGCGCTTGCCGTCGCCGCTGGCGTAGACGCGGTAGTCCTTGATGCGCGCGGAGTCCTCGGGGCGGCCGAAGGACGACCGGGCGTGCGTCGGGGACCACTCGCGCTGGTTCACCGCCAGCGCCGTGGTGTGCTTGCGTGCGCCGAGGTCGAGGGTGACGGAGACGGGCAGCTTGCCGTCGCTGTCCCAGTAGGTCTCGTAGTCGCCGTCGGCGAGGTCGGCCGCCGGGTGGCCGGTGCGCGCGGACGTGGCGGTGGCGCCGACACCCGACTGCGGGTAGAGGGGCCGTCGGCCGTCCGTCTCGACCTTGAAGACGGTGTCGTACGGATCCCAGTCGTGGATGCCGAGGATCGACAGATGGCCGCCGGACTGGCTGAAGCGCATCGCCTCGCCGGTGCGCAGGTCGGTGACCCGCCGCACGGTGTAGCCGTTGTCGCCCAGCCGCACCGTGTCGGTGCTGGGCCGGGTGACCACGTGCACATACTGGGTGCGGTCGCCGTTCTCGCCCCGGCCCACCGTGACCACGCCGTGGGCGCCGTCGTTCCAGAAGCCGGGCCGCATACCGCCGTACATGTAGCCGCCGCCCTCGACCCCGTACACCGACTCCCGGATGGGCTCGACCCACTTGCCCATGAAGTCGTTGAACTTCTCCTGCTGCGGTGGGAGTTCGCCGTTCACCATGGGTGTCTCGGCCATGAGCGACTTGATGGAGGAGCCCGCGTTGGTGATGTAACGGCCGGTGCTGAGCCGGGCGTCCACCTCGTGGTCACCGCCGTCGTACCACCAGTCGCCGGTGGTCGGCAGCTTGTAGTCGGCCTCGGTCAGCCGGGGCATGGGGACGGTCACGGCGGCGGGGTAGTCGTACGCCGGGGTCATGCCGGTCTTCTGCTCATTGCTGACCGTGTCCATGATCGGCGTGTCTTCGTTGTTGTTGCTCAGCAGCCAGTCCGGCCGGCGCTCGCGGATCTTCTCGTAGAGACCGTTCTCCTCCCAGTACTCGTTGTCGTTGTCGATCCAGAACCCCGACAGATCCGGGTACTTGTCCATGACCTCGAGGAACAGGTCGTAGCTGTACATGCCGAAGCCACGGCGCGTGGTCAGGTCCACCTGCCGGCCCTTGTACTTCGAGTAGGCGGCCGAATCCAGCGTCTCGGTGCCCGACTCGTTGTGCCACTGCGGGTCGTCGGTCATGTAGAGGATGATGTGCACGCCCTTGGCCTTGGCCGCGGCCACGAGTTCGCCGAGCAGATCGCGCCCGGTGGCGCAACTGCCGGGGATCTTCGAGGGCCAGGGGCGGGCGTAGCCCAGTCTGCTGTGGAAGGCCGCGAGCACGATGTACGAGGCGCCGAGCTTGCGCGCCTCGTCCACCCAGTAGTCGGGGTCCCAGCCGCCCTCGGTGACATCGCGCTCCCAGGTGGCGCAGTCGCGGTGCTGGGGGTGGGTGAACATGCCCCAGTGCAGGAAGAGCCCGGCGGTGGACTGGCGCAGCCACTCCTGCCGGGGGTGCTGGACCTCGGCCTGGGCGGGGGCGGCCAGGAGGCCGATGGCCAGGGCGAGTACGACCGCCGCGCACAGTGTGCGCCACCGGGAGCGGGTGGCGCGTGCGGCGCGTGTGGCACCGGCGGCGCGTGTGGCACCGGCGGCGCGTGCGATGCGTGTCGCAGGGACGCGGATGGGGCGGAGCGGGATCCTCGGCGTGGGCATGTCCTGTCCTCCGTGAACGTTCCCGTGAGCGTTCACGGAGCACTGTCCGGCCCACCCGGCCGCCGTGTCAATATGTGTGCGAGGTTGGGGTGTTCGGCTGTGGGGTTCCGTTGACGCCCGTCGTCACCGCGGTGATTATCGAGGAGGAGCGCTTCGGGGATCACCTCAGTGAGCGCTCCGAGTGCCACGTCGTACCGCGTCAGGGTGGGGAGAGGGGTGGGGCCCGTGCCCACGAGCGCCAGGCCGCGCCGCATCACCATCGAGGATGTGGCGCGCTCGGCCGGGGTGTCCCGGCAGACGGTCTCCCGCGCGGTCAACGACAAACCGGAGATCGACCCCGCCACGCGGCAGCGGGTGCTGCGGGTGGCCCAGTCGATGGGGTACCGGCCCAGCCGGTTCGCTCGTGGCATGGTCGGCCCGCGGCTCACCACGCTGGGGCTGGTCATCGCGGATGTGCTCAACCCCTTCTTCCCCGAGGTGGTTTCCGGTGTGCTGGCGGCCGCCGACGAGCGCGGCTGGCAGGTCGCCGTCTACAGCACCGGCTCCGCCCTGGAACGCGAGACCGCGGTGGCGCGGACCGTGGTGGACCAGGTGGACGCGTGTGTCGCCTTCCTGCTCGACCCCGGCGCCATCGGGCTCATCCACCGCTCCGGTATGCCCTTCGTCCTGCTCGACAACGAGCACCGGCCACCGAGCGTCAGCGGCGGGCGGATCGACTTCGCCACCGGCATGCGGCATGCGGTAGGCCACCTCGTCGAGCGCGGCCACCGGCGGATCGCGATGCTCGACGACCGCGGCCGCCCGGACGCCGGCGGCCACGGCACCCGCCACTCGCTGTTTCTCGGCGCCGCCGCCGAACACGGGCTGCCCGCCGACGAGGGGTGGGTGTTCCCGGCGGCCAACTCCCTCGAGGGCGGGGCGGCGGCCATGGACGACGTGCTGGGCGGTGGCTTCGGGGCGACGGCGGTGCTCGCGTACAACGACCTGATCGCCATCGGCGCCATGCGCCGCGCCCGCGCCCGCGGTATGCGGGTGCCGGAGGACTGCGCGTTCGTCGGGTGCGACGGGCTGACGCTGAGCCGGCTCGTGGACCCGCCGCTGACCACCCTGACGGTCGACAAGGAACTCCTCGGCCGGTCCGCGGTGCGGCAGGTCGCCGCGCAGATGGCCGGTGCCGGAACGGGGGAGACGGTGATCGTGCCACGCCTGGTGGTACGCGCGTCTTCCTGATCAACGCTGCCTTCCTGATCAACGCTGCCCGGTCCCGGGACATCAGGCCCTGTTTAGTTGTGTGCATATAATGATTGTGGCAACACAATTAAAGGGTGACAACACATTTAAACGGAGGCCCTCCATGCCCGATCTCGCTCCGCGGCGACGATGGCTCGTGCTGGCCATCTGCTGCATGAGCCTGCTGATCGTCAGTCTCGACAACACGATCCTGAACGTCGCCCTGCCCTCCATCCAGCGCGACCTGCACACATCGGTGTCCGGGCTGCAATGGACGGTCGACGCGTACACGCTGGTGCTGGCGAGCCTGTTGATGCTCTCCGGGTCGACCGCCGACCGGGTGGGCCGTCGCCGTACGTTCCAGGCGGGGCTGGTGATCTTCACCGCGGCCTCGCTGCTGTGCAGCCTGGCTCCCGGGCTCGGCTGGCTGGTCGTCGCGCGGATGCTGCAGGCGGTCGGGGGGTCGATGCTGAACCCCGTCGCCATGTCGATCATCAGCAACACCTTCACCGACCCCCGGGAACGGGCCCGTGCCATCGGTGTGTGGAGTGGTGTCGTGGGCATCAGCATGGCCGCCGGGCCGATCATCGGGGGCGCGCTGGTGGAGTCCGCCGGTTGGCGGGCGATTTTCTGGATCAACGTGCCCATCGGACTTGCCGCGCTCTTCCTGACCCGGAGGTATGTGCCGGAGTCCCGGGCGCCGCGGGCCCGCCGAGTGGACCCGGTCGGGCAGGCGCTCGTCGTCGTGCTGCTCGTCGCGCTGACGTACGCGATCATCGAGTCGCCGAACCTGGGCTGGACCTCTCCGGTGGTCGCCGGGTGCGCGGGCGCGGCGCTGTGTGCGCTGCTGGGGCTGCTGTGGTACGAACCGAGGCGCGCCGACCCGCTTATCGACCTGCGGTTCTTCCGTTCCGCGCCGTTCTCGGGCGCCACCGTGATCGCGGTGGCCGCGTTCGCCGGTCTGGGGGGTTTCCTGTTCGTCAGCTCCCTGTACTTGCAGGATGTGCGGCGGCTCGATCCGCTGCACGCCGGGCTGTTCATGCTGCCCATGGCAGTCATGGCGCTGCTGACCGCGCCCTTGTCCGGCCGGATGGTGGCCTCGCGGGGGCCGCGTACCCCGCTGCTGCTCGCCGGGGCGGCGTTGTGCGCGAGCGCCGTACTCCAGGCGCTCACCTACTCCGAGCACCTTCCGGTGACCCTGCTGGTCGTCGCGTATCTGCTCTTCGGCACCGGCTTCGGGCTGGTCAACGCTCCCATCACCAACACCGCCGTCTCGGGGATGCCCCGTTCGCAGGCCGGTGTCGCGGCCGCGGTGGCCTCCACCAGCCGGCAGACCGGCCAGTCCCTCGGCGTGGCCGTCATCGGTGCCCTCATGGCCGGGGGAGCGCACGCGGACCCGGCGGCCTTCACGGACGCGGCACGGACGGCATGGTGGATCATCGCCGGCTGCGGCGCCGCGGTGCTGGTCATGGGTACGCTCACTTCCGGCCGCTGGGCTCGGGCAACCGCCCAGCGCACGGCGAAGCGGCTCGCCGCCGAGGAGATCAAGGAGACGGTGAACGTCTGATGGAGCGCCCACATGACAACGAGCCGCACGAGCCGCACGAGCCGCACGAGCCGCACGAGCAGCACGAGGGGGACGAGGGGGACGACGAGACCGTCAGGACGGCGACCCGAGCCTGGCAGGGGTTGAACACGCTCCTGATGGAGCGTTACAACCGCCGCAAGGCGGTCGCGGAGAGCCTGGGCATGAGCTTCAGCCGCGTCAGAGCGTTGCGCCGGCTCGCCGCCGACCCGATCACCCTTCGCGAACTGGCCGAACGGCTGGGCGCCGACCCGCCCTACACCTCCGTCATCGTCGATGATCTCGTACGGCGCGGCCTCGCCGAACGCCTCACCAACCCGGCCGACCGCCGGTCCAAGCTGGTCCATCTCACCGAGGACGGCCAGGCGCTGGCCGCCCGCGCCATCGCGATCCTCACCACCCCGCCCGACGCCCTGCTCGCCCTGCCGCTCGAGGACATCCAGGCGCTCGACCGCGTGGTGGCCAAGCTCCTCGACTGAACTTCGAGCGGCACAGCCTGGATCCGGTCAGTCCAGGCCGTGGTCGCGGGCGTAGCGGGTGGCCGCGACCCGGTCGCGGGAGCCGGTCTTGGTGAAGACCCGGTTGATGTGGGTCTTCACGGTGTTGCCACTCAGGAAGAGGGCGGCGGCGATCTCCGCGTTGGTCGAACCGCGTGCCATCAGCGTGAGGATCTCCGCCTCACGACGGGTGAGGCCGTCCGGGAGCGGCCGGTCCGCGGCGTCGGGCTCCGGGGGAGGGGCGGTGGGAGCGCTCGCCGCGGCGAGCAGGGTGGCCTGGACCCTGGGGTCGAGGACGGAGAGCCCCGCGACGGCGCTGTGCAGGGTACGGGCGATGTGCAGGCGGTCCGCGTCCTTGGTGAGGTAGGCGCGGGCCCCGGCGCGGAGCGTCTCCAGGACGGAGGTGTCGTCGGCGTAGGTGGTCAGGACGACGACGGCGACCTCGGGATGTTCGGCGGTGAGTCGGCGGGTGGCCTCGGTGCCGTCGAGCACCGGCATGTGCAGGTCGAGGAGGATCGCGTCCGGGTGGTGCTCGGCGACCTGGTCGAGCGCTTGCCGTCCGTTGGCCGCGGAGCCGACGACGTCGATGTCCGGCAGCAGGTCGAGCATGAGGACCAGGCCCTCCCGCACGCTGGCCTGGTCGTCGGCGACCACGATCCGCAGCGGCCGGATGTCCTGGGCGCTCATCGCGGCACCTCGGCCCGGACGCGCCACTGTCCGTCCCGTACCCCCGCGTCGAGTGTCCCGTCCAGCAGCAGGAGGCGCTCGCGCATTCCGGTGAGGCCGTAGCCGCCGTCGACGGTGGCGAACGCGGGTGCTTGCCGAGGGGAAGGTGGTGCGCCGAGCGGGTTGTCGACGGTGAGCGTCACGTGTTCGTCCTCATAGGTCAGGGTGACCTCCACCGGCTGGGCGGGGGCGTGTTTGGCGGCGTTGGTCAGGGCTTCCTGCGCGGTACGGAAGAGGGAGAGGGCCTGGTCTGCCGGGAGCGGGGAGGGCTCGCCCTCGACCTTGAGCCGTACCGGAACGCCGTGCCGCTGCCGGTGGGTGTCCGCCATCGTGCCCAGTTCCTCGTCGAGCGGCGCGAGGTCGGAGCGCAGGGCGTGCACCGCGCGGCGGGTCTCGGCGAGCCCGTCGGCGGTCAGCCGCCTCGCCCCGTCGAGCACGGCGACGGCACGGTCGATGTCCCGGTGATCCGTCAACACGGCGCTCGCGGCCTGGATCTGGATGCTCAGGGCGCCCAGCGAATGGGCCAGTACGTCATGGATCTCACGGGCGATCCGGGCTCGTTCGTCCAGTACGGCCACCCGGCGCTGCTCCGCGCGCAGCAGATCGCTCTGGGCGAGCATCGCGGCCGATTGCTCGGCGCGTACCCGGTAGGCGCGCCGGTTGTGGCTCGCGATCAGGACCAGCGCCACCAGCACCGGATAGCCCAGTGCGAACCCGCGGCCCGCCCCGGCGACCAGGACCCCGGTCTCCAGGGCCACCACCGTGCAGCCCGCCACGGCCCAGCCCACCGGGAGGCTCAGCTCGGTGCCCAGGTGCATGACGGCCATCAGCGAGAGCCCGATGAGCGCTCCGGCGTGCGGGAAGGCGCTGGCGTAGCCGGAGAGGGCGGCGGCGACGCCGAGCAGGATCGGCATCCGCGGCGCACGCCGCGCGGCCTCGTCGCCGAGGGCGTGGGTGAACTCCCACAGCAGCAGCGCCAGGCCGCCCAGCGCGTACGTGACGACGGCCAGGGTCACCGCCCCGGCCCCGGCCGGAGGGCCCGTGAAGGTGTGCAGGCCGATGAACGCGTACGCGCCGGCCCTCATCAGCCATGACACCGTACGCAGCACGGATGCAGGATAGCGACCCGCGGACGGCTCGGCCGCGGCGCCGGGGGGTACCTCGTCCGCGGGCGCCGCTCCTTCGCCGGCTCGTGTGGATGCCGGGTGCGGGTCGCCTGCCGGGCGCCGCCCGGCCATCGCTGTTCCCGGCGGCGCCGGTCGGTGTCGTCCGGTCATCGCTGTTCCCGGCGGCGCCGGTCGGTGTGGTCCGGTCATCGCTGTTCCCGGCGGCGCCGGTCGCGTAGCAGGTCACGCGCCGACCGGTCGTTCGACGCCGCGGGGCCGGGATACTCCGTGGGCCGGGGCTGCCGCGTGGGCCGCTCCGCGCCGGGCGCCGACGGGTCGCCCGACCCGCCCAGCAGCCCCGCCAGCGCGCCCCGCATATCGAAGGGGCGGCCGTCCTTCTCCGGCGCGAACGGCACACCGGAGGCGAGGGCGCGCGGTGTGACGACGGCGGCCTGGCCGAGCCGGTTGAGGCCGAGCAGCATCAGGACGGGCGCCGAGGAGCCGGCCACGGGAGCGTGCAGCGCCATGGCGACGAGCGTCATCACGACCCGCGAGACCACCAGCGCGAGCCACAGCCACAGTCCGTACGCCGGCATCCGCGCCCACAGCACCCCGGCGCGCGGCTCCAGCCGCAGCAGCGCGCCCTGGGCGGTGCCGATTCCGGCCGCGATCACCGCGCTGATCACGAGGCAGGCGAGATCGGTCGTGGTGAGATGGCGGCCACCCTTGCCGAGGCTGGTGAATCCGATGACGGCGATGATCGCGGGAAGCAGGATCAGCCGCTTGCCGCGCAGCGGCTCGCCGCGTAGCTGACGCGCGACGACGAAGATCACGATGGCGATCGCGGCCAGCACTTGCAGCACGTTCACTGGAGGACTCCCGTCGGCCACGCTTCGGTCGCGTCGCCTGTCGACTCGCCCCGAGGCTAGGAAGGCCCGAGGGGCGCCGCGTCACCCCGAGCGGTGACCTCCGGGGTGATCCGTGGGGTGATCCGCGGGTGGTACCGGCGCCGGGAACCGGTACCACCGGGCGGCCGAAGTGATCACCCCGGAGGTCACCCTCCGCTACGGCGCGCGGGAACGCGTACCGGAACGAGCCTGAGCGGGCCGAATCCGCGGCACACCGTCCACCGAGAGGCTCGCCATCCCATGTCCACCATCGGTCAAGCCATGATCATCAACGGTGCGGTCCTGATCGCCGTCCTGGAGGCGGACCTCGGACCCCACCGCAAGATCGGGAAGCTGCGCGTCCTGCGGCCGCTGCTGATGGCCGCCGCGATCGTCCCCCTCTTCATCAAGAGCCCGGCCACCCACGGCTCCGGCCTGGCGCTCGAACTCGCCGCCGTCGTCGCGGGGTTGATCGTCGGCCTGCTGGCGATGACCTTCACCACGGTCTACGCGAGCCCCACGACCGGCAAGCCGGTCAGCCGCGCGGGCTTCGCCTACGCGGCGCTGTGGATCGTCGTGATCGGCGCACGGGCCGCGTTCTCGTACGGATCGGAGCACTGGTTCGCCCGGCAGCTGGGCCGTTGGATGGCCGACCACCAGGTGACCGCGGACGCCCTCACCGACGCGCTGCTGCTGATGGCCGTGGCGATGACGCTCACCCGAACCATCGGACTCGCCACGCGAGCGGCCACCGCCGGCCGCCGGGTGCCCGCCGCCGGGCCCGCAGCCGAGTAGCGGTGGCGTACGGTGCGACACGACACGCGGCCAGGATCGACTTCACCGTCAGCCGGCCATCGGATCCCCCCAGACAGGCCCTGGGCGACGGTCACGGCGCGCGGGTGAGCGTGCGCGCTCCCGCGACACCTCGGGGCCCACCAGGTACCTTCATCTGGTCGGCCCTCGGATCGGAGAGATATGCGGCCCGGACAGTACGAAGAAGTGGCCGACGCCGCGGAGCTCGCGGCGCGGCTGCGCCACGTCTTCTGGCTCGGTGGCGGGAGTGGCGCGGGCAAGTCGACCATCGCCCGCCGGCTCGCCGACCGCCACGGGTGGCGCCGCTACGCGACCGACGACGTGATGCGGGAACACGCCGGGCGGACCACCCCCGAGGAGGCGCCGTTTCTGCATCGGTTCATCGCCATGGACATGGACGAGCGTTGGGTGAACCGGTCTCCGGAGGTCATGCTCGAGACGTTCCACTGGTTTCGGGGTGAGGGCTTCGGCCTGATCGTCGAAGACCTTCTTCGTCTGCCGCCGGAGCCCTGCGTCATCGTCGAGGGGTTCCGGCTGCTGCCGCGTCTGGTGAAGCCGCTGCTCGACGCTCCTGAGCACGCCGTCTGGCTTCTTCCCACCCCCGATTTCCGTCAGGCCGCCATCCGGAGCCGGTCGGCGGCGGAGGAAGGGTTCGTCCGGAGGACCAGCGATCCGGCGCGGGCCGGGCGCAACCTCGCCGAACGGGATCGCATGTTCACCACGCGCCTCGAGAAGGAGGCCGAGCGCCTCCGGCTGCCCACCATCGAGGTCGACACCATGACGACGGAAGACGCTCTCGCCGAGCGGGTGAGCAGGGCGTTCCGACTCTGACGCGATGACTCCCGCGGCCGCTCCGCCCCGGCTCACTCGATGGAGCCGGGTGAAGCCGGGCTCATTTCACGAAGACCGCTCGCGCGATCCCATCGGGCGTGGCGCCCGCCTCGGCGAGCAGCTCCCCGGCCGCGGACCAGATGCCCGAACGGCCGGACGTACGGTCGAAGCCGCCGCCGGTCGGACCCGCGAAGGCCGCCGTGGCGACCCACACGCCGTGGTCGGCGGCGACCCGGCGGGCGCGCTCACCGTGGAGCCCGGCCTCGTGTTCGGCGTGCACAACACCGGCCACGTAGCCGTCGATTCCCAGCGCCGCCGTCTTCGCGGCGTGTTCGGGGAAACCGGTGTCGCGGCAGACGGCGAGCCCCAGCCGCCACCCGGCCACGTCGATCGCGGCGGGCTGTTCCCCGGGCACGAAGTGGACGGCCTCACCGCGGTGCAGGTGGACCTTTCCGTAGACCACCCGTGCGCCATCGCCGTCCAATGCCAGGATGCCGATGCGCGGACCCGCCACCGGCGCGCCGACCAGGGCGAGCGTCCCGGTCCCGGCGCACGCGGCGACGATCGGGGCCAGCCGCTCGTCGTCCGGTGCCACCGGTGTCGCGTCCAGCTCGTATCCCGTCAGCGACATCTCGGGGAAGACCACCACCCGCGCGTCCGCCGCCCGAACGGCCTCCGCGTGGGCCACCGCGTTGGCCGCCACGTCATGAGCGGCGCACCTCGGCTGCGCCACCGCGATGCTCAATGGCCGTGCCATCACCCCGGACTCCCCTCGTCGCGTCGCGCGAGCAGCCTATCCAAGCCCGTACGGCGGACATCGCCGGAACCTGGTGGAGGCGCTGCGCCGGCAGCCCGACCCCGTGGTTCGGGCTGCCGACGCGGGGCCCCGCACCCCAGGCTCAGGCGGGCGAGGAGGTGGTCGAAGCCGTGCCGGTCCGGGACCGCCGCCCGTCGTCCGCCGCGCTCGGGGCCGACGGCTCGCCGTCGCGTTCCTCGGGGAGCTTGAGCGTCAGCGTCAGGACGAGCGCGACCAGGTAGAGGGCGAGGAAGATCAGCGTGACTCCGCCGGCGCCGACGAGGGGGAGGAAGAGGCTGGCGACGGCCGGGCCGACGAAGGCCGCGCCGCCCGCGCCCAGGTTGAGCAGGGCCATCGAGCCGCCCTTGTTCTCCGGCGCCATCGACGGGATGAGGGCCGAGATGGGGACGAATCCCGCGAGGGTCGCGCCGTAGAACATGCCCGCGAGCACCGCGACCCAGTAGTAGTCCGGACCGAGCCAGGTCGGTACGAAGTACAGCGTCGTGACGCTGATCGCGCAGCCCAGCGCGCCGAAGCCGGCGATGGTCGTGCGCCAGCCGATGCGGTCGGAGAGGACGCCGAAGATGAGGTTGAAGAAGATGTTCGTGCCGTAGATGATCGCCAGCAGCTGGAGCCACTTGTCCTCGCCGAAGCCGACGTCGTCGGAGAAGATCCGCGGCAGGTACACCAGCATGCCGAACTCCGGAGCGGTGTTGATGACCCGGACCAGGCAGCCCACCAGCACCCGCGGATGGGTCCAGATGATGGAGACGGAGTTGCGCAGGCTCTCGCCGGTGGTGACCTCCGGGGGCGCCATCCGGTCGCCGCCGGGCCTGTTGCGGGCGCCGACCAGGGCGATGGCGCCGCCGATGAGGATGAGGGCGAGTGCCGACCACAGGGTGCCCAGGCGGCCGAGCGAGGGGATCGTCAGGCTCGACCACAGCGAGCCGAGGGTGGGCAGGCCACCGGTGAAGGCGAAGTAGAACCAGCCCACCGCGGTGCCCAGCCGGGCCTTCGGCGCCGTGTTGGTGATCCATACGAGGAAGCCGAACGCGAAGAGCGGATAGCCGAAGCCGCGGAGGCCGTAGAAGATCAGCATCATCGGGTAGTTCTCGGTGCCCAGCGCGAAGAGCAGGTACGCGGCGTCGAAGACGGCCCAGATCGCCAGGCCCGTCCACATCACCCGGCGTGGCCCCCACACCTGGCAGAGCGCGCCGGAGAACCACGACGCCAGCATGACGGCGATGCCGTAGACCGTGATGACGTACCCGGCCCGTACGTCCGTCGCCGCGCCGTGATCGGCCATGTACGGAGCGATGAAGCCGGATTCGACACCGTCGCCGATCATGAACAGGAGTACGCCCAGATAGCCCAGGACCAAGGGTTTCGGCATCGCTTCCTCCACTCTGCGGGGATGACGGAGTACGACCGCAGATACTCAAGCGAGCCGAGAGAAATATCAAGAGGTCTGGTAAGAATAACGAGATTCGTTGGTAACTACTCGGTCTCGACGACTCTCACATCCGTCAGCTCCCGCATCTCCCGGAGCAGCTCCTCGTCCACCGGACCGGTCAGCAGGACATGGTCGAAGGAGTCCACGCTCTCCAGCCGGTGCAGCGCGCGACGGCCCACCTTGCTGTGGTCCATCAGCAGTACGCTCGTCGCGCCCGCCTGCCGGGTCGCCCGCTTGATGCTGACGATCTCCTGCTCCTGGTGGAAGGTCATGCCCGCGGTGATCCCGGAGGTGGAGAGCACGCTCAGATCGACGGAGATGCCGCTGATCATGTCCATCGCCGGCAGCCCGATCCATGAGTCGTGGGTGCGCGAGTACTCGCCGCCCACGCAGATCAGCCGGATGCCCTCGGCGCTCCGCAGCTCCTCCGTGATCAGGCGGTAGTTGGTCACCACGGTCAGCGGCCCGACCTCGGGCAACAGCCGCGCCAGGGCCAGCGCCGAGGTCGAGTCGTCCAGCATCACCGACATCCCCGGGGCCACGAACCGCAGGGCGGCGCGGGCCAGCGCCCGCTTCTCGTCGGTGTGGGCGTGCAGCCGGAAGTCCGAACTGGACTCGAAGACCATCGAGGGCTGCGCGGAGACGCCGCCGTGGTACTTGCGCAGGATGCCGCGGTCCGCCAGTTCGGCGACGTCCCGGTGGACCGTCATCAGGCTGACGCCGGTCAGCTCGACCAGTTCGGACACGGCGGCGTCCCCCTGGGCCAGAACGTGCTCGACGATCAGTTGCTGCCGCTGTTGCCGCGCGCCGCGCGACGACGGGGGAGTAGTCATGTCCTCCATCCTGCCGTGTTTATTTCTCACATAGAACCAGTGACAACTCACGCTGTGACTGTTAATTTCGCTGTGACGGACACCGCCGGGTGCCACCACCTGGCGGACACCGCCGGGCGCACGGACATCTTCGTGCCCCGCCAGCCAGACATCATCAGCCGGGAGATCAGGGGTACGCATGGCCGACGCAGTGGTCTTCGACATGGACGGCGTGCTCGTCGAGAGCGAGCATCTGTGGGAGGAGCTGTGGGCCGGCTACGCCGCCGCGCGCGGCAGCGTATGGGGCCCGGAGCAGACGCGCGACGTCCAGGGGATGAGCGCCCCCGAATGGGCCGCGTACCTCACCCGGTTCTGCGCGGCGGGTGACCCCGCCGCCAGCACCGAACGGGAGGTCGTGGACGGCATGGTCCAGGCCCTGGCCGACGGCCGTATCGGTCTGTTGCCCGGAGCCCGCGAGATGATCACCGACACCGCCGAGCTGGCCCCCGTGGCGCTCGCCTCCTCCGCGCCGCGCCGGGTCATCGACGCCGTGCTCGTCCACCACGGCGTCGACCACCACTTCAAGGCGACCGTCTCCAGCGCCGAGGTGGAGCGCGGAAAGCCGAGCCCGGACGTCTATCTGGCCGCCGCGCGGGCCCTCGGCGTGGCCCCGGAGCGCTGTCTGGCGGTGGAGGACTCCAGCAACGGACTGCGCGCCGCCGCGGCCGCCGGGATGACCGTCGTGGCCATCCCGAATCCGCAGTACCCACCCGCCGAGGACGCCCTGGCCGCCGCCGCATACCGTTCTCCGGACCACCATGCCGTACGTGACTTCCTGCTCAGCAGGCTCGACCCCCGAGGGGAGTGACCGACATGACCACGGTCCTGGTATCGGGCGACGACTTCATCGCCCCCGAGCTCTTCTCCGCCGCCCTGAGCGAGAGCCTGCCCTCCGCCGGGCTGACCTTCCGCACCCTGCGCACCCGCTGGCCGAACGAACCCTTCGGGCCGGTCGGGGCCGACGGGCAGGGGAACGGCGGGGTCAAGGAGGCCAGCGGCACCGAGGAACAGGTGCTGGAGGCGCTCGGTGACGCGAGCGTCGCCGTCACCCAGATGGCGCCCTTCACCGCCCGGGTCATCCGCGAGGCACCCGGCCTGAAGTTCATCGGCGTGGCCCGCGGCGGCCCGGTCAACGTGGACGTGGCGGCCGCCACCGCCGCCGGGATCCCCGTCACCTTCACCCCGGGCCGCAACGCCGCCGCGGCCGCCGAATTCGCCGTCGGCCTGATCCTCGCCGCCATGCGCCGCATCACCCATGCCGACGCGGCCCTCAAGGAGGGCACCTGGCGCGGCGACTACTACGCCTACGAGAACGCGGGTCTTGAGCTCGACGGCGCCACCGTCGGCCTCGTCGGGTACGGGGCCATCGGCTCGATCGTGGCCCGGGTGCTGCGTGCCTTCGGCGCGGACGTCGTCGTCTCCGACCCGTACGCGGACCCGGCGCGGGCACACGCCGACGGCGTCGAGCTCACCGCCCTGGAGGACCTGCTGCGGCGCAGCTCCGTGGTGAGCCTGCACGCCCGGGTCACCCCCGAGACCCGGCATCTGCTGAACGCGGACAACCTCGCGCTGCTGCCCGAGGGCGCCGTCCTCGTCAACTCGGCCCGCGGTGAGCTGCTCGACTACGCCCCGCTGCCCGGCCTGCTGGAGTCGGGCCGGCTCGGCGCGCTCGCCCTCGACGTCTACGACATCGAGCCGCCCCCGGCCGACTGGCCGCTGCACAAGGCACCCAACGTCATCACCACACCCCACCTGGCGGGCGCCACCCGGCAGACCGCCGACCGGGCCGCCCTGATCACCGCCGGCGAGGCCGCCCGCTTCCTGCGCGGCGAACCGCTGCGGCACGTGGCCAATCCGGAGGTGCTGACCGGGAGCCGGCCATGATCGTCGGAGTCGACATCGGCACCTCGGTCACCAAGGCCCAGCTGATCTCCCGCGACGGCCGGACCACCCCCGCGCACGAGGCCCGCAGCACCGTCTACACCCTGCCCGGACACCGCGTCGAGCAGGACCTGGACGACGTCGTGGGCACCGTGGAGACCGTCGTACGGGCGGCGCTCGCCGACGCCGCGCAACTGGGCGACGAACCGGCCGAGGCCCTGGCCCTCACCGGGCAGGGCGACGGCCTGTGGCTGCGCGACGCCACGGGCGCCCCGGTCGGCCGCGCGCTGTCCTGGATGGACGGCCGGGCCGCGGACCGGCTCGACCGGTGGACCGCCGACGGCACCCTGCGCGCCCTGCACCGGCGCACCGGGGTCGGACTCTTCCCCGGCTCCGCGGCACCCCTGCTGGCGCATCTGGCCGAACACGAGCCGGAGCGGCTGGAGGCGGCCGAGGTCGCCGGATACTGCGTGGACGCCGTCGTGCAACGGCTGACCGGCGCCGTGACCGTCGATGTCTCCGACGCCTCGCAGCCGTTCCTCGACGTGGCCACCCGTACCTACGACGAGACCACGCTCGAGCTGTGCGGGCTGTCCGCACACCGCCGGCTGCTGCCGGACCCGGCGCCGCCCGGCACCCTGCACCGGCTGCTGCCCGACGCCGCCCGGCGGCTGGGCCTGCCCGCGGGGCTGCCGGTCTCGGCCGGGCCGTTCGACATCCCCGCCTGCGCCTTCGGCTCGGGGGTCGCCGAACCGGGGGAGGGCAACCTCATCATCGGCACCACCCTCGCCGCCCAGGTCCTGGACACCGAGCCGCGCCCGGCTCTCGCCGAGGACCCGGCCGGGATGGTGCTGGCCACCCCGTACGAGGGCCGGTTCCTGCGGGTCATGCCCGCGATGATCGGCACCGCGGGCCTGGACTGGCTGCTGAAGCTGCTCGATGTGAAGATCGATGCGCTGGACGCGCTGCTCGTCCAGTCCCCGCCCGGCGCCGCGGGCGTCACCGCGCTGCCGTTCCTGTCCACCAGCGGCGAGCGGGCGCCCTTCGTCGACCCGCGGGCCCGTGGCCGGTTCGACGGTCTCTCCCCGCTGGCCGGCCGTGCCGACCTGGTACGGGCGCTGTGCGAGGCCGTCGCCTACTCGGCCCGGCACTGCATGGAGACCCTCGGCGTCACCCGCACCGTCACCGCCTGCGGCGGTGGTGCGCGCTCCGGGGAGTGGGCGCGCATCTTCGCCGGTGTCCTCGGCGGCGACCTGGAGGTCTGCGACGACGCCGTGGGCATCCGCGGCGCGGCCCATGTCGCCTGGCGCTCCCTGGGCACCCCGGTCGACCCCGGCGCCTGGCGCGCCCGGCTCCGTACCGTCACCGCCGAGCGCGGGCTGATCGACCACTACGCCGAGGGCTACGCCGCCTACCGGCAGGCCCTCGACACCGCACGCGAAGGCTGGAGCACACGATGACCAGGCTCTTCAACGACCCCGCCCGGTTCACCGACGACATGATCACCGGCTTCGCCGCCGCCCATCCCGGGCACGTACGGGCCGTGCCCGGCGGTGTGGTGCGCGCCCGCCCCGCCCGCGCGGGCAAGGTGGCGGTGCTCACCGGCGGCGGCTCCGGCCACTACCCCGCCTTCTGCGGTGTCGTCGGCCCCGGATTCGCCGACGGCTCGGTCATCGGCGATGTCTTCACCTCCCCGTCGGCCGCCCGCGCCCGCTCGGTCGCCGAGGCGGCGGAGGCGGGCGGCGGGGTCCTCTTCCTCTTCGGCAACTACGCGGGGGACGTGATGAACTTCGGCCTCGCGGCACGGCAGTTGGAGGGCGACGGGATTCCCGCCCGCTGCTTCGCCGTCACCGACGACATCGCCTCCGCCCCCGCCGACCAGACGGCGCGGCGGCGTGGCATCGCGGGTGGCTTCGTCGTCTTCAAGACCGCGTCGGCGGCGGCCGAGGAAGGCGCCTCCCTGGAGGAGGTCGTCCGCGTCGCCGAGCACACCAACGCCCGTACCCGCACGCTCGGCGTGGCCTTCGACGGCTGTACCCTGCCGGGCGCCGAAGCGCCCCTCTTCACCGTTCCCGAGGGCCGGTTGGGCCTCGGCCTCGGCATCCACGGCGAACCGGGGGTCAGCGAGGACACCCTGGGCACCGCGGAGGACCTGGCCCGCGCCCTGGTGACGGGGCTGCTCGCGGACCGGCCCGCCGGGGTGGGCGACGGCGGGCGGGTCGCGGTCGTCCTCAACGGGCTCGGCGCCACGAAGTACGAGGAGCTGTACGTGCTGTGGGGCGCCGTGGCCCGCCGGCTGGAGGAGGCGGGGCTCACGCCCGTACGCCCCGAGGTCGGCGAACTCGTCACCAGTCTCGACATGGCCGGTTGCTCCCTGACCCTGAGCTGGCTGGACGAGGAGCTGGAGCGGCTGTGGCTCGCCCCGGCCGACTCCCCGGCCTTCTGCCGGACGCCACCGCCGGAACCCCCGGTGGACGACGCCGCCGTACGGCCCGCCGCGGCCCCGCGCCGCCCGGAGCGGTCCGCCGCCACCGCGTCCGGCGCGGCGGTCGAGGTCGCCGAACTGACCGTCCACGCCCTGCGCGCCGCCCGCGACGTACTGCACCGCGACGCGGAGGACCTGGGCCGGCTGGACGCGGTGGCGGGCGACGGCGACCACGGCCGTGGCATGTCCAAGGGCGTCGACGCGGCACTCGCGGCCGCCGAAAAGGCGCACACCGACCGGCTCGCCCCGGCGGCGGTGCTGGCCGCCGCCGGTGACGCCTGGGCGGCGGAGGCCGGGGGCACCTCGGGGGCGCTGTGGGGAGTGGGCCTGCGCGCCATCGGCGCGGCGCTGCCTGCCGACCGGGCGCCGGAGCGCGCGGAGTTGGCGTCCGCCGCCACGGCCGCGCTCACCGCAGTCACCTCGCTCGGCGGGGCCGAAGTGGGCGACAAGACCCTGGTCGACGCCCTCGCGCCGTTCGCCACCGCCTTCACCACGGGGCTGCGGAGCGGAGCCCCGGTGTCCGAGGCGTACGCGTCCGCCGTGGCCGCGGCCCGTACGGCCGCCGAGAACACCGCCGGGCTGCGCCCCCGCCTGGGCCGCGCCCGCCCACTCGCCGACCGCAGCGTGGGCACCCCCGACCCCGGAGCCACCTCACTCGCCGCGGTGCTGACCGCGGTGGCCACTCTCCCCGCGACGACAGGAAGCGAATCCGTATGACCACCGCGCGTCCCTTCCGGATCGTCGTCGGCTGCGACGACGCCGGTTACGACTACAAGGAAGCCCTCAAGCGGGATCTGCAGGCCGACCCCCGGGTCGCCGAGGTCATCGACGTCGGCGTGGGCAGCGACGAACACACCGCCTATCCGCATGTCGCGGTGGAGGCGGCCCGGCGGGTGGCCGAAGGCGCCGCGGACCGCGCGCTGCTGGTGTGCGGCACCGGCCTCGGCGTGGCCATCAGCGCCAACAAGGTCCCCGGCATCCGCGCGGTCACCGCCCACGACAGCTACTCGGTGCGCCGCTCGGTCCTCAGCAACAACGCCCAAGTCCTCTGCTTCGGCCAGCGCGTCATCGGCCTGGAACTCGCCCGCGCGCTCGCCGACGACTGGCTCGCGCAGAGCTTCGACGAGACCTCCCCGTCGGCGGAGAAGGTCGCCGCCATACGGAGCTACGAGGGCTGATCGCTGACGGGGCCGGGCCGCCGCGCGGCTCGGCCCCGGTGTCACGGGTCCCTCGCCACCGCCGGGGGCCATCACCGTCCGCGCGCCGGCCGTCGGCCGGCGCGCGTTCTCGCCGTCATACGGACGGTCCCGGACGCCGGGCTACGATGTGCCCGACGGAGGGGAGAAGTGATCACGTGTCACTCATCGACGCGCAGCCGTTCGTCGGTAGACATTGCGAATCGACCACGCTCGTCAACCTTCTGCGGCAGTGCGACATCGATCTGTCGGAGCCGCTCGTCTTCGGCCTCGGCAGCGGTCTGTCATTCGGCTACTGGCACACCAAGAAGATGCCGACGCCATTCATCGGGGGCCGCATCAGACCCGATCGGTTGACTGCCAATGTCACCGATTCGCTGGGTCTCCGGTTGACCGTCCGGGAGACGTCCTCGCCGAAGCGGGCGCGTGAGCGGCTGGTCCACGAGCTGGACTCGGGGACTGCCGTCGGACTCAAACTCGACCGCTTCCACCTCGACTACTCCACCGACCGCTACCGGTTCGCGGCCCACTACGTCGCCTGTATCGGGCGCGAGGACGACAGGTTCGCCCTGGTCGAGACCAGGCCGCTGGGGCTTCAGTGGACCTCCGGCGATGCCCTCGCGCTGGCCCGGAGCGCACGCGGCCCGATGAGCTCACGGAGCCTCTCGTTCACGATCAACCCGCCCGAGGGCTCGCTGCCCGACCTGGGTGACGTCGCCCGTCAATCCATTCGGACGACGGCCGAAGACTTCCTGAACCCCCCGATCTCCAACTTTGGATTCAGGGGAATGCGCAAGGCCGCCGGTCTGATGCCGGGATGGATGGACAACCTCGAATCCCCCGAAGAAGCGCTTGCCGAGATTTCCACGATCATGGAAGACGGGGGAACCGGCGGGGGACTCTTCCGCGCGATGTGGGCCGACTTCCTCGCCGAGGCCGCCGATCTCACGGGTGTCCCCGAGTTCCGCGATCTCTCGGACGCGTACCGCGTGGTGTCGAGGAAATGGACCGACGTGGCGGAACTCCTCCGCGAAGCGGGCACCGCCTCGTCCCGTGGCCCCGTTGAGCACGCCGCGAAGCTGGTGCGTGAACTCGCGGAGGAGGAACTGCATCTGATGCGTCAGCTCATGGAGCGTTCTCGCTGATGCCGCCCGGTCCGCCGGCCGACCCGGAGGACGCTCAGATAGCGGCGTGACGCCCTGTCGCCCATTCGGGTGAGGATGCGCTCGGCGATGGCGTCGAGCAGGGGCTCGCGGACATCGCGGTCGAGCCTCCGGTAGAGCGACGTCGAGCGAAGGTGATCGGCGAAGCCCTCGCCGTTGAACCACTGAACGGCCGGGTACCACCGGACCGTCGTCGGGCCGAACAGCCCGCCGGGGCCGTCGGCCGGCCCCCAGCCCTCGTCGGTGCCGCGTACGTCGTCCTCGAGCGGCGGATGGCCCCAGTCGGGGTTCCCGGGGCAGAACCGTTCGTGGAGATCGGCGGTCTCGGCGTACACCTCCGGCTCTCCCGGGCGGCGGACCACGACGTTGCCGAGCAGCGCCAGCCTGCCTCCGGGACGGAGCACATCGTGCGCTCGCCGCCAGCCGATCGACGGGTCGATCCAGTGCCAGGAGGACGCGGCCACGAGGGCATCGAAGCGTGCGCCGCGATCGTCCCACTCCTCGAATGTCGATGTCTCGACTTCGACGTTGGGGAAGGCGGCGAGCCGTTGGCGGGCGAGCGCGGCCATTTCCCGGCCCGGCTCGATGGCGGTCACCGAACATCCGAGCGCGGCCAGCGAGCGCGTCGCCTGACCGGTGCCGCAGCCCACCTCCAGCACCGACGACCTCTCGTCCACGCCCGAGATGGCGACGAGGTCCGCGAACAGCTCGTCGGGGTACCCCGGCCGGACCCGGTCGTAGACCTCCGCCACCTCGTTGAACACCCGACCGAGGGCACGTCGGTCCGCACGCTTCTCCGGATCACCAGTCACGAGCGCACAAGCTATGGGGCTCGGCCACGGGGACGCCACTGGTTAAATCAGCGCTGCCCGCCGGTCGGATGGCCGACGGGCACCGGGTGGGGTTTCAGGTGCTCGCCGAAGAACGCGGTGAGCTCGGCCACGGCGAGGGTGACGTATTCGTCCCTGTCGTACAGGTCGATGTGGCTGGCGCCGTCGATGATGACGAGCTTCTTGGGCTCGGCCGCCTTCTCGATCGCCTCCCTGCTGAAGTACGCGGTCTCCGCCTCCGAACCGGCGATCATCAGCAGGGGGCGGGGCGAGATGAGCCGGATCATCGCGTACGAGTCGTACTGGGCGATCAGGTCGATGCTGCGCAGCACCCATCCCTGGTTCGCGCGGGGGTGGTAGCCGCGCGGGGTGCGGTAGAACTCGTACGTCTCCCGGAACTGCCGGGTGGCGGTCTCCAGCAGCTCCTCGGCGTTGTCGGGAATCCACGCCTCCAGCCGCAGGGCCGCGCCGTGTGCCTCCGCGGTGCGCAGCGCGCCGGCCTGGTCGAGCATGGCCTGGAGGACCGCCGGGTCCTGTGTGCGGCCCAGTCCCTCGCGGAACACCGACCCGAGGTCCCCGGCGCTGACCGTGGCGACGCCCTTGATGCGGTGGTCGGTCTGCGCGGCGTAGGGAACGTAACCGCCGGACGCGCAGATGCCCAGCGCCCCGATACGGTCCGGGTCGATGTCGTCACGGGTGGTCAGATAGGTCACGGCGGACTTGATGTCCTCGGCTCGCTGGAAGGGGTTCTCCAGACCTCGCGGCTCGCCCTCGCTCTCGCCCTGGTAGGCGGCGTCGAAGACGAGCGCGGCGAACCCGGCGCCGGCCAGCCGCTCGGCGTAGATGCTCGGGCTCTGCTCCTTCACACCGCCTCCCGGGTGCGAGATGACAACGGCCGGCAACCGGCCGCCGCCGTGGTCGTCGGGGGTGAAGAGAATCCCGGCGATGGCGAGGTGGTCGCTGGGAAAGGTGACGTTGGCCTTCACGGTTCTGTGGCTCCTGGGTGGGTGCGGATGGTGGGTGCGGATGAGTGGGGCGGGCCGTCCGCCGGTCACGGCACCGACGCTCGCATGCGCCACGCGAGCGGGTAAGGGGCGTCTTCTGTCCCCGGACAACGCTGTCCTGGGACAGGCCAGGCCCCCTGTCACGACCGTCGTTGTTTGTCAGACTTGTGGCTATGAGCAGCAGCGACGCGCACCACAGCGAACTGGGCGCCTTCCTCAAGGCGCGGCGCAGGGAGCTGAGCCCGGCCCAGGTCGGGCTGCCCGATTCGGCGGGCAGGCGCAGGGTCAAGGGGCTGCGCCGGGAGGAAGTGGCCTTGCTGGCGTCGATCAGCCCCGACTACTACACGCGCCTTGAGCAGGGCCGCCGCCAGGCTTCCGAACCGGTGCTGGACATCCTCGCGCGCGTTCTGCGGCTCGACGACGGCGAGCGTGCCTACATGTTCGAGCTGTCCGGCCGGGACGCCGCCCGGCCCCGTCGGCGCACCGCGCAGAAGGTCCACCCGCAACTGCGGCGGCTGCTGGACGACCTCGCCACCACGCCCGCCGTCGTCCTGGGCCGGCGCACCGACATCCTGGCCTGGAACCCCATGGCCGCAGCCCTGTTCACCGACTTCGCGCGCATCCCGGTGGAGCAGCGCAACTTCGTACGGCTGGTCTTCCGCGAACCGGCCATCAGGTCGCTGTACCCGGACTGGGACTGGGTGGCACAGACCAGCCTGGCGCAGCTGCGCATGGAGGCCGCCCGGGACCCGAAGGATCCACGGCTGGCCAAGCTGGTGGGCGAGCTGTCACTTCAGGACCCCGACTTCCGGCGGTGGTGGGGCGCCCATCGCGTCGCCGTCCAGGGCACGGGCACGAAGGTCCTGCGGCATCCGGTCGTCGGCGAGCTCACCCTCGACTGGTCCTTCCTCACCTGCACCGACGACCCCGACCAGCAGCTCATCACCCTGACCGCCGAACCCGGCACACCCAGCCACGACCGGCTGCGCATCCTCGCTTCATGGGCCGCGCAGTCCGTCGGCCACCCGGTGGCGGACGACTGACGCGGGCCGTTCAGCCGCGGCTCGCCGCGCCGAGGCGCAGCCCGTCGTAGAGGATCGCGGTGATGCGTACCGCGTCGTCCTCCCACCCCTTGGCGCGCATTCCGCAGATGCCGCCGAGCGCGCGTAGCAGGACGCGTCCGCTGACGCCGGGGCGGATGGCACCGGCGGCGACCCCCGCGGCGAGCAGTTCGTCCAGGGCGCGAGCCATCTCGGCGCGTGCGTCGTCGAAGATCGGGGAGTCCGTCGCCATGATGCTCTCCAGCGCCTCGGCCATGCCTTTGCCCACGGCCGAGTGGGCCACGAGCAGCAGCAGGAAGCGGCGCAGAGCCTCGTCCGGGGCGTGGTCCGCGAGCAGCCGGGCGGGGGCCGCGCAGAGTTCGGCGACCTCCTGGCGGTACACCTCCGCGACGAGCGCTTCGCGCGTCTCGAAGTGGCGGTAGAGCGTGCCGACCGCCACCCCGGCTCGCCGGGCGATCTCCTCCACATGGGCGTCGGCGTCCCCGGTGAGGAATGCCTCGCGCGCCGCGGTCAGGAGCGCTTCGCGGTTACGGCGGGCATCGGCGCGCAACGGGCGTGATGACGGCAACGGTCCTCCATAAGGTGAGTCGGACTCCGGTTGTGTGTACAGTTTCTCGAGTCGGTTTCCGGAGTCCGGTTCACCTTACTGAAGGAGTACCCGAATGACGATCGTGGATGAGGGGTTCAGCGGCCTGCGAGTGCTGGTCACCGGCGGCAGCCGTGGACTGGGAGAGGCGACGGCCCGTCGCTTCGCCGCCGCCGGCGCGACCGTACTGACGGCCTCGCGCACCGCGCCCCCGGAAGACCTGCCGGCCACCTTCTTCCCCGTGGACCTGCGGTCCGAGGAGGGCGTGGCGGACCTCGGCCGACGGGTGCTGGACAGCGTCGGGGGCATCGACGTCCTGGTCAGCAACGCGGGAGCCGCGACCGCCCCGATGCCGACCCTCAAGCGGTCCGACGCGTCCTGGCTCGCCGACCTGGAGATGAACCTGCTCAGCGCCGTCCGGATCGACCGGGCCCTGGTGCCCGGGATGGTCGAGCGCGGCTCCGGCGTCGTGGTGCACGTCTCCTCGATCGCGAGTCGGCTCCCACAGCGTGCCGAGGCGTCGTACGCCGCGGCGAAGGCGGCGCTCAACGCGTACAGCCGCGAGCTGGCGACTGAGGTGGGGGAGCACGGCGTCCGCGTGGTGTGCGTGCTGCCCGGCTTCGTCGCCACGGAGGGAGCGGTCGGCCACCTCCAGCGGATGGCCGACCGCCAAGGGGTCACCTTCGACGAGGTGAAGCAGCAGATCGTGGACCACCTGAAGGTGCCGATGGGGCGCCCCGGCGAACCCGAGGACGTGGCGGAGATGATCGCGTTCCTCGCCTCCCACCGCGGCAAGTGGCTCACCGGGGCCGAGTTCCGGGTCGACGGCGGCATCATCCCGGTGGTCTGAGCCGCCCCCGCGACGGCCTCCGGCGAGACTCAACTCCCCGTCGGCGACGCCCTGTTCAGTCCACCCGCCAGCGCGTCGAAGGCGAGCCTCAGACGGCGTTGATGCGCGGCGCCGATCTCCTCGATGTCCGCTCCGGAGAGTCGTCGCTGCACCGTGTCGATGGCGACCGTGCGGTACGCGGCGACGAGCAGGGCCGCGGTCAGCGTGCTGTCACCGGAGAAGCGCGCGTCGGCGTCGAGTTCCGCCGCGAGTGTCTCCTCCATCTCGGACGCGAAGAGGCGGAGCCGTGCGATCAGCGCGGGGGACGCCATCACGGTACGCAGGAACGGCTCGACACCCTCCCCGAGCCCGGACAGCACATGGCGTTCCGTGGCCAGCGCGAGGGCGGCTCGGCGCATCGCTTCGACGGGGTCCATGTCATCCGCGCGCTCGCGGAGCACGGTTCGCACGGTGTCGAGGGCCTCCGGGAAGCGGTCGAACAGGAGGTCCTCTTTGCGGTCGAAGTGTGCGAAGACCGTCACCTTCGACACTCCGGCGGCCGCTGCGACCTCGTTGATGGTCACGTCATCGAACCCGCGCTCCAGGAACAGCTCGGTCGCGACGGAAGCGATGCGAGCCCGGGTCTGCGCTCCGCCACGGTCCCCTCGATTCGGCATGTGACAACGCTAGCCCTTCCCGTTACCTTTACCGAGTAAGTTTACCGGGTAAATGCAGAAGGAGCGTGTCATGCGGCGCAGCGATGTGATCGTCGTCGGAGCCGGGCCCACGGGGCTCTTCCTCGCCGGCGAACTGGCACTCCAGGGCGTACGGGTGATGGTCCTGGAGCGGCTTCAGGAGCCCGATCCGACGATCAAGGCCGGGTCGATCAATGTCGCCAGCGCGGAGATCCTCGACCGGCGCGGGCTGTTGCCGGCCGCGGAGGATGTGCAGCGCCGGCTGCTGGCGTCCGTCGGTGCCTTCGCGGGCCGCGGCCGGAAGAACGCCCTCGTCGACCAGTTGGACCGGGGTGCGCGGGGTGCGCGCCGCTTCCCGGTCGCCGGGCATTTCGCGGGCATGCTGTTCCGCGATGAGCTGGTCGATCAGGGCGACCCGGTGCTGGCCGCGCACACCGCGGCCTCGGGTGGCGTCCTCGTGCCCCAGTACGATCTCGAGCTGCTGCTCGGGGAGCACTGCGCCCGTCTCGGCGTGGAGGTGCGCCGCGGTGTCGAGGTGCGCGGTGTGCGGGTGCGCGATGCGGGTGGCACGCGACCCGCGGCGGAAGCGGACCTCACCGGCGACGCCGATGTCGTGGTGGAGACCAGCGCGGGCGAGATGACGGCCGGGTGGGTCGTCGCGGCCGACGGCGGCCGCGGCGCGATCCGCGGGCAACTGGGCATCGGCTTCACCGGCACCGATCCCCAACTGGTGGGGTACCAGGCGGTGGCCGACTTCGACGACCCCGGCGCGCTGAGCCGCGGCTGGACGTGGACACCCCGTGGCATCTACGCCTATGGCCCGATCCCCGGGCGCGTTCTCGTCGCCCGTTTCGGCCCGCGGCCGCAGGACCGCGACGCCCCCGTCACGCTCGACGAACTCCAGGAGGTCATACGCGAGGTCACCGGTGTCGATGTGACGCTCAAGGGCCTGCGCGGCCGGGCGACCCGCTGGTCCGACAACGCCCGGCAGGCCGAGTCCTACCGGCGCGGCCGGGTGCTGCTCGCGGGCGATGCCGCGCATGTGCACGCGCCGTTCAGCGGCCAGGGCCTGAACCTCGGCCTCGGCGACGCGGTCAACCTCGGCTGGAAGCTCGCCGCGACCGTGCGGGGAGACGCCCCGGCCGGACTGCTCGACACCTACGAGAGCGAACGCCACCCGATCGCGGCGTGGGTGCTCGACTGGACGCGGGCGCAGGTGGCCCTGATGCGCGGCGACGAACACACGGCGCGGCTGCGCGAAGTCGTCGGCGGGGAACTGTTCACCGTGCCGGGCGCGATGAACCGCGTGGTCGCGCTGACGTCCGGGATCACACAGCGCTATGACGTGGCCGATGGGGCGGCGGGGCCGGTCGGCGCGATCGCCGGGGATGTCGCGCTGTCCTCCGGCGACCGGCTCGCCGACCACGCCCACGACGGCCGTTTCGTCCTCGTCGACCGTTCGCCCGACGGGCGATTCGGGCGGGCCGTGCGGCCGATGGAACACCGGATCGCGTACGTGGCGGATCCCGCCTCCGCCACGTCGCCACCCAGCCTGCTCGTACGTCCCGACGGTGTCATCGCCTGGGCCGACTCGCGCGACAGCGCAACGTCCGAGGGCGCAACGTCCGGAACCGCCATGTCCGGCACCGCCATGTCCGACGACGGCGTCCTCAAGGGGCTCGACGCGGCGATTCAGCGGTGGGTCGACTCACGCTGAGCACACCGCATACCACACACCGCATACCACACACCGCATACCACACACCGCATACCACACACCGCATACCGCCTCCGCTCACCGCCCCAGGATCCGCTCGACATCGGCCATCTGCCCGGCCGTGAGCGGCCCCTTCGTGATCGCGCCCGCGTTCTCCTCGGCCTGGGCGACCGTACGGAAGCCGGGGATGGGGATCGTCCGCGGGCTGCGGGCCCAGATCCAGGCGAGGGCGCCCTGCGCGAGGGTACGGCCGTCGCTGGTGAGGATGGACCGCAGGGCGTCGACCCGCTGGAGCCAGGCCGGGTCCGCGCCCGCGTTCGCGATGAACCCCGGCAGCCAGGCGGGCGGTGCGTTGCGGATGTCCCCGCTGTCCAGGGCGCTCCCGGCGGTGTGCTTGCCGGCGAGCAACCCCATGGCCAGCGGGCTGCGGTTGACGCTGGCGAGGTCCGACTCCGCGCAGAGCGCGAGGAGTTCGGGCGCGTCCTGGAGGATGTTCAGGCGGTGCTGGACGGCCGCGCAGTGCGGGCCCTCGGCGAAGACGGCGGCCCGGGTGGGGTCATCGGTGCTCCACGCGTACCCGCGGATCAGTCCCTCGTGCACCAACTCCTCGCACGCCTCGCGGAGTTGGGCGGCCCGCTCGGGACCGGCGTCGGAGATGTGAAGCTGGTACAGATCGATGTGGTCCGTGTCCAGGCGTCGCAGCGAGGCGGTCAGGGCGCGGCGTACGTGCTCCGGCGAGTCGTCCTGGCCCTCGCGGATCCGGGTCCGCTCGTCGAAGACATTGCCCCATTTCGTGGCGACGACGACATCGCCGCGGCGCTTGCCGAGGGCCCGGCCGAGCACGCGTTCGCTGTGGCCGGTGCCGTACGCGTCGGCGGTGTCGAAGAAGGTCACGCCGAGGTCGAGTGCGCGCCGGATCGCGCGCACCGACTCGTCGTCGTCGACCTTGCCCCAGCCCAGGGGCTGCCCGTCGGTGGACTGCCACTCACCGCCGATGGCCCAGCAGCCGAAGCCGAGGGGGCTCACGTCGATGCCGCTGCGGCCCAGGGTCCTGTTGTGCGCCATGGTCTCCATGCCGGTGAACGGTAGGAGTTGAAGCGCACACGAAGGCAAGCCCCGGGCATGGGCGCCACCGACGCCCATGCCCGGGGCGATGGCTCAGCGGCCGTAGTAGGTGTCGAAGTTCTTCGAGAACTCGCCGCCGTTGAAGCCGTCCCAGTTGATCGACCAGGCCATCAGCCCGCGGAGGGCGGGCCAGCTGCCGTGGGGCTCGTAGCCGCCGCAGTCGCTCTTCTTCGTCAGGCAGTTGAGGGCCTTGGACACATCGCCGGGCGTGGTGTGGCCGTTGCCCGCGTTGGGGCTCGCGGGCAGGCCGATCGCCACCTGGGAGGGGTCCAGCGGGGGGAAGACGTTGTCGCTCTTGCCCGCGACGGGGAAGCCGGTGAGCAGCATGTCGGTCATCGCGATGTGGAAGTCGGCGTTGCCCATGTTGTGGAACTGGTTGTCGAGCCCCATGATCGGCCCGGAGTTGTAGTCCTGGACGTGGAGCAGGGTGAGATCGTCCCGCAGTGCGTGGATGACCGGCAGATACGCCCCGGAGCGGGGGTCCTGGCCGCCGGAGGCGCCGGAGCCGTAGAACTGGTAGCCCAGCTGTACGAAGAAGGTTTCCGGGGCCATGGTGAGGACGAAGTCGGAGCCGTACTTCGCCTTGAGCGACTTCACGGCCGCGATGAGATTGACGATCGAGGGGGTCTTCGGGTTCTTGAAGTCGGTGTCGCCGTCGTCCAGCGACAGCGAGTGGCCCTCGAAGTCGATGTCGAGGCCGTCCAGTCCGTACTTGTCGATGATCGCCCCGACCGACTCGACGAACTTGTCGCGGGCCGCGGTGGTGGTGAGCTGCACCTGGCCGTTCTGTCCGCCGATGGATATCAGTACCTTCTTGCCCGCGGCCTGCTTGGCCTTGATGGCGGCCTTGAACTCGTCCTCCGACTCGACGTTCGGGCATTCGCTCTGGGGGCAGAGGCTGAAGCGGATGTCGCCGGAGGTGGTGGAGGTGGGTTCGCCGAAGGCCAGGTCGATGATGTCCCAGCTGTCGGGGACATCGGCCATCCGGGTGTACCCGGAGCCGTTGGCGAAGCTCGAGTGGAGATAGCCCACGAGCGCGTGCTCGGGGAGTGCCGCCTTCGTGGTGGCGGAAGTGGTGCCCGTGTGGGAGGTGGTACCCGCGTCGGCGGTCGTCGTCGAGACCGTGGCGAGCAGCCCGGCCGCGGCGACGGAGGCGCACACGCCGGTCAGGACCCTCTTGCCGGAGGGGAAACGGAGGCTCATGGGGGCCGCTCCTTGGTGTGGGGGGAAGGCGGAGCTGAAGTGAGGGGGGGAGGAGGGGGATGGTGGGGAGTGATGGTCGGGAGGCATGGGGGAGGTCGCGCGCCCACGAGACAACAGGACTAGACCACTAGTGTCAATGGTCCGGACCAAATCGGGCGGCGGATCTTTACGTTCAGTGTTGCGTCGCCGCGGCGTTTGCTCCACGGCTGGTCGGCCGTATGCGGAGCGCCCCGCGGACGGGCTCAGCATCAACAAGAACAGCGTCCTCGGCCACTTGCGGCGCGACGGGCCCATGTCGGCCGGTGCCCTCGCCGCCGACGACCGTCAGCAGCCGCAATCCCTGACCCCGCGATATGGCGCAGCGTGACGCATGGCTGGACACCGCGCTGACCGGCCTCAATGAGACCGAGCGCCAGGTCCTGCTGCTCGCCACCCGTCTGATGGACCGCATCGCCGACTCTTGAAAGTGGCCCCGCGAGGCGGGCGTCAGACCGTGGACAGGTCGATGGCCCGGTCGACGTCGTCGGGGCGCAGCACTCGCAGAATGCCTTCGAGCAGGTAGTAGTCGGCGTAGGGGAGCGAGATCTCGACGCCGTCCTCGCTCGGGCGGTTGCGGGTGCAGCGTGCCACGATCGCCTCGGCGCGGGCCGAGTTCGTGGTCAGGCAGGTCCGCGACAGCGCGGTGAGCAGCCGCAGCGCCGCCTCGCGGTAGCGCGGTTCGCCGGTGGCCCTGGACAGGTCGAGCAGACCGCAGGCCATGACCGCGCCTGCGGAGGCGTCCTTGATGTCATGGGGTGCTTGTGGTGCGAGGTAGTCCCACACGGGGACGCTGTCCGGGGTGAGCGCGCCCAGCGCGAAGTCGGCGAGCTTCCGCGCGGTGGTGAGGAATTCCCGGTGGCCGGTCCGGCGGTGGATGGTGGTGAATCCGTAGATCCCCCACGCCTGCCCGCGTGACCAGCAGGAGGCCGGGCTGTAGCCCTGCACGGTGGCCGGGCCGAGCGGAGCGCCGGAGGACGGGTCGAAGTCGTAGACGTGCGGGGTGGATCCGTCCGGGCCACGCGGTGACCCATGACGGGTAGAAGAGGAATCCGAGGTCGTGGGTGCCGGTGTCGTTCTGGCGGGGGGCGAGCTTCTCCGCGGCGGCGAGGGCCAGGGTGCGGAACCGTTCCTCGCCGCTGTGCAGCCACGCCATCCACAGCGTCCCGGGCCAGAACCCGCCGACCCAGTCGCCGTTCTGGGAGTACGTCCACTTCTCGAACTTCGTACCGACCGGAAAGCCACTCACCCCCGGTGCGACCGCGCGCAGCTTCGCCACCGCGTAGTCCGCCGTCTCGCGGAAGGTGCGGAGCGTGGCGGCGTGGCCGGGGACCTCCGCCGCCTGGGCCGGGGGAGCGATCGAAGTGGCCGCCACCGCGGTACCGGCCGCGGTGGTCAGCAGGGCTCTCCGGGAAACGCTCATCAGTGTCCGCCCTTCACGAGTGGTGAATCCGACAAAGACATGACGACATGCGGTCCGTGCGCTCAAGCCGCCTGTGGGGCGCGGGCGACGTGCCCGCGCCCCACAGGCGAACCGGTGGAGCCGGTGGAACGGGATCAGGGGTACTCGGTCACGTTCGCCACGTTGCTGTTGGCGTCCGAGGGACCTCCCGTGCCATTGATGACATGGTTGATGGTGCCGGTGCCGCCGAGCGAGACGGTGACCATGTCGTGGAACTTCACATCCGGGCTCTGGGGAACCTCGAAGGCGTGCTCGGCGGTGACGGACTTGTCGGTGTTGAAGAAGCAGTAGCTGCCCAGGCCCCACGCCTCATGGCGGTTGACCGAGTCGGCCACCTTGTAGGCGGCGTACCCCTTGGTGGAGCCGTTCATCCAGGCGTCCTGGTCGGGCGGGTCGTAGGGCATCTCGTTCTGGTAGAAGTACGTGCGGCCGCCCTCGCCGTTCCATGTCGTCTGGTGCTTCTGGTAGTGCTCGACGAACAGGCCGTACATGGTCACGTCGTCGCCGTTGACGACGAGCCCGTTGTCGGCCGTGTTGGAGTCCCAGCCCACGCCGTCGCCGTGGTCGGCGCGCCAGATCCAGGTGTGGTCGCCGATCACGTTCGAGCTGTTGACCACCAGGCTGGTGGACGCCTTGCCCACGCCCGCGCCGCCGACCCGGAAGAACACATCGTGCAGCGAGGTGGGGTTGTCTGCGTGGTTCGCGGACGAGTCCTTCGGGCCGACCTCCATCAGCGTGTCGGAGTTATCGGTGCCCGCGTCGATGAGCAGGCCCGCGAGCTTGACGCCGTCCACATCGGCCACGTTCATCGCCGAGACCCCGTTGTCGGGAACGAGCGTAGCCAGTCCCAGGCCCAGTACGACGGTGTCGGGGTGGGTCACCTTCAGCGGTGTGTCGAGGTGGTAGACGCCCGGGGTGATGAGCAGGTGCTTGCCCGCGTCGAGCGCCGCGTTCATCTCCTCGGCCGTGGCGTCCGGCTTGGCGATGAAGAAGTCGCTCAGCGGGAGCGATGTGCCCTTC
Source organism: Streptomyces rugosispiralis (assembly GCF_024505145.1). Lineage (GTDB taxonomy): Bacteria > Actinomycetota > Actinomycetes > Streptomycetales > Streptomycetaceae > Streptomyces > Streptomyces rugosispiralis. The sequence goes on along the minus strand of NZ_JANIAA010000003.1, from coordinate 432,848 downwards.
GGCGTACCGGAGGACCAGGACGTGCCCGTCGAGTCCTTGCGCACGTCCGGCACGAACACCTTGTACGCACCGTCGTCGTCGACGTACAGGAACGGCTTCTCACGGGTGACGGGTGACTTGTCGACGCGGGTGTACGGCGGGTTCGGGAAGTCCCCGGCCGGGGCGTTCCGCGCGCCGACGAACACCATGTTCCAGTTGGAGCCGGTCCAGCCGCCCCATTCGGTGTTACGGGAGAGCCACTGCTGCTGCGATCCGGACTTCACCTGCCCGTCGACCTTGGTGTCGGCCAGCAGACCGCCGCTGGACCAGCCGCCGTCGTCCAACTGCAGATCGCCCTTGAGGTGCATACGGCGGTACGGGGCGGCCTGTGAGACGGCCCAACGGTCCGCGCCGCCGTCCGGGTTGACGGCCAGGTTCTCGGCGTCGCGCCAGAAGTTCTGCGTGGCGTTGCCGTCGAACCAGTCGGCCTCGGCGTGCACCTGGCCGTTGATGGTGGTGTCGTCGGGCGACAGGCCGAGGCCCGCCACCTGGGTGTAGAAGCCGACGTTGGCCTTGACGTCGTACGAGCCGGGCTTGAACAGCAGGGCGTGCCGGGCCTGGCCGAACTGGTTCTTCTCCTGCTCGCCGAAGACCGAGTCGAGCTTGCCCTGGATCTCCTGCGCGGACGTCGACGGGTCGAAGATCTGCACATTGGGACCTAGGTCCGGCTCGGCGTCCGCGCCGTGCGCCGCCGGTACGGTCAGCGCCGCGGCGACGGCTCCGGTCAGCACCGCGAACGCGGCGGTGGCGCGGGCGACGCGGCGGCGTCGGCGGTGTCCGGGCGGGGTGGTGTCGCTCGTCCCAACAGTGTCGTGCGTCATGGTGATGTGCCCCCTCAGCCCTGGTACCGGGCGAATATCCCGGTGAACTGCCAGGGCTCCTGGGCGACTCCGGAGCAGGTGTCGTCGTTCGGGTAGTTGCCGGGGCAGGGGCGGTCGCGGTTGACGGACCAGAACGAGAGCCGCGACAGGTGGTGTTCGGAGGCGTAGCCCAGGATCGACTCGAAGTCGTCCGTGGTGACGGTCTCCTTGACGTCGGTGATGCCGTTCATCGAGGACAGGCCGCTGTGCCGGTAGGCGTCCTCGTCGCGGTAGCCGTAGGCGCCCTTGACGGCGTTCTTCAGCCCGTCGGTGGCCTGCTTGGTCAGCTCGGCCATGTTCTGGCCCTCGCCGCCGAAGTCGAACGGCATGATGGTCCAGCTGTCGGCCTCGAAGCCGGATTCGGCGGCCCGGCGGATCATGCCGTCGTCGGGACCGTGTCGATCACTGGGGAAGGTGACGTAGGTGAGCAGCCCCTGGTTGTCGGCCTTCACCTGCTTCAGGGCGTCGATCGTCTTCTGCTGGACGGCCGGGTCGTTGTAGGCGTCGCCCTCGATGTCGATGTCGATGGCCTTGAGACCGTAGGCGTCGATGACCTTCTGGTAGGCCCCGGCGAGGGCCTGCGCGTCGGCGCAGGACTGCTCCAGCTTGTTGCCGCTCGCGCCACCGAAGGACGGCACCACATCGCCGCCCTTGGCCCGTATGGCCTTCACGGCCTGCTCGTCGGCGCCGCCGGCCAGCGGGCGGCTGCCGTCCCACTGGGGGTCGCAGTCGCCCGCGTCGAGGACGAAGGCGAGGGTGAACCAGCCGACGCCGGTGGCGTCCATCACCTCGCCCGGGTCCGGGGGGTTGCCCCATCCGTTGTAGAGGTAGGGGGCCACGGCGGCGGGTGCGGCGGATGCCGAGGCGCGGTCCTGGCCGGTGTGGTCGGCCCAGGCGGCCGCGGTGGTGCTCGCGGCGGTGGCCGCGAGGGCCGCGGCCGCGGCCAGGACGGTCCGCCGGCGGCGGCGCCGCACGCGGTCCCGGGCGGAGAGGTCTTCGCTGTGATTCATGTGGGGGGATGCCTTCCTGACACGCGGACGGGCCCCGGCAGTGGGCATGTCCGTCGGACAGGCGCCGCCGTCGCAGCCCGCGACATGCGGTGTCCGGCCGGAAGGTCACGGCCGGACTCTCGGGCCCATATATTTCGGGAGTTGAACGTGTCTCGTCAATAGGTCCGCACCAATGAATGAGATGCCTTCAAAGCCCGAACTCGCTGGCCGCGTGGGCGGGGTCCTCGGCGGCGAACGGCCCTGCGCGCCGCGACTTGTTGGCATATCTGGTCCATACCAAACCCTTGACAGGCTTTTCCTTCACTTCTTAACTCACGTAATGAACTAAGTACCGCTCAGATCGCTCACGCACCCGGTCGGGGCGCCGTAACCACTTGGTCCGCATGCGCCTCATGCCTCTCCGCACCTGTCATCACCTGCTTCTGGAAGGGAGAGTCATGGACTCCCCGCGCTTACCCCGGCGACTGCTGGTGTCCCTCGTCTCGGCCCTCGCCCTCGTGTCGCTGTCCACCGGACTGGCACAGGGCACCTCGGCCTCCGCGGCGGGCCCCGCCGCGAAGTCCACCGCGAGACCCGCCACGGCGGCCGCCGTCACGTTCTCCGACGAGTTCGACGGGCCCGCCGGCTCCGCCGTCAACGGCGGCAAGTGGCAGATCGAGACGGGGGACAACGTCAACAACCACGAGCGGCAGTACTACACGGCGGGCAACAGCAACGCCGCCCTCGACGGCCAGGGCCACCTGGTCATCACCGCCCGCCGCGAGAACCCGGGCAACTACCAGTGCTGGTACGGACGGTGTGAGTACACCTCCGCCCGGCTGAACACCTCCGGCAAGTTCACCACCACCTACGGCCGGGTCGAGGCCCGGATGAAGATCCCGCGCGGGCAGGGCATGTGGCCCGCGTTCTGGATGCTGGGCAATGACATCGGACAGGTCGGCTGGCCCAACTCCGGTGAGATCGACATCATGGAGAACGTGGGCTTCGAGCCCTCCACGGTCCACGGCACCCTCCACGGCCCCGGGTACTCGGGCTCCGGTGGCATCGGCGCCGGGTACTCCCTCCCCAACGGCCAGGCGTTCGCCGACGCGTACCACACCTTCGCCGTCGACTGGAGCCCGAACGCGATCAGCTGGTCCGTCGACGGCACCGTGTACCAGCGGCGCACCCCCGCCGACCTCGGTGGCCGGCAGTGGGTGTTCAACAAGCCCTTCTTCGTGATCCTCAACCTCGCGGTCGGCGGCTACTGGCCCGGAGACCCCGACGGCAGCACCTCCTTCCCCCAGCAGCTCCTCGTCGACTACGTCCGGGTCAGCACCGACAGCGGACAGCCGAGCGGCGGTGCCATCACCGGTGTCGGTGGCAAGTGTGTGGACGTGGCGGGTGCGAACAACGCCAATGGCACGGCCGTGCAGCTGTATGACTGCAATGGAACCGCCGCGCAGCAGTGGACGGTTGGTTCCGATGGCACGATCCGTGCGTTGGGGAAGTGTCTGGATGTGGCGTCGGGTGGTACGGCCGATGGGACTCTGGTTCAGCTGTGGGATTGCAATGGGAGCGCGGCGCAGCAGTGGGCGGTTCCGGCGGCGCGTGACATTGTGAATCCGCAGGCCGATAAGTGTCTGGATGCCGCGGGCGGTAGTTCGGCGAACGGCACGCGGCTGCAGATCTGGACCTGCACCGGCGCCGCGAACCAGAAGTGGACGGTGACCAGATGAACACCGGCCTCCTGCGCGGATCGGGGATACGCGGGCTGCTCGGCGCCGCGGCCGCGGCTGCCCTCATCGACCAGCAGACCGTCAACACCGTGCGGTCGGCCGGTGGCGATGTCATCCCGTCCTTCGGCGGCTGGAGCGGCAACAAGCTGGAGAGCTCCTGGACCATCATGCCGTTCGACTTCGGGGGAGCGGGCCAGAACATGGGCCAGCTCACCATCCGCGCGGCCGAGGGGCTCAAGAACACGGTGAAGAGCGCCTACGGGTACTCGGACGACCAGGCGTACCGGCACTCCGGCATCTCGTCGATGAACGGCATCACCGACAACAGCGAGACGGTGACCGTCGACGACTTCCGCACCATCCTGGGTTACGCCCAGCAGAAGCACCTCGCGCGGCTGACCTTCTGGTCGGTCAACCGCGACCGGCCCTGTACCGGTGGCGGAGCCGACACCTGCTCGGGCGTCTCCCAGCAGCCGTGGGATTTCACACGCGTCTTCGCCCAGTACGGCGGCTGATCCACGGCTCGACGCATCCATTTCCTATAGGAACCTGAGAGGCGAGATCCGGTGCCCGACCCACGGGGGCGCCGGATCTCGCGCTTATCGGGCGTCTCGCAGGGGATTTTGTCGAGAGTCTTGACGGGGTCGCTCGACTGGCACACCATCGCGGCATCAATTTCCTATTTGATTCGTGGGGGTGAGGGGGTGCGTCTCCGGACCAGACCTCTGCTGCCGGGAGTTGTCGCCGTGGCGTTGCTGGCCATGTGCTCGACAGCCTGCACACTCAAGAACTCGGGTGAGCCGACCGGCGGGCGGGCCCCCGCGTCCGCACGGGCGGGCGGCGGCTCGGCCGTGCTCGCGGACGGGTCCGCCACCAAGGTCGCGCTCGTCCCCGGCGGCGCCCACCCCTACTTCCAGCCCTGGAAGACCGCCGGTGCCAAGGCGAAGAAGACCTACCGGCTCGGGGATGTGAGATTCGACGAGACGGCGGAGTGGGACCAGCAGAAGCAGAACAACCTGCTGTCCACGCTCGCCGCCCGCGGCTACAACGCCTTCGGTGTCTTCGGGGTCTCGCCGACCGACGTCAACACCACGTTCGCCGACCTGAAGTCGCAGGGCCTCGCCGTGGCATCGCTCGGCTCCTGCCCGGCGGGGAAGAAGAACGAGGCCGACTTCTGTCTCTCCACGGACGTCGAACTCGCCGCCTACAAGGCGGCCAAGGCCGCCATCGACGCCATGGGCGGCAAGGGCAGACTCGTCCATCTGACCAGCAACAACGTGGACGCCAACACCCAGCTGCGGATCAAGGGCGTGGCCAGGGCCGTCGAGGAGTCGGGCGGCAAGGTGCGGCTGCTGCAGACCGTCACCGACATCGACAAGGACCTGCAGACCGCGCAGAAGGCGGTGTCCGACCTGCTGACGGCCAAGGGCAACCAGATCCAGGGCATCGTCTCCACCGCCTACAACCCGGCCGTCGCCGCCGCCGACGCCGTCCGGAGCTCCGGTTCGCGGGCGAAGGTCGTGGCCATCGACGACGACGCCAAGATCCTTAGCTCGATCAGCCAGGGCACGGTCACCGCCACCGTCGTGCAGAATCCGGTGGGGCAGGCGGAGGTCGGGGCGTGGGCCCTCGCGCTGCTCCAGACCGAGCAGTGCGCGATGCGCGACCCCGGCCAGTCCATCGACTCGGGCTCGTTCGTCGTCACCAAGCAGAACCTCACGACCTACGACCGTGCGCGGAAGGCGAAGACCGCCCAGCTGAAGAAGCGGTTCGCCGACGACGTCCTGGCGTGCGGCTGATCCCCGCCGTCGCCGCACCGCAGAAAGTCGCCGCACCGCAGAAAGTCGCCGCACCGCAGAAAGTCGCCACACCGCAGAAAGTCGCCGCACCACAGAAAGTCGCCGCACCACAGAAAGCGGACATCACAGGATGAGCATCATCACCACCGCCACGGCCAAGCTGGCCGATATCGCCGTGGAGACCGACCGCACCGACGCGGTGCAGTCCTTCGTCAAGCAGGAGACGGTCCTCGTCGACCTCACCACGGCCGACGGCAGCGCGGGCACCGGCTACGCGTACACCATCGGCACCGGCGGCACCTCCGTACTGGCCCTGCTGCGGGACCATCTGCTGCCCGCCCTCATCGGGCAGGACGCGCGCAACGTCGAGGCGCTGTGGCGGCGGCTGTTCGCCCTGACCCGCGCGACCACCACCGGAGCCATCACCTCGCTCGCGCTCGCCGCCGTCGACACCGCGCTGTGGGACGTGCGCTGCAAGCGCGCGGGCGAGCCACTGTGGCGGCTGGCCGGCGGCCACCGCCAAGAGGTTCCGGTCTACGACACCGAGGGCGGCTGGCTCCATCTGACCGCCGACGACCTGGTGAAGGGGGCGCTGCGGGCCCAGAAGGCCGGATGGGGCGGCGTCAAGATCAAGGTGGGCAAGCCGCACCCCGCCGAGGACGCCGAGCGGCTGCGCGCGGTACGCGAGGCGGTCGGCCCCTCGCTGCACATCATGACGGACGCCAACCAGTCGCAGACGATGTCCGCCGCCCTCCGGCTGGCGGCCGCGCTGGAGCCGTACGACCCGTACTGGATCGAGGAGCCCCTCCCGGCGGACGACATCAGCGGCCATGCCCGGCTGGCGCGGGCGACCCGGATTCCCGTGGCCGTCGGCGAATCCCTCTACGCGCTCCCGCAGTTCCGCGGCTACCTCGAGACGGGCGCCGCCTCCGTCGTGCAGGTCGACGCCGCCCGTGTCGGTGGGATCACCCCCTGGCTCAAGGTCGCCCACACCGCGGAGAGCCACAACGTGATGGTGTGCCCGCACTTCCTGATGGAACTGCATGTCAGCCTCGTGGCCGCGGTGCCCAACGGCAGCTACGTCGAGCACATCCCGCAGCTGCGGGCCGTCACCCGCGGTGAGCTGACGATGCGTGACGGGATGGCCGTGGCGCCCGACCTGCCGGGCATCGGCATCGACTGGGACATGGACGCCATCGACGACCGGAGGGTGGCATGACGGCACCCGTCGCCCCGCCGGGCGGTGACACCCGCTCCGACCGGCCCACCCCCGCGCGCCCCGCGCACCGGCTGCCGTTCCGGGCCGACCAGCGGCTCGGCCTGCTGGTGCTCGTCGTCGGGCTCGGCGCCCTGTTCGGTGTGGTGCGGCCGACCTTCCTCGACGCGCGGCTCGTGCTGTTCCCGCTGTTCCGGGACGTCTCGACGCTGACCGTGGTGGCGCTCGCCCAGATGGTCGTCCTCTCGGTGGGGCATATGAACCTGGCCGTCGGGCGGATGGCCGCCTTCGGCGCGCTGTTCGCGGGGCTCGGATACGACCGGCTGGGCCTGCCACTGCCGCTCGGCCTGCTGCTGTGCCTGTGCGCCGGAGCCGCCATCGGCGCGCTGACCGGCTGGATCATCACCCGTACCGGGGTGAGCTCCTTCGTCGTGACCCTCGCGATGGACTTCGCGCTGCTGGGACTCGTCTCGCTGCTCTACTCGGCCCTGACCGAGAACGCCGCGTTCACCACCAAGCCCTCGGGGCTCGCGGAGCTGCGCTCGTACTCACTGGCCGACATCTGCGTCGGGCCCGTGTGCGGATCCCCGGTGATACCGCAGCTCGCGCAGTTCACCGTGCTGGCCCTGCTCGGCCTCGGATTCCTGTACGGCGCCACCCGTATCGGCCGGGAGCTGCTGCTCACCGGCGCGAACCCGGCGGCGGCGGAGCTGTCCGGCATTCCCACCGGCCGCCGTGTCGTCCTGGCGCACACGCTCTCGGGGCTGCTCGCCGCGCTCGCCGGATTCATGGCCGCCGTCGGCACCGGAACGTTCCGCGCCTCCATCGGGGACGACTTCATGCTGCCCTCGTTTCTCGGCTCGGTGCTCGGCGGCACCCTGCTCACCGGTGGCGTCGTCTCGGTCGTGGGAGCGCTGCTGGGCACGGCCCTGGTCGGCGTCATCCGCAAGGGGCTCGAACTGCTCGGGGTGGGTCTGGAGAGCCTGAACATCTACCTCGGCTGCGTGCTGCTCCTGGCCCTCTCGGCCGACCGGGTGCGCACCGTGGTGTCCCATCGCAAGGTGGTGCGTTCCACATGATGACGATCCGCGACCGGGGCGCCGCGGCCCTGCGCCGCTTCTCCCGCTCCACGACGACGACCCTGCTGTGCGTGGTGCTCGTCGGCTACCTCGCGCTGGGCGTGGCCTCCTCCGGCTCGTTCTTCGAGGGCCCGTCGGTGCGCACCTTCCTGCGGTACCTGGCCACGCCCGTCCTCATCGGGCTGGCCCAGATGGTGGCGCTGTGCGTGGGCCAGCTCAATCTCGCGGTCGGCGCGCTCGGTGGCTTCACCGCCTGCCTGATGGGCGTCCTCATGGCGGACCAGGGTGTGCCCGCCGGGGTCGCTGTGGTGGCCGGGGTGCTGGTGGCCACGGCCGTGGGTCTGGTGACGGGGCTGTTCATCGTGGTGACGAAGATCAACGGCTTTATCGTCACCCTCGGGACGATGACGATCCTCCAGGGGGCGCAGTACGGGCTGACCGGTACGCGCACCGTCGACGGATACTCCGCCGCGCTGAGGGACTTCGGCCGCGCGGCCCCGCTGAACGTGCCGCTGGTGTTCCTCACCGCGCTGGCCGCCGCGGCCCTGCTCGCCGCCTTCCTGTACCGCGCCACCGCCGGCCGGCGGCTGCTCGCGGCGGGCGGCAATCCGCTGGCGGCCAGGCTGTCGGGCATCTCCACCGACCGGCAGATCGTGCTCGCCCACACCGTGTCGGGGCTTCTGATCGGCGTGGCCGCCCTGACCGCGACGGCGTCGCTGCCCGGAGTCAACCGCAGCGTCGGCGGCGACTGGCTGCTGCCCAGCTTCGCGGCTCCCATCATCGGCGGTGTCGCGCTCACCGGAGGTTCGGTCGCGGTGCTCGGCACGGTGCTGGCGGCCTTCGTGATGCGGCTCATCGACGCCGCACGGGCGCAGTTCTCGCTCGACCCGAGCTGGGTGAACTTCCTCATCGGCGTGGTCGTGCTCGGCACGGTGGTGGGCGGCCGTATCCACCAGAGCCACGTGGCCAAGCGGGGCGGTTCGCGTGGCAGCGCACCGCCCGCACCACCGCGAGGCGACGCGCGGCCCGCCGCCGTGTCGCCGCACCCGGGAGGTTCCGGATGACCGACGTCCTTCTCGAATGCCAGGCCATCGTCAAGGTGTTTCCCGGCGTACGGGCCCTGGACGGCGTCGGCCTGCGCCTCACCGCCGGGTCCGTGCACGCGCTGCTCGGCGAGAACGGCGCGGGAAAGTCCACCCTCATCAAGGTCCTGACCGGAGTGCACACCCCCGACAGCGGCCGCCTCCTCTGGCGCGGTGGCGAGGTGCGTCCGCGCTCGCCGCTGGAGGCCACCCGTATCGGCATCGGCGTGGTGCACCAGGAGCGCAATCTGATCCCGGGCTTCTCGGTGGCCGAGAACATCACGCTGCAGAGCCCTCCCTCGCGCCGGGGTCTCATCGACCGCGCGGCCATGACCGACCCCGCTCTGCGCTGCCTCGGTGAACTGGGTCTGGACCTCGACCCGGACCGGCCGGTCCGTGAACTGTCCGTCGCGCAACAGCAGTTGGTGGAGATCGCGAAGGCCCTGTACACCGAGAGCCGGGTGCTGCTCCTCGACGAGCCGACCGCCTCCCTCTCCCCGCGCGAGGCGGAGCGCCTCTTCGAGGTCGTGCGGCGGCTGAAGGCCCGGGGGACGTGTGTCGTCTTCGTCAGCCACAAACTGGAGGAGGTGTTCGCCATCTGCGACACCGTCACCGTGTTGCGCGACGGTGCCTCCGTGCTCGAGTCGTCGCCGCTCGCCGAGCACACGCCGGACGACGTGGTCGGTCTCATGGTGGGCCGCGCCCACGCGGCGACCCAGCTGCGCCCGAGGGAAGTGGACACCTCCGCGGCGCCGGTGCTCTCGTTGGACGCAGTGTCCACCGCCGCCGGTCACCGGGACATCAGCCTGGACGTCCGGGCCGGCGAGATCGTCGGGCTGTACGGGCTGGTCGGCGCGGGGCGCAGCGAACTGGTCAAGGCCGTGCTCGGCCTCGACCGCGTCACCGGCGGCGAGATCCGGGTGCACGGCGAGCCGGTGCGCATCGCCTCTCCCCGGCAGGCGCTGCACCGCTTCGGCATCGGCTATCTCACCGAGAACCGCAAGGAGGAAGGGGTCTTCCTGGACCAGCCCATCGCCCGGAACATCACCGTGACGGTGTGGAAGAGGCTGGCGAAGGCGCTCGGTTTCGTCTCCGCGCGCGAGGAGCGGGACGTGGCGCACGACCTCGTCGAACGTCTCGGCATCCGCATCGCCGGGCTCGAGCGACACGCCGGTGAGCTGTCCGGCGGCAACCAGCAGAAGGTGAGCCTGGCGAAGTGGCTGGCGGCCGACACCCGGCTGCTCATCGTGGACGAGCCGACCGTGGGTGTCGATGTGCGCACCAAGCACGCCTTCCATGAGCTCATCTGGGAACTGGCCCGCGATGGCCTGCCCATTCTGCTGATCAGCAGCGACCTCGCGGAGATGATCACGCTCGCGGACCGGGTGGTGGTGATGGCCGACCACCGGATCCGCGGTGAGGTGGACAACGACCGCGACTACGAGCGGATGAGCGGCCGGATCATCCGCGTCATCCACGACCGCGCGACCTCGGCGGTGCGCCCGCGGGCGGTGGAGGCGTGACGCACGCGACGCGGCCCGTAACGCACGTGGCGCGGGTCGTGACGCACGTGGCGCGGGTCGTGACGTATGTGGCGCAGTGGTGCGGGGACCTGACCCACGTACGCGGGTCAGGACTCCTCGTCCCGGCCGAGCTGGCGCCGGAGGCTGTGGGCGAGGTGCTCCGCCATCGCCTCGGCCGCGCGGTCGGGGTTGCGGCGCAATATCGCGTGCACCACGCGCTGGTGCTCCGCGAGGGTCGGGTCATCGGCGCCGAGTTGGCTGCTCAGCCGGAAGATGTGCAGATGGGAGTGGAGCCGCTGCACCGCGTCCGCGAGCAGCGGCCGCCCGGACGCCCGGGCGATCGCGTCGTGGAGGCGCTGGTCGAGGGCGGCGAAGCCGCGGTAGGCCGCATAGCGCCCGGCGGCGGTCCCGGGGTGGGTGTGCATCTCCTCCGCGATCCGCTCGATGGCGTCGAGCTGGTCCTCAGTGGCGTTGACCGCGGCGAGCGCGGCCGCCCTCGGCTCCAGCAACTGCCGCATCTCGAAGAGCTCCTCGAGCCCCTGCCGGGTCAGCAGCTCGGTGGTGCGGTACCCCGACAGCGGCCGCTTCACCACCAGGCCGTCCGCCTCCAGCCTGGCCAGCGCCTCCCGGATGGGGGTCGGGGAGACGCCGAGGGCGCGGGACAGGGCCTCGATGCTGACGCGTGCGCCGGGGGTGATCTCATGGTCCATGACCATGGCCTTGATGTTCTCGTAGACGCTGTCCGAGAGCGCCTGCCGGGCGGGTGGCACATCCCGCCCCCGCCCTTCCCGCGGTGCCCCGGGCGCGGAGGTGTCCTGCGGCGGCATCCGGCCTCCTGCTGCTGATCGGGGCGTATCGGGGCAGCGACAGTTTACCCAGGTGAGGGACGCCGTTCAGGGGCGAGCCGAGGCGGGCCCGACCGTCGCGGGAACTGATCGGCGAGTGGCGTCACCCGCGCGGGGGGCAGCGCCTGGGGGTTGGCGCAGTGGGCGAGGGGTTCGCCGCGCAGAAACCGGGCCACTTCCGCCGCCACGATCCGGGCGGCCTTGTGCGCCACCTCGCGGCGTCGCACACCGCGTCGTAGTCGACCAGCGCGCCCCGTGCGCAGTTGACCAGCACCGCTCCGCGTGGCATGGACGCGATCCGGTCCCGGCCGATCATTCCGCGGGTCTCGTCCGTCACCCGGGCGTGGAGGGAGACGATCCGCGAGCGGGTGAGCAGTTCCTCCAGGGAGACCAGCCGGGCCACGCCCGCCACGGTGTCGGGTCGCACATAGGGGTCGTGGACGAGGACGGTGGCGCCCATGGCGGCCAGGGCCCGTGCGACACGGGAGCCGATGGCACCGAAGCCCACCAGCCCGATGGTCGAGCCGTCGATCTCGATGCCGCAGTTCTCGTAGTCGTAGGTGTCGCCCCGCCAGACGCCCCGCTTGAGGTCGGTGTGGACGTCGCCGACGCCCCGGGCGGCGGCCAGGATGAGGGCGAGAGTGTGTTCGGCGGTGGCCACCGCGTTGCGGCCGGGCGCGTAGCACACGGCCACACCGTGGCGGGTGGCCGCCTCCAGGTTGGCGTTGACCGGGCCGCCGCGGCTGACGCAGAACAGTTCGAGGTCGGGGCAGGCGCGCAGGACGCGTTCGGTGAGCGGGGCCATCTGTGTCACACAGATCCGCCGCCCGCGCAGCGCCTCGATGAGTTCCTCCTCGGTGCCGGACGCCTCGTCGACCTCGGCGACCTTGCCGAACGGTGTGTGCGGCCAGGGCAGTCGCAGCTCGCGGATGTCGAGTGCGCCGTGGTCGGGGACGGCGTTCCGCAACTCCCCGGTGAGCAGTCGGGGCAGCACGAAGTGGTCGCCGGCGGCGAGGACGGTGGTGGGCACGGTGGCACTCCGGAGGAAGGGGTCAGTCGGTGGTCGGGGCAGGGGCGTTGAGCCGCAGTAGCGAAGCCCGGCCGTCCCGCAGGCGCAGTTCGGTCAGGGCGCCGTTCTCCAGCCGGGGAAACACCTGGCGGTAGCGGGCGAGCGGAATGCCGAGCAACTGGCACAGCACGAGGCGGACGAGGGTGGAGTGGGCGACGACCAGGACACGTCCCTCGGGCACCTCATGCGCGATGTCCGTGAGACAGGCGATCGCGCGGTCGGTGGCCGCCGCCGGGTCCTCACCGCCGGGCAGGTGGTGGGCGACCGGATCGGCCAGGAACGCGTCCAGCTCCGCAGGGAACCGCTCCCGCATCTCCGCCCGGGTCAGCCCCTCGCCGCGCCCGAAGTCCACCTCGTACAGCCGCTCGTCGACGCGCGGGGTGAGGCCGAGCGCGGCCGCGGCGGGCCCGGCGGTGAGCCGGGCGCGGGACAGCGGTGAGCTGAGCACCGCGTCCAGCCGCTGTCCGGCGGCCCAGGCGCCGAGCTCGGCGGCCTGCCTGTGCCCGTGTTCGGTCAGTGGCACATCGGTGCGGCCGGCGTAGCGGTTCTCCGCGTGCCATACGCTCTCCCCGTGCCGTACGAGGACGAAGTCGGTCACTGGTCGGCCTTTCTGTGGGCGTGGGCGGCCACTTCCGGCTCCAGCCAGCCCCGGCGGACCAGTTCGTCCACGAAGCCGAGGTAGGCGGGCAGCAGCCGTGCGGTGCGGGTGGAATCGGGGCGCAACTCGACTCCGTCGCGCACCATGGAGGCGGCGGCCCGCTCCAGCGTGACGCCCGAGGCGGTGGCGGCGAGCACCGCCATGCCGACGGCGCTCTCGGCCTGCTCGGGCAGGGTCACGCTCCGGCCGAGGAGGTCGGTGCGCAGCTGCGACCAGTAGCGGTTGCGGGCGCCGCCGCCGGTCAGGCTCAGCGGGCCGTCCACGGGCGCGCCGATGTGATCCAGGTGGTCGAGGCAGAGCCGCTCCACACAGGCCACGCCGAGCAGACAGGCATGGAACTCCTCAGCCGCGCCGGAGGGTTCGCCCAGGACGAAGGGGTGCGCGTCGGGCGCGCGGAACGGGAACCGTTCACCCCGCTCGCCGACGAGCGGGTAGACGACCGCCGTGGAACCGGTGGCGGCGGCCGCTTCGGTGAGGGCGTCGGGATCGGCGCCGGGGAAGTGGCGGGGCAGCACCCCCGCGCCGCTGCTGGAGGCGCCGCCGGGCAGCCAGCCGCCACCGGGCCCGCGGTGGCAGTAGACCACCCCGGCGGGGTCGTGCACCGGACGGGGAGCGGCGCCCTTGAGGACGAGGGTGGTGCCCAGTACCGAGTTCCAGGCGCCCGGGCCGAGCGCGCCCGCCCCGATCTGGGCCGCGCAGCCGTCGGTCATCCCCGCGACCACGGGGGTGCCGACGGGGATTCCGGTGACGGCGGCGGCCCGCGAGCAGACCGTGCCGATCACCGTGCCGGGCCGTACGACCTCCGGCAGCAGGCCATCGGGGACGCCGAGGGCGGCCAGTTCCTCGGTGGGCCAGCGGTCGGCGAGCAGGTCGTAGCCGGTCTTCAGGGCGTGGCTTGCGTCGCCGGGGGTCTGCTGTCCGGCCAGCCGCCAGGTGATCAGGTCGGCCTGGTGCAGCAGCCGGGCCCCCGGCGGGACATCGGTGTGCTGGAGCAGCCACAGGAGTTTGGGCAGGGCCCAGGACGGCTGCATGGTGCGGTAGCCGAGCCTTTCCCATATCGCCGCGCCGACGGCGTTGACGCGCCCGGCGTGGTCCGCGGCGCGCCCGTCGTCGTACATCAGGGCCGGGGTGAGGGGCGTTCCGGACGGATCGGCGAGCAGGACGGTCCCGGAGGTGGCGTCCACCGCCACACCCCGCACCCGCCCGGCGTCGATGCCGCTCAGGGCCTCGCGGCAGGCGGCACCGGCGCCGGACCACCACTGCTCGGGGTCCTGTTCGTGGCGTACGCCGGCACGGTGGCTGGTCAGGGGGCGGGAGGCCGCGGCGAGCAGCGTCCCGGTGCCGTCCACGGCGACCGCGCGCACGCTCTGCGTACCGAGATCCAGGCCGAGATGGACGGCGTCGGGGGAGAGGGCGTCAGACATACGAGGTTTCCGGACGGGGGTCGTGGGGGCGCTGGGCGGGGGTGTCGGCGGGCGGCCGGGTCGGCGACGAGCCCGGTCCCCGGGTCGGCGGCGAGGCCGGTCCCCGGGACGGCGACCAGCCCAGGGTCCGGGCGGCGTCCCGCCAGGCGAGGTGTGCCGCGGACAGCTCGTCGTAGAGCGCGGCCCGGTCCGGGTCCGGCGCCCAACCGGCGCCCATACGGACGTACGTGGCGGCGGCCGCCTCCATGCTCCGCTCGGCGCCGGTGAGCACCAGACCGGTCAGGAAGGCGCCCTTCGCGCCCAGCTCGGTGTCGGTGCCGCGCGCCGTCGGGACGCCGGTGGCGTCGGCGATGAGCTGACACCAGCGGTCGCTGCCCGCGCCTCCGCCGCACAGCCGCAGCTCGCGCACCTCGGTTCCGGAGGCTCGCAGGCAGTCCCGTACGACGAGGGACAGCCCCTCGAAGACCGCGCGGGCCAGGTCGGCGCGGGTGTGGTCCAGCGACAGGCCCCAGAAGGTGCCGCAGGCCCGTCCGTCGAGGAACGGGGCGCGTTCCCCGGCGGGTGAGAGATAGGGGAGGAAGCCCAGCCCGGCGGCGCCGGGTTCGGACGCGGCGGCGAGGTCACCGAGCGCGGCGGGGCTCTCGACGGCCAGCGTCCGGCACGCCCAGTCCAGCACCTCGGTGCCCGAGAGGGTGGGCAGGGCGCGCAGCAGGCGGTCGTGGCGGCCGAAGGCGATGGTGACGCCGCACGGCTCGCCCGAGGCGTCCACGCATCGGCGCACCACCTCGGTGCACAGGGTGGTGCCGAGGATGGCACACGCCTGTCCGGGATCGACGACCCCGGCGCCGCGGGCGGTGGCGGCGATGTCGTAGGGCGCCATCACGACGGGAAGGCCGGTGGGGAGGCCCAGTGCGGCTGCCGCGTGGTGGGTGAGCTCGGCGACGCACTCGTCGTGTCCGAGGACACGCGGTAGCAGCCGGCGCGCCCACGCCAGGCCGAACAGGTCCACGATCGCCGGGTCGTACGCGCCCGTGGCGTGGTCGAGGAAGGGGGCCGACGCGTCGGAGGCGTCGATCGCCGTGACGCCGGTGAGGCTCAGGAACAGCCAGCCCGCCGCGGTCAGCGCGGTGTGCGAGCGCTCCAGGCGCGCCGGGTCGTGCTCGGCGAGCCAGGCGAGCACCGCGTTGGGCATGCCCGCGCAGGTGAGGGAGCCGTTGCGGCGGTACGCCTCGTCCAGGACGCCATCGGCCTCCCAGCGCGCGAGCAGCTCACCGGCGCGCCCGTCGGACCACAGGATCGCCGGTCCGGTGGGGCGGCCGTCGCCGTCGACCAGCCAGCAGCCGTCCCCCTGGGCCGTGAACGCGATCAGCCGCACCGCGTCATGTCCGGGCCCCAACTGGGCCAGAGCGCCGCGCACGGTGGAGACGACCCCGCGCCACACCGCGTCCATGTCCTGCTCGGCCCACCCGGGGTGAGGCCGCAGCACCTCCGTACCGACGCGGGAGACCGCCACTTCCCTTCCCTCGGCGTCGAACACGACGGACTTGATGACCGACGTGCCGACGTCGACAGTGAGAACCGTCATGACCGAAATACCTGCCCCTTCACCACGGCTGGAGCGGCGGCGTACCAGTGAATCGCCGCCGCCCCGGGGAACCGACGTCGCCGGCGGAATCCCGTGCCGGCAAACCCAGAGAATCGCCGCCGGTAAGCCACGTCAATCGGGGCGCGGTATTATCCCGCGGCCGGCCCACGGCACCGTGCGATGTCCTGGGCCACCGGCCCCGCACAGGGGGGACGCGGCGTCCCGTCCCCGTGTTACCTTCGCGTGAGTTTCACATCAGGTCGTCTCACATCGGTCCGCCGGGGTGGTGCGGAAGCGATAAGGAGCCGCCGGCCATGACCCGTACGGATGGGCAGGAGGAGCGGCGGCGCCGGCTGCGCGAGCTGGTCACGACCAAGGGCTTCGTCCGCACCTCGGACCTGGCGGCCGAGTTCGCCGTCAGTGTGATGACCATCCACCGCGACCTGGACGCCCTCCAGGCGCAGGGCTGGCTGCGCAAGGTGCGCGGCGGCGCGAGCTGTCTGCCGTCCACGCAGTTCCACGGCAGTGTCGGCGAGCGCATGACGACGATGACGCAGACCAAACAGCGGCTGGCGCGGGCGGCCGCCGAGGAACTGGCCCCCGGCCAGATCGTGGTGATCGACGACTCCACCACCTGCCTGGGCCTGACCCAGCACCTGCCCCACCACACACCGATCACGGTGATAACCAACTCGCTGCCCGTCATCGCGGCTCTGGCCAAGAAGCCCGGAACGGCGCTGGTGGCGCTCGGCGGCACCTACTTCCCGGCGTACGACGCCTTCATGGGACCGCACACCGCGCAGAGCATGTCCGCCTTCCGCGCCGATGTGCTGTTCATGTCCACCACCGCCGTCACCGCGGGCCGCTGCTACCACATGTCACCCGAAACGGTGCAGGTCAAGCAGGCGATGATGGCCGCCGCCGCACGTCGCGTACTCCTCGTCGACCATACGAAGTTCGCCAACCAGGGCCTGTACGCGCTGGCTCCGCTCACCGACTTCGACCTGCTCGTGGTGGACGACGCGGCACCGGCCGGGGAGGTGCGCGGGCTGCGCGAGCGCGGCGTCAACGTGCGCGTCGTCCCCCGGTGATGTCACGTGAACATCACGTCGATCTCACCCGAGAGCTGGGCCTTCGCCCTGCTGTACCTCGCGAGCGCTCTGATGTCGGCGTTCCGCACTCTCCCGCGCTCCGACGTGTCCGCCGTGGCGCGGTGTGAGACACATGGGGACTTGCCGGAGACGTCCAAGCTCTGACGCCGACGGCGGAAGATTTGGCGCGGAGATCGGGCCCGTACGACACCTTGACACTCCAATACATCGGATGTTCTGATGCCGATGCGTCCTGGTAAAAAGGGCCGGCCAAAGGAGTCGCAATGGGTCGGATCACGACAGTGACGGTCAGGGACTTCAGTTTCCGTACGTATCGAGCGCACCATGGAGCGGCCGCCGTACACACGGCGCCCGTCTTATTCGGTTTCTGACGTTCACCACACCCGCCATATCTTCTCGCCCCACTCCACTCATCGTGGTCGGGGCTTTCCCACAGCAGCCGCAGCGGCATCCGCATGCGCGTTCCACACCCGCGTTCCATGCCCGCGTTCCGTGCTGTCCGTGTACGGCCATCCGAGCACGCACATGAAGTGGACTCTGCTATGAAAAGACGACTCCTCGTCGGTGTTACCGCGGCGGCCGCCGCCTGGGGAATGCTGGTGGGATGTTCCTCCAGTTCCAGCACGTCCAACCAGTCGAAGGACAAACTCGTCTGGTCGATGTGGATCGCGGGCTCGTCCGACAAGGCAGCCTGGCAGCAGGTGGCGAATTCGGTGAGCGCCCAGGGCGGTCCGAAGGTCACGATCCAGGGCGCGCCTTTCAACGACTACTTCACCAAGCTCCGCACCCAGCTCAGCACCGGGAGCGCGCCGTGCGTCGTGAGCATCCAGAGTCTGCGCGCCGCGAATTACACCGATGTCCTGCGGCCGATCGACTCCTACGCCAAGAAGGGCGGGTTCGATCTTTCCGCGTTCGACACCACCGCCCTGAACGGAATGAAGGTCGACGGAAAGCTGTACGCCCTGCCGTATGACACCGGGCCCATGCTGCTCTTCTACAACAAGGACCTCTTCAAGCAGGTCGGTGCCGAGGAGCCGAAGCCCGGCTGGAAACTCGCCGACTTCACGGCGGCCGCGGCGAAGTTCAAGGCGGCGGGAAAGACGATGTTCGCCTCGAGTGTCGCGGACATGAATCTCGAATCGATGATCCTCGGCTACAACGGCGGCCGGGTCATCAAGGCCGACGGAACGCTCGATCCGTCGAACCCCACCTTCGCCAAGGGGCTCGACTGGCTCTCCTCGCTCGTCAAGAACGGCACCGCCACCCAGGCCGGCGCGGACAACGACACCCCCTCCAACAACTTCGTGTCCAAGAAAGTCGGCATGTATCTCGACGGCCCCTGGTCCCTGCTCAGCCAGAAGGACAAGGTGAAGTTCCCGATCGGGGTCACGACCATACCCACCGGCCACACCTCCGGTCCGTCCACCTTCTCGGCGGGCTCCGGATTCGGCATCTCCAAACAGTGCGCCTACCCCGACCAGGCGTTCACGGCCATCAAGACGATGACGAGCCAGAAGGTGCTCACCACCCTGGCGCGGCAGGGCCGGGCCTTCCCCGGCCGCACCGCCGCCCAGCAGACGTGGTACGAGAACGCGCACATCGACGGCGTGGAGAGCGTCCTCAAGACAGCCCAGAAGGCATCGACACCACTGCCCGGCAACAAGCAGAGCGACCAGCTCCAGCAGCTCTTCTCGCAGTACGGCATCCAGGCCGTCAACGGACAGCAGTCGGGCGCCGAGACCATGAAGTCCATCGCGGGCCAGCTCGGGCAGTGACGGCCGTGACTACCGAGCAGGCCGCCCCGGCCGAGGAGGAGGTGGTGACGGTGGAGGTGGCCGCCCCGGGCACCGCCATCGCGGTGGACGAGGAGCCCGAGGCGCGGCGCCCGGCCGAGATCGGGCGCCGCACATGGTGGGGCGCGGCGTTCGCCGCCCCGCACTCGATCGGGCTGGCGCTCTTCACCGTGGTCCCGATCGTCGCGTCCCTCGTCGTGAGCTTCATGAACTGGCCGATGATCGGCGGCCACACCTGGACCGGACTGGAGAACTACCGCCGGCTCTTCGATGATCCGATCTTCTGGGTCGTGGTGCGCAACACGGCCGAGTACGTGATCCTCTATGTGCCGCTGAACCTCGTGGTCTCCCTCGGGCTCGCGGCCTGGCTGACACCGCGGATCAGACACCGGCACATCTTCCGGGTGCTGTTCTTCATCCCGACCATCACCCCGCTGGTGGCGAACGTCGTCGTCTGGCGGATGCTGTACCAGCCCGACGGCCTCATCGACGCCACGCTCCAGTCGACCCTCGGCGAGCACGCCCCCAACTTCCTCGCCGACGACACCTGGGCGATGTTCGCGGTCGTGGCGATGAGCGTCTGGGCGGGGTTCGGCTACAACATGCTCATCTTCTCCGCCGCGCTCGACGCGGTGCCGGACAGCCAGATCGAGGCCGCCCAGCTCGACGGCGCGAGCCCGTGGCGGACCTTCTGGCATGTGAAGTTCCCGGCCATCTCGCCGTCGATCTTCTTCGCCACCATGATGACGCTCATCACCTCGTTCCAGGTGTTCACCCAGCCGTTCCTGCTCACCAAGGGCGGCCCGGGGACGGAGACGGAAACCCTCGTCCAGTACATCTACAACACCGGCTTCCAGAACCAGCAGCTCGGGCTCGCCTCGGCGGGCGCCTGGGTGCTGTTCGTGATCATCCTCGGCATCACGGCGGTCCAGTTCCTCGGCCAGAAGCGGTGGGTGCACTATGAGTAGCGGCATCAGTGGCGGCGGTACGCGGACGACGGGAGCGGCACCGCGGGTGCGGCGCGCGATCGGCTATGTGATCCTGTGCCTCATCGCCCTGGCCTTCATGGCGCCGCTCATCTACATGGTGGCCACCAGCCTCAAGCCCGAGTCGGACACCTTCACCACCCCGCCGACGCTCTGGGGCTCCGCGCTCCGGTGGCAGAACTACACCGACGTCTTCAGCTATCTGCCGTTCGCCCGCTTCATCCTCAACGGTGTCCTCGTCGCCGTCGTCGGCACCGCCATCAACGTGACCGTCGCGGCACTCAGCGGATACGCCTTCTCCCGGCTGCGCTGGCGCGGCCGCAACGTGGTGTTCCTGCTGTTCCTCGCGACCCTGATGATCCCGCAGGACGTCCTCGTCATCCCGATGTACGTGATGATGCAGAACCTCGGATGGGTGGACACCGTCCAGGCGCTCATCATCCCGTGGGCGTTCACCGCGCTCGGCGCGTTCCTGCTGCGCCAGTTCTTCCTGACCGTTCCCCAGGAACTGGACGACGCGGCCCGGGTCGACGGCGCCGGGACCGTGCGCACCTTCCTCAACGTGATGGTGCCACTGGCCCGGCCCACCCTCGCCGTGCTCGCTGTCTTCACCTTCATCAGCTACTGGAACTCCTTCCTGTGGCCCCTCGTGATCGTCAACGATGTCAACGCGCGAGCCACCATCCCGCTCGGCCTCCAGGCGTTCTTCGGACAGCAGGGCAATGAGTGGAGCCTCGTCATGGCGGCCTCGGTGATCTCGATGCTGCCGACCGTGATCATCCTCGTCCTCCTCCAGAAGCACCTCGTGCGCGGCATCGTCACCAGCGGCCTGGGCGGCCGCTGACCCCCTGTGCGCCTCCTCATCTCCGGGAAAGGAATCCCCCTCGATGGCCATCCCCGCCTGGTTCACCGAAGACCGCTTCGGCATGTTCATCCACTGGGGCCTGTACGCCCTGCCCGCCCGCCACGAGTGGGTGAAGAACCGCGAACGCATCACTGACGAGGACTACGACCGCTACTTCCGACACTTCGAACCGGACCTCTTCGACCCCCGCGAGTGGGCGCGGTCCGCCAAGCGCGCCGGAATGAAGTACATGGTGCTCACGACCAAGCACCACGACGGCTTCTGTCTGTGGGACTCCAAGCTCACCGACTACACCTCGATGAACACCCCGATCGGCAAGGACCTCGTCGCCGAGTTCGTCGAGGCCGTGCGCGCCGAGGGGCTGCGCGCCGGCTTCTACCACTCGCTCATCGACTGGCACCACCCGGACTTCGTCGTCGACGGCCTCCACCCGCGCCGTGACGACCCGCCGGAGGAGATCAAGCGGCTCAACGAGGGCCGTGACATGGCCCGTTACCGCGCCTATCTGCACGGTCAGGTGGAGGAGCTGCTGACCGGCTACGGCACCATCGACTACCTCTTCTACGACTTCTCGTACAAGGACGACGACCACCACGACGTGTGGAACGGCAAGGGCAAGGAGGAGTGGGGCTCGGAGGAACTCCTCGCGCTCACCCGCGGGCTGCAGCCCGAGATCATCGTCAACGACCGGCTCGCCATCCCCGGTGACCTCGTCACACCCGAGCAGTACCAGCCCGACAGGCCCATGGAGGTCGACGGGCAGCCGGTGGTCTGGGAGGCGTGCCAGACCCTCAACGGCAGCTGGGGCTACGACCGCGACAACCTCAATGTGAAACCGGTCGACCTGCTGGTCCGGATGCTCGTCGACGGCGTCTCGAAGAACGGCAACATGCTGCTGAACGTCGGCCCGACCGGACGCGGTGACTTCGACGCCACCGCCCTCGCCACGCTGGAGGGGATCGGGGCGTGGATGTCCCGCCACCAGCGCTCGATCTACGGCGCAGGGCCCTCCCCGCACCGCGCCCCGGTCGACACCCGCTACACCCAGCGCGGCAACCGCCTCTATCTGCACCTCTTCACCTGGCCCTTCGGCCATGTCCACCTGCCGGACCTGGCGGGCAAGGTCGAGTACGCGCAGTTCCTGCACGACGCGTCCGAGATCAAGTACCGCGAGATCGACCCGTCGATCAAGGCGCAGAACACCGGCCTCGGCGGCCAGCCGCCCGGCACCCTGACCCTGAGCCTGCCGGTCGTCCGCCCCGATGTGGCGGTACCGGTCGTGGAACTGTTCCTGCGCCAGGACACCTGACACCTGATCGGACCGCGCGGGCCGCTCAGAAGCGGCCCGCGCCCCGGTACAGGTCCAGCTCGCCATCCAGCTCGACGGCGAGGACCGTCGCGTGTTCGTCCAGGTCAGCGGCGCTGGGCGGGTCGATCCACAGCACTCCGGGTACCTCGTGCAGGCCGCCGGTGACCTGGTGGCCCAGCTCCGTGCCGGTGCCGAGGACGCCGACCCGCCGCACCGGGGTGCGCAGGCCGCGCACCCCGATGGGGCCGCGGGGAATGTCGAACACGGTGAGGTAGAGCGTGCGGCGGTCGGCGGAGAGCGTGCTGGGTCCGTAGTGGTGCCCGGCGGGCAGGCCCCGGACCGTGCCGTAGACGGCCTCGGCGTGGCGGGCGAGCCACGCGCCCATGCCCTCGAGGCGCTCGACCTGCTCGGCCGGGATGGTGCCGTCCTCCTTGGGGCCCACGGACAGCAGCAGGTTTCCGCCGCCGCCGATGGTCTCCGTGAAGTACCGGATCAGCCGGCCGGTCGACTTGTAGTTGTGGTCGTGGTGGCGGTAGCCCCATGAGTCGTTGAAGGTCAGGCACAACTCCCAGGGACCGGCGGGCGGTTCGATCGGCACACCCTGCTCGGGGGTGGCGTAGTCGCCCTCGCTGAGCATGCGCGCGTTGAGCACACACCGCGGCACCTCGGAGCGGATCAGCCGGGCCAGGTCCTTGATCCGCCACTGCTCCTCGGTGCGCTCCCACTCGCCGTCGAACCACAGCAGGTCGGGACGGAACCGGGTGGTCAGCTCCCGCACCTGGCCGTCCCGGTAGGCGAGGTAACGGGCCCACGCCGCCAGGTCCTCCTCTTCCTTCGGCACCTCGGCGTACGGGTTGTTCTCCTGCTCGGGCGGACGGCCCTCGTAGCGGGTGGAGGCGTAGTCGGGGTGGTTCCAGTCGTTGTGGGCGTAATAGAGGCCGACCTTGATGCCGCGCTCCCGCATCGCCGCCGCGTACGGGCCGACCAGATCGCGTCCGGCCGGAGTGTGCCGCACCACATTGAGGTCGCCCTCCGCGGTGTCCCACAGGGCGACGCCGTCGTGGTGGCGCGAGGTGAGCACGGCGTACCGGGCACCGGCACGGGCGAAGAGGTCCGCCCAGTCCTCCGGGGCGTAGTGGCGGGCGGTGAAGCCGTGTCGCTGCGCCATGTACTGGTCGTGGGGGACGTCGCCCTCGAAGAACGACCAGGACTCCTGGACGCCGTCGACGGCGTAGATGCCCCAGTGGATGAAGATGCCGAACTTGGCGTCGGGGAACCAGGGTTGCATGGCCATGGTGTGGTGAACTCCCGTTTCCTGGAGGGTCCTGGAGGGTCCTAGAGAGCGGAAAGCGTCCAGGACCAGCGGTATGTGCCGGGGCCGACGCGGTAGCGGGCAAGGGTGTCCGGGCCGCACGAGGCGGTGCCGACACCGCGGTGCGCGGCGTCGATGTGCACCACGCAGGTGTCGCGCGGGACCAGTTCGTCGTGGTGCGTGGCGGCGGCCAGATCGGCGGCGCGATGGCGGGTGACGGAGACCTGGCGCGGCGCGTCGAGGGCGATGTGCCACCGGTCGTCGAGCGTGAAGTGGCGCACCGCGTGCCGTCCGCCGCTCTCCTGCGGGCGCAGATACGGCGTGAACAGCTCGTCCACGGTGGCCTGGTGGTGCCCGACGGCCCCGCCCGCGCACCGGTCCGGATAGGTCTCCCAGGGGCCCGGCCCGTACCAGGCGAGGCGGTCGTGCCGGGCGGCCGTCTCGAAGACCGTGCCCACGCGGGGCACATCGGTCAGCCCGGCGGGCAACTCGGCCGTCTCCTCCACATGGATCCCGGCATGGATCCCGGCATGGATCCCGGCATGGATCCCGGCGTGGGTCCCCGCGTGGGTCCCGACACGGCTCCCGGCCCGGATCCCCTCCGGCACCGGTCGCAGCACCTGGCGGTGGCGCACCGGACCAGCGGTGGTGTCGTACTCCGCGAGGACGGTGACGGCCCCGGCGGCGTCCCGCTCGACGGACACCAGCCGGCGGCGCGCGGCATCGAGCCCCCAGGCCCGCCACCGCTCGCCGAGCCCGCCCAGCTCGTCATTGTCCGTCGGCGCCCGCCACAGCGAGAGCACCGGCGGCGCGGACAGCGCCGGATGGGCCAGCAGCCCGTCCTCGCCGACCTCCACCGGCGGCAGGCCGCGGCCGTCGACCGGCGTGGCGGACCCGGTGGACGTGGCGGACGCGGTGGACGCGGTGGACGCAGTGGACGCGGTGGACGGCGCACGCTCCCGCAGCCGCACCCGCGGCGTGCACACCTCGGTCCCGGCCGCCGCCCACGCCTCCGCCTCCGCCGTACGGACCCGCAGCGTCAGCCATGCCTCGCCGTCGCCGGACGCCGGCCCGGCCGGCAGGTCGGGCGGCAGCTCGACCGGGGCGCTCGCGCCCGGCGGGAGGTCCGGCAGTCGCGCCGGGACCGGCGGGTGGTCCGCGCCGTGCCCGTCGACGGACAGCACCCACTCGGCCGCCAGCCACGACAGATCGCGGAAGTGCTGGCGGTTGTGGACGCGCACCCCCTCCGCGTCGTGGGTCAGCCGCACCGGCGCGGCGATCTCCCGGTGCTCGTACAGGACCGGCTTGGGCGTGCGGTCCGGGAAGACGACGCCGTCCGCGACGAACGCGCCGTCGTTCGGCGTATCACCGAAGTCGCCGCCGTACGCCCAGCGCATCCCCGGCCCGGCGACCCCGCCGCCGTATCCGCCCGCGCCCGCGAGCCCCGCCGGGCGGCCGTCGGAGAGCCGCTGGAGGATGCCGTGGTCCCAGAACTCCCAGATGAATCCGCCCTGGAGACCGGGGGTGGACTCGATGGCCGCCCAGTAGTCGGCGAGGCTGCCGTTGCTGTTGCCCATGGCGTGCGAGTACTCGCACAGGATGAGCGGCTTGGTCTGCTCACCGGAGCGCGCGTGTGCGGTGATCTCGTCGATGGAGGCGTACATCGGGCAGACGATGTCGGTGACGGTGCCCGAGTGGGTCCAGCCGCGGTGCAGCGCCCCCTCGTACTGCACGGGACGGCTCGGGTCGTGGCGGCGCACCCACCCGGCCGCGGCGTCGTGGTTGGCGCCGTGGTCGGACTCGTTGCCCAGCGACCACACGATGACCGACGGATGGTTCTTGTCGCGCAGCACCATCCGCGAGACGCGGTCGGTGAACGCGGCGAGGTAGCGCGGGTCGTCGGCGATCTCGTGGGCGTGGTCGTGCGCCTCGATGTTCGCCTCGTCGACGACGTACAGGCCCAGCTCGTCGCAGAGATCGAGGAAGACCGGGTCGTTGGGGTAGTGGGAGGTGCGCACCGCGTTGAAGCCGAAGCGCTTCATGGTGACGAGGTCGGCGCGCATGTCGTCGTACGACACCACGCGCCCGGTCAGCGGGTGGAAGTCGTGGCGGTTGACCCCGCGGATGAACACCCGCTCGCCGTTGACCAGCAGATCCCGGCCGCGCACCGCGACATCGCGGAAGCCGACGCGGTGGTACGAGGTGTCCGCGACCGAACCGTCCGCGCGGTGCAGCCGGATCACGCAGCCGTAGAGGTGCGGGGTCTCCGCGGACCAGCTCCGCACCTCCGGCACGGCGGTGTGCAGCCGGGCCTCGCCGAGGAAGTCCGACACCCGCTCCTCGGCGGCGCACCAGGCGGCGTACTCCGCGTCGAACCGCAGCTCGCCGACGCCCTCCAGCGACCCGGTGACATACCACCCGGCGGGGAGGGCGCCGTGCGCCGAGCGGACCAGCACCTCGGCCCGCAGCCGCCCGTCCGCCGGTGCGGTGATCCGCACATCGGCCAGGTGCAGCGGGTCGACGGCGTAGAGGTACACGGATCGGGTGATGCCGCCGTGCCACCAGTGGTCCTGGTCCTCGATGTGCGAGGCGTCGGACCACTTGACCACCGTGAGCCGTACGGTGGTGCGCCCGCCCGGCCGCACGGCGTCGGTGATGTCGAACTCGCTTGCCAGGTGGGAGTCCTTGCCCATGCCCACGGGACGGCCGCCGGCCTCGGCCAGCAGCACGCTCTCGAAGGCCCCGACGTGGAGCACGATCCGCTTGCCCGCCCACTCCGCGGGGATGTCGACCTCGCGCTCGTACACGCCCGTCGGGTTCTTCGCCGGGGAGGCCGGGGGGAACTCCGGCCACGGCATCGTGAAGTTGGTGTAGTGCGGGAGGTCGTCGGTGCCCTGCGTGGTCCAGCAGCCGGGCACCCGGGCGGTTCCCCACCGCTCGGCGAGGGGCTCGTCGGGCGAGGGCAGCAGCTGGAACCGCCAGTCGCCGTCGAGCGCCGTCCGGCCGGTGTCCGTGGCGCCGCGCACCACCGCGTGCAGCGGCAGCCGGCGCCAGGACGTGAGCTCGGGCGTCTCCCAGGGGCGGGTGTACGGGGGCGGGTGGTGCATCAGCGGATGGCTCCCTTGGCCAGGTCGGCGATGAAGTGGCGGGCCGCGAAGATGAACATGATCAGCAGCGGGATCAGGGCCAGCAGGGCACCGGCCATGACCATGCCGTAGTCCGTCATGCTGTGCACGCTGTTGAGCTGGGACAGCGCCACCTGGAGGGTGACATGGTCCGGGTTGGTCAGGGCGATCAGCGGCCAGGCGTAGTCGTTCCACTGGCTCATGAAGGTGAAGATGCCGAGGAACGCCAGGCCCGGCCGGACCACGGGCAGGGCCACATGCCAGTACTGGCGCAGGAAGCTGCAGCCGTCGAGCCGCGAGGCGTCCATCAGCTCGTCGTGGATGGCGCCCGTCATGTACTGGCGCATCCAGAAGATGCCGAACGCGTTGGCCGCCGCCGGGACGATCAGCGCGGTGAGCGAGCCGATCCAGCCCAGCTTCGCCATGATGACGAACTGCGGGATGGCGGAGAGCTGTGCGGGCAGCATGAAGATGCCCATCATCAGCCCGAACAGCAGCTTGCGGCCGGGGAAGTCGAACTTGGCGAAGACGAACGCCGCGAGCGAGTCGAAGAACAGCACGAGGACGGTCACGGTGCCCGCGACGATCAGCGAGTTCAGCATCGACCCGAAGAAGTCGACGTTGTCGAAGAGGTGGCCGACGTTCTCCCGGAAGTGCGATCCGGGCCAGAGCTTCGGCGGGTACGAGAAGATCTCGCTGGAGGTCCGGGTGGCCATCACGACGGCCAGATAGAACGGGAAGATGGACAGCAGCACGCCCGCGATCAGCGCGGTGTGCAGCGAGACACCGCGGGCCATGGCCCCTTTGGTCCTGCTCATGACGGCCTCCTAGCCCTTTTCCCGGCGGTTGACCAGACGCCAGTTGATGAGGGAGAAGACCACCACGATCATGAAGATCGCCCAGGCGATGGCCGCTCCGTAGCCGAAGTCGTTGTTGTCGAAGGTCTGCTGGAAGAAGTAGAGGACCACCGTCTGTCCGGCGTGTTCGGGCCCGCCCGCGAAGGTCGACATGCCGTCGTTGCGGCCGAGCAGCACCTGGGACTCGGAGAACGACTGCAGGCCGGTGATCGTGGAGACCACCACGGTGAACAGGATGACCGGGCGCATCATCGGCATGGTGACCGAGAAGAAGGTCCGGACCGGCCCGGCGCCGTCGACCCTGGCCGCCTCGTAGAGCTCGGTCGGGATGGTCTGCAGACCGGCCAGGAAGATGATCGCGTTGTACCCGGTCCACTGCCAGGTCATCAGCGCGGCGACGGCCACCTTGATGCCCCAGGGCTCGTTCAGCCAGGCCACCTCGCCGATGCCGACGGTCCTCAGCACGGCGTTCATCAGGCCGAAGCTGGTGGAGAAGATGGAACCGAAGATGACGGCGACGGCGACGACCGAGGTGACGGACGGCACGAAGTAGGCGAAGCGGTACACCCCCTTGAAGCGCACCGCGGAGTTCAGCATCACGGCGCTGACCAGGGCGATGAACAGCATGGGCAGGGTGCCCATGGCCCAGATCTCGAGCGTGTTGACCACCGCGTCCCAGAACTGGGTGTCGGCGAGCAGATAGCGGAACTGCGAAAGCCCCGCGTACTCCATGTCCCCCAGACCGTCCCAGCGCTGGAAGGCGAGGAAGAGGGAGAAGCCGGCCGGGACCAGCCCGAAGCAGAGGAACAGCAGATAGAACGGTGAGATCGCCGCGTACAGCCGCCAGTGGCGGCGGATGCGGCCCTTGCCGCCGGACGGCGTCGCGCCCACCGTTCCGGTGGGGCTCGGCGCGGCCGCGATCGCCGCGGCCGGTGCGGTCTTCATGTCGGCCATGGCTCAGCTCACCCCCAGGTGGTCCGCGATGCGTCGGCATGTGCTCATGGCGTCCCGCCAGGCTCGCCTCGGGTCCTTGCCGGAGACGTGGACCGAGGTCAGCTCGTCCATGATCGGCTGCTTGAGGGCCATGTCGTACGGGCTGTTGTAGGCGACCTGGATCCGCTGGGCGGCTCGGGCGAAGATGTCGTTGGTGATCTGACCGCCGAAGAACGGGTCGGGCTTGCGCATCGCGGCCATCTCGTAGGACGCCGGGGTGGAGGGGAAGAGCGACGCCTCCACGAAGCCGCGGGTCTGGTTCCTGGGGCCGAGCAGCCAGGTGATGATCTCGAAGGCCACTTCGGGTCTGCGGCAGTACTTGGTGATCCCGAGGAACGAGCCGCCGTCGTTGGCCGGCCGCTCGGGCATCGCGGCCACCCGCCACTTGCCGGCGGACTTCGTCAGCTGCGACTTGAAGTCCCCGGACACCCACGAGGCGCCGAGCTGGCTGGGCAGCCTGCCGTCCTCCAGCGCCGCGGTCTGGTCGACCGTGCCGGACTTGAAGGGGGAGACGAGACCGCGCTGCTTGCACTCCAGCGCCAGATTCCAGGCGCGGACGATGTGCTCCTGGTCGCCGATGAAGTGGCGGTCCTTGTCGACGAAGCGCTTCGCCGACTGGCCGATGCCCATATTGAGGACCGCGAGCAGGTCGGTGACCAGGTACGCGCCCTTGACCCGGGTCCTCAGCCGCTCGCCCGCGGCGAAGTAGTCGTCCCAGGTGCTCATCGCGGCGGACACCTCGGCGGGCTCGGTGGGCAGGCCCGCCTTCCGGAAGACATCGGGGCGGTAGTAGTGCACACACGGCCCGGTGTCGATGGGGAAGCCGATCTGACGGCCGTCGTCGGCGGTGCCCTGGGCCCACTTCCAGTCCAGGTACTGGCTCTTGAGCCGGTCCGCGCCCAGCGTGTTGAGATCGATGAACTGGTCGGCGTTGGACAGCAGCGAGGCGATGTCCTCGCCCTTCAGGCCGGTGATGTCGGGCGCGTAGGCGCGGGCGGTCAGTGTCGTCAGCAGCTTGGAGCGGAAGTATCCGCCGATCTGGGTGGCCTTGAGGTCGACCTGGGTGAAGCGCTTGGCGGCGTCCTCCACCAGCTTGTCGCTCAGTCCACCACCCCAGTACCAGAGCGTCATGTTCCGGCCGGTCGATCCGGCCGGGACCGCACAGCCCGCGGCCGCACCGCCCAGCACGGCGGCCGAGGTGGTTGCCAGGCCCGCGCGAAGCAGTCCTCTGCGTGAGGGGTGCACTGCTTCACCGCCTTTCGGTGTCTCGTCGTTGAGGTGTCGGGGTGTTGCCGTGGGGGGGTGTCCTTGGGAAGGGGCTTCCGTGAAAAGGGTGTGGCGCCGCGGCACCACGGCGTGGCCGGCCACAGCGGTGTGGCGGTCACGGTGACGCGGTGGGGCACAGCGGTGTGGCGGTCACAACGGTGTGGCGGTCACAACGGTGTGGCGGGGCACAGCGGTGTGGCGGTCACCACGGCGCGGCGGTCACAGCGGTGTGGCCGGCGCCTCCGGTGGCGGCGGGCCGACGCCGGCCGGGATCCGGTCGGCGAGGAAGCCGTACGTCCGGCGGAGCTCCTCGGCGCCGGGGTCGGCCACGACCTCGCGCCACCACTCCGCGACGCCGCCCCAGCCGGGCGCCGCCAGCGCTCCACCGTGGCGACGGGTGGACAGCCCGGAGGCGAGCACCGCGAAGCGCAGCCGTTCGGCGAGCGGCCAGCCGGCCAGGGTGGCGGCGACGAAGCTCGCGCCGAAGACATCGCCGGCGCCCGTCGCGTCCAGGACATCGATGTCGAGCGCGTCGGCCTCGGCGTACTCCCCGGTGTCCTGGTCCACCGCGATCGCCCCGTCCCGGCCGCGGGTGACCACGGCGACCGGCACCAGGCCGGCGAGTGCGCGCAGGGCCGCCTCCGGGGTGGCGGTGCGGGTGTACGCCATGGCCTCGGCCTCGTTGGGCAGGAAGGCGTGGCACAGGGAGAGCTGGTCGAGCAGATCCGTGGACCACCGCTGGGAGGGATCCCAGCCGACGTCGGCGAAGACCCGGGTGCCGGAGGCGGCCGCCTTGGCGATCCAGTCCTGTGGTTCGGGGCCGATGTGCACGAGCGCGGAGCGGGCCGCCGGGGGGTCGCCGATCAGCTCGTCCTGGCCGTACGGGGGTTCCGCGCCGCCGGTGACCAGTGCCCGGTCCGCCCCCAGCGCGAGCGAGATGGTGACGGGCGTGTGCCAGCCGGTGGGTGCCGTACGGGACGGCGAGAGGTCGACGCCCTCCTGCCCGGCGAGCACCGCACGGCAGTAGCGGCCGTAGAGGTCGTCGCCGAACACCGTGGCGAGCGAGGTGCGCAGCCCGAAGCGGGCGGCGGCCACCGCGAGATTCGCGATACCGCCGGGGCCGCTGCCCATGCCCCTGGCCCAGATCTCCTCGCCCGGCACGGGTCCCCGGCCGAGGCCGGTGAAGACCAGGTCGTAGAAGAGCAGTCCGGTGAGCAGGACGTCGGGAGCGGTATCGCCCGGTGACCCGTGGGGGAGCGGCTCGCTCACGAGCGCGTCCTCTCGTCAAGGGTGTGCAAGTTCTGACGTGGATCGTGAGCCAATTGAGCAAACTTTTCAAGACCTAATCAAAAACAAGCATGGAGTTGATTGAAATTGCAGGGTAGTGTGCGGCGCATGCTGGCAGAGCGACGACATCAACTCATCCTGCGGGCATTGCGCTCCGGTGGTCCCGCGTCCGTGACCGACCTCTCCGCCGAGCTCGGGGTGAGCGCCGCCACCGTGCGCCGCGACCTGATCAGACTGGAGGAGGACGGTCTGCTCACCCGGGTGCACGGGGGTGCGGTGGCGGAGGACGGCGATCAGCCCTTCGCCGAGGTCGCCGAGGTCCGGGTCACCGACAAGGACGCCGTGGCGGAGCGCGCCGCCGCGATGGTCCAGGACGGCCAGACGGTGCTGCTCGACATCGGCACCACCGCCTACCGCCTGGCCCGGCAGCTGCACGGCCGCCGCCTCACCGTGATCACCAGCAATCTGGTGGTGTACGAGGAGCTGGCGGAGGACACCGGGATAGAGCTGGTGCTGCCCGGGGGCGTGGTGCGCCGGGAGTACCGCTCGCTGGTGGGCTTCCTCACCGAGGACAGCCTGCGCCAGTTGCACGCCGACTGGCTGTTCCTGGGCACGAGTGGCATCCGGCCCGGTGGCCATGTGATGGACACGACCGTGGTCGAGGTGCCGGTGAAGCGGGCCATGATGGCCGCCGCCGAGAAGACGGTGCTGCTCGCGGACGCCGGGAAGTTCCCCGGCCGCGGGATGGCCAAGGTGTGCGGTCCGCAGGACATCGACTTCGTGGTGACCAACGCGTCCGCGGATCAGGCCACATGTGCCGTCCTCGCCGAGGCCGGCGTCGAAGTGATCAAGGTCTGACCGCTCCCGGAGCGGACAGCGAGTCGGGACATCTCGGAGGTTCTTCAGTGAGACTGACCATTCTCGGCGGCGGTGGATTCCGGGTGCCGCTGGTGTACGGGGCGCTGCTCGCCGACCGCGGGGAGGGCCGGGTCACCGGCGTGACCCTGCACGACCTGGACGCCGGCCGGCTCTCCGCCATCGCCCGGGTGCTGGCCGAGCAGGCCGCCGACCATCCGGACGCGCCGACCGTCACCGTCACCACGGACCTGGACGAGGCCCTCAAGGGCGCCGACTTCGTGTTCTCGGCGATCCGCGTCGGTGGCCTGGAGGGACGGGCGGCCGATGAGCGGGTGGCGCTGGCCGAGGGCGTGCTGGGGCAGGAGACGGTCGGCGCCGGTGGCATCGCGTACGGACTGCGCACCCTGCCGGTGGTGGACCACATCGCCCGGCGGGTGGCCGCGCTCGCCCCGGACGCCTGGTTCATCAACTTCACCAACCCGGCCGGTCTCGTCACCGAGGCCATCTCCCGCCATCTGGGCGACCGGGTGATCGGCATCTGCGACTCGCCCGTGGGCCTGGGCCGCCGGGTGGCCCGGGTGCTCGGCGCCGAGCGCCCGCGGGACGCGTGGATCGACTACGTCGGGCTCAACCATCTGGGCTGGCTGCGCGGGCTGCGCTTCGACGGCCGCGACCAGCTGCCGCGGCTGCTCGCCGACCGGGAGCTGCTGGGCTCCTTCGAAGAGGGCAAGCTCTTCGGCCCGGAGTGGATCCAGTCGCTGGGCGCCGTCCCCAACGAGTATCTGCACTACTACTACTTCAACCGCGAGGCGGTGACGGCGTACCGGGAGGCCCGGCAGACCCGCGGCGCGTTCCTGTGCCAGCAGCAGGCCGGGTTCTACGACGCCCTGCGCGACCCGGCCGCGCCCGCGCTGAGGACGTGGGACAGCACCCGGGCCGAGCGCGAGGCCACGTACATGGCGGAGAACCGCGAGGCGGCGGGCGCGGGGGAGCGGGACGAGGAGTCCCTGACCGAGTCCGGCGGCTACGAGAAGGTGGCCCTGGCCCTGATGCGGGCCATCGCCCGCGACGAGCGCACGACGCTGATCCTCAACGTGCGCAACCGCACCACACTGGCCGCCCTGGACGAGGACGCGGTCATCGAGGTCCCCTGCCTGGTCGACGGCAACGGCGCCCATCCCGTGGCCGTCTCCCCGCTCCCCGCCCACGCCACCGGCCTGGTCTGCTCCGTCAAGGCGGTGGAGCGCGAGGCCCTCGCGGCGGCCGCCTCCGGCTCCCGCGCCACGGCCGTCAAGGCGTTCGCCCTGCACCCCCTCATCGATTCGGTCGAGGTGGCCCGCCGCCTGGTGGACGCCTACCGCCGGGCACATCCCGGGCTCGCGTACCTCAACTGAGCGGTCCGCAGGAAGTGCCCCGACACGCCGTCGATCGTCTGCGACGCCGTCGTGGCTGGTCGCGCAGTTCCCCGCGCCCCTTCGGGGCGCACGGGCGAACGCCCGGCGACCGGTGCCCCGAGCGACGCGGCCGACCCCACGCCGTCACCCCAACCCCGAAAAGAGTTCCCCGTGCACGACGAACGCCGCCGGATCGAGGAGCGCGTCGAGCGCGTCCACGACCAGCGCATCAAGCCCGCCGTCTACTCCGCCACCACCCCGCTGACCGTCGAAGCCTGGCACGCCCCCGGCGAGCCGGTGCCCTTCGCCGAGGCCGAGCAGGCCGCGTACGAGCCGTTCGCGATGGACACGCCCTGGGGCCCGCCGTGGGGCACCACCTGGTTCCGCATGCGCGGACAGGTGCCCGCGGAGTGGGCGGGCAAGCGCGTCGAGACGGTGATCGACCTCGGCTTCGTCGGCGACTGGCCCGGCAACCAGGCCGAGGCCCTCGTCCATCTGCCGGACGGCCGTCCGCTGAAGGCCGTCAACCCGCAGAACCAGTACGTGCCCGTGGCCCGTGCCGCCGTCGGCGGCGAGGAGATCCACTACCTGGTGGAGGCCGCCTCCAACCCGGACATCCTGGCCGACGACTTCATCGGCCCCACCCCGCTCGGCGACCGGCTCACCGCGGGCGACAAGCCGCTGTACACATTCAAGCGCGCCGACCTCGCCGTCCTCGACGAGGAGGTCTGGCACCTCTCCCTGGACGTACAGGTCCTGCGCGAGCTGATGCTGGAGCTGGACGCGCACGATCCGCGCCGGCACGAGATCATGACCTGTCTGGACCGGGCCCTGGACGCCCTGGACCTGGACGACATCCCCGGCACCGCCACCGACGCCCGCGCCGTGCTGCGGACGGCGCTGGACCGGCCCGCGCACGCCAGCGCGCACACCATGTCGGCGGTCGGCCACGCGCACATCGACTCGGCGTGGCTGTGGCCGATCCGCGAGACCAAGCGCAAGACGTCCCGCACCTTCTCCAATGTCACCGCGCTGGCGGAGGAGTACGAGGAGTTCGTCTTCGCGTGCTCGCAGGCCCAGCAGTACGCATGGGTGCGCGACAACTACCCGCATGTGTGGGCCCGTATCCAGCAGGCCGTCAGACGCGGCCAGTGGGCGCCGGTCGGTGGCATGTGGGTGGAGTCGGACGGCAACCTCCCCGGCGGTGAGGCGATAGCCAGGCAGCTGGTGCACGGCAAGCGCTTCTTCATCGAGCACTTCGGCATCGAGACCAAGGGCGTGTGGCTGCCGGACTCCTTCGGCTACAACGCGGCCTACCCGCAGCTTGCGAAGCTCGCCGGGAACGAGTGGTTCCTCACCCAGAAGCTCTCGTGGAACCAGACCAACAAGCTTCCCCACCACTCCTTCTGGTGGGAGGGCATCGACGGCACTCGTATCTTCACCCACTTCCCGCCGGTGGACACCTACAACGCCGAGTTCTCCGGCAAGGAGATGGCGCACGCGGTGCGCAACTACCAGGACAAGGGCGTGGGCACCCGCTCGCTCGCCCCGTTCGGCCACGGCGACGGCGGTGGCGGCCCCACCCGCGAGATGCTGGAGCGGGCCCGCCGCCTCGCCGACCTGGAGGGCTCGGCGCGGGTACGGGTCGAGCACCCGGACACGTTCTTCGCCGAGGCGAGCAAGGAGGTCCCCAAGGACCAGGTGTGGTCCGGGGAGCTGTATCTGGAGCTGCACCGCGCCACCTACACCTCGCAGGCCCGCACCAAGCAGGGCAACCGGCGCAGCGAACACCTGCTGCGCGAGGCGGAGCTGTGGGCGACGACGGCCGCGCTGCACGCGCCGGGCTACCGCTATCCGCTGGCGGATCTTGACCGGCTGTGGAAGACCGTGCTGCTGCACCAGTTCCACGACATCCTGCCCGGCTCGTCGATCGCCTGGGTGCACCGGGAGGCCGAGGCCGAGTACGCGCGGGTGGCGGCCGAGGTGCGGGAGCTCACCGAGCGGGCCCTCGACGCCCTCGCCACGACCGGTGACGGTTCGCCCGCCGTGTTCAACACCAGCCCGCGCGACCGCGCCGAGGTCGTCACGGTACCGGCGGATCTCGCCGCCGATCAGCAGGAGCTCACGGACGGGCAGACGCTCGCGGACGGTTCGGTGGCCGTGTGGACGCGCGTCCCGGCGAACGGCAGCGCACCGCTCGCCCCCCGGGGGACGCCGCCGCGGCCGGTCACCGTCCAGGGCCGGGTGCTGGACAACGGCCTGGTACGGGTGGAGCTCGCGGCGGACGGCACCATCGCGTCCGTACGCGACCTGGCGGCCGACCGCGAGGTGCTCGCGCCGGACGCGGCGGGCAACCTGCTCCGCCTCCACAGCGACCTGCCCAACTACTGGGACGCCTGGGACATCGACAAGCACTACCGGAACCGCTACACGGACCTCACCGACGCGGAGTCCGTCACGGTGGCCGAGGACGGCCCGCTGCTGGGGGCGCTGCGCGTGGAGCGCCATTTCGGCAAGGGCTCGCGGATCGCGCAGACCGTCGTGGTGCGGGCGGGCAGCCGCCGTATCGACATCGAGACGGAGATCGACTGGCATGAGGCGGAGAAGATCCTCAAGGCCGCCTTCCCGGTCGACGTGCGGGCCGACCACTCCCGCGCCGAGATCCAGTTCGGCCATGTGCAGCGCCCCACCCACACCAACACCAGCTGGGAGGCGGCCCGTTTCGAGGTGTACGGCCACCGCTGGGTGCACATCGGGGAGCCGGGCTACGGGGTCGCGGTGCTCAACGACGCCACGTACGGCCACGACGTCTCGCGCACCACACGGGAGTCGGACGGCGGGACGACCACGACGGTCCGGCTCTCCCTGGTGCGCGCTCCGCGTGTGCCCGACCCGGAAGCCGACCAGGGCAGGCACCGCTTCACCTACGCGCTGCTGCCGGGCGCGACGGTCGAGGACGCCATCGCGGAGGGGTACGCGCTGAACCTGCCGCTGCGCGTCGGCTCCGCGGCCCCGGCGGCCCCCGTGATCACCAGCGACCATCCGGCGGTGACGGTCGAGGCGGTCAAGCTGGCCGACGACGGATCGGGCGATGTGGTGGTGCGGCTCTACGAGTCGCTGGGCGGCCGGGCGCGTGCGGTGCTGCGCACGGGATTCCCGCTGGGCGGGGCCCAGGTCACGGACCTGCTGGAGCGCCCGCCGGCCGAGCGGCCCGCGGAGCTCTCGGCGGCCGGGGAGGACCAACTGGCCGTGACACTGCGGCCGTTCCAGATCCTCACCGTGCGGCTGACCCCCGCGGCACCCGCGTCATGACGTGACGTCCGGGCCACCGGACGCGGCGGCCGGGAGCGGGAGCGCCTCGGCCGCCGTCACCTCGTCCCCGGCCCGTACCCCGTGCAGGACGTGGGCCAGCACCTCGGCCCCGCGCACCACGCGCGGGCCGGGGCGGTTGAAGTAGGCCGGGCCGTCCAGCACCCAGACCCTCCCGGCCCGTACCGCGGGCAGGTCCGTCCAGCCCGGCAGGCGGGTGAGCAGGTCCGTCTCCCGCAGGGTGCGCTCGGGCGGGAAGCCGCACGGCAGGACCAGCACCACCTCCGGCCGGGCGGCCCGCACCGCCTCCCAGGTCATCGGGCTGGTGTGCTGCCCGGACGCGGCGAGCAGCGGTTCGCCTCCGGCGGTGGCGATCTGGTCGGGGACCCAGTGTCCGGCGGGCCACAGCGGGTCGAGCCATTCGATCGCCACGACCCGCGGCCGGGCCCGGCCCGCCACCGCCCGGCGGATGCCGTCGAGGCGGTCGCGCAGGACGGCCCGGCGCCGCTCGGCGCGCTCGCGCACCCCGAGCAGCTCGCCCACCGTCACCAGGCAGTCCAGTACGTCGTCGAGAGTGTGCGGCTCCAGGCTGAGCACGCGGGTGCCGGCGTCCAGCAGCCGGACGGCCCGGCTGACCTTCCGGTACGACACGGCGCACACCTCGCACAGGTCCTGGGTGAGCACCACATCGGGGCGCAGGGCCGCCAGCGCCTCGGTGTCGAGGGTGTAGAGCGACGACCCGGAGTGGGTCGCGCCGCCGACCGCGTCGGAGATCTCCCGGCTGGTGAGGGCGTCCTGGTCGAGGCCGGTGGCGGTCACCACGGGGAGGTCCGCCACCGCTTCCGGCGGCCAGTCGCATTCGTGGGTCCGGCCGGCCAACTGCTCGGCGAGCCCGAGTTCGGCGACGATGTCGGTCGCGGCGGGCAGCAGGGAGACGATGCGCATACCGCGACTGTAGGCGGGTTGACCGGGGCATTGGTGGCAGGCGAGGCGCGGGCGGCGGCGTGCCGTTGGTGTTTCCGCCGTCGGACCGCGGCGCGTCCTCGCGACGTCTCACCGGGTGGGCGGTCTTGGCCGGGCATCCGACACGCGGTACCGTCGATGCGATATCGACGATGGTCTGACGGAAGCCGGTGGGAATCCGGCACGGTCGCGCCACTGTGAACGGGACGTATCCGAAGGGGACGTTCCGTGAGTCAGACCCGCGGCCATCGTCCTGTGCACCACCGATGGGACGCGAACTCCCTCAAGGAGGCCACTGCCATGGCGCAGCATGTCGCGCAGCCGACAGCCACCACGCCCACCCTCCCCGCCACGCTGCCGCTGAAGGCGATAGCTCCCTGGGCCGCCTTCTTCGGCATCCTGATGCTGGTCCTGCTGTACTTCGTCGGCGCCGAGCAGGGCGCCACCGCGGTCGTCTCCGGCGAGGGCGTCCACGAGTGGGTGCACGACGCCCGCCATCTGCTCGGCTTCCCCTGCCACTGACGCGAGGGACGCCGCACCCCCATGAACTCCGCAACAGTGAGAAACCTGTTGGTGCGGGGCATGCTCGCCGGTCTTGGCGCCGGTGTGCTCGCCCTGATCGCCGCCTACTTCCTCGGTGAGCCGAACGTCGACCGCGCGATCGGCTTCGAGGAGGGCCACGCGCCCGCGCATGAGCACGAGGTCGAGATCGT
Organism: Streptomyces rugosispiralis; assembly: GCF_024505145.1. Taxonomy (GTDB): domain Bacteria; phylum Actinomycetota; class Actinomycetes; order Streptomycetales; family Streptomycetaceae; genus Streptomyces; species Streptomyces rugosispiralis. Next base: position 394,799 of record NZ_JANIAA010000003.1, on the reverse strand, counting down.
CTCCCGTAGTCTGCAGTCCACCGCCGGTCTGGCCACCGGTGTGCTGATCTACGGGATCGCGTTCGGCGGCATCGCCGCCCTCGCCTACTGCGTGGCCCTCGGCCGCGTCGGCCGCTTCGGCCCGCGGGCCACCGCGCTGCTGCTGTCCGGCTGTGCGCTGCTCGCGGTCTATGTCGTGCCGTTCCTGAAGTATCCGGCCAACCCGCCCGCCGTCGGCAACGGCGACACCATCGGCGAGCGGACGACGCTGTACTTCCTGATGATGGTGCTCAGCGTGCTCCTCGCGATCGCCGCCACCATCCTCGGCAAGCGGCTCGCCCCGAAGCTGGGCACCTGGTACGCCACCGTCGCCGCGGTGGCCGCCTTCGCCGTCGTCATCGGGCTGGCGTTCGCCTTCCTGCCCGTCGTCAACGAGGTCCCGGCGGACTTCCCGGCCACCGTCCTGTGGCGGTTCCGGCTGTCCGCCCTCGCCATGCAGGTGATCCTGTGGGGTGGCTTCGGTCTCCTCTTCGGCGAGCTCGCCGAGCGGATGCTGAACCCCAGGCCCGCGAAGGCCGAGGAGAGCCGGGCGATGGCGGCCGCCCCGAACTGACCACGCCGAGACGCACGAGGGCCCGCGGAGCCATCCGGGGGCCCTCTCGCGTCGGGCGGGCACGTCCCGGCACCTGGCGGCCCGACGGCCCGGAGCCATCCGTGCGGGGCGCCTGGAGTCACTTCCGCGGGGGCAGGTGCCGCAGTCCGTTCTCCAGCAGCGCGAACGCGTGCTCCGCGTCGGCCACCGCATCCGCGTAGCGCTCGTCGGCCGGTTCCCCGTACGTCACGCGTGCGGTGTTGTCCTGCGCCAGTGACCACTGGACGGCGACGATTTGGACGGCGGCCAGCCGCGCGGTGAGTTCCGGGGTGTCCGCCGTCTCCCGCAGCGCCTGCGCGAGGGCACGTTCGGCGCCGGCCTTGAACCGCTCCATCCGGGCCACCAGCGAGGGTGTGTCGAGGATCATCCGGGTGAGCTTGAGGATCTGGGGATGGTCGTTCAAACCGGTGATCGGGTCCCGTTCGCGCAGGCCCTTGAGGAAGTGCTCGCGCAGTGCGGCCAGCGGGGTGGTGCGGGGCGGGCGGTCCCGTACGACGCGGGCGCTTTCGGTCTCGTGGTCGGCGAGGCGGTGCACCACGAGGTCTTCCTTCGCCGGGAAGTAGGCGAAGAGCGTGCGCTTGGACACCTCGGCGGCCTCGGCCACCTGGGCCACCGAGACCTGGTTGAAGCCGTGCTCGAGGAAGAGCGTGATCGCCGCCTCGGAGATCGCCGCGTGGGTCCGCTGCTTCTTCCGTTCCCGTAGCCCTGGCTTGCCGTCCACGTCGATCACCGTAGCAGAGTACTTGCCCCCAGAGGATTTCTGCACCTGGTATACATATAGACCGAGGCGAGAAATCGAGGAGGAGCGGCAGTGCCGACGGAGAAGACGGGGAAGAAGGAGACGATGGGGAACGCGGCCGACGTCGTCATCGCGGGCGCCGGCCCGACCGGGCTGATGCTGGCGTACGAGCTGGCGCTGGCCGGGGTCGAGACCCTGGTGCTGGAGAAGCTGGACCAGCGCATCGAGCAGGTGAAGGGCGGCGCGATCCAGCCCCGTACAGCCGAACTGCTGGAGTTCCGGGGGCTGTTGGAGCCGATGCTGCGGCGGGCCACCCCGCGTGACCCGGTGGGCGGGCACTTCGCGATGCTGCCCGTGCCCTTGGACTGCACTCCATGGCGGACCAGCCACAACAACCCGATCGCCATACCCCAGTGGGAGATCGAGGAGGTGCTCGAGGAGCGGGCGATCGCCGCGGGCGCGCGGGTTCTGCGGGGCGCCGCCGTCTCGAAGGTCGCGTCGGACGAGGACGGCGTGACCGTGACGGCGAACGGTCTGGCGGTGCGGGCGCGCTACCTGGCGGCCTGCGACGGCGGCCACAGCACGGTGCGGAAACTGCTTGAGCTGCCATTTCCCGGGCGGGCCGGGACTCAGCAGGCGGTGCTGACCGACATCCGGCTGACCGCGGTGTCCCCGCTGGTGCCGAAGCGGATGGGGCACATCAGCACCATGACCCGTCATGTGGGCGGCTACTGGGCCATGCTGGTCCCGATCGGCGGTGACCTCTACCGCTTCACCTTCGGGCGCGAGGACCAGGTGGACACCGCCCGCGACGCGCCCGTCACCCATGAGGAGATCGCCACCGCGCTGCGGGAGGTGTACGGCGAGGAGACCACCCTCGGGGCGGTGGACAACTCCTCGCGCTTCGGCGATGCCACGCGACAGCTGGAGCGGTACCGCGTGGGCCGCGTGCTGTTCGCGGGCGACGCCGCCCATATCCATTCGCCGCTGGGTGGCCAGGGGCTCAACCTCGGTATGCAGGACGCGATCAACCTCGGCTGGAAACTGGCCGCGGTCGTCCAGGACCGGGCGCCGAGCGGCCTCCTGGACAGCTACCACGCCGAACGGCACCCGGCCGCGGCCCGGGTCCTGCATCACACTTCGGCACAGCGCGTCCTGGCGGACACCAACCCGAGCGAGGACGTGGCCGCCCTGCGCGACATCTTCATCGAGCTGCTGCGGCTGCCCGATGCCAACCGCCACCTCGCCGGACTGATGTCCGGTCTCTCGCTGCGCTACGAGCTGCCCGGCGAACATCCCCTCACCGGGCGGCGCGTGCCGGACGCCGACCTGGTCACCGAGGCCGGTGCCACCCGGCTGTCGGCGCTGTTCGGCTCGGGCCACGCCGTTCTGCTCGATCTGGCCGGAACCGTCCCGGACGGCCTCCGGCTTCCGCCGCGCGTCGACCTCGTCCGGGCCACCTGCGCCGACGACCTGGGCGCCGCCGCCCTGCTCATCCGCCCCGACGGCTATGTGTGCTGGGCGACGGACACCTCGGCCGCCTGCGGCGAGACCCTGCTCGCCACCATCGGAAGCGGGCTGACGACGGTGCGCTGAGAGCCTGTGTCATATCCCCGGCCGGGCGTGCGACGCCTGGCACGCTCCCCCAGCTACCGCTGGGAGGTGCCCCCTGACGCCGCACGCTGATCCGACCGAGGATATGACACAGGCTCTGAGCCGGGCGCGTCAGGCCCGGCGGCGCTCAGCCGTCCAGGGGGAGCAGCACGCGGAACGTGGCGCCCTCGTCCGGGGCCGTGCGCACCTCCACCCGGCCGTGGTGGGCCGTCACCAGGGAGTGGACGATCGCGAGGCCGAGCCCCGCGCCTCCGCTCTCGGTGCGGCCGCGGGCGTCGTCCGCGCGGTAGAAGCGGTCGAAGGCGCGGGCGGCCTGCTCCTCGGACATCCCCGGACCCTCGTCGTGCAGCTCCAGCACGGCCAGACCGTCCTGGGTGCCGACGCCGATCCGGACCGGAGTGCCGGGCGGGGTGTGCGCCACCGCGTTGCCGACGAGATTGGAGGTGACCTGGCGCAGTCTCGCCTCGTCGCCGAGCACCGGCGCGCCACCCGGCGGCCCGCCGCCGGGCCCGGTGAGGGCGACCGGGCGCCGTGGATCGAGGGCGCGCAGGTCGTGCAGGGCGTCGACGGCCAGGGTGCGCAGGTCCATCGGGCTGGGATGGAGCGGGAGGTCCGTGGCGGCGGCGTACTCGTCGAGGCGGGCGAGCAGCAGCAGGTCCTCGACCAGCCGGACCAGCCGTGCCGCTTCCCGCTCGATACGGCCCATCGCGGCGTCGACATCGGCGCGCTCGGGCATGCCGCCCATCCGGTACAGCTCGGTGAACCCCTTGATGCCGAAGAGCGGGGTGCGCAGCTCGTGGCCGACGTCCGCGATGAACCGGCGCATCCGCTCGGCGACGGCCGCCCGCGCGGCGTCGCTCTCCTCGACCCGGTCCAGCATGCCGTTGAGCGCCGCGGCAAGACGGCCGAGTTCGGTGCGGGAGGCGGCCAACTCCGGGACGCGGCTGGACAGGTCGCCCTCCGCGATGGCCGCCGCGGTGGTCTCGATCCGGCGCAGCGGGCGCAGCCCGGCCCGTACGGCGAACCACCCGGCCCCGCCGAGCAGCGCCAGCACCAGGGAGTCGATGAGCAGCATCCGGGTGCCGAGCTGTCCGATCGTCGCGTCGACCTGGGCGAGGGAGGCCGCGACGACGACGCTGCCGCGGGCGCCCTCGGCCTGCTCATGTTCCTCTCCCCGCGCGTCGAGCGGTACGGCGATCACCCGCCATGCCTCGCCGCCGTCGGCGGCCGGGGCCTCGAAGGGCCGCCGGCCGCGCTCGCCGACCGCCGCCGCGTCGAGCGGGGGCAGGGCGGGAGCACTGTGCGCCGCGGGCCGGATGACCCGCTGGACGCGGCCGTTCGCGCCGACGGAGGCCAGATAGACATCGCCGGTCAGCTGCTGCTCCACGGTGTCGCGCACCCGCGATGTCCGATCGCCCGCCGGGCCGGACGGGTCGGTGAGGCGCGCGGTGTCCGTGGCGGCGGTGCGGAGCCGGTTGTCCAGCTGATGCAGCAAGTCGCGCTGGAGCAGCACGACGGCCAGGGCGTTGCTGCCGAGCAGGGCGGCCACGAGCAGCGTCAGGGCGATCGCCAGCAGCCGACCGCGCAGCGAGAGCCGGCCACGCGGCCCGCGTGCGGGGCCCTCGCTCACCGCGGCGGCCTGCGCAGTACATACCCGGTGCCGCGCACCGTATGGATCAGCTTCGGTTCGCCCAGGTCCACCTTGCGCCGCAGATAGCTGATGTAGGAGGCGACGATGCTGTCGTCGCCCCCGAAGTCGTACTGCCAGACCAGCTCCAGGAGTTGGGACTTCGACAGCACCCGCCCGGCGTTCTCCATCAGCACGCGCAACAGGCCGAACTCGGTGGGGGACAGCCGCATCGGCTGCCCGCCCCGGGTCACCTGATGGCTGTCCGGGTCCAGCTCCAGATCGCCGACGACCAGTCGGCCGTCCGACTGCCGACCGCTCACGCGGCGCAGAATGGCCCGGATGCGCAGCACCAGCTCCTCCAGGTTGAACGGCTTGGTGACATAGTCGTCACCGCCCGCCCTGAGCCCGCTGATCCGGTCCTCGGGCGCATCGCGGGCGGTGAGGAACAGCACCGGGGGATGGCCCGCCGCCGCGAGCGGACGCTGCCCGCGCAGCCGGTGGACGACCTCGAAGCCGTCGATGCCGGGCAGCATCACATCCAGCACGATCAGGTCGGGACGCCGCTCCCGCACCGCGGCCAGCGCCTCTTCGCCGGTCGCGACCGCGACCACGGCGAAGCCCGCCAGCCGCAGACTCGCGGAGAGCAACTCGCGGAGCGTCGGCTCGTCCTCCACCACCAGCAGCCGTTCCGATGCCGTCATCCGTCCCGCCCTCGCCCGTCGCCAGTCCTCTAGTCTCCCCCGCCCGCGCGGCGGTGGGTGCGCAGCAGGATGACCACGACCACGGCCGCGGCGATGAACGCGCCGGCGGCCAAGGCGATGTAACTGTGCACTCCCAGCGCCGAGTTCACCGTCTCTCCACCGACGACCGTGTTGGTGGACTTGAGTACGGCCGAACCCACGAACTTCAGGATCACCGCACCGGTCGCCACCATCACCATGACCATGCTGGACACCACGCCCTGCCGTTCCGGGGGTGCGAGCGTCGCGGCCATGTTGAAGCCTGATGTCACGAGCGTTCCCGCGGTCAGGCTCAGCAGGAAGGAGCAGACGACCGCGAGCGGGAGCACCGAGTCCCCCAGGAACATCCCGACGGTTCCCACCGTTCCGATCGCCACTCCGCCCGCCAGCGCCACGGCCGGTCCGAGACGGGTGCTGAGCACCCCCGCCAGGGTGCCGCCGAGCACGATGCCGATCGCCGGTATGCCGTACAGCAGGCCCAGCGCCCCCGGGGCGGCGAGCCCGTACCCGAGGCCCTGATCCGCCGAGACCTTGGCGATGAGGCCGAAGAGCGTGAGCATGCTCTGGTACGCGCCGGTTCCGAAGACGACCACGAGCAGCGTGAGCACCAGTGGCCCGCCGAGGTTTCTGATGTCGATCACGGGCTCGGGGATCCGGCTCGCCACCAGGAACCACCGGGCCAGTGCCGCGGCGCCACCGACGAGGAGGGCGAGCGGACCCACGGCGAACCAGCCGAACTCCGACCCGAGGCTCACATAGCTGAGCACCGCCGCCAGCCCGCCGCCGAGGAGGACGGCCCCGGCGATGTCGACCTTGCCCGGCGTCCTGATCGTGGACTGGGCGACGAGGCGGTGCACCAGGACCGCCGCGATGGCCGCGAAGACCGCCGATGCCACGAACACGCTCCGCCAGCCGAACTCCGCGGCCGTCACCTCGAAGAGGGCGGGCATGACGATGCTGAGGAGCGCGGAGCCGGAGGTCACGACGCCCGTGACGACCATCGCCATGTCCGGTGCGCACATGTCACGGATGAGCGCGACCGTGAGGAACACGGCTCCCACGGCCGCCCCCTGGAGCAGCCGCCCGAAGATGAACACCCAGAGATTGGGAGCGACGAGGCATACGAGGGCGCCCGCCAAGGCGGTGACCAACGTCGCCACCAGCACTCCGCGCTTGCCGTGGATATCGGCGCTCTTCCCGAGCAGCGGCGCCCACATCGCCCCCGCCAGCAGCGAGCTGGCGTCGATCCACGCCGACTGATCGGTGCCGAAGTGGTCGAGCATCTCCGGAAGGACGAGGAGCGGTGCGGTGACGACGGTGTCCACCATGGTGTTCACCAGGATCAGGATGGCCACCTGGCCGATGAGGCGTCTGTTCCACCTCTTGTGTGGTTCGCCGCCGAGCGGTCCTGCGCCGGTGCCGGTGCCGGTGTTCGCGCTGGTGCCGGCGCTCGTGGTGGCGCTGCCGATGCTGCCGTTGGGCATGAGGCGCACTTCCTTCTGTCCCTCTGGACCTGGTCGCGGTCGCCCGACGTCGTCGTGGCGCGTCGCACCACAGTGATCCGCTGTTCTGGGACGGCTCTGCACGAGTCCGGGTGTCGCATGAGAACCGGCAGTCGGGTCCGGGGGAAACCGGCAGGTCGCGGCAGCCGACCTGCCGGTGATTCACAGAAACTCACAGAAAGTGGGCGACGCCGCGCACCGGGCAGCCGGTGCCGGAGCCGCCGTGCGCCCTCGATGGGGGTGACGGGGTCGTGGGCGGAGGCGACCAGCAGGACGGGCGGGGCGTCGGGGCTGCCGAGCCGGGTGCGGTGGGCGGGCCGGTGGTGCCAGTAGGCGCAGGTGGACGCCTCGATACCGGTGAGGACCGGCCGTGGATCCAGCCGCCGTGTCCGGCGGATGTCGGCGGCCACCTGGCGGGGCGTGGGGGCGTGGCCGTCCGCGCACTTCACGATGCGGTTGGCGGCCTCGTAGTTGCGTGACTCCGGACCGTCGAAGGGCTCGTCGGGGCGGAGGGACCCGGTGCCGCCGTCGCGCAGGTAGCCGCGCAGGCCGTCACCCGTCGGGACATCCTCGACCACCTCGTCGCCCTGCCCCACGACCACGCCGACCTGGCCCTGATCCTCATCACCCACGACCTGGACGCGGCGGCCCTGGCCACCCGCATCGCCGTCCTGGAGGCGAGCGAACTGATCGAGCAGGGCCCGGCCCAGCAGGTGCTCACCACTCCGGGCCACCCGTTCACGGCCGACCTGACCCGCGCCTGGTCGGCCCTCACATGATTACGCTGCACCCATGAGTGAGCTGATCAGGATCCCCGCCCCGGACGGGGTCGCGCCCGCCGCCCAGTACTCCCATGTCGTCCAGGGCACCGGGCGGTTCGTGGCCGTTTCCGGCCAGATCGCCCTGGACGAGGCGGGCAACGTCGTCGGCGAGGGTGACCCGGAGGCCCAGGCCCGCCAGGTCTTCGAGAACCTGCGGCGCTGCCTCGCCGCCGCCGGTGCCACGTTCGACGACGTGATCAAGCTGACGTACTTCGTCACGGACATGGCCCATATGCCGGCCATCCGCGAGGCCCGCGCCGCGTGCATCCCCGACGACCGGCTGCCCGCCGCCTCGGCGGTGCGGGTCGTCTCGCTGGTGCGGCCGGAGTTCCTGATGGAGATCGAGGCATTCGCGGTGGTGGCCGGGTGACCACCGAGGACGGCCCGCGGATCGCTTACGAGATGCCGTCGGCGATCCGGTGTCGCAGATGGGCGTAGGCCCAGGCGGCGAGGGTGGTCGGGGTGGTGGTCCGGAGGGTGCGGGGCTGTTCTGGTACGAAGTCCTCGCGTAGGCCGGTCGACATGCCGAGCACGGCCTCGACCAGGCTCTCGGCCATCCCCGCCCGGCGGAGTCGCGCACGCATGGCGTCGTCGGTGATCCGCTCGACGGCGACCGGCCGGCCGATGGCGGCGGTGAGGATGTCGCCGACCTGCCGCCAGGTGAGGTCGGCGGGCCCGTGAACGGCCTGTACGCACCGGCCGGACCAGACGGGGGACAGCAGCCGGGTGGCGGCGACCTCGGCGATATCGCGTGGCGCCACCCACGCCATGGGCTGGTCGAGCGGCAGGATCACCTGGAGGGCGCCGGCGCGCAGGGCGTCGAGCTCGAATTCGAGATTGGTGAAGAAGTAGCCGCAGCGCAGATGGGTGACATCGACGCCGGTGCCGTCCAGAGCGATCTCGGTCCGTGCCAGTCCGTCGATCTCACCGGCGCCGTGGCGCTTCTCGGCGCCGACGCTGCTCTGGAACACCACCCGGCCGATCCGGTTCTCGGTGACGGCGCGCACCACGCCGCCGGTGGCGCGGGCGTATTCGGCGAGGGGATCCCCGTGGCCGCTGGTCGGGTTCACCCAGAACAGCGCGTCGATATCGCGGGTGGCGGCCGCCACCGCGTCGGCGTCGTACTGGTCGACCGGCACCGCCTCCACCTCGTCCCGGACCTCGGGCGCCAGCCGCCCGGGGTCGCGCAGCAGGACACGCGGCCGGACCCCGGCGCGGACCAGTGTGGCGACGACATGGCGGCCGACGTTCCCGGTCGGGGTGGTGACGGCGATCCGCATGGTGGCTTCCTCTCGTCGATGGCTCGACCGCACCCTAGGTACCGAGGCGGCCCGAACCTGTCCTCCTCTCCTGGAAGGCTGAGGGCATGGAGCTCGATCCGACGATCAGGACCTTGACCATGCTCACGCTGCTCCAGTCAGGGGGCGAGTGGACGGCCACCGAGCTGGCCGAACGGCTCGGCACGAGCGTCCGCACCGTGCGCCGCGACGCCCAGCGGCTGCGCCGCCTCGGGTACACCGTCGAGGCCCGCCCGGGACCGGGCAGCGCCTATCGGCTGAGCCCCGGGACCAGGATTCCGCCGCTGCTGTTCACCGCCGACGAGATCACCGCGCTGGTGGCCGGGCTGCATCTGATCCGCGCCTTCCTCCCCGGGGAGGCGGTCGCCTCGAGCGCGCTGCTCAAACTGGACCAAGTGCTGCCCCGCCCACTGCGACGCCGCGCGGCCGCCACCGACCTGGCCACCGAGGTGCTCCAGCAGCCCGGCGCCGTGGTCTCGGCGGCGACCGTCGGTGTGATCGCCGACGCGGTGGCCGAGGACGGCAGACTCCGCTTCCACTACACCGACCAGCGCGGCCGCGCCTCCACCCGCCTGGTCGAGCCGTACCGCCACTTCCTGCGCGCCGGACACTGGTACCTCGTGGCGTTCGACGCCGACCGGGACGACTGGCGCGCCTTTCGCCTCGACCGGATCACCGATATCTCCCGCGTGGCGGGCACCTACCGGCCGCACGCGTTCCCCGATGAGTCCATCGAGCACTGGCTGACCACCGACTTCGGCCGCGCCCCGCACGGCGTGGCGTGACGTTCCGGGACGCCCGAGGGTCCGCTGGAAGGTCCGCCGGTACGCGGAGGGCGCGGTGCCGACCGCGTCGCGGAACCAAGGTCTGGACGGACGCGGTGGCCGCCCGTGCGGCGGAGCCGATGCGCCACATTGACCGCGGCCGTGCCGGTCGGCTATCCACGGGGCAAGGACCTTCAGCGAGAGGACACCACCGTTGTCCGACATCCACGCCGACGGCGCCGTGCCCGGCTTCGGCATCGACGCCATCCACGCGGCCGCGCGGCGCCTGACCGGCCATGTGGTCCGGACGCCCCTGCTCAGCTCCCCGATGCTGGACGAACTCGTCGGCGCCCGCGTTCTGGTCAAGGCCGAATGTCTCCAGCTGACCGGCTCGTTCAAGCTGCGCGGGGCGCTCAACGCGCTGCTCACCCTGGACGAGGACGCCCGCCGCGCCGGGATCGTGGCCTACTCCGCCGGTAACCACGGGCAGGGCGTGGCCGCGGCGGCGCGGCTCGCCGGGTGCCCCGCGGTCATCGTCATGCCGAGCACCGCCCCGCGTATCAAGGTCGACAACTGCCGCTGGTGGGGCGCCGAGACGGTCCTGTACGACCCGGGGACCGAGGACCGGGAAGAGGTCGCCCGGAAGATCCTCGATGCGCGCGGGATGACGCTGATCCCGCCCTTCGACGACCCCCGCGTCATGGCCGGGCAGGGCACCGTCGGCCTGGAGATCGCCGAGCAGGCGCGCGAACTGGGACTGACCCCGGACACGGTGCTGGTGAACTGCAGTGGCGGCGGGCTCGCCGCCGGTGTGATCACCGCGCTCGACGACGCGTTCCCCGGCCTCGCGAACCACATCGTCGAACCCGCGGGCTTCGACAAGATGGCCCGGTCCCTCGCCACCGGCCGCGTATGCGCCAACCCCCACCCGCCGGACGGCCTCATGGACGCCCTCTCCGGCCCGGCGGCCGGTGCCCGCCCCCTGGCCGTCCTCCGCCACCACGACGTGACCGGCCTGACCGTCACCGACCAGGAGGTCCTGGCCGCCATGGGCACCGCCCACCGCCTCCTCAAGCTCGTGGTCGAGCCGGGCGGCGCCGCGTCCCTGGCGGCCCTGCTGTCCGGGAAGGTGGACGTCCGGGGCAAGGTCGTGGCGCTCGTGGCATCGGGCGGCAATGTCGATCCGGCGGTCTACCGCGAGGCCCTGGCGGACTGAAACCGTTCCACCGAGGGGCGCCGCGCCGACATCGCCCCGGCCGGGAAGATCAGGCGCCGAGGCCTCTCAGGCGCTGGGGCCTCTCAGGCGCCGAGGCCTCTCAGGCGCTGGGGACGAGGGAGTCGTCCTCGGGGTGGGCGCCGGGGAGCTGGTGCCGGGCGGCGATCAGAGCGGCGTCGATGTCCCGGGTGCCGGTGACGACGCACAGCGTGTACGCGACGTCGGCGAGCCGCTGCCGCGCCTCCGGGCTGCCGTTCTCGGCGTGCAGCATGCGGAGGGTCTCGTACTGCTGGATGAGGTCGGTCAGCACGGCGGGGTGGGCCATCAGCATGGCAGGCTCCTTCTTGTCCTGGGGACGGGGACGGGGACGGGGACTGGGGCGGGGCGGGGCGTTGCTATGCGTGGACCGGGATCCGGTCGGGCCGGGGCTCGGTCTCGACCTGGCTGCGGATCCGGGCGCAGCTTCGGGAGATGAGGCGGGAGACGTGCATCTGGGAGATGCCCAGCTCCTCGGCGATGCCGGCCTGGGTCATATCGCGGAAGAACCGCAGATACAGGATGTGCTGCTCCCGCTCAGGGAGCCGGTTCAGGCACGGCTTGACCGATTCCCGGGCGAGGACGGTGTCGTAGCGGGTCTCGGACCGGCCGAGGGTGTCGGCCAGCGAGTAGCCGTCGTCCGCGCCGGCGAGTTCGGCGTCCAGGGACAGGGACCGGAAGCTGTCGATGGCCTCCATCCCGGCGACGACGTCCTCCTCGCTCATGTCGGCGGCCTCGGCGACCCGGGCCACGGTCGGGGAGCGGTCGGTGCCTTCGGCCGCGGCGAGGTCCTGAATGGTGGCGCGGACCCTGTTGCGCAGCTCCTGCACCCGCCGGGGGACGTGGAGGTCCCAAGCGCAGTCGCGGAAGTACCGCTTGAGCTCCCCGACGATCGTCGGGATGGCGTAGGGCTGGAAGGCGCCGCCGCGTTGGGGGTCGTAACGTTCGACGGCCTTGACCAGGCCCAGGGCGGCGACCTGCTCCAAGTCCTCCAGATTCTCTCCGCGGTTGCGGTAGCGGCGGGCGAGGCGGTGGGCCATCGGCAGCCATGCCTCGACCAGCTTCTCGGCCAGTGCCTCCCGCTCGGGTCCCTTGGGCAGGGACGCCAGCCGCTCGAAGCCGGCCGCGGTGTCAGGAGTGTCGTCGTGGCGGCGGACGCCTGAACACGTGGCGCTCATCAAGGTCCTCTTCTCTCCCTGCTCGGTTCGCTGTCCAGCGGAGCGGGAGGCCGACATGGCACATCTGGGGCTCACAGCGCGCGGCACGCGCCTCCCGCCAGGTGTGCCTGCCTTCCGAAGCACCTTGGTCACTGACTCTTCTAGCCAGGGCCACGCAGCTCAAACCAATGAATTCACGAATCGTGGTTCGTGTTCGATTCTTCAGGAGTTGCCGCTGGCCACGGCGGCGGGGCACAGGGTGACGTCGGCCGCGCCGGGTTTACGGTCGCGTCAGTTGCTCATGACGCGACGCCAGATGGCGACGGTGGTCGCGGTCGCGGCGGAGTAGTCCTTCTCGGGGGAGCAGGCGGCGCGGTAGAAGGTCCGTTCCGTCAGCCAGCACAGTGCGTGGGCGAGCGCGGCGGCTCCGTCCGGGCCGCTCCCGTCGGGGATCCCCGCCCGCGCCAGCACCTGGGTCATGGTGCGGGCGAAGGCGTCGACCGTGTCGTTCCAGGCGGCTCCGATGACCGGGTGCAGCGCGGAGTAGTCCACCGCCGCCCGCATGACGGTGCCGTGCTCGCGCCAGACCCGCTCCACGCCGTGCACGGCCCGCTCCATCACCTCGACGGGTGGGGACGTCGCGTCCTGCGCCGTACTGTCGGCCGCGGCCCGGATGGTGCGCAGGGTGCGCTCGACGAGGGCGGCGAGGACCTCGTGCTTGTTGCCGAAGTAGAAGTAGAGGGAGCCACGGGAGATCCCGGCGCCTTTGGCGATCGCCTCGACCGTCAACTCCTCGAGGCCGGTGTGCTCGAGCAGCGCCTCGGCGGCGTCCAGGAGGGCCTGCTCGCGCAGGTCTCCCTTTCTCGGGGCGGCGCTGCGCCTTCCCACGGTGATCTCCCCTGATCGGCTCGCTCTTGCGAGCACTGTACTTCCGCCGGACCAGGACCAAGGACAGGGTCCAGGACGCCCGGGGCCCCAGGGTCCAGGACGCCCGGGGGGCGAGGTGTGGCCCTCGTCCTTGTCCGGCAGCGGGTTCACGCGCTGGTGATCTGCGCTCCGTCGGGGAAGTCCGTCGTCCGCGACAGCTTCTCCCAATCGCGGATGTCGTCGTCCACCGCCTGCCGGGCCGCCGCGACCAGGCGCAGCGCGTCCGAGCCCAGCACCAGGTGGCCGGGGGGCTCGGGGACGTCGAGGATGTGCAGCAGCGCCTCGGCGGCCTTCCGCGGGTCGCCCAACTGGTTGCCGCTGGCCGCTATCCGCGCCTCGCGGATCGGTGTGAACAGCGCGTCGTAGTCGGCGATGGTCCGCTCCGCGCGGGTCATCGACCGGCCCGCCCAGTCCGTACGGAACGAGCCGGGTTCGACGGCCGTGACATGGATGCCGAACGCGGCGACCTCCTTACGGATGCTCTCGAGCATGCCCTCGAGCGCGAACTTGCTGCCGCAGTAGGCCGACATCCCGGGCACCGCCATCAGCCCGCCCATGGAGGTCACCGCCATCAGGTGGCCCGCGCGCCGCTCGCGCATATGGGGGAGGACGGCCTGCAGTGTCGCCGCGGCCCCGAACACATTGGTCTCGAACTGTGCCCGGACCGCCGACAGCGGTGTCTCCTCGAAGATCCCCTCCAGGCCGTACCCGGCGTTGGCGATGGCCACGTCGAGCGGACCGACGGCCGCCTCGACCTCGTCGACCACGGCGCGTACGGCCACGTCATCGGTGACATCCAGCCGCCGCGCATGGGCCCGTCCCGGCGCCAGGGCCTCGAACGCCTCCCGGTCGGCTTCCCGGCGCACGGTGCCGACCACCGTATGCCCCGCGTCGAGCGCCCCCTCGGCGAACGCCCGGCCGAGCCCACTGCTCACACCGGTGATCAGGAAGGTCTTCATATCCGCTCACATCCCTTGGCCGCGGCAGTCGCGCCGCGCATAGACTCCGGCCCCTCCTCTCAAAAATCTACACCACGTCGATTTTTTTCATCGCGGTGTAGCCCGGGACCGGGGCCGGCAAGCTCGTCCGGTGTCCGGTGTCCGGTGTCCGGTGTCCGGTGTCCGGTGTCCGGCGGCTCAGGCGGCGACCGTGTCCCGATAGCTGCCGAGCCTGCCCTTGTGGAAGACCAGGGGCTCGCCGGGACCGGTGGACATGCGCAGTACGCGGGCGACGACGATGACGTGATCGCCGCCGTCGAGTTCCTGCTCCGGTTCGCAGTCGATCCAGGCGACGGCGCCGTTGACGCGCGGGGCGCCGTCGGGGGAGGGGTGCCAGGGCACATCGGCGAACTTTTCGCCGCTCTTGCGGGACAGCGACCGGCACACCGCGTCCTGTCCCTCGGCGAGGACGCTGGCGCTGAACCGGCCGCCGCCGCGGATCTTGGGCCAGCTGCTGGAGGTGCGGGCGATGCTGAAGGCGACCAGCGGAGGGTCGAGGGAGAGCGATGCGAAGGTGCTGACGATCAGGCCGACGGGCCGCGCCGAGGCGGGCTCCACGCCGGTCACCGCCACCACACCGGTGGGCAGGTGGGACATGACGTGCCGGAAGTCCGCCTGGTCGAGTTGGCGGCCGGAGGCGGTGGTCGGGGTGGTGGTCATGGTGATGCTCCCTTCGATGTGGTGGCGATGTGGTGGTGGCGTGGTGGTGGCGTGGTGGCGTGGTGGTACGGATGAGGGCGGCCGCCGTGCGCCGACGGATCAGACCGGTGTGCCGACGGGTGTGCTCACGGCGTCCGGAAGCTGGTCGCCCGCGCGCCGCGCGGCGCGGATCCTGGAGGCCGGGTGGTCGGGCAGGGTGCGGCGTAGGCCCGCGCCGTAGAAGCTCTCGCGCAGGGTGGTGGCCCGCTCGTCGTAGCCGTCGCGGGCCAGGCCCTGCCGCCGCAGCTCGGGGAGTGCCAGCTCGATGAAGTCCGCCCAGCCGCCGGGCTTGGTCGCGTAGCTGAGGTTGAATCCGTCGAGGCCGGCCTTGTCCCGCCAGGTGCGCAGTTCGGCGGCGACGGTCCGCGGGGAGCCGACGATGACCGCGCCGGTGCCGCCGATGCCGATGAACTCGGCGATCTGCCGGGAGGTCCAGGTCCGGGTGGGGTCCGCCCTGGAGAACATCTCCACCAGCGAGCGCGAGCCGTCCACGTCCGCGTACTGGAGCGGCAGGTCCGGGTCCAGCGTGCTCAGGTCGATCCCGGTCCAGCCCGCGTACCGGGCCAGCGCGCCCTCGTAGCTCACGTTCGCGAGGTGGCGCTCGTACTTCGCCCGCGCCTGCGCGTCGGTGGGCGCCACGATCACGGTGATCAGGGCGAGGATCTTGACGCTCCCGGGGTCACGTCCGGCCGCCGCGACCGCGGCCCGGATCCGGTCGACGCCGTGCCGGGTGAGTTCGGGTGTCATCGTGTTCACGAAGACCGCCTCGGCGTTCCGCGCGGCGAAGAGCATGCCGCGCGAGGAGGCACCGGCCTGGAAGAGCATGGGGGTCCGCTGCGGCGACGGCTGGCACAGATGGACGCCGGGGACCTCGAAGTAGGTGCCCTTGTGGCCGATGGGGTGGATGCGCCGCGGATCGAGATAGGCACCGGCTTCCGCGTCGCGGATGACCGCGTCGTCCTGCCAGGAGCTCTCCCACAGCTTGTAGCAGACCTCCAGGTACTCGTCCGCCATGTCGTAGCGCTTGTCGTGCGGGATCTGCGTACCGAGCCCGAGGTTGCGCGCGGCCGATTCGCTGTAGGAGGTGACGATGTTCCAGCCGACCCGGCCCGCCGTCAGATGGTCCAGCGTGCTGAACTTGCGGGCCAGCGCGTACGGCTGCTCGTACGTCAGGGACGAGGTGATGCCGAAGCCCAGGTGGCGGGTGACCGAAGCCATCGCCGGGACGATCAGAGCCGGGTCGTTGATCGGGAACTGGGCGGCGTCGCGCATCGCGGCGTCGGGGGATCCGCCGTAGACATCGTGATATCCGACGGTGTCGGCGAAGAAGATGCCGTCGAAGCAGGCGTCCTCCAGCATCCGGGCCATGTCGGTCCAGTAGCCCACGTCGGTGTAGCGCCGGCCCTCGTCCTCCGGGTCGCGCCAGGAACCCGCGGTCAGATGGGCGGGAGCGGCGACGTCGAAGGCGAAGAACTTCAGCGGCTGATTGCTCATGCTGCGCTCCAGGGCGAGAGGCGGGGCCTTCCTGCGGTGAAAATCCGCAGAGCACCTTGAGGTGAGGAGAGTGATGCCATTGCGGCGTTCAGTATGCGAACGCGGCGTTCATGTTGAGCATGCTGAAGTCTCGCGAGGGCCGGTGTCAACAGGTCGGCCGGACGCGGTACGTGCCCACGGCGGGGCGGAGTCGATAAATCGCCTACGGAGCGGAGGAGGGCATGCGGGGGCCACCGGCCCCGGGGGCGGGACGCCCGGATCACCCGGATCACCCGGATCTAGGCGGACGGCGAGTCCTGCCAGAACGCCTCGGTCAGGCGGTCGACGGTGGAGCGCATCTCCTGGAGGGCCTCGGGGATCCGGTCCCGGCCGAACCGGTACCTGGGCCCGTCCAGGGCCAGGATCGCCACCAGGGTCCCGGACGAGTCGCGGATCGGGCGCGCCAGGGACAGCAGCTCTTCCTCGAGTTCGTTGTCGATGACGCCGAAGCCCTGCTCGCGGACCTGCTCCAGATCCTTGAGCAGGGTCGCGCGGTCGGTGATGGTGCGCGAGGCGTAGGGCTCCAGCCGCTCCGGCAGGAGGGCGAGCACCTCCTCCACGGGCAGGTCGGCGAGCAGGACCTTGCCGGTGGAGCTGGCGTGCAGGGGGTAGTGCTCGCCGACCATGTTCCGCGGCACGATGCTGACCACGTGGGAGCCCGCGGCCTCGGCGATCAGCTCGACCCCGCCTCTGAGGTCCGGCACCGACAGGGTCACCGACTCGTTGAACCTGTTCGCCAGCTCCTGCAGCAGGGGCTGGGCGCGGGCGGCGAGGCCCGCGTGGGGGTCCGCGTAGCGGCCGAGTCGGGCCAGCTCCCAGCCCAGGATGTAGTTGTTCTCGACGCGGTCGACGAGCCCGCTCTGCTCCAGGCTGTAGAGCAGGCGGAAGGCGGTGGGCCGGGAGATCCCCGCCGCCTTGGCGAGGGTGGTCACGGTGGCTCCGGACCGGGGCTGGGCCGCCAACTCGCGGAGCAGCCGGACCCCTTTGGTCACGGACTTGTTGGTCATGTCCGCCGGTCCGGACGCGTCGCTCATGGGGCCCTTTCGTCGTGCGGATCGTCGCGCGGAGTCGCTCCGCGCGCGACCTTTCCCCTCACCGTACCGTCGGCCTGTTCAGGGAGTGAACGCCGTCACCGCGAGGAGCCGGGGGCCGCGGCCGCGCGAGGTCTTGACAGCGGGGCGGCGGGTGCGGCCCACTATCCGTACGCGCTGATATGAACGTCACGTTCAATATGTGGACGCGCCTCGGAGTCGGGGCTCTACGAAGGAGGACTCACGTGCTCGGGCAGGCAGACGTCGTCGTCATCGGAGCCGGAGTCGCCGGCCTGATCACCGCTCGTGAACTCGGCCGGAAGGGAGCGCGGGTCGTCGTCCTCGAGGCACGCGACCGGATCGGCGGCCGGACCTGGACCGATCACCGGCTGGGGCGGGACCTGGAGATGGGCGGCACCTGGGTGCACTGGGTCCAGCCGCACGTCTGGGCGGAGATCACCCGCTACGGCCTGGAGATCACCCGTGGCCCCCGCTCGGAGGAGACCTACTGGCTCGCCGGTGACCAGGTGCGCCGCGGGACCCTGGACGACTTCATGCGGCTCATCGACCCGGGCATGACCCGGCTGCTGGAAGACACCATGAAGTGGATCCCCCGCCCGAACGCGCCGCTGACCGTCCCACGGCTGGCCGACGTCGACCAGTTCAACCTCCAGGAGATGCTCGACGACCTCGAGCTGTCCATCGAGGAGCGGAACGCCAACGAGGCCGCGTGGGTCGGCCACTTCAACGCCCCGCTCGACCAGTGCGCCTACACCAGCGCCCTGCGCTGGACCGCCGCCACCGCCGGGTCCTGGCATCTCATGCACGAGGCATCCGCGATCTTCCGGCTCACCGGCTCCACCCGGAGTCTGGTGGAGGCCATCGCCGCGGACGCGGAAGCCGACATCCGCCTGTCGTCACCGGTCCGTTCCCTCACCCACGACGACCAGGGCGCCGAGATCACCTACGGCGACGGAGACACCATCACCGCCCGGCGTGTGGTGATCACCGTGCCGCAGAACGTCCTGCACCAGCTCGACATCGCCCCCGCGCTGCCGGACGGCAAGCTCCGCCCCAGCCTGGAAAAGACCGCCTCCCGCGGCGCCAAGGCATGGATCCGGGTGCGCGGCCGCATCAAGCCCTTCTTCGCCTACTCCTCCCAGGCCCACCCCCTCGCCGTCGTACGCACCGAGTTCGTCGGGGAGGACGACGCCGTACTGGTCGCCTTCGGCCCGGACTCGACCCGGATCGACGTCAACGACCCGCAGGCCATCGACGCGGCCCTGAAGGTCTGGCGCGACGACCTCGAGGTGATCGAGACCGGCGGCCACGACTGGATGGCCGACCCCTACTCCCAGGAGACCTGGCTGATCCAGCAACCCCACCACCTCACCCGCTACCACCGCGCCCAGCAGGAGAACACCGGAGTCCTGCACTTCGCCAGCAGCGACTACGCGAACATCTGGGCCGGTTTCATCGACGGCGCCATCGAAAGCGGCACCCGCGTGGCCCGCCAGGTCCACCAGGACCTCCAGGTTCACCAGGACCTCCAGGTTCACCAGGACCTCCAGCGGCCCTCCGCCCGCTGACCGGCATCACACGCCTCGGCGCCCACCCCGGGGCACTTCGGCTCCCCGCCCTGCACTCGGGGGGCGCGGTGGCGAGGTCCGCGAGGAGCCGCAGCGCCGCCGCCGAGGGGGAGGGTGAAGTGGGGCGGGCTGATCGGTTTCATCACGCTCGGGATGTGCGGCGGAACGACGGTCCTGCTGAGCCTGTATATGCAGGACGTCCTGGGCTGCTCCGCGCCGGCCACCGGTGCGGGCTTCCTCGCGGAGGGCATCGCGGCGCTCATCGGCGGCATGCTGGCCGCCCGGCTGATCGGCGCGCTCGGCACGGCGGGGGTCATGGCCACCGGCCTGGCCGTGCAGGGGCTCGGCACCGGCGCGATGGTCCTGCTGCCCGAGGACGGCGGTCCGGCGCTCCTCCTGCTGACCTCCGGGACCATGGGCTTCGGACATGTGCTGACCGTCGTCTCGTTCATCACCGCCATGACGTCCGGACTGCGGGACGACGAACAAGCCGTCGTGGGTGGCCTGTCGCAGCTGCCGCAGTTCCTCGGCGCCATCGGGACCGCATGTCTGGCGGCCATCGTCACCGCACGCACCAAGGCCCTGGCCACGACGGCGAGTCCGACGCTCGCCACGCTGGGCGGGCTGCACACGGCGATGCTCACGGCGGGGTTCGTCTGCCTCGTCGGCGCCCTCCTCGCGGTGCTGTTCCCGCGGCCGACCCCGTCCCGATGGGATCTGCCGCAATGAGACACCAAAAGGTGTCCATTGACAGCGGCCCTCGTGGTCACGACCATTGGGATATGCATTCGACGCATCCGGGCGTGCTCTGCCGCTACGTGGACTACCTGCGCACCTCCAGCGCGCTCTGTCGCTGACCGGGCGGTCGTACCGCCCCCGGAGGTCGGCACCCGCGGCCGACCACCTCCTGCCACCGGACCGGCCCGGAATTCCGCTCTTCCTCGGCACCGTGCGTTCCGTGCGCGCGTGTGCGGTGCTCGGGTACTCGGCTGCGCCGCGTTCATGACGGTCCGGCGGCCGCCCTTGCCGCGTACAACTCGCCTGCCCCGAAAGGCAATTGACCCATGTCCGCATCCGCCCCCGCACCCGCGTCCTCGGTCGAGTTCATCGGCATGATCGAGACCCAGGAGGTCTCCGAGACCCGGCCCGCCACCGGTCCGGCGATCGACCCGGAGTACACCACCCGCTTCGCCCGCGCCCACGAGGACGCGGGCTTCGACCGGATCCTCATCGGTTACAGCTCCCGCCGGCCCGATGGAACGCAGGTGGCCGCGCACGTGGCGGCCCGCACCGAGCGGATCGGTCTGCTCATCGCCCACCGCCCCGGTTTCGTCGCCCCCACCCTCGCCGCGCGGAGCTTCGCCACCCTCGACCAGTTCACCGGCGGGCGCGTGGCCGTGCACACCATCACCGGTGGCAACGACGCGGAACAGCGCAAGGACGGCGACTTCCTGGGCAAGGAGGAGCGCTACGGCCGCACCGACGAGTACCTGGGCATCCTGCGGCGTGCCTGGTCCTCCGCCGAGCCGTTCAGCCACGAGGGCCGCCACTACCGGTTCGAGGACTACTCCTCCGAGGTTCTGCCGCACCGGGCCACCGGCATCCCGCTGTACTTCGGCGGCTCCTCCGAGGCCGCCTACCGGGTGGGTGGCAAACACGCCGACACCTTCGCGCTGTGGGGCGAACCGCTCGCGGAGACCGCCGAGCAGATCGCCTCCGTACGCGCCGCCGCGGCGGCCGCCGGACGTGTCCAGGCGCCCGGGATCAGCGTGTCCTTCCGTCCGATCCTGGCCGCCACCGAGGAGTTGGCCTGGGAACGGGCCCATCGCGTCCTGGACACCATCAGGACCGGGGCCGGTCGCCCGTTCTTCCATCAGCGGAACGGCGAGCGCGCACCCCAGAACGCCGGGTCCCAGCGGCTGCTCGCGGCCGCCGCCAAGGCCGACCGCCACGACCGGGCGCTGTGGACCCCCACCGCCACCGCGACCGGCGCGGGCGGCAACACCACCGCACTCGTCGGCACCCCGGAGACGGTCGCCCAGGCGCTGCTGGACTACGTGGACATCGGCGCCACCACCCTCCTCATCCGTGGCTACGACCCGCTCGACGACGCCATCGACTACGGCCGCCACCTCATCCCCCTCGTCCGCCAGGAACTCGCCCACCGCGCCGCCATCCCGCTGTCCGTCCCGGCCGGGTGAACCACTCCGCGACAATGGAACGGCAATGGTGTGCGGCGGAGTACGCCGCGGACGCTGGAGGAATCCTGTGCCGCTGACCTCGAAACCCCTGCGGAAGCTGGGCTTCTTGACCATCGGGCTGTTCGACGCGGCCGACCCCCGCCGGGGCCATGAGTCGACACTCGAGATCATCGAACTGGGTGAACGGCTGGGTTTCGACAGCGCCTGGGTGCGCCATCGCCATCTGCAATACGGCATCTCCTCACCCGTGGCCGTTCTGGCGGCGGTATCGCAGCGCACCAGCCGCATCGAGCTGGGCACGGCCGTCATCCCCATGGGATGGGAGAATCCGCTGCGGCTGGCCGAGGACCTGGCGACGGTCGACATCCTGTCCGGGGGCCGTCTCAACCCGGGGGTCAGCGCCGGTCCGCCGCACCACTACGACCAGGTCAAGGGCGTGCTCCACCCCGACACCGCCGACGCCGAGGACTTCAGCCACGAGCGGGTGCGACGGCTGCTGGACTGCGTACGCGGCGAACCGGTCAGCGACTTCAGCGGTGTCGAGGGCTTCGAGCTGTTCTCCGACCGCGTCCAGCCGCACGCCCCGGGGCTCGGCCGCCGCATGTGGTACGGCGGTGGCAGCCTGCGGTCGGCCCAGTGGGCCGGGGAACACGGCATGAACCTGCTCACCAGCAGTGTGGTGAAGGCGGAGGAGTCCGAGGACTTCGCCGAGATCCAGCTCTCGCACATCCGGACCTTCCGCGCCCACCACCCCGACGGCGACCGTGCCCGGGTCTCCCAGGGGCTCGTCGTCATCCCCACCGACACCGCGACACCCGAGCAGCGCGCGAAGTACGAGCGGTACGCCCAGCAGCGGCTGCCGCGCACCGCCACCCCCCAGGGACCGGCGCGCATGATGTTCGCGCCCGATCTCGTCGGCACCTCCGAGGACATCGCCGAACGGCTCACCTCGCACGCCGCGTTCCGGGAGGTCGAGGAGGTGGCGTTCGCGCTGCCCTTCACCTTCGACCACGAGGACTACGTACAGATCCTCACCGACATCGCCACCGAGCTGGCCCCGGCACTGGGCTGGCGACCGGCCCCGTAGCGCTTCCCGGAGGCTGCGCGGGCTTCGTCCTCACCAGAGCGACAGCGAGCGGTCGAAGATCCCGGCGAGGTCGTCCTCGGTGACCTCGCGCGGGGCGGTGGCCAGCAGCCGCTGCTGCTTCATGGCGCCGTCCACCAGCGCGGGGATGTCGCCCTTGCCGTAGCCGACACCGCCGATGCCGTCGGGCATCCCGATGTCGCGCATCAACCGCTGGATCGCGGTGGGCAGATACTCGACCGGGTCGGCGGGGCGTTCCATCCCCGGGGCGAGGAGTTCCGCGGCCCGCAGATGCCGTTCTGGCTGGGCGCCGAAGGTGAAGCGGAACGCCTCCGGCGCGGTCAGCGAGACGGCCATCCCGTGCGGCACCATCGGCTCGTGCGCGGGGTAGCCGGCGGGGTGGAAGTCCTTCACCCGCCCGGCGATCGGATAGGCGTTGGCGTGCGGGATGTGCACCCCCGCGTTGCCGAAGCCGAGACCGGCGAAGGTGGCCGCCAGGGCCATGTCGGAGCGCGCCTCGGGGTCCCCGTCGCGGACCGCGGTACGGAAGGACCGCGCGAGCAGGTGCAGCGCCCGATCCGACCACGCGTCGGAGATGGGGTTGGCGCCGCAGTACGGCACCCGCTGCTCGGGGTGTTTGCGCGGGTAGGTGTCGTACGGGCGGGCCGTGTAGCTCTCCAGCGCGTGGCAGAGGATGTCCATGCCGCTGGCGGCGGTCACCCCGGCGGGCAGGGTGAGGGTCAGGTCCGGGTCGATGACCGCGAGCGTGGGCCGCAGCCGGGCGTGGCTGATGCCGGTCTTCACCTTCAGCTCCAGCACGTCCAGCACGCAGATGGTGGTGGACTCCGAGCCGGTTCCGGTGGTGGTGGGGACCGCGACCAGCGGTTTCAGCGGGTTGCCGGGCGCCAGCGCCCTGCCCACGGGCGCGTTGACGTAGTCCATCAGCGTGCCGGGGTTGGTGCTGAGCAGGTTGACGGCCTTGGCGGTGTCGATGCTGGAGCCGCCGCCCACCGCGACGAAGGCGTCCCACGGGCCCGACGCCCGCGCGTGGTCGACCGCCTCCCGCAGGCTGACGTCGGTGGGCTCCACACGCACCCCGTCGAAGACCTGGGCCTCGATGCCGAACGCGGTCATCCGTTCGGCGATGCGGTGTGGCGCGCCGGTGGCGGCCACCCCGGCGTCGGTGATCACGAGGACCCGGCGGACCCCGTGCTGGGAGAGGTCGAAGCCGATCTCGTCGGACGCTCCCGGCCCGAACTTCAGCGCCGGGGCGCCGTAGGTGAACACGGACTCGGGGCGGGCCGGAACGGTGCTGCTCATACGCGTCCCTCCTGGGGATCGGAGTAGGTCCCGGCACCGCGGCGAGCGGGGCTCGGAGCGTCGGCCGGGTCCGGACGATCAAGCGTAGAAGCCATCGGGGGCGAGCCGCATCGAGCGCGGCTGCTCGGCGTCGTGGCCGAAGACGACGGTGGCGTCCGACCGCTCGGCGATGCCGCGGATCTTCCCCACCGAGGCGTACCAGGCGGTCAGGTCTCCGCCGCCGTCGACTCGGCCGCGATGGAATCTGCCGCGGTGGACCCCGCCCTGGCCGATCGGCTCGATGGCCTCGAGACGGCCTATGCCGTCCAGGCCGCCACCCACGACCTGGCGATCGCGGCCGGTGAGCGGGCGATCGGCGACAAGGTCGGCCTCACGGCGCGGCCCGCGCGGGAGTCGTACGGTGCCGATGAGCCCGCCGCCGGGTATCTGCTCGCGAGCAGGTTGCTCGAGGACGGCGAATCCCTCGCCGCGGCCGGGCTGTTCGCCCCGCTGGCGGAAGTGGAGGTCGCGTTCGCCCTCGGCGAGGCGCTGCCGGTCCGCGGGTGACCGCGCGGGACGTGCGCGACGCCACCGCCGCCGTGACACCGGCCTTCGAGATCGTCGACAGCCGCCGGCGCGGCGGCGCGCGGACGCTCCCCACGCTCGTCGCCGACAGCACCAACGCCGCTCGCGCGACGGTGGGCCCCGCGGTCGCGCCGTCGGTGTGCGTGGACCCCGCGAAGATCGCCGTCACGCTGACGATCGGCGCGGGTGACCGCCTGGTGGCCGACCTCGGTGAACTGGGCCGGATCGCCCTCGACGTCAACTGACCACCAGGGGCCGGGGCCAGGACGTATGTGGCCTCAGCCCCTGTGCGTGTGGGGGCGGGGGCGTATGTGGCCTCAGCCCCTGCGCGTGTGGGGGCGTCAGCGCATCACGCGGTCCGCGGTGAGAACGCGGGGCGTCTCGGCCAGCAGGGCGCGCAGCCGGTCGGCGGACAGCGGGGCGCCCGGGTCCGCGGGGGGCCGGGTCTGGAAGGGGCGGCCGGACCTGATCTCCTCGCCCATCTTGGCCATGGCGGCCTTCAGCGCTTCGGCGTCGGCGAAGTAGGGCACCGCATAGGCGGCGGTCTCCGGCTCGAAGCGCCAGCTTTCGGCCAGGGGGCCGACGTCGACGGTGTCGAAGCCCAGCCGGCCGATCAGGGCGGCGGCGCTCGCCCTCGCCTCCGGGTCGTCGCCGGCGATCGGCAGGGCGGTGCGGTCGGCGGCTCCGGTGGGACGGGCGAGCGCCGGGATCTGCCCGTCGCCGATGTTGTTGAACGCCTTCACGAGCTTCGCGCCGGCCAGGTGCCGTTGAACGAGTTCGCTCGTGGTGATCTGGCCCGAGTCGAGCTCCTCGAAGTCCCCGTCGCGGAACGGGTAGTAGTTGATCGTGTCCAGCACGACCTTGCCGGTCAGCGCGGCGGCCGGGAGCTTGCGGTAGGCGGCCAGCGGGATGCTCACCACCACCCAGTCGCCCGCTCGGGCCGCCTCCTCGGGCGTCGCGGCCCGAGCGCGCTCCCCGAGTTCGGCGATGGTCCGGGCCAGGGTCTCGGGCCCGCGGGAATTGGACAGGACGACGTCGATGCCCGCCGCGATCGCGAGCCGGGCGACGTTCGTGCCGATGTTGCCGCTGCCGATGAAGCCGAGCGTTGCCATGAAAGAGGTCTCCTCATCTGACGGACCCGTGGTCCGCGGGCGCTTCTGTCTCAGTCTCCGAGCCGGGCCCGGGTGGGAACGGGTGCGGGGAGGCCGGGCCTCGCACACCGCCGAACCGGAGCGAGTGCTCCTGTTGACGGTAACACAATCGGAGCACTCGCTCCGTAATATCCGGAGCGAGTGCTCCGCAAAGCCGCCTGTACGCTGAATGCCGTGACCAGCGCCGACCAGTCCACGCCCCCGCGGCCCCCCGCCAGGCGCGCCCGCCGCGCGGACGCCGAGCGCAACCGTGCCGCGATCATCGAGGCGGCCGCTGTGGTCTTCGCCGAGCAGGGTTGCGCCGTCGACGTCCGTGAGATCGCCCGGCGCAGCGGCGTCGGCATGGGCACGCTCTACCGCCACTTCCCGACCAAGGACGAACTGCTCGCCACCGTCCTGGAGCGGGAATTCACCGCCTGGCTCACCGCCGCCCACCAGGCGGCGGCCGCGACGGAGGACCCCTGGGAGGCCCTGACCGGCTTCTTCGAGCAGGCCCTCGCCCACCAGGCCGGCAACCGGGCCCTCGTCGAGAGTCATACCGCCACCGGCGCCGCCTCGCGCGTGTGCGCCCGGCATCGCGAGGCCTTCATCGATGAACTGCGTACTCGCTGTGTGGACGCCGGACTGCTGCGCGAGGGGGTCACCACCGCGGACCTCGTCCTGCTCAGCGCCTCCCTGAGTCAGGTCATCCAGGCCACCGGCGACAGTCACCCCGGTCAGTGGCGCCGCCTTCTGCGCATCTCCCTCGACGGCCTCAGCAGCCGCAACACCGAACCACTGCCGGAGCCGGGGTCGCGCGCGGAGTCGTCCGCGAACGGCTGACCCGCCGACCGGAAGCCGCGTCCGCGCCGTCTGATATTTTGGACACCGTCTGCGCGAACGTGCTCCGCCGAAACGTGTGCTGGGAGGCCATCGTGGCGCGTCTCACCGCTCCGGCGCTTCGCCGGGGCCTGGACATCCTGGAACTGCTCATCGACCAGGATGAGGGGCTACGGGTCCCGGAGATCACCCAACACCTCGGCCTGCCCCGTGCCACCACGCACGAACTCGTCAACACACTGGCCGACCGCGGCTATGTGACGATCTCCAAGGAGACCGGACGCGTCGCGATGGGGCTCGGCGCCCTGCGTCTCGGCGCCGGTTACGAACGCGGGCTCGACCTCGCCACCGTGGGCCGGGAGTGCGCCGGCGAGGTGGCGCGGGAATGCGGTGAAACGGTCCAGGTCGTCGTGCGCGACGGCGGTTTCGCGGTGTTCGTCGTGCGCATCGACAGCAAGTACTCGGTCCGGCTGGTGTCCCAGGTGGGCAGCCGCCTGCCCGCCTCCTGCACCGCGGGCGGCAAGGCCCTGCTCAGCGCCCTCCCGGCCCGGGAACTCGACGAACTGTTCCCCGACGACAAGGCGCTGCGGCAGATGACCTCCCACAGCATCTCCACACGCAAGCGGCTCCTGTCCGAAATCGAAACGGCCCGCGAGCGCGGCTGGGCCGAGGAGTTCTGCGAGTCCAACGACCACGCGGCCTGCGTCGCCGCCCCGGTGCACGACCGCCTGGGCGACTGCGTGGCGGCCATGAGCATCTCGGTGCCCACCCCACGGTGGGGCGACGCGGAAAAGGAGCACTACGTCGAGCTGGTCCTGGGCGGTGCGAAGGCCATGGCGCAACGCCTGGGGGCGAGCGTGGCGTCGTAACCACGGCAGGAGGACGCACGCGCCCTCCTGCGAGCCCACATCAGGGCCACACATTGGCCTGCGCCCGAAAGGCCTCCGGATCGCTCTCCACCGGCAATACGCACACCAAGTGACCGCCCGGCACCCGCAGCACCCGGCACTCCTGCCACCGCGCGATCCGCTCGGCGCCCAGCGCGATCAAGCGCGCGGTCTCCGCCTCGACATTGTCGGTCTCGAAGTCCAGATGGATACGAGGCGCGTCGTCGACGGCCTGGACGGCGGTGACCAGCCCCGGAAGCGCCTCATGGAGCGTGGTGAATTGGGGTTCCGGCGGAAACGGCAGCGCGGTGACACCGAGCGCCGCCGACCAGAAGGCGGTTGCCCGCGCGACCTCGGCTTCGGGGGTATCGATCAGAACGGCGTACACACGGCTTCTATGCATGCACGGAACCTACCCACCTATTGAGCCCCGGCGGCGGGGCGTGCGCCCCCCCCCGCACGGGCTTCCTCCGGGGACGAACTCCGTCCGTGCGGGCCCGACCAGTCCGTGCGGGCCCGATCAGTCCGTGCGGGCCCGATCAGTCCGTGGAGTCGGGCTCGGCCCGCTCGGTCGCGAGCAGGTGAATGAGCAGCAGCACGATTCCGGAGATCAGGAAGACACGGGTGGCGGCCTCCAGCCCGTTCCACTGCTTGGACTGCCACATGGCGAACCATTCGCCGCCGATGGCGATGAACCCGGCGCCGAACAGCAGCATCAGCATCAACAGCCCCACGGTGCTGGCCTGACGGGCGCGGCGGACGCCGCCTCCGCGCAACCCCGCGCCCCACATGGCCGTCGCGGCGAGGAGGACCAGAGCGGCGACGGTCTCCCAGGCGATGATGGCGACGTAGGCGGTGTCCTGGAGCGCGGTGGACGTGATGGCCCGCCACATCAGGTCGTCGTCCTTGAACGTGGTGTCCATCGCCAGGACATGGCGGACGAATTGCTGATTGGTGTCGAAGTCGGTGATGTTGCCGAAGGCGACGAGCGCGATGTACAGCGCGATCGTCCCGGTGAGCACCGCCGAGATGGCGGAGTAGGCACGAGGGGAACGTATTCTGCCGGCTCGCTCGCTCACGATGACTCTGTCTCCCCGTTGTATTCCGTTGATCGGACCGAGCCGTAGCGTACAACTGTTTGGCTCAGTGGGCCCGGTGGCGGGGAGACGCAGGTCACATCTGTCCATGTCACAGGGGGTCGGGCCATCTCGTCTCAGGGGTGTAGCCACTGACAACCACCGAGGAGCACATCATGGACGCGCGACTGAACTACTCCGCCAGCCCGACCGCGGGCAAGGTCCTCAAGCCCGTCATGGCGGCGGGCAAGGCGGTCAAGGAGTCGCCGCTGCCGCCCGCCACGCAGGAACTGGTGGCGCTGCGCGTGAGCCAGATCAACGGCTGCGCCGGCTGCCTCGACATGCACACCAAGGAAGCCGCCGCGGCCGGTGAATCCGCGGTGCGGCTCCACTTGGTGGCGGCATGGCGGGAGGCCACCGTCTTCACCGACGCCGAGCGTGCCGCGCTGGAGCTGGCGGAGGCCGGGACCCGGGTCGCGGACGCGGCCGGTGGCGTCAGCGACGAGGTGTGGGCGAACGCCGCCGAGCACTACGACGAGGACCAGCTCACCGCCCTGGTGATCCTGGTCTCGTTCATGAACATGGTGAACCGGCTGAACGTCATCACTCGGCAGCCGGCGGGCAACTACCGGGCCGGGCAGTTCCACTGACCGGCGCTACGCTGTCCGGCCGGTGGTCCAGGGGGAGGGGAATCCGCGTGAGCGAGGTCGAGGAATTCGAGGAGCTGCGGCCGCTGCTGTTCTCGATCGCCTACCGGATCCTGGGCAGTGTGAGCGAGGCCGAGGACGCGGTGCAGGAGACGTGGCTGCGCTTCGACGCCTCGGCCACCCGGCCCACGTCCACCAAGGCGTATCTGTCGGCCACGGTGACACGCGTCTCGATCGATGTGCTGCGCTCCGCGCGGGTGCGACGGGAGGAGTACGTGGGCCCGTGGTTCCCCGAACCGCTGCTCAGCGATCCGTATCAGGATCCGGCCCGGGCGGTGGAGCTGGCCGACTCGGTGTCGATGGCGGCGCTGCTGCTCCTGGAGCGGCTCAGCCCGCTGGAGCGGGCGGTGTTCGTGCTGCGGGAGGTGTTCGCCTTCGGGTTCGACGAGATCGCCACGGCGGTGGGGCGGTCGGAGGCGGCATGCCGGCAGCTGCTGGTGCGGGCGCGGCGCCATATGGAGGCCGGGCGGCCGCGGTTCGCGGCGGACCGGCGGGAGCGGCAGGAGCTGGCCACCCGGTTCTTCGACGCGCTGAAGGACGGCGACGTGGGCGGGCTGCGGAAGCTGCTGGCCGCCGATGTGCGGCTGGTCGGGGACGGTGGCGGCAAGGCCCCGCAGCTGGCCAGGGCCGTCATGGGCGCGGAGAACGTGGCGCGGTTGCTGGGCGGTGTCTTCCCCTGGCTGCTGCGCGTCGATGTGTCGCTGGAGCCGCGCGAGGTCAACGGCCAGCCCGGCGCCATCTTCCGCGACCGGGACGGCAAGGTGCTCCACACCCTGGTCCTCGATGTGCTCGACGGGCGGATCCAGACCATCCGCACGGTGGTCAACCCCGACAAGCTGGGCCACCTCGGGCCGGTCGGTGACGCCTGGGCCGTGGACCGCGAGGTGAAGCGGGCACGTCGGCGGCCGAACCGACCGTGAGGCGGGGCCGTTCGGCGCTCTTGGTAGTCTCGGGGTGCCAGTCGTGCCACATCCGAGGCCAGGGAATCCGGTGTGAATCCGGAGCTGACGCGCAGCGGTGAGGGGGACGGGCGGGGCAAGACGACACCACTGGGAGGAGTCCGTGACGGCCGCGGGGCCGTCGCGAACGAGCACCGGGAAGGGGCCCCGTCCGGACGAACCCGAGTCCGAAGACCTGCTGGCACCTCCGCGCCCGGTGCGCGGAGGACGTCCGTAGGCCAGGCTCCGCGTACGAGCCCCGACCACCGAGGCTGCCCGTGCTCCGCTCCTTCCGCCGTACCGCGGCGTTCCTGCTCGCCCCCGCCCTGCTGCTCACCGCGTGCGGTGGCTCCGGCCATGACGGCGCGGGCGCCGGAAAGCCCGCCGGTTCGGGCTTTCCGCGCACGATCGACAACTGTGGTCACAAGGTCACGTTGACGTCCGCCCCGAAGCGGGCCCTCTCGCTCAACCAGGGCACCACGGAGATCCTGCTCTCCCTCGGCCTCGCCGACCGCATGGCCGCCACCGCCACCTGGACCGATCCGGTGATGAAGGGCCTGGAGAAGGCCAACGCCACGGTGGAGCGGCTGGCGGACAACGCGCCGTCCTTCGAGAAGTCCCTGGACCTCGAACCCGACTTCGTCACCGCGTCGTTCGTCTCCACGCTCGGCAGGGGCGGCGTGGCCACCCGCGAGCAGTTCGAGAAGCTGGGCGTGCCCACGTATGTCTCGCCCTCCGACTGCGCGGCGGGCAGGGACACCGACAGCGGTGGCGACGGCTCCCGCGACAAGCCCCTCACCCTTGATGTCGTCTACGGCGAGATACGCGATCTGGCCCACGCGTTCGGGGTCGACGAGCGCGGTGAGAGGCTGGTCGCACGGCTGAAGGGCCGCGTTCACAGAGCCACGGAGGGACTGGACGCCTCCGGTGTCTCCCTCATGTACTGGTTCGCCAACTCCCAGTCGCCCTACCTCGCCGGCTGCTGTGGCGCGCCGGGCGCCATCACCCGGGCGGTCGGGGCGGAGAACGCCTTCTCCGACACCCATGACGAGTGGCCGCAGATCAACTGGGAGACCGTGGCCGACCGCGACCCGGACGTCATCGTCCTCGGCGATCTCACCCGCAAGCAGCAGACCGCGGAGACCGCCAAGGCCAAGATGCGGTTCCTGGAGACAAACGCCGCCACCCGCAATCTCACCGCGGTGCGGAAGAAGCGGTACATCCTGCTGAGCGGGCAGGCCATGAACCCGACCATCCGCACCGTCGAAGGGGTGGAACAGGTCGCCGCCGGGCTGCGCGACTTCGGGCTCGCCAAGTGAGCACCCGCCAAGTGAGTACCCGCCAAGTGAGTACCCGGCGTGTCAGTACCCGCCTCCTGCTGCTGATCGGGGGAGGGCTGGCCGCGCTGCTCGCGTCGGTCGCCTTCGCCGTGACCATCGGTCCGGCCGACATCTCCACGGCCGACGTATGGGCGGCGGTCACCGCCCATCTCGGCCTGGGGGAGAGCACCTTGCCGCCGCTTCGGGACGGCATCGTGTGGAACTTGCGCATGCCGCGCACGCTGCTCGCCGCCGTGTGCGGGGCGGGACTGGCCCTCTGCGGGGCCGTGATGCAGTCCCTGCTGCGCAATCCGCTGGCCGACCCGTTCGTCCTCGGGGTGTCGTCGGGCGCCTCCACGGGCGCCGTCACCGTGGTCGTGCTCGGCGTGGGCGGCGGGGCCGTGTCCCTGTCGGCGGGCGCCTTCACCGGTGCGTTGCTGTCGTTCGGCCTGGTCCTGGTGCTCAGCCACAGCCTCGGCGGCAGCACCGACCGGGTGGTGCTGTCCGGGGTGGCCGTCATGCAGATGTTCTCCGCGCTGACCTCGTTCATCGTCCTCACCTCCGCGGACGCCGACACCACCCGGGCCGTGCTGTTCTGGCTCCTCGGCTCGCTCACCGGCGCCGGGTGGGGCGATGTGCTGCTGGGTACCGCCGTGCTGGCCGCCGTCCTCGTGGTCTGTCTCGGCTACGCCCGCACCCTGGACGCGTTCGCCTTCGGGGAGGAGGCCGCGGCGGCGCTCGGCGTCCGGGTGGCCCGCACCCGTCTCGTCCTGCTGTGCGCGACCGCGCTGCTCACCGCGACCCTGGTCAGCTCCGCCGGGGCCATCGGCTTCGTCGGCCTGGTCCTCCCGCATGCCACCCGCGCCCTCACCGGTCCCGGCCACGCCCGTCTGCTGCCGGTCACCGCACTGGCCGGGGCCGTCTTCCTGGTGTGGGTGGACACCGCCGCCCGTACCGTCATCGACCCCCAGGAGGTCCCGGTGGGCGTGGTGACGTCCCTCATCGGCGTACCGGCCTTCGTCGCCGTGCTCTACCGCGGCCGGAGGAAGGCATGACCGACTCCACCACGGAAACCCCCGACGTGGAGCCCGCCGCCACCCCGGAAGCGGGGTCCGGGCTCCGCGCCGACCGCGTCAGCCGCCGCACCGACGGCCGGCTGATCGTCGACGGCATCAGCCTCACCCTGCGCCCCGGCGAGACGGTCGGCCTGCTCGGCCCCAACGGCTCGGGGAAATCAACCCTGTTGCGGCTGCTCGCCGGGATCCTCACCCCC
Source organism: Streptomyces rugosispiralis (assembly GCF_024505145.1). GTDB lineage: Bacteria > Actinomycetota > Actinomycetes > Streptomycetales > Streptomycetaceae > Streptomyces > Streptomyces rugosispiralis. The sequence goes on along the minus strand of NZ_JANIAA010000003.1, from coordinate 362,535 downwards.
TCCGCCGGAGTGGTCACCCTGGACGGCCGCGCTCTGCCACAGGTCGGCCGCCGCGCCACCGCCCGCCGTATCGCCACCGTCGAACAGCACGCCCACACCCAGACCGAGCTGACCGTCCGCGAGGTGGTGGCCCTCGGCCGGGTCCCGCACCGGCGCGCCTGGGCGTCGGCCTCCGCCGCGGACACCCGGGCCGTCGACGCGGCCCTGGAGCGCGGCGGACTGACCGACCGGGCCGGTCAGTCGTGGCACACCCTCTCCGGTGGCGAGCGCCAGCGCACCCAGATCGCCCGAGCCCTCGCCCAGGAACCGCGCGAGCTGCTGCTCGACGAGCCGACCAACCACCTCGACATCCAGCACCAGCTCGACCTGCTCGACCTCGTCGTCAGCCTGCCGATCGCCACCGTGATCGCCCTCCACGACCTCAACCTCGCCGCGATGTACTGCGACCGCCTGCTCGTCCTCCACGAGGGACACGTCGTGGCCGAAGGCGCGCCCGGCGATGTGCTGACCCCGTCCCTGATCAAGCGGGTCTACGACGTCGAGGCCGTGGTCACCCACGATCCGGGCCACCCGGTCATCCGCTTCCTGCGCCGGTCACCGAGGCCGTGAGATGGTGGGCGGTACTCTGCCAACCGGTCGCACGAGCTGAGGAACCACCACGTGAGCGATGCGGCGGACCCCGGCCTCCCGCGGACGCCTCCATCCGTGTGCTGATCGCGGATGACCAGGCGATGGTGCGCACCGGGTTCCGGCTGATCCTCGACTCCCAGCCCGGCATCGAGGTGGCGGGCGAGGCCGCCGATGGCTCCGAGTGCGTGGAGTTGGCGCGGCGGCTCCGTCCCGAGGTGTGCCTGGTCGACATCCGGATGCCGACCCTGGACGGCCTGGAGGTGACCCGGCTGCTCGCCGGGCCCGGAGTGGTGGATCCGCTGCGGGTCGTCGTGGTCACCACGTTCGACCAGGACGACTACGTGGACACCGCGATCCGCAGTGGGGCCGGTGGCTTCCTGCTCATGGACGCCGGGCCCGAACTCCTGGTGGAGGCGGTGCGGTCGGCCGTGCGCGGTGGCGCGATGGTGTCCCCGGCGGTCACCGTGCGGCTCCTCCGGCAATGGGCGAGCCGCCCCCGCCGCGCCACCCGGGCGAACCCCTGACCGGCCGGGAACTGGAGCGGGCAGTTCGGCGGGGTGGACGAAGACCACGGCGCCGCATCAGCGACTGGGGACACCTCCCGGTCGGCCGGACCATCCTCGACCGGCTCGGACAGTTCCGCCTCGGCGCCCGCTCCCCGGCCCGGCCCGGCCCGGGACCACCGTGCCCGCCCTGAGCGCCCCGGCATTCCCGACGACTGACACGGGCGGCTTGTAGGGTACGTGGCATGCCGGATGCCTCGCCCCGACCCGAGCCGTTCACCCCGCGGACCGACCCGGCCGCGATCGAGGACCTCCGCGCGCGGCTGCGCGCGACGCGCTGGCCGGACGCTCCCGAGGACGCCGGGTGGGCGCTCGGGACCGACCTCGACTACCTCCGTGAGCTGGTCGCCTACTGGGCGGACGGGTTCGACTGGGCGGCGCGGGAGGCGGCGCTCGCCCGGCTGCCCCGGTTCCGGGTCCGGCTCGGCGGCCTCGGGATCCACTTCGCACACGTCAAGGCCGCCGCCCCGGCCGGGCCCGTGCTCCCGCTGGTGCTCAGCCACGGCTGGCCGGACTCGTTCTGGCGCTATACGAAGGTCATCCCGCACCTGACCGACCCCGGTGCGCACGGCGCCGACCCCGCCGACGCCTTCGACGTGGTCGTGCCCGACATCCCGGGCTACGGGTACTCCGACCGGCCCACCGGCCCGCCACTCGACTCCATCGCCGTCGCCGGGCTGTGGGCCGAGCTGATGGACGTCCTCGGCCATGAGCGGTTCGGCGCGGCGGGCGGGGACATCGGCAGCCATGTGAGCCGCTACCTCGCGCTCGACCACCCCGACCGGGTGGTGGCCGTGCACCGCATGGACGGCGGCCTGCCCGTCTTCACCGGCGACCCGGCCGACCTCGCGCCCGAGGAGCGCGCCTGGTTCGACAGCGTCACCGGCTGGGGCCAGGCCGAGGGTGCGTACGCCGCCATGCACCGCACCAAGCCGCAGACCGCCGCCTTCGGGCTCACCGACTCACCGGCCGGGCTCGCCGCGTGGATCGTCGAGAAGCTGCGGGCGTGGAGCGACTGCGACGGTGACATCGAGCGGAGCTTCACCAAGGACGAGATCCTCACCAACGTCACCCTCTACTGGCTCACGGGCACCATCGGCTCCGCGATGCGCATGTACCACGCCAACGCCGCCATCCCGCCCGCGCAGCACGCCCGCCGGGTCGAGGTGCCGTCCGGCTTCTCGCTCTTCCGCGGCGATATCGTCCGCCCGCCGCGGGCGTGGCTGGAGCGCACCACGAACCTCGTGCGGGTGACCGAGCCCGAGCGCGGCGGACACTTCGCACCGTTCGAGGAGCCCGAGCTCTACGCGGAGGAGCTGCGCGCCTTCTTCCGCCCCTACCGGGCGGCGGCGACGCGCTGACACCCGCTTCCGGCCCCGCTGCCACCCCCTCATCAGGGCACGGGGGCCGGAGCACGCGTCGGCGTCCAGCGCAGATGAACGGCCCGGTCGGTGGGGCCGGGCCGGAGCAGTGACAGCCGCGGCCGTACGGCGTCGGTGCGCGCGGCCGGGGGCTTGCGGCCGCCCGCGCCGAACTGCACCGGCCAGGTGGCGCCCGGGCCCCGGTACTCCTGCTCGGCCGCCGCGTGCAGGGTCCAGTGCGGGTCGTACAGATGGGCGCGGCCCACGGCGCACAGATCGGCGCGGCCCGCCAGCAGCAGCGAGTTGACGTCGTCGTACGAGGCGATCGCGCCCACCGCGATGACCGCGGCCCCGGTGGCGGCGGCCACCTCGTGGCGGATGCGGTCCGCGAACGGGGTCTGGTAGGAGCGGCCGAAGGCGGGTTGCTCGTCCTTGGTGACCTGGCCGGAGGAGACGTCGATGGCGTCCGCGCCATGGGCGATGAACGCACGGGCGATCTCCACGGCGTCATGCTCGGTGTTGCCGTCCGGCACCCAGTCGGTGGCGGAGATGCGCACGATCACCGGCCGTTCCGCGGGCCACACCTCCCGTACGGCGTCGAAGACCTCCAGTGGGAAACGCAGCCGGTTCTCCAGCGGGCCGCCGTACGCGTCGGTGCGGTGGTTGGCGATCGGGGAGAGGAACGAGGACAGCAAGTAGCCGTGCGCACAGTGCAGTTCGAGCAGATCGAACCCGGCCGCGGCGCCCCGGCGGGCGGCGGCCACGAAGTCCGCGGCGATCCGGTCCATATCGGCGCGGGTCAGCTCGCGCGGCACGGCCGAGCCGGGTCCGTACGGCAGCGGGGACGGGCCGACGACCTCCCAGTTGCCCTCCGGCAGCGGGTCGTCCATGCCCTCCCACATCAGCCGGGTGGATCCCTTGCGGCCCGAGTGGCCGAGCTGGAGGCCGATCCGGGCGGTGCTCCGCTCATGGACGAAGGAGACGATCCGCCGCCAGGAGTCGCCCTGCTCGTCGTTCCACAGGCCGGTGCAGCCGGGGGTGATGCGGCCGTCGGGCGAGACGCACACCATCTCGGTCATCACCAGTCCGGCGCCGCCCATGGCCTTGGTGCCGAGGTGGACGAGGTGGAAGTCGCCGGGCACGCCCTCGACCGCGGAGTACATGTCCATCGGGGACACGATCACCCGGTTCCTCAGCTCCAGCCCGCCCAGCCGGTACGGCTGGAACATCGCCGGTGCCACACCGTCGAGGCCCTGCGCGGCGGCGAAGGCCACGTCGACCCGGTCGGCGAACTCCGGGTCGCGGGTGCGCAGGTTGTCATAGGTGATGCGGCGGGAACGGGTCAGCAGGTTGAAGCAGAACTGGGTCGGCTCCTGGTGGACATACATCCCGATGTTCTCGAACCACTCCAGCGAGCCCTGCGCCGCCCGCTGGGTGGACTCCACGACCGGGCGCCGCTCGGCCTCGTACGCGGTCAACGCCCCCTCGGCGTCCGGGTGTTCATGCAGACAGGCGGCGAGGGCGAGCGCGTCCTCCATCGCCAGCTTGGTGCCCGAGCCGATGGAGAAGTGCGCGGTGTGGGCGGCGTCTCCGATGAGCACGAGGTTGCCGTGGTGCCAGCGCTCGTTCCGTACGGTCGTGAAGTTGAGCCACTTGGAGTTGTTGGCGAACACCTGGTGGCCGTCGAGTTCCTCGGCGAAGAGCTCGCGGACGCGCGCCACGGCGTGCTCGTCCGAGTCGCCCGGTGCGAAGTCGGCCCCCTCGGTGGCGTCGAAGCCCGCCCGCCGCCAGACGTCCTCGTGCATCTCGACGATGAAGGTGGAGCCGGTGGCGGAGTAGGGGTAGCCGTGCACCTGCACGACCCCCCATTCCGTCCGTTTGACGAAGAACTGGAACGCCTCGAAGACCCGGTCCGTGCCGAGCCACATGTATTTGCTGTGCCGACGGTCCAGGGAGGGGCGGAAGACCTCCGCGTGGGCGGCCCGCACGAGGGAGCTGACGCCATCGGCCCCCACCACCAGGTCGTACGAGGCGCGCAGCCGCTCGGTGTCCGGGGCGAGGGTGGAGAAGCGCAGGGCCACGCCGAGGTCGCGGCAGCGCTCCTGGAGCAGCCGGAGCAGTTCCTTGCGGCTCATGGCGGCGAAGCCCTGGCCGCCGACGGTGTGGCTCTCGCCCCGGTAGTGGATGTCGATGTCGGTCCAGCGGGCGAAGCGCCGGGCCATGCCCTGGGCGATGGTGGTGTCGGCGTTCTCGATGCCGCCGAGCGTCTCGTCGGAGAAGACGACGCCGAAGCCGAAGGTGTCGTCGGGGGCGTTGCGCTCCCAGACGGTGATCTCGTGGGCGGGGTCGAGCTGTTTCATCAGGGCCGCGAAGTACAGCCCGCCGGGACCGCCGCCGATGATCGCGATCTTCAAGGGGGTTCCTCTCAACTCTCGGCGACGGCCTCGGCGGCCGGCTCGTCCTCGGTGACCGTGCGCAGCAGCTTGAAGCGCTGCAGTTTGCCGCTGGTGTTGCGCGGCAGGGCGTGTCGGAACCGCACCTCGCGCGGGTATTTGTAGGGCGCCAGGACCCGCTTGACGTGGTCCTGGATCTCCTTCGCCTTGGCGGCGTCGCCGGGCACCCCGTCCCGCAGCACCACGAAGGCGCACACGATCGCGCCGCGCTCGGTGTCGGGGCGGGCCACGACGGCGGATTCCACGACGTCCGGGTGGGTGTCGATGGCGGCCTCCACCTCGGGGCCGCCGATGTTGTACCCGGAGGAGACGATCATGCTGTCGCTGCGGGCGTGGTAGTGGAAGTAGCCGTCCTCGTCCCGGTGGAAGATGTCACCGGTGACGTTCCAGCCCTCCAGGACGTAGTCCCGCTGGCGTTCGCCGCCCAGATAGCGGCAGCCGACCGGGCCGATGACCCCGAGTCTGCCCGGCTCCCCGGGGCCGAGTTCCGTGCCGTCGGGGCCGAGTATGGTGGCGCGGTAGCCGGGGACCGCCTTGCCCGTGGCACCGGGCCGGATGTCGTCTCCGGCCGCGGAGATGAAGATGTGCAGCAGTTCGGTGGCGCCGATGCCGTCGACGATCCCGAGACCGATGCGTGTCCGCAGCTCCTGCCAGGTGGCGCGGGGTATGTGCTCGCCCGCGGACACCCCGGTGCGCAGCCCGGCCAGCCGCCGCTCGGCGCCCTCGCGCAGGATCGCCCGGTAGGCGGTGGGCGCGGTGGCCAGGGCGGTGACACCGTGCCGCTCCACCAGCTCCGCGAGCCGCGGCGGAGTGGCGGACTCCGTGAGCAGGGCGCAGGCTCCGGCCCGCAGCGGGAAGACGACCAGCATGCCGAGGCCGAAGGTGAAGGCCAGGGGCGCGGTGCAGGCCACCAGGTCGTCGGGGAGCAGGCCCAGGGTGTGGCGGCCGAAGGTGTTGTCGATGGACAGGATGTCCCGGTGGAAGTGCATGGTGATCTTGGGCGCGCCGGTGGATCCGGAGGTGGGGCCGAGCAGCGCCACATCGTCGGCGGCGGTGTCCACGGTGGTGAACTCACCGGACTTGCCCGCCGCCCTGGCCACCAGATCGTCCGGGCCGCCACCGCCGTACTCCACCACCGTCAGCCCGGACAGCACGGTGTCCCGGACCGTACGGACGTCATCGGCGAACCGGTGGTCCACCAGGGCGATCGACGGCAGGGTGCGCTCGGCCACGGGGACGAGCTCCCGGGTGCGCAGGGCGGCCATCGTGGTCACCACCACGCCACCCGCCTTGAGGACGCCGAGCCAGGCCGCCACGGTCCAGGGGGTGTTCGGCGAGCGCAGCAGGACCCGCTGCCCCGGCACCAGCCCCAGGTCCTCGGTGAGCACCTGGGCCACCTGATGGGCGCGGATGCGCAGTTCGCCGTAGGTCCACACCTCGCCGGACGGGGTGCGCAGGGCGGGGCGGCCGGGGCCGAACAGCGCGGTGGGGGTGTCGATGAGTTCGGCGGCCGCGTTGAGCCGGTCCGGGTAGCGCAGTTCCGGCGTGGTGAACTCGAGGGTTGGCCACAGATGTGCGGGGGGCAGCCGGTCGCGGGTGAAGGTGTCGAGGTGCGCGGAGGGGGAGAGGGGAAGCGTCACGGAAGTGTCCTTCCGGGAGCCCGCTGGGAGGGGCAGCGGGTCAGGTGGGGCGGATCAGGCCCTCCTGGACCACGGTGGCCAGGTGACGGTGATCGCGCGTGAAGAAGCGCCCCGTGCCCAGGCCCCGGCCCGCGTCGGCCGCGACGGCTTCCTGGACGTAGAGCAGCCAGCCGTCCACCGGCCCCGGGCGGTGGAACCACATCGCGTGGTCGAGGCTCGCGGTGACCAGCCCGGGTCTGGCCCAGGGCAGGCCGAGCACCCGCAGTACAGGTTCGAGGATCGTGTAGTCGCACACATACGCCAGGGCGGCCAGGTCCCGCTGGGCGTCGGTCAGCCCGTCGACCGGGCGCAGCGGGTCGAAGGGCCTGAGCCAGACCGCCTGGTGCGGAAGGCGCTCTCCCTCGACGGTGAGATAGACCGGTCCGGGGACGTGCCGCATGTCGAAGCCGCGGCCGCCGGACCAGTACGCCTTGGACTCCCCGGTCATGGAGCCGCCGTCGCGCTCGGCGAGGTACTCCGCCGAACTGGGCAGGTCCTCCGGGTCGGGCACGTCCGCGCCGAGGCCGGTGTGGAAGGCCGCACCGGCCTCGCCCGCGGCGAATCCGGCCAGGCAGACGTACAGCGGCTTGCCGTTCTGGTAGCCGCGCACCTGCCGGGTGCTGTAGCCGCGGCCGTCGCGCACCACCTCCACCTCGTAGCGGACCTCGGCGCCGATGTCGGCGGGGCGCAGGAAGTAGCTGTGCATCGAGTGCGGTGACTTGCCGTCGGTCACCGACCGCATGGCCGCCGCCGCGGCCTGCGCCACCAGATCGCCGCCGTACGCCTTGGGCCAGGGGCAGGGCTGGGTGGTGGCGGTGAAGGCGAGGTCGAAGTGTTCGGGCTCGGTGGGCTTCAGGGTGACGGCGGCGGTGAAGACGGCGGAGGTGGGGGGCGTCCGGGTCATCGGCGGTCCAGCCAGTCGCGCAGCTCGGTGTCGGCGATATCGGGCAGGTTGACCACGATGTTCTCCGGCGTCCGGGTGGTCATCCAGGTCAGCGGCTTGGAGCGGGAGAGGTTGCACTCCACGTGCGGCAGATACGGCGGCACGAAGACCCAGTCGCCCTCCTCCATGTCGACGTAGTCCCGGAGTTGCTCGCCGAAGTAGATACGGGCCCGGCCGGACAGGACATAGCCACCGGTCTCGGCCTCGCCGTGGTGATGGGTCACCGAGCGATAGCCGGGTTCGTTGCTGACCTTGCCGAACCACAGACGGGTGGCGGGGGTGTGCTGGATGCTCACTCCCGAGACCCGGACGGCACCGCCCGAGTCGGCGGTGTTCGCGCTCTCGAGGCCGCCGCGCGTCACCACGGGGGCGACGATGCCACTGGGCAGCCGGTACATCGAATTGTCGCCCTCGAGGCGGTACTTGCTCAGATCGGGCTCCATGGGGTCGGCTCCGTTCAGTCGGGGACCAGGATCCGATGTCTCGTGTTTCTCACGGTCGTCATCTAAAGTCAATACACCTGTCCGGCCGTGGGACAGGACGGAACACAACCGAGCCGGAGGCCCCATGACCCCCGTCCCCGTGAACCCGCCCGATCTGCCGAAGCCCAGCGGCTACTCACACGGAACACTCGCCGGAAACACCCTCCACCTGGGAGGGCAGACCGCCCTCGATGCCGATATGAAGATCGTTCCGGGGGGCATCGTCGAGCAGTTCCGGCAGGCGTTCGGCAATCTGCTCACCACGCTGCGCGCGGCCGGCGGACGGCCCGAGGACCTGGTGAGCGTGACCATCTACCTCACCGACATCCCCGACTACCAGGCGCATGGCAAGGAGATCGGCAAGGTCTGGCGCGAGCTCGCCGGACCGGTCTACCCGGCCATGGCCGGCATCGGCTGTACGGCGTTGTGGCAGCCCGAAGCCATGATCGAGATCCTGGGCGTGGCCGTGATACCGGAGGAACGGCCGGCGGCACCGTTGCAGTACTAGGGCCTGTCTGGGGTTGGGACCGCGCCCGTGTGATCACCATCGCCGCGCCAGACGTTAGGGTGCCGGGAATGACCGCGCAGACGACACCGGCCACCACCGTGGCGGGCGAGCGGGAGTCCCGCCACGCCCCGCTCATCCTCACGCTCTACGGCCTCTACGCCCGGGGCGAGCACAACTGGCTCTCGGTCGCCTCGCTGATCGGCCTCATGGCGGACCTCGGTGTGGAGAGCCGGGCCGTGCGGTCCTCGGTCTCCCGGATGAAACGCCGCGAGGTGCTGCGCGGCGAGCGCCGCGACGGCGTCGCCGGGTACTCGCTCGCCGACTCGACCCTGCAGACGCTCGCCGAGGGCGACGTACGCATCTTCCGGCAGGCCAGGGCGTCCCGCGAGGACGGCTGGGTGCTCGTGGTGTTCTCCGTGCCCGAGTCCGAGCGCGAGAGGCGGCACGCCCTGCGGACGGCCCTGACCCGGCTGGGCTTCGGCACCGCCGCGTCAGGCGTCTGGATCGCCCCCGGACATCTGGCGGACGAGGCGCGGCGAACCCTGGAACGCCGGGAGCTGTCCGCGTACGTCGACATCTTCACCGGCGACCACGTGGCCTTCGGGGACCCGCGGGAGAAGGTGCGCTCCTGGTGGGATCTGGACGAACTCACCGCCATGTACGCGGACTTCCTGCACCGGTACGGCCCCGTGCTGGAGGCGGTGACGCACCGCGGGCCACAGCCGCTGGAGGCGTTCCGGACCTATGTGCCGATGCTGACCCAGTGGCGGCGCATGCCCTACCGCGACCCGGGGCTCCCGCTGGAACTGCTTCCCCCGGAGTGGAACGGCGTGGCCGCGGGCGAGCTGTTCGACCGGCTCCACACCCTGCTGAGTGCCCCCGCGGCGGCACACGCCGCGGGGGTCTTCCACGCCCGCTAGGTTCAGGAGCGCTTCTCGATGGTGATGAACGGGTCCCATTGGAAGTACCCGACCAACTGCTGGTCGCTGTCCAGGATCTGGAAGTAGAAGTGGTAGGTGACCTGGCCGACCTTGTTGACGTCCGCTTCCCAGAAGTGATCCTCGTAGTCCTGCGTTTCGAAGTCGGGCCGGTCGGTGGCCCCCTCCTTCGGCATCGGATAGGTGCCGTCGGCGACCACGATCCGCGGGGTGCTGATGAGCGGGTCGTAGCTCACGTACCGGTACAGCAGGGCGCAGTACTCGCTGTTGAGCGACAGCGTCGTCTCCCGCCACCTGATGATGTCCCGGGGGTTGGCCGAGAAGTTCAGCTCGGCCCCCGAGGTGCCGACGACGCGGTCCTGGCGCGTCGTCATGTAGATCAGGCTCTGGTCGATCTGTGTCGGCGAGTCGTAGTCCTTTGACGCGTCGGGATACCGCTTGGCGATTGAGTACGCATCGAACGCGATCAGCACGTTGATGATTTCCGACATGTTCCTACTCCCCTTTGACTTTGTACGCCATCGCCCGCGGATAGTCGTGCCGGTGCAGGCGGACCCGGACCAGCAGTGGGCCGGAGTTGACCGGGTCGGTCGCGTCGGTGAGGCGGGCCAGCAACTCGTCCAGCTCGGAGGTGTGCGCCACGCTGACGCCGTGCGCCGGGGTCTTCTTGCCGGAGAAGACATCCGCCAGCCGCTCGTAGTGCCACGGGTGGAGGACGTTGTAGAAGTCCGCGCCATCCGTGTCATCGGCGCCGTGGGCGTCCCGGTCCGCGAAGTAGTCCGGGTGCACCAGCATCTGCTCGATGCCGTAGAAGTGCCCGTTGTCCATCACGAACACCACCGACCGCAGCCCGAGCCTGGTGTGGGTGGAGATCTCCTGGCAGGTCTCCTGGAAGGCGCCGTCGCCGACGAACACCATCGGGCGGGCGTGGCCGCGCTCGGGGGCGAGCGCCGCGCCGGTGGCCGCGCCGACGGACCAGCCGATGGACAGCCAGCTGACCTGCGACAGGAACCCGCCCGCTGGCAGGGTCAGGTTCATCGAGCCGATCAGGGAGAACGCGGCGTCGGAGACCACCGTCCAGCTCTCCCGGGTCTCCTTGGCCAGGAAGTGGTTGATCCGGTCGAACACCCCGTCGTATGTGAGCCGTTCGCCGGACCCGGACGACGAACCGCCGGCGCGGAGCGTCGTGGCGCGGTGGTCCTCGAGGGAGGCGGGACGGCCCTCGGGCGCGCCGTGGTGGGCGTGGGCCTCGGCGAAGTAGTCGGCGGTCAGGCCACCGGAGCCGAAGCGCGCCACCAGCGCGTCCTGGAGGGCGGGTATCAGCCGGGCGAGCTGGACGTCGGGGAAGAACTGGGTGCCGACGCCGACACCGCCCCGGGCCGCCACCACCCAGTCCGTGCCGACGGACAGTTCACCGCCGAGGTTCTTCGAGGTGGACCAGGTGCCGAGGCCGATCCGGCAGGTGGCCCAGTCCTTGAAGATCGAGTGCACATCCGGATGGCTGGCCTTGCCGTTGTAGACGCCGTGGAACTGCGGCAGCCGCTCGTCGAGGACGGCCTTGGCGCCGACGGTGGTGCAGAACGGCACCCCGGTGGCCTGCGTCAGATCGGACAGCTGTCCGGAGAGGCGGAACCGCTCGACCTCCTCGCCCGCCCACACGATCGGGCGGGGCCTGCCGTCCGGTCCCGGGTGCTCCTCGACCAGGGCGAGGATCGCGGCGACGGCGTGGTCCAGCATGGTCCGGTTGCGGACGCTGAACGGCCGCTCGCGGCGCAGCAGTGGATCCTCGGCGACGGCACACGGCTCGTCCCACAGGTCCTCCATCACCTCCAGATAGACGGGTCTGCGCTCGGACAGACAGGCGGTGAGCGCGGCGTCGATCTGGCCGGGCGCCAGGCCCGGGTTGGAGATGACCTGAGCCTCCACGGTGACCTGCCGGTAGGCGTCCAGGTTGCTCTCCCGGCGCGGGCTCATATGGGAGGTGAGCAGGCCGAGGGCGCGGTAGTTCTGCCACTGCTCGTACGGCGGGCAGGCGTTGATGGCGATGAGCGGGACGTGCTCCACATACGCCCCGCCGCAGGCGTTGAGCAGGTTGAACGCGCCGACGCTGTAGGTGACCGCGGCCGCGCCGATGCCGTGGAGACGGGCGTAGGAGTCGGCGGCCTGGCCCGCGCCGCCCTCGGTGGGGGTGCCGACCCACTCGACGTCGCCCTCGGCCCGCAGGGTGGTGAGGAACGGGCCGAGGTGGTTGCCGGGCACCCCGAACAGATGGGTGATGCCCAGCTCGGCGAGGCGGCGGGCCAGATAGCGGGCGACCGTGCACTCGGGGGTGATCGCGGTCATGAGCCGCCCCCCTGGTCCGGGCCCGGGGTGGTGAGGGGCGGTGCCTGGTGGACGGCGGTGGCGGCGCGGATGGCGCTCTCCAGGGCGCCCTCGATCCAGGCGTGTTTGAGGGAGGTGTGCTCCCCGGCGAAGTGCACCGGGCCCTCGGGGCGGGAGGCGTCCAGGTGGAAGCTGGTCATCTGGTGCGGGGTGTACGTGGCGGCCTCGCCGAAGGCGTACGGGTCGCGGGCCCAGCTCTTGGTGGCGCCCAGGCCGGTGAAGAACACCTCGATGCGGCGGCCGTGCAGGGCCTGGAGGTTGCGCAGGGCGTAGACATAGCGCTCCACCTCGCGCATGGAGTCCCAGCGCGCGGCGTCGTCGGACCAGGAGTACGAGGCGAGCACCACACCGCCGGTGCTGCCCTCTACCGGGTGCGAGGGGTAGTAGATGAACCGGTTGGGGTTGTCGGTGGCGGAGCCGCCCCCGAAGCAGTGGGTGGCGGGGCGCACGGCCGGGCCGCGCAGCGGCATGACGCTGTTGACCTGGCGTAACTCCTCGGTGACCCCGCTGTCCTTGACCGCGGCACCGAGCAGGTCGCGGCCCGCCTCGGCGAGCGCGGGCACGGGATCGGCACCGGTCTCGCCGCCGCGCTGGTAGTACTCGTAGAGGCCGGGTGTGATGCTGTCGAGCTCCTCGCGCCAGTCGTCCTCGGTGAACTCCCACCACCGGTGGCTGAACTCCAGCAGCACCTTGGTGGCCGAGTCGTAGTGGGTCTCGATGATGGCGCGGCGCTTCTTGTACGACATCGAGGGGACGATCTCCACGAAGCGCAGGGTGGAGAACGGGATGGTGACGATCGCCAGGTCGGCGGTCCACAGACGGGTGGGGCCCGCCGGGTTGTCCTCGGCCACGGTCCGCACGGCCACGCCCCATCCGTCGGGTCCGACGGCGCCGGTGCCCTCGGGCGCGGAGTCGTGGCTGGGGTCGAAGTACTCCAGGCGGATCATGCGGTGACCGAACCGCACCTCGTCGCGCAGGCCCCGGTGGAGGGCGTCCGGAAGGCGCCAGCTGCCACCGGGTATCTCCCAGTAGCGCACACCGGGGCTGATGTCGGTGTGGCTCAGGAAGCTGTGGAAGAAGGAGAGATGGAGCCGCGAGGACATGTTCTCCAGCGTTCCGACCGCCTCGATGGCCTCGTCGCTGAGCCCGGCGTAGTCGCGCAGGAAGCCGCCCATCGAATAGCCGTCGAAGTCATGGATCACCCGGGCCCAGCCCTCGATCCACTCCTCGAGCGGCTTGTTGACCCGCTTCCCGTCCACGACGTCGGAGTAGTAGTCCCGCACGCTCTCCAGCGCGTCGTCGACCATCTGCACGGCGGGGGCGCGGACCTCGTCGTCGGTGAGGTGGAAACCCTCGTTGATCTTCTCCGGGACGGCGCCGTAGTCGGCGCGCCGCACCTGGACGCGGTTGGTGCGGATCCAGGTGTTGCCGCGCTTGTCGGGCGCGCGGAAGTCGGGGCTGTCGTCGCCGTAGGTCCAGGTGCGGCCGGTGAAGGAGGTGTACGTCACCGGGGGGACGGGGACATCGGGGCCGCTGCCGGTGGTGGGGTCGACGTCCACGTTGTAGAACAGGCGGCGGCCGAGCCCGAGTTTGTCGACGAGGGCGAGGACGAGCGGGTGGAAGTCGGGCAGCCGCATGGCACCGGCCTCGGCGTACTGGGCGGCGTCGTCGAACGGCTGATGGTGCTTGGTGGTGCGGAAGGTCTTGATGCGCCCGCCGGCCCGGCCGGTGTTGGCCTCCAGGATGGTGACGTCGTGGCCCGCGTCCTTCAGCAGACGGCCGGCCACCAGGCCGGTGATACCGGCGCCGATGATGAGGATCTTCTTGCGGGGGTGGCGGGTGACGCCGAGGCTGCCCGTGTCGATGAGGGTGTGGAGATAGCCGAGTTTGAGGTCGGTGTCGTCCGGTCCGATGAGGAGGAGTTCGCGGGCCAGCTTGAGACAGGTCTGCCAGCGCGCACGGGTGGCGGAGTTATCGCGTGGAGCGTCGGTCATAGCTTGCGATCGTAGATTTGCAGAAACGATTTCTCGTTTCTTCCACAAGGTAATGTGTAGGTAAAGTCCTAAAAGGGTGGACCTTGTGGCTGACGGAATTTCGACTTGCTGGAATTTCCCTGGAAGGAGCCCGAGATCCGGCTGAGGCCTGTGCTTCACCAGGGGCCGAAGGGGGGGAGCTGCGGCGGCGCCACCGACTCGGTGAACTCGGTGGTCATCGCGACGACGGGCGCAACGGGGCCGGGTCGGCCATATTCGCGATATGGGCGGATGTCGAACTCCTGCCCGATGATGAAGAAAGCGGCGCCGCAGCAACACCTGTGGCCGCTCGGATGCCGTTCAGAAACTCATTCCGGCCGGCCGACCGCCCATCCGAATTGGTTTCAGGCCGTCAAGGACGTGGCGTACGGGAAATGGGATGAGCGGGTTTCCGGCGCGCCGGAAACCCGCTCATCCGCCGTATGCGGACTCGGTGCGGGCTCGGCGCGGAGTCGGTCACCGCTTCCCGGCTCACCGCGTCGTGTGCCCGGCGTGGCGGCCCGTCGGGCGGGCGGACCCGCCAGGGTGTCGCGCAGGGCGGCGAGCCCGTCGGCGTAGCTGCCGTGGAAGAGCGCGACGGCCTCGTCGAGGGCCGCGACATCCTCGGCGATGCGGCTGGGCCGGGTCGCGCCCGGCGCCGGAGCTGTACGGGCCGCCGACGAGGCCGACGCCCTGGTCGGCCGCCGTGGGGGGGCAGGCGCTGCAGGGCGCGGTCGTGGTCCAGCGGTGTGCGGCGCCCGGCGGGCAGGAAGGCGTCCGGCTTCGGCTCGCCCAGGTCGAGGGTGGGCCCCCGCCCCCGGGGTGTGAGGTCAGCCGGGGGGCTCGCACCACCCCGGAATTCGGAGTGACGAGGGGGCAACGGGCGACGCCTCCAGGAGCCCACGGCCGCGATCAGGGGGATGAGCCGCGGGTACCGCGCCGCCAGGCCCGGCGCCTCGCGCAGGGCGCCTTCGCGGGTCGGCCGGGCCTGATACGCAGCACGAGCAATATAGCGCGTTTGCAAGTAGTGTGCTTGCAAGTATTGTGGATGCTCGTAAAGGGCGGTAGCAATCACTTGGAGTGAACTTTCATGCCCGTCGCACTGCTGGCCCTCGCCATCGGGGCCTTTGGGATCGGAACCACCGAGTTCGTGATCATGGGGCTGTTGCCCGAGGTCGCCCGGGACTTCGATGTGTCCATCCCCACCGCCGGATTCCTGGTGACCGGCTACGCGCTCGGCGTCATGGTCGGCGCGCCGCTGATGACCGCGCTCGGTACGAAGATCGCCCGCAAGCGCATGCTGATGCTGCTGATGGGGCTGTTCGTGGTGGGCAATCTGCTCTCCGCGCTGGCCCCCGCCTTCGGCGTGATGGCCGTGGGGCGGATCGTCGCCTCCTTCGCGCACGGCGCGTTCTTCGGCATCGGTTCGGTGGTCGCGGCCGACCTGGTCGCGCCCGAGAAGAAGGCCGGAGCCATCTCGATGATGTTCACCGGCCTGACCGTCGCCAACGTCGTCGGAGTGCCGCTGGGCACCTCGATCGGCCAGTCGCTGGGGTGGCGGACCACCTTCTTCCTCGTCGCGGGGCTCGGTGTGATCGGCCTGGCGGGCATCGCCAAGCTCGTTCCCGACATCCCCAAGCCGGAGGGTGTGCACCTGATCCATGAGCTGGCGGCCTTCCGCAACGCACAGGTGCTGCTGGCCATGGCGATGACCGTGCTCGGCTTCGGCGGTGTCTTCGCCGCCATCACCTACATCGCGCCGATGATGACCGAGGTCGCGGGCTTCGCCGACTCCTCCGTCACCTGGCTGCTGGTCCTCTTCGGCCTCGGCATGGTGGGCGGCAACCTCCTCGGCGGCCGGTTCGCCGACCGGGCCCTGATGCCGATGCTGTACGTGGCGCTGGGCGCCCTCGCGCTGGTCCTGGCCGCGTTCACCTTCACCGCCCACGACAAGATCGCGGCCGCCGTCTCCATCGCCCTGGTCGGCGCCCTGGGCTTCGCCACCGTGCCCCCGCTACAGAAGCGGGTGCTGGACCACGCGGCGGGCGCCCCCACCCTCGCCTCCGCCGTCAACATCGGCGCCTTCAACCTGGGCAACGCGATCGCGGCCTGGCTCGGCGGCCTGGTGATCTCGGCCGGACTCGGCTACACCGCGCCCAACTGGGTCGGCGCCATCCTCGCCGGATCCGCCCTGGTCCTCGCCGTCCTCTCGGCCGCCCTGGAGCGCCGCACCGCCCGCCGCGGCCACGAGGGTGCCACCTCCGAACCGGCCCACGCGTTCACCGGCCGGCACTGAGCCGCCCCGTACCGGACACCCAACACCGAACACCGCACTCCGAACCGCACCACCTCCATCAAGGAGACCGGCCCGCCATGAGCACCCCCGAGACCGCCGTCGCCCCGCTGACCACGAAGGACGCCGAGGCCCTCGTCCAGGCCGCCCGTGCCGCCGCCGAGGCGGCCGGGGTGGCGGCCGCGATCAGCGTCCTCGACGCCGGTGGCCATCCGCCGGCCTTCCGGCGCGACGACCGGGCCGTACTGATCGCGGGGGAGACCAGCAGATCCCGAACCACCGAGATCCCGAACCACCGAGTCCCCGAACCACCGAGACCCCAGAACCACCGACCAGCACAGCGCAGCACACCCACGACCCGACGAAGGACGCCATGACCTCCGTACCCAACCTCACCCTCCACACCGGCCTCGAGATCCCGCAGCTCGGCTTCGGCGTCTTCCAGGTGGAGGACGAGCGGACCACCGGCGCGGTGCTCTCCGCCATCGAGGCCGGCTACCGCTCCATCGACACCGCGGCCATCTACGGCAACGAGGGCGGCGTCGGCCGTGCCCTGGCCGAGTCCGGCGTCCCCCGCGAGGAGCTGTTCCTCACCACCAAGCTGTGGAACGCCGACCAGGGTTACGACTCCACCCTCACGGCCTTCGACACCAGCCTGGCCAAGCTCGGCACCGACTATGTGGACCTCTACCTGATCCACTGGCCGGCCCCCGCCCGCGACCTCTACCTGGACACCTGGCGCGCCCTGGAGAAGCTGCTGGCCGACGGCCGCACCCGCGCCATCGGCGTGTCCAACTTCCAGCCCGCCCATCTGCGGCGGCTGCTGGACCACAGTGGTGTGGTCCCGGTCCTCAACCAGGTCGAGCTGCACCCCTACCTCCAGCAGGGGGAGCTGCGGGCCTTCCACGCCCAGCACGACATCGCCACCGAGGCGTGGAGCCCGCTGGCCCAGGGCGCCCTTCTCGAGGACCCCGCCCTCACCGCGATCGCGCGGCGGCACGGCAGGACCCCCGCCCAGGTGGTCCTGCGCTGGCACCTCCAGTTGGGGAACGTCGTGATCCCCAAGTCCGTGACCCCGGCCCGCATCCGGGAGAACATCGACGTCTTCGACTTCACCCTCACCTCTGCGGACATCGAGGCGATCGGCGCTCTCGACCGTGGTCAGCGCACCGGGCCGGACCCCGACACCCTCAACTGACACTCCCGTTCCCCGGGAGGCCCGCCGGTGGGGAGCTGACCACCGCGGCCGGTCACCTGGACACGATCCGCAGGGTCGCCGTGCCGTTCTCCCCGGCGGCCATGAGGATCACCACGGCGCCGGGCTGGGCGGCCGGGCGCATGGTGCTCACCCTTCCGCACACGTTGCTGCTGCCGTGGTCGCGCAGCACGGTGAGGCACCCCTGGCCGGGGCCGCTCGTCCCGCCCTGGGAGTGGTTGCTGCCCGACTCCACCGTGTACGTGACCTTGTTCGGGCCGAGCTCGTCCACGGTCAGCGTGGCCGGACCGGCCGGGCCCTTGAAGCGGACCGTCACCCGCTCGGACACCGCGATCTCGCAGTTGCCGTCCGCGCAGGCGCCGACGTCACGCCCGTCCGCCGCCGACACCGACGGTTTCGCCGAGGCGCCGAGACCGCCCGAGGGGCTGCCGGAGGGGCTGCCCGAGGGCTGCGCGGAACGGGACTCCGACGGGTTCCCGCTGTGCGAGGGAGCCCCGTCGGTCGTGTCCGACCCGCCGCAACCTGCCACGGTCAGAGCGGCCAGCACCGCCGTCACCGCCGCCGTAAGGCCTGATCCCGGCTGCTGCGCTCGCGCCCCGCGCGTTCCACGTACCGATGTCATGGTGGTCATCATGACCGGCGTCCCGGCGTGCCCGGGTGCGACATTCCGTCACGGGGCCGATCAGGGGCCGGTCAGGGGCCGGTCAGGGGGCGAGCTGGCGGCTGATGATGAGCCGCTGGATCTGGTTGGTGCCCTCGAAGATCTGCATGATCTTCGCTTCGCGCATAAAGCGCTCCACGGGGAAGTCGCGGGTGTAGCCGTAGCCGCCGAAGACCTGGACGGCGTCCGTGGTCACCTTCATGGCGGCGTCGGTCGCCGTCAGCTTGGCGACGCTGGCCTGACGGGTGTACGGGCGCCCGTGGTCGCGGCGGCGGGCCGCGTCCAGATAGGTGGCACGCGCGGAGTCCACCGCGGCGGCCATGTCGGCCAGCAGGAAGCCGAGCCCCTGATGGTCGATGATCCTGCGGCCGAAGGCGGTGCGCTCGTGGGCGTAGCCGACCGCGGCGTCCAGGGCGGCCTGGGCGAGCCCGGTGGCGCAGGCGGCGACGCCCAGCCGGCCGGAGTCCAGGGCGCTGAAGGCGATGTGGAGCCCCTGGCCCTCGCCGCCGATGAGCCGGTCGGTGGCGAGCAGCGCGTCGTCCCAGAAGGCGGAGGTGGTGGGGATGGCGTGCAGGCCCATCTTCTCCTCGGGCCGGCCGAAGGTGAGGCCGTCGGTGTGGCCGGGCGCGAAGAAGCAGGAGATGCCGTCGCTGCCGGGGCCGGTGCGGGCGAACAGGGCGTAGAAGTCCGCCTTGCCGCCGTGGGTGATCCACGCCTTGGCGCCGTTGATCCGGTAGCCGTCGGGGGTCTTCTCGGCGCGGCAGGTCAGGGCCGCCGCGTCGGACCCGGCCTGGGGCTCGGACAGGCTGTACCCGCCGATGAGCCGGCCGCCGAGGATGTCCTCCGCCCAGCGTTCGCGCTGCTCGGTGGTGCCGAAGGTGAGCAGGGGGAAGGCGGCGAGGGTGTGGACGCTGGTGGCGATCGCGACGGCGGCCCAGCGCGCGGCCAGCTCCTCCAGCACCTGGAGGTAGACCTCGTAGGGCTGGCCGCCCCCGCCGAACTCCTCCGGGTAGGGCAGGCCCAGCAGCCCGGCGTCGCCCAGCAGGCGGAACAGGCCCTCGGGATAGGTCTCGGTGCGTTCGTGCTCGTCGACACGGAGGGCGAGCTCCTTGTCGGCGATCTCGCGGACGAGGTCGAGCAGGTCCTCGGCCTCACGGGTGGGCAGCAGGCGGTCGACGGGCATGAGGGGCGCTCCTGTGGTGCGGACGGGCGAGGCGAGGTGCTGCGGGCCGGGGTCAGACGGAGACGGCCGCGGGGGCGTCGGCGGTGGCGGTCAGATCGTCCAGGGCCGCGCGGGCCGTGGCGCGGAACTCCTCGACCCGGGCCAGCTTGATGTCCTCGTAGCCGCGGACGGCCTCGACGAGCCGCACCAGATCCTCCACGGCGGTGGCGTTACCGGGCGTCAGCCGGGCGAGGGCGTCACGGACCAGGCGCGGGTACTCCTCGATCAGCGCCCGCTCCTGACGGCGGACCTCGGCGTATCCGAACAGGTCGAGCCGGGTGCCCCGCAGCCGCCGCAGGGCGCGCAGGAGCGAGAAGAGGGCGGGCGCCGTGCGGCGGAGCCGGATCTTGCGCTTCATGCCCAGCGCACGCAGCGCCGGAGGGTGCAGCAGGACGGAGACGTCGGCGTCGGCACCGAACTCGTCCGCGACCCTGGCCCGTTCCACGGTGTCCAGATGGAGCCGGGCCACCTCGTACTCGTCCTTGTAGGCCATGAGCCTGTGCAGCCCCTCGGCGTAGGCGACGGCGATGCGCTCGCCCGCCTCGTCACCGGCCCGCCGCCGGGCCGTCGCGGCGACATCCTCCACCTCGGTGGCGTACCGCTCGGCGTAGGCCCGGTCCTGATAGCCGATCAGGTCGGCGGCGCGCAGGGCGATGGTGTCCTGGAGCGCTCCCGGCCGGGCGGCCGCGGCCGCGATGGTGTGCGCCTCGGGGGTGACCTCCAGGACCGGCCGTTCCGGTGTGGCGAGGGCGCGCCGTACGGCCTCGGGGTCGAGGGCGGCGGCGCGTCCCCAGCGGAAGGCCGCGAGGTTCTTCTCCACGGCGGCGCCCAGACGGATCGCGCCCTCGATGGCGTCTTCCGTCAGCGGGACGCAGCCGTGCTGGAAGGCGGCTCCGACCAGCAGCATGTTGGTCGGCATATGATCGCCGAACAGGGCCTCGGCCATGCTCTGCGCGTCGAGGTAGAGGTTGTCCCCGGGGCGGGTGGCCGACTCGATCCGCTCCAGGGCGTCGTCCGGGGAGCCGGGCACCACGACCCGGTTGGTCACCATGGCCGCGGTGGGGACGATGGCGGAGTTGACGACGGCGATGGTGTGGCCGGGGCGGGCGATGCGCAGATTGGTGTCGGCGGCCGCCCCGAGCAGATCGAAGCCGATGAGCACATCGGCGGTCGCGCGGGAGGCCCGCACGGCACCGGTGACCGGGGTGGCCGAGATCCGTACGTCGCTGACGACGGGCCCGCCCTTCTGGGCCAGCCCCGTCTGCTCCAGTCCGGCCGCGTAACGGCCGTCGAGATGGGCGGCCCGCTGCAGGATCTGTGAGACGGTCACGACGCCGGTGCCGCCGATGCCGGGCATCCGCAGCAGTGTGCTGTTCCCGGCCACCGCCGGGGTGGGCGCGGTCAGGGCCACGGGCGGCTGGGGGACGGCACGGGGCCGCGTGCCCTTCGCCTCCTTCGCCACCTTCGCCTCCTTGGCCATCTTCGCCTTCTTCGTCTTTGTCTTCGTCGTCTTCGGCTCGACGAGGAGGAAGGAGGGGCAGTCGCCCTTCAGACAGCTGAAGTCGGAGTTGCAGGACGCCTGGTGGATCCGGGTCTTGCGGCCGAAGGTGGTGTCCACGGGCTGCACCGACAGACACGTGGACACGTCCCCGCAGTCGCCGCAGCCCTCGCAGACCCGCTCGTTGATGACCACCTTCTCGGCGGGGGTGGGCAGCTGACCGCGCTTGCGCAGCCGCCGCTCCTCGGCGGCGCAGCGGTCGTCGTGGATGAGCACGGTCACGCCGTCGGTGGCGGCCAGCTCCTTCTCGGCCCCGGGCAGGTCGTCGCGGTGGCGCACCGTGGCGATCGGGTCGAGGCGTACGCCGCGGTAGTCGGCCGGTGCCGCGGTGGTCACCACGACCTTCCGTACGCCTTCCAGGGCGAGCCAGCGGGTCAGCGCCGGGACGTCCAGCCGCCCCTCGGGCCGCTGACCGCCCGTCATCGCGACGGCGTCGTTGTAAAGGAGCTTGTACGTCATGGTCACGCCCGCGGCCACCGCCGCGCGGATGGCGAGGGAGCCGGAGTGATGGAAGGTGCCGTCGCCGAGGTTCTGCACGAAGTGCCGGTCGTCGGTGAACGGGGCCAGGCCGATCCACTGGGCGCCCTCGCCGCCCATCTGGGTCAGCCCGATCTGATGGCCGCGGCCCGCGCCATCGAGGGCGATCATGGCGTGGCAGCCGATGCCCGCGCCGACGAGGGTGTCGTCGGCGGTGCGGGTGGAGGTGTTGTGCGGGCAGCCGGAGCAGAAGTAGGGGGTGCGCGCCGATACGGTGGGCAGCGCGATCCGGGGCGCGGGCGGCGGTGCCAGCGAGGCCAGCCGGGCGGTCGCGGCCCGCGGCAGCCGGTCCGGGCCGATGCGCCGGGCCAGGGCCTCGGCCACGTCCTCGGCCCCGAGGGTGCCACGGGCGGTGAGCAGCGGCCGGCCGTTCTCGCCGCGGCGGCCGACCACCACGGGCGCGTCGGCGCTGCCGTACAGGGCGGCCTTGAGGTGCCCTTCGAGGAAGGGCACCTTGTCCTCGACCACCAGGACCTGCTCCAGATCGCCGGTCATGGCCACCAGGTCCTCGTCGCAGAGGGGGAACGGCATCGCCAGCCGGATCAGCCGCACCCCGAGCGCCTCCATGTCCGCCTCGCCGATGCCGAGGTCGGCCAGGGCGCGCCGCACCACGGCGTACGAGGTGCCGGAGGCGACCACGCCCAGGGTGGCGTGCGCGGCGCCGAAGGTGATGCGGTTCAGCCCGGCGGCACGGGCGTAGGCGCGTGCCAGGTCCAGCCGGCGGGTGAGCATGTCGTGTTCGGCGTCCCGGGACGCGGGGCCGACGAGGGTGGGCGGCGCGCCGCGCGGGGCGGCGGGCGGGGCGGGGATGTCGGGCCGGAGCGCGTCCAGGTCCACGACCGCCGAGGCGTCCGCGATATCCGCGACGATCTTCAGCCCGGCCCAGAGGCCGGTGGCCCGGGACAGGGCCACGGCGTGCAGCCCGAATTCGAGGATCTCGGGTACGGAGCCGGGTGCGAGCAGGGGCATGGCCAGGCTCTGGCACATCGGTTCGCAGGAGCTGGGCACGGTCGAGGACTTGCTGCCCGGGTCGTCGCCGATCCAGGCCACCGCGCCGCCCAGCGCCGCCGTACCGGCCACCGTCCCGTGCCGCATCGCGTCGGCCGCGCGGTCGAGACCGGGGTTCTTGCCGTACCAGAACCCGGTCACCGCCTCGTGGCGGCGTCCGGGCACCTGCCCCAGCAGCTGGGTCCCGGCCACGGCGGTGGCGGCCAGCTCCTCGTTGAGGCCCGGCCGGAACACCACACCGGCGGGGTCGAGGAAGCGGCGTGCCCGGTCCAGCTCCAGATCGACCCCGCCCAGCGGTGAGCCCGGATAGCCGGAGACGAACGCGCGGGTGTCCAGACCGCGCGCCTCGTCCAGCCGGCGCTGTTCGAGGGTGAGCCGGACCAGGGCCTGGATGCCGGAGATCAGCACGCGGCCGCTGCGGGCGGTGTAGGGGGCATCGGGCGAAACCGCGGCGGGGTCGGTGCTCATGTGAGCCTCCTCGACATATCTGGGGTCCGGCTCAAGGACAGCAACACCCTCCGAAGGAGCACAAGTAACTTGCGGCGGATCCGGAACAAGACGCAAACTGCCGGGGAAATTCGCTGGGCCGACTAAAAGAGTTTGCGTGCGCTGTGCGGGTCGCACGGGTGCGCGCGGCGCGGAGTGGAGGGCCGATGCCCGAGTTCGACGATGTGGACCGGCAGTTGCTGCGCATGCTGCGCGACGACGGGCGGCGCACCTTCTCCGAGATGGCACCCGAGGTGGGATTGTCGGTGGCCGCGGTCAAGCGCCGGGTGGACCGGCTCAAGGACACCGGGGTGATCAAGGGCTTCACGGTGCAGATCGACCACACCAAGCTGGGCTGGGGCATCGAGGCGTTCGTGGAGCTGTCCTACACCGGTACGACACCGGTCGGGGAGATCGTCCGCACCTGCTACACGGTTCCCGAGGTGCAGGCCGTCTTCACCATCGCCGGTGACCCCGATGCCCTCGTGCACGTCCGGGTGCGGGACATCGAGCATCTGCAGCAGGTCATCGACGGGCTGCGCCGCGTCGGCCTGGTCACCGGCACCAAGACGCTGATGGTGCTGGGTTCGTGGACACGCCACGCCTGATCTAGGAGCGCCCGGAGTCCTCGGGGTCCCCTCCGCCTTCTCCCGCTTCTCCCGCTTCTTCCGCCTCTTGCGCTTCTTCCGCGGCGAGGTTCTTCTCGACCTTCATGAGGATCCTGGCGAAGGCCTCGCGCTCCCCGTCGTCGAGCCCGTCCAGGATGTGCTCCTCCAGCCGCGCCCAGGCCGCCGCGACCTGGGGTCGCAGGGCGTAGCTCCGCTCCGAGGCCCGGACGAGCATGACGCGGCGGTCCCGCGGATCGCGGGCGCGGGTGACATGCCCGCCCTGCTCCAGCCGCCGCAGCATCAGGGTCACGGTCGACGGGTCCAGGTCGAGCGCCCTCGCCAGTTCGGACTGCCGGACCGATCCCGCGTCCCACAGGGTCATCATCAGGAATTCCTGGCCGGAGCAGAGGCCGGTCGGGCGCAGCAGCCTGCCCCCGGCGAGCCGGTGCAGGCGGGACACCCGCGCCAGGGTCTGGCTGACGTGGCCGCCGTATCCGACCTCCGTGGCGTCCGCGTCGCTGTGCGGGAGCTCTGTGGTCATGGTGGCAAGGCTATCGTGGCCGACCAATCATTGGCCACCCAATGAATGGGTTATGGTGGCTTCGCCGTGAGATCGTTGGTCGCCCAATGATCTCGTTGCCGACTGTTGTGCCCCATCGACCGTCATGCCCCATCGACTGTCGTGTCCCATCGACCGCCATGTCCCATCGACCCCGGGAGCCGTTGTGTCCACACCCTTCGATCCGATCGACCTTGCCGGGCTGCGGCTCCGCAATCGCCTGGTCATGCCCGCCATGGGGCGCGCCCGTGCCTTCGGGCCCGGCAATACGGCCACCGACTCCATGGCCACGTACTACGCGCAGCGGGCCACGGCCGGGCTGATCATCACCGAGGGGTCGCAGCCGTCCGTGGTCGGCCAGGGCTTCCCCCACACCCCGGGGCTGCACAGCGCCGAGCAGATCGCCGCCTGGCGCCGCGTCACCGACGCGGTGCACGCCGAGGGCGGGGCGGTCTTCGCCCAGATCTCGCACGTCGGCAGGGTCGGTGACCCCGGGCTGCTGCCCGACGGGCTGATGCAGGTCGCTCCCTCGGCCGTCGCCGCACCCGGCCGGCTGTTCACCGCCGACGGGATGAAGGACTTCACCACCCCGCGCGAGCTGACCTCCCAGGAGGTGCGGGAGACGATCGCGGACTTCGCCCAGGCGGCACGGAACGCCATCGAGGCGGGGTTCGACGGGGTCGAACTGCACGCCGCCTACGGCTACTTGATCCACCAGTTCCTGGCCCCCAGCTCCAATCTGCGCACCGATGAGTGGGGTGGTTCGGCCGAGGGCCGGATCCGGTTCGCGGCCGAGGTGGTCGCGGCCGTGTCGGCGGCCGTCGGAGCGCGGCGCACCGGGATACGGATCTCGCCCGGGATCCGTTACAACGGCATCGAGGAGCCCGACCTCGAGGCCACGTACGTCCCGCTGATCCGCCGCCTGAACGAGACCGGCCCCGCCTATCTGCACCTGGTCGAGGACTCCCGCGACCTGACCGGCATCCTCCGCAAGGAGTTCTCCGGAGCACTCGTCCTCAACCCCGCGACGGACGGGTTCACCACCGCGGAGGAGCTCGCGCTCATCGAGGACGGTACGGCCGACATGCTGTCCTTCGGGGCGCTCTTCCTCGCCAACCCCGACCTTCCGGCCCGGCTGCGCGCGGGCGGGCCGTACAACACACCGGACCAGTCGACCTACTACGGCGGCACCGACAAGGGGTACATCGACTACCCGTATCTGAACGTCTGAGGGCCGACCTCCCCGGCCACGGTCGTGGCTATGCTCGATGCGGTGTTGTGTGACGTTCCTGGTTTCGACCTCGAGCCGTATGCCGGATTCGACGCGAACCCCTATGTCGAGCGGACCTTCAACAGCTGGGACAGCCTCGGCTGGCGGTCCCTGCTGCTGCAGCGGTTCGACCACACCGCCCGCGTGGAGCGGGTGGCGTTGCCCGCCACCGACGACCTGCATCTCGTCCTGACCGTCGCGGGCGACGCGGCCATGGAGATCTGTACCGATGGGCGCTGGCGGCAGCGGCACTGGACGCCCGGACAGCTGGATATGGCGGTTCCGGGCGTGGCGTCGGTACGCCGCTATCGGTCCGTGGTTCCCCTGCGGACCCTCCAGGTGCACATTCCACGCGTCACCGTCGCCCGTACGGCCGAGCAACTGGGCGGGGAGCGCGTCGACTACCAGCGGATGGCCGCGGCGGTGGCCTCGGGGGACCCGCTGGTCGAGCACACCATCCGGTCGTTGGGCGCGGCCCGCGAGGTCGATGACCTGTACGCGGAGTCCGCGGCGACGTTCCTCGCCGTGCACGTGCTCACCAGCGGCGTCCGGCCACCGAAGGCGCTCCGGCCGGGCGCCACCGGGCCCTGGGTGCACAAGGCCGTGGCGATGATGCGGGACCGGCTGGGCGGCCCCTTGACGGTGGCGGACCTGGCCTCCGAGGCCGGCTTCAGCGTGTACCACTTCATCCGGGCCTTCAAGGACGCCACGGGCCAGACGCCCCACCGCTATCTCACCCGGCTGCGGATCGAGGAGGCGCAGCGGCTGCTCCGGGCGGGTGGGCTGTCGGTGTCGCAAGTGGCCACGCGGTGCGGATTCGGCAGCCCCGGCTCACTGTCCACGGCGTTCCTGCGGCATACGGGCGTACGGCCGTCGGCCTACCGCAATCGCTGATCCGCGGACGGCAATCGCGCGCATTCCCGTGATCCCGGGGCGCTTCTAGCGTTCCTGGTGTGCCGACTTCTTCTTCACCGGGCGGAGCGACGCCCGACATCGAACCCTTTGCCATCTCCGTTCCCGACGCCGACCTCGAAGACCTGCGCCTGCGACTGGAACGGGTCCGCCTGCCCGAATCGGAGACCGTGGCGGACGCCTCCCAAGGTGTGCCGCTGGACCGGATGCGGGCGCTCCTCGCGGCGTTGCGCGAGCTGGACTGGCGGGCCCGCGAGAAGGCATGGAACGCCATCGGCCACTTCCGCACCGTCATCGACGGCCTGGAGCTGGCCTTCTGGCACGTACGGTCGCCGGAGCCCGGGGCGATGCCCCTGCTGCTGACGCATGGCTGGCCCGGGTCGGTCCTGGAGTTCGAGCAGGTCATCGGCCCGCTCACCGATCCGGCCGGCCACGGTGGCGACCGGGCCGACGCCTTCGACGTCGTCGTTCCCTCCCTGCCCGGGTTCGGGTTCAGCGGCCGTCCCGCGCGGACCGGGTGGAATCCCGCGCGGACGGCCGACGCCTGGGCGACGCTGATGAGCCGGCTGGGCTACGAGCGCTTCGGCGCGCACGGCGGCGACTGGGGTGCGTTCATCAGCACCGAGCTGGCCCGCCGCTTCCCCTCGCGGGTGGCGGGCCTGCACCTGACGATGCCGGTGGCCGGACCGCTCCCGCGGGACCGCGAAACCGCCACCCCGGCGGAGGCGCGGATGATCGAGCGGCGCGATCTGCACCTGGCCGACGGCTATGGATTCGGCATCCAGATGGGCACCCGGCCGCAGACCCTCGGCTACTCCCTGGTCGACTCGCCCGCCGGACTGGCCGCCTGGCTGGGCGAGAAGTTCGCCGCCTACGCCGACACCCGGGCCGAGGCGGGCGGGGGAGTGAGCCTTGAGCGCCAGGCCGAGGGCATCGCCCTCTACTGGCTCACCGGGACGGGAGCGTCCAGCGCCCGCTGGTACTGGGAGGCGCTGCGCTGGACACCGCGCGGCGCCGAGGAGGAGAACGCCCGGCCGGTGACCGTGCCGACCGCGTGCACGCTGTTCCCGGCCGAGCCATGGCCCACCGCCGAACGCTGGGCCGAGCGGCGCTATACGGATCTGCGCTCCTGGCACGAGATGGAGCTGGGCGGCCACTTCCCCGGACTGGAGCAGCCCGAGCCGCTGGTACGGGAGCTGCGCGACGCCTTCCGGGGTTTGCGATGACGGAGTGGCCCGCCGCGCCGCTCAGGCCAGGTGGGTCACGGTGAACCGCTCGACGGCGTCCCACAGTTCGCGCTCGCGCCGCGGGTCGTAGGACTCCTCCGACGACCGCGCCACCCGGGCGCGGTCGACGTAGGAGCCGGTCGGCGCCGTGGTCGTGCCCAGGACCACATCGGCGAGGTGGCGGCCCGCGGCACCACGCCCGGTGGCGAACGGCGTGAGGGCCATCACCGGCAGGACGCGCCGCATCGCGAAGCGGGAGAGCGGACCGGCGTTGCGGGCGAGACCGGTGCCGGGGACGAAGCCGGGGTTGTACGCGATGGCGTCGATCCCGGCCGGAAGCCTCCGCGCGTACTCGTGCACGAGATGGATGGCCGCGAGCTTGCTGGTCGAGTACGCGGTGCGCCCGCCCGCCGTGCTCGACGGTTTGGGGAAGGCGCCCGGACGGGCCAGGACATCGGGGGAGTTCCAGACCGGGCCGGGCACCATGCCCATGTTGTGCTTGAAGTCCCCGAAGTGGGTGTCGCTGACGGTGATCACGATCCGGGCGGGTGCGGCGAAGTGGTCCTGGAGCGCACGGACGAAGAGGTGGTTGGCCAGCACGTTGATGGCGAAGGTGGCCTCGTACCCGTCGGGGGACTCGGTCAGCGCGTTGGTGTACTGCATCCCCGCGTTGCCCACGAAGCCGCGCAGCGGTGGCAGATCACCGCGCTCCAGCCGGTCACGGATCTCGGTGGCGGCGGAGCGGACGCTCCGGAGCGAGCCGAGGTCCGCCGGGACGTACGAGACCGGGCGCCCGCCCGTGGCGAGCTCATCGGCGAGCCGGGCGCCGGAGGACGCGCGGGCCACGACGAGGAGGTGCGCGCCGGGCGACCGGCGCACGATGTGCTCCGCTGCGACCCGCCCGATCCCGCGGCTCGCGCCCGTCATCACGATGGTGTGTTCCGTAGCGGGCATGGAAGGCTCCCTCACTGGTCGGCCGATGGCACCCGGTCCGGGCGCCGCGGCTCCACGTTCGCCGCCCCCGGCCACGCCGACCAGTGCCGTCCCCGTCACTAGGACTGGCAGTACCCAGGCTCATCCGGCGCCGCGCGGCGAGAATGCCCCCATGGCTTCCTCCCGCTCCGACTTCGCCGCCCTGCTGCGCGCCTGGCGCGACCGCCTCGCCCCGGCCGACGCCGGCTTCGCCCCGAAGCCGAGCCGTCGCGCCCCGGGTCTGCGCCGCGAGGAGCTCGCCGAGCTGGCCGGACTCTCCGTCGACTACATCCTGCGCCTGGAGCAGGGACGCGCCAACCACCCGTCGGACCAGGTCGTCGGCGCCCTCGCCCGCGCCCTCCAGCTGTCCCGCGCCGAACGCGACCAGCTCTACCGGAGCGCCGGGCTGCTGCCGCCACGGGACGGGACGGTCAGCGCCCATGTGCCCCCGGGCATCCAGCGGCTCGCGGCGCGCCTGGGCGACGTACCGATCGGGGTGTTCACCGCCGACTGGACCCTGGTGTGGTGGAACGCCATGTGGAGCGCCCTGCACGGCGACCCCGCCGTCCTCCCGGCCGCCGAACGCAACCTGGCCCGCGCCCTGTTCGGCACCGGTGTCGGCCACGACTCGGTGCTCCGCGTGCGCCCCGAGCGCGGACCCGACACCTTCGAAACCTCGATCGTGGCCGACCTCAAGGACGCCGTCTCCCGCTACCCCGCCGACACCCGGCTCGCCCGCCTGGTGCGGGAACTACGCGCGGAATCCGAGGTCTTCGCCCGGCACTGGGCCACCCGGACGACCGCCGCCCAGCACACCTCCGACCGCAAGACGATCCGGCACCCGGAGATCGGCGACATCCTGCTCGACTGCGATGTGCTCATCGTCCCCGGCGCGGATCTGCGCATGGTCACGTACACGGCGGCGACCGGAAGCGGCGACGCGGGCAAGCTGGACCTGCTGCGCGTCACCGGCCCCCACCCCGCCGTACCCCGCCCGTGACCGGTCCTGTCCACGGCGGCGTGGGGCCGGGGCCGGAGCGCGTGGCGCCCCGGCCCCGGCCGGGCGTCCGGGTCAGGACGCGGGCAGCTCACCGCGGACCGTACGGGCCGCGGTGACCAGGTTCTCCAGTGAGGCGCGGGTCTCCGGCCAGCCGCGGGTCTTCAGCCCGCAGTCGGGGTTGACCCACAGCCGCTCGGCGGGGATGGCCTTCAGGCCCGTCCGCAGCAGCTCGGCCGACTCCTCCGCGCCGGGCACCCGCGGGGAGTGGATGTCGTACACCCCGGGCCCGGCCTCGCGCGGATAGCCGTGGGCGGCGAGCTCGCGGGCCACCCGCATATGGGAGCGGGCGGCCTCCAGGCTGATGACATCGGCGTCGAGGTCGTCGATCGCCTGGACGATGTCGCCGAACTCGGCGTAGCACATATGGGTGTGGATCTGGGTGCCGGGGCGTACACCGCCGGTGGTGAGCCGGAAGGCCTCGGTCGCCCAGGCCAGATAGGCGGGCCGGTCGGCGGTGCGCAGCGGCAGGGTCTCGCGCAGCGCGGGCTCGTCCACCTGGATGACCGAGGTCCCGGCCGCCTCCAGGTCGTTCACCTCGTCGCGCAGGGCGAGCGCCACCTGGCGCGCGGTCTCGCCGCGCGGCTGGTCGTCGCGGACGAAGGACCAGGCGAGCATGGTCACCGGCCCGGTGAGCATGCCCTTGACCGGGCGGTCGGTGAGGGACTGCGCGTACGCCGTCCAGCGCACGGTCATCGGCTCGGGGCGCGAGATGTCACCGGCCAGGATCGGCGGGCGGACGTAACGGGTGCCGTAGGACTGGACCCAGCCGTGCTGGGTGGCCAGAAAGCCGGTGAGCCGCTCGGCGAAGTACTGGACCATGTCGTTGCGCTCGGCCTCGCCGTGCACCAGCACATCCAGGCCGGTCTTCTCCTGGAAGGAGATCACCTCCCGGATCTCGGCCCTGACGCGCTCCTCGTACCCGGCCGTGTCGATCCGGCCCGCGCGCAGGTCGGCGCGGGCGGTGCGCAGTTCGCCGGTCTGCGGGAAGGAGCCGATGGTGGTGGTCGGCAGCAGCGGCAGGCGGAGGTGGGCGCGCTGGGCCGCGGTGCGCTCGGCGTACGGCTGGGAGCGGCGGGTGTCGGCCTCGGTGACCGCGGCGGCGCGGGCGCGGACGGCCGGGTCGCGGGTGATCGGGGAGTTGGCGCGGGAGGCGAGGCCGGCACGGTTCGCGGCCAGCTCGGCGGTGATCGCGCCGGTGCCGCCGGCCAGGCCCTTGGCGAGGGTGACGATCTCCGCGGTCTTCTGCCGGGCGAAGGCCAGCCAGCGCAGGATCTGCGGGTCGATGTCCCGCTCGGCCGCCGTGTCGAGGGGGACGTGCAGCAGTGAGCAGGAGGCGGCCACATCGACCCGGTCCGCCAGGCCCAGCAGGGTGCCGAGCGTGGCCAGGGACCTCTCCAGGTCGTTGACCCAGACATCGCGGCCGTTGACGACACCGGCGACCAGCCGCTTGCGGGGCAGCCCGCCGACGGCGGCCAGTCCGTCCAGGTTCGCCGCGGCGGCCTCCGTGAAGTCCAGCGCCAGCCCCTCGACCGGGGCCTTGGCCAGCACCGGCAGCGCCTCGCCGAGGCGGTCGAAGTACGAGGCGACCAGCAGCTCCGGGCGGTCGGTGAGGGCGCCGAGGTCGCGGTAGGCGCGCCCGGCCGCCTTCAGTTCGGCGGGGGTGCGGTCCTGGACCAGGGCCGGCTCGTCGAGCTGCGCCCACTCGGCACCGGCCGCCCGCAGATCGGCCAGGACCTCGGCGTACACCGGAAGCAGCCGGTCCAGGAGGGTGAGCGGCTCGAAGTCGGCGGGCGCGCCGGGCGCGGGCTTGGCGAGCAGGAGGTAGGTGATGGGGCCGACGAGGACGGGCCGTGCGGTCAGCCCGAGGGCCAGGGCCTCCCTC
Source organism: Streptomyces rugosispiralis (assembly GCF_024505145.1). GTDB lineage: Bacteria > Actinomycetota > Actinomycetes > Streptomycetales > Streptomycetaceae > Streptomyces > Streptomyces rugosispiralis. Next base: position 331,114 of record NZ_JANIAA010000003.1, on the reverse strand, counting down.
AGCTCCGCGACCTGCTTGGCGGAGTCGGCCGCGAACACCGTGTCCGGACCCAGCTCCGGCACCAGATAGTGGTAGTTGGTGTCGAACCACTTGGTCATCTCCAGCGGCGCCACCTCCTGTGTGCCCCGCGCCATCGCGAAGTACCCGTCGAGCGGGTCGGCGGCGACGGCGTCCCGGTGGCGGTCGGGGATGGCGCCGACCATGACGGTGGTGTCCAGCACATGGTCGTAGTACGAGAAGTCGCCCGTGGGGACTTCGTGGATGCCCGCCCCGGCCAGTTGGAGCCAGTTGGCGCGGCGCAGGCCGGCGGCGGTGGACCTCAGCGCGCCGGCGGTGACGCGGCCCTTCCAGTAGCCCTCGATCGCCTTCTTCAGTTCCCGGTTCGGGCCCTGGCGGGGGTAGCCGTACACGGTGGCCCGCGCTGCCGCGGCTGCGGACTTGGTGGTCACGGAGATCTCCTTCGCGAGATGAATCCCTGAGAGGTCCCGGCGACGGGAGGAGAGCGCGAAGGGTGACGGACCGGACGCCACGACCTCGCGCGGCAGGCGCGCGGTCGTCCGTCTGGTGCCTGTTCGCCGACCTGCCCTCGAGGTCACCGGGATGTCCGCGCACGGGTGGTCCGCACACGGGCAGATGGCAGGTCTTCGGACTCACGGGCGCGCCCTCCTTCGGAGGACACCTACTGGCCGTCGCTTCCCAGGCCCGCTCATCGGGCCCAGTGCGTATGACGGCGGTCGTTCCCGCTCACCGCTGCGGGGCAGTCCCGGATTCCCACCGGGTTCCCTCTTGCGACGCGTCCCGCCTGGCGGACGGGGCGAACCAGCTGCACCAGCCAGCCTACGGCACGGGAAACCCCCGGCCGCGCCGGCCGGGGGTTTCCGTTCCTCACGGGCTCGTGGCGCGGGGGGTCAGCACGAGCTGGAGTCCGACTGGCTCCCCAGGCCGACCGGGACGGTGATGAAGGAGAACTGGTTGCTGGCGCATACGCCGGGGAAGGTCGTGTTGCTGGCGTTGTTGACGGTGACATCGGGGCCGTCCTCCGCGACGGCGCCGGTGGCGCCGACGGCCAGGGAGGCGGCGGTGAGGGCAACCGCGGAGAGGGCGGTCAGGGCGGTCCGCATACGCATGGGAACTCCTTGCTGGGGATGAGCGGCCGGAAATGACCGGCTTCGCATGCATGGTGCCCCTTTGTCGGACGGATCGCGGCCCAACGTCCCCCCAATGGGGTAAGCCGCGTCAAGCGCTGTCACGTCATGCGCCACCGAGCCGTGCGTCGTCCGCCGGGGCGCACGGCGGGATCGTCGGCGGGCGGCTCGGGTCGGGGACGCGGTTGGTGAAACCGCCGGGGACCGAGCGGCACTGCTGCTCGCGGAAGCGGACCGGTGCGGTGCCCACGCGGCGGGCGAACAGCCTGCTGAAGTAGGCGGGGTCGTCGTAGCCGACGCGGCGGGCGATGGCGGCCACCGGCAGTTCGGTGCCGACGAGGAGTTCCTTGGCCCGGCCCAGCCGGATCCCGAGGAGGTAGTCCTTGGGGCTGCACCCCGCGCCGCGCCGTACCGCGGTGCGCAGTTCGGCCGGTGTCATGCCGTGCCGGGCGGCGTGCTCGGCCACCGACAGCGGCTGGAAGGCGTCCCGGGCCAGCGCCTGGAGCACCGGATGTCCCCCCGAGCCGGTCCCGGCGCGCACGTGGCGCAGGGCGACGAGGAGTTCATGGACGGCGGCGGCCGTCTCGACCTCCAGGAACGGATTGCCCTGGCGCGCGGCGCGGACGATCCGGCCGATGGCCGTACGGGCGGTGGCGGTGTCGGTGAGCGCGACCACCGGACGGTCCGGGTCGATATAGCCCAGATCGGCGTATGCGGCGGTGGCCGGTCCGGTGAAGTCGACGAACGCCTCGTCCCATCCGGTGACCGGGTCCGGGGCGTAGTGGTGGGTGACACCGGGGGTGAGCCAGAGCAGCGCGGGCGCGGTGACGGTACGGCGGCGGCCGTCCGCGCCGCGGAACCAGCCGCGGCCCGCGCTGATGACCACCGCCACATGGTGGTCCAGGACGCGCGGGCCGACGACGGGCAGGGCGCCGTGCTGGAGTCCGACACCCAGACACACCAGGCCGAGCCGGTGATGGGCCGGGCTGGGCGTGAAGTACCGCATCCAGGTGTGATACATCCGCGGTCCCCTCCGGTCGGCTGCGTCCCCGCACCCGCCGATCCTTGTCCACGGACCGCCCGCTCGCCAGGGGGCGAGCGGGGGCCGTGCGGCGGGGTGGACGGACGGGTAACCGGAAGTGGGGGCCGCGGGGAACGGGACGAGTGGGTGCGTCGGCCCGTGCCCGCCGCGGGGTCAGTCCAGTTCCTCCACGGTGAAGGAGTCGAGCGTGAACTCCGCGGTCCCGCTGTCACCGGTCTTCCGCAGCCCCACCCACAGCTCGCCGTCCGCGGGCGCGGTGACGGTGTAGCCGTGCGTGGCCCGCCCGGTGGCGGCGGGCAGCGGGGTGCGCTCCAGCTCGCGCGTCCCGGGCTCGTCCACGGCCGTGACCCACGCGTACTGACCGGCCGCCTCGTTGGCGTAGGTCAGGGTCACCCGGTAGCGCCGCCCGGGGCGGAAGCGTGCGGTGTGCGGCACGGTGCGATAGACGAGCCCCTGGTTCTCGCCGCGTGACTTCAGCGACTGGCCGCCTTCGAGCACGTCGTCGATCACCTTGCCGTTCCAGCCGGCCTGGGTGTACGGGGCGTGCCGCTGGGCGATATGGGTCCGGGGGTCGGTCACCCCGCCCGCGTCGCCCTTGACGAACGGGCCCCAGCCCTGGGGCACCCGCTCGAAGTCCTCGTACACCAGCGCGCCGGGCTTCGTGGTCCGCCGGGCCCGCACCACCCGCAGCCGGTCGAAGCGGACCCGGGCCCGGCCCGCCGCCACGGCGAGGGTGAGGGTGACGGGGCCGCCGCCCTCGGGGACGGTGAAGTGGGTGAACATCCGCTGGAAGCGGGTGCCGTGTTTGCGGTCGGCCGCCATGTGGTTGACGGCGGTCGAGGTCTCGGTCCAGTTCTCCGCGGTGACGCCGTCGGCGGTGTGCACCCGCAGCGCGGCCCGGCGCCGCTCACCGGCCGCCGCCCCCACCTCCACCTGTACGGAGGCCACATAACCGCCGGGGGCCAGCCGGCCGAGGCGCTGGCCGACGGTGGCGGCCGCGCCCTCGCCGATGACCAGTTCGTAGTCGCCCGGCGCGCCGCGTTCGACGGCGGCCGGGCCGGTGGTCTGCCAGCCGCGCAGCGAACCGGAGTGGAAACCGGGGTCGTACAGCGGGGTGCCCTCGCCCCAGCCGGGTGCCGCCTGGGCAGGGGCGGGGGAGCGCAGCACCACATAGGGGACGCCGGGCTGGGCGGTGATGCCGATGTGGCCGTCGCGCACCGGCAGGGTGACCGGCTCGGCGCGCCCCTGGTCGGTGAGGCGGTACAGCACCACGGACCGCCGCCCCGACCAGCCGCGCGGCAGCCGCCAACGGGTGGTGCCGCCCGCCGGGTTGTAGTGGTAGAGCTTGGCCGGGTCGGTGGCCTCGCGCGGCTCCCAGGGCAGCAGATAGCCGCCGCCGTCGTAGACCAGCCGCCCGTCGGTGGTGATGCGGCGGACGCCGCCGGTGTCGGTGACGGAGGTGGAGCCCGGCCCCTCGAAGGTGATCTCGTGCTCGCCCCAGGTGCGGATGGGGTACGCCTGGAGGTACTTGGCGGGCAGGCTGTGGGTCCAGATGAGCCGGTGGAAGGCGGTCCAGTCGGTCTTGCCGGTCCAGCCCTCGAAGTTGCCCATCCGGGGGATGCCGAGCAGGGTGGGCCACTTGTCGGCGAAGACGTCCTTCTGGTGGTTGCGGATGAAGCGGATCAGCCGGGAGTTGACACCGCGCGAGCTGTCCGGGCCGTAGTCGGTCTCGGTGGCCCAGTGCGACCACAGCGAGGAGCGCTCCAGCCCGTGGCCCCATTCGGTGGCCACCCGCCAGCCCTGCTCGCGCAGGGCCCGCTGGAGCCGGTCGGAGTTCCAGCCGGACTCGCGGAACACATCGATGTAGAGACCGGCGAGGGCCGGGTCGGTGTCGTTCCGCAGGTCCTGGAAGCGCCGGATGATGTCGCCGGAGACCAGGTCGCGGCGGGCGTCGATGCGGTACGACTGGTCCAGCCAGTCCCACTGCCTGTCGTGTCTGTCGACCAGGGTCTCGGAGAAGGCGTTGGCCACCGGATAGGACTCGGTGGCGTTGACGTGCACCGCGAAGTCGCTGTTCCAGTGGCGTCCGGAGCGCAGCAGGGTGTTGAGGTCGGCCAGGCCACCGGCGCGGGTGTTGTAGTTGCCCGCGTAGTCGGGGTGGGCGGAGTCATGGCCCTCCGACTGATAGCCCTTGAGCAGGGTGAACTGCCGCAGTCCATCGGTGGCCAGCGCGATGCGCTTGACGTTGTCGAGGGTGTCGAGGAACGGGTTGGTGGCCTGGCTGGCGAAGTTGAACGGGATGTGCGGGACGACCCGCAGATGCTGCTCGTCGGCGCCGAGCGGATTGACCATGATGTCGCGGAAGGCGATGGCGGCGTCCTGCCAGTCGATCACGCCGTCGCCGTTGCGGTCCCGGGTGAGGACCACGGTGGCCCAGGGCAGCGGTTCGGTGGCGCCGACGGGCGCGGTGGCGGCCCGGTGGGTCCATTCACCGCAGCCGAGCCGGGCGGTGATCTGCCCGTCCTCGCGCACCGTCTGCCGCCACAGCCGTCCGTTCTCCCACGTGGTCCCCGCGGCGGAGGAGGGCTTGTCGCAGACCGTGTTGGTCTCGACGGCGGCGGCGAGCCGGTCGGTGCTGACGACGGCGTACGCGCAGCCGATGGGGGCGGCGTCGGTGGGGGTGTCGGCCGTGGGCCGGACGACGGTGTCACCGCTCTTGGCCTGGTCGAGGTCGATCCGCGCGGCCAGCAGGGTGGCGCCCGGCTGGTCGGCGCGGACGCTGAGGAACGCGAGGCCGGGGATGCGCAGGGTGCCCACGCGCAGCGCGTCGGTGTCGGCGATCCGGGTGACCCGCCAGTCGACCTGCCATTCGCTGACCCGGACGCGGATGTCGATCTCGGTGTCCGCGCCGAAGGCGAGGGTGTAGCCGATGTGGTCGGGGCCGCTGGTGACGGCGGTGGTGCGGGGGGTGTGTTCGACGCCGTCGATGAGCACCGTGCGGACCGGCTCCCGCTGTCCGTACAGCACCGCGCAGCTCTCGCGGTCGGTGTACGCGACGATGCGCGGGAACTCCGGGTCCACCCGGACCTCCAGCCGCTTCGACCGCAGGGTGCGCTCGGTGGCGCGGACGGGTGCGGCGCCGTGGGCATGCGCGGTGCCACCGCCCGTGCCGACGGCCGTTCCGATTCCGGCCAGTGTGGTGGTGACCATGACCGCTCTGCGACCGGGCCGCCACTCCTCCGGCCGCCCCTCATCTGTACGGGTCAACGAGCCGCTCCTCCCTCGCTGGTGGGAACAGTGCTCCACCTTGGGACGGCGGCGGGGCGGCCGCCCATGGACAAGTGCGCGGTGGTGTTGGACTAAGGGGTCCTTGCACTATGCCCGCCCCGCCGCCCCGCCGCCCCGTCGAGCAGTCGAGCAGTCGGCTGTAGCGCAGCCGCAGCGCCCGCTCCAGCCGGCCGGTGCCGCCCCGGACGGGGAAGACGGCAGGGACTGTCCGTCCTGGTCGGCCGTCACCGCCGGGGCCCGCTTCCGGGGCCGCCGGCCTGTTCGGTGTCCGGTTCCTTGCGCGTGTGCGCCCAGCCGCCGAGCACCACGGTGACCAGCGCGATGAGTCCGAGGAGGACCAGCCGGCCGGTAAGGCCGCCGGGGACCCCGTCGACGATGCCCCACAGCGGCTCGGAGTCCGGGTTGAGCAAACCGCGGATCACCGCTTGGGCGGCCAGCGCTGTGATCACCATCCCGACCGCCTCGAGGGCCGTATAGCCACCCCTGCGAATCGTGCTTCTCCGCCTGGTGTTCGGTTGTCTCGGCATGTGAACGAGTCTGTCCGTGCGGAGCGGCGGGCACATCGGCCCGGCGGCTCGCATCGCCTTCGACCACGGGCGGGGCGGTGATACGACTCCGGTCGAGGGCACATCAGCCCCCGGTCCGCTGCCCTGCCGGAGTGTGTCGCGATAATGACCAGGTGAACATGGACGTCGCGGCACGGCTCGGGTGGTGGCAGCAGACCTGGCGGCTGGTGGCGGCCGCGGCGGTGGGCGCGCTCCTCTGGCTCTCCACCGGTGTGGTGCTGCGGGGGCAGGCGACCGGACCGGGCTCGTGGTTCTTCATCGGTGATCCGCTGGTGGCTCTGGGCTGTCTGACGGCGCTCGTGTGGCGGCGGCGGTACCCGCTGGCCGTCGCCATGACGGTCGTGATCGCCTCGACCGCGTCGGCACTCGCCTCCGGCGCCGGGTTTCTGGCGATGGTCTCGATCTCCACGCGTCGCCGTCCGGTGGAGATCGGGGTCGTCGCGCTGGCCCTCGTGACCGCGTCACAGCTCGCCGGCGGGATCTACCCGATCCAGAACACGCCCGGCGCGATGTGGTACCAACTCGTCTTCCCGGTACTGATCGCGGGCATCGCGGTGGCCATGGGCATGGCCATCGGCGCACGCCGCGTCGAGGTGCGGACCTTGCGGGACCGGGCGGAGAGCGCGGAACGGGAACAGACCGCACGAGCGGCGCAGGCACGGGCCCTGGAACGAAACCGGATCGCCCGCGAGATGCACGACGTGCTCGCGCACCGGATCTCCCTGGTCGCCATGCAAGCCGGAGTGCTGGACCACCGCGGCGACCTCACAGCCGAGGAGAACCGGGTGCTGGTCCGCTCCATCGCCGATGGCTCCCACCAAGCCCTGGAAGAACTACGGGACGTGCTCGGGGTGCTCCGGGCCGACCCGGGCCGCCCGGAACCACCGCAACCCTCCCTCGACCGAATCCCCGACCTGGTGGCCGACGCGCGCACATCCGGACTGGACGTCACGCTCACCACCACCGTGACGGGCACACCGTCCGACGTCGTCGGACGCACCTGCTACCGGATCGTCCAGGAAGGGCTGACCAACGCCGCCAAACACGCCCCGGGCGCGCATGTGCACATCACCCTCGAAGGAACCGCGGGCGGCACACTCGACGTCAGCGTCCGCAACTCCCCGGCCGCCAGGGCGACCTCGCCACCACCGGCGTCGGGATTCGGTCTGCTCGGCCTCGGCGAACGCGTCACCCTCGCCGGCGGAGAACTCGACCACCACCCCACAACCGGCCACGGATACCTCCTCACCGCGCGACTGCCCTGGCCGAACCCCACCCACGGAAAGAGAGCATGAGTGGATACCGAGCGGGAGCCGGTGCGCATCGTCATCGTCGACGACGACCAACTGGTGCGGATGGCGCTGCGACTCGTCCTCGAGGTCGAACCGGACCTGAGCATCGTCGCGGAGGCGGCCGACGGGGACGCCGCGATCACCGCGGTCGACGAGCAGCGGCCGGACGTCGTGCTGATGGACGTGCGGATGCCCGGCCGTGACGGTCTCAGCGCGACCCGGGAACTCCTCACCCGACCGGCCCCGCCCCGGGTGCTCATGCTGACCACCTTCGACTCCGACGATCTGGTGCTCGGCTCACTGCGCGCCGGAGCGCTCGGGTTCGTCCTCAAGGACACCCCGCCGGCGCGGATCATCGACGCGGTGCGGACCGTCGCGGAAGGGAACCCCGTGCTGTCCCCGGTGGCCACGGCACGGGTGATCGCCGCGGCCACCGGGCCACAGTCCGCCACGGCCCGCGACTCGTCCCGCGAAGCCGCGCGGAAGCAGCTGTCCACCCTGACCGAACGAGAACTCGACACCGCTCGGGCCGTCGCGGACGGGCTGGGCAACCCGGAGATCGCCGAGCGGCTGCACATCAGCGTCGCGACCGTCAAGGCGCACATCAGCAATCTGTTCGCCAAGCTGGCGGTGGAGAACCGGGTGCAGATCGCACTCCTGGTCCGCGACGCGGAGGATCCAGGAATCGCCGGGTAATCGCGCGGCCACGGCGGCACGTACGGCGATGTTTCCACGATTACCGGACGCTGCCCAGCCCCTCGTTAGAGTCGGCCCTCACTGCACTGCGGGCCGACCCTGCGAGGTTTACTGAGCGATGGCATATCCGATGGCCGGGGCCGATGGCGTACCCGCGAGACCACATTTTCCCGAGGTCGAACTCGACATCCTGGACTACTGGGAGAAGAACCACATCTTCCAGGAGACCGTGGCAGCGCGGAAAGCCGAAAACGCCGAAGAATTCGTGTTCTACGACGGGCCGCCGTTCGCCAATGGCCTGCCGCACTACGGGCATCTGCTGGCCGGCTACGCGAAGGACGTGGTGCCGCGCTATCAGACCATGCGCGGCCGCAGGGTCGAACGGCGCTTCGGCTGGACCTCGCACGGGCTGCCCGCGGAACTCGACGCGGAAAAGCAACTCGGCATCACCGCCAAGTCCGATATCGAGCGCATAGGCGTCGAGCGGTTCAACGAGGTGTGCCGTACGACGGTGATGCGCTATACCGGCGAATGGCGCGACTACGTCAATCGGCAGGCCCGCTGGGTCGACTTCGACGAATCCGTCAAAACCCATGACCTCGACTACATGGAGAGCGTCATGTGGGCGTTCAAGACCATGTGGGACAAGGGACTGATCTACCAGGGACATTCGGTTTCCTGGTATTGCGCGCACTGCGAGACCCCGCTGGCCAACGCCGAGAGCAGCGGCCGTATCGACGGCAGCGACACCCATCGCGAGGTGCCGGGCACCACCGCGGTCGTGGGCGTGCCGCTGGACGGCGGCGAGCTGCTGCTGGTGGAGTCCGAGCAGCCCTGGGCGCTGCCGGGCGCCACGGCGGTGGCGGTGCACCCCGACGCCGAGTACGCCGTGGTGGAGAGCGGCGGGCGGCGGCTGGTGGTGGCGGCCGACCGGCTCGACGCCCATGCCGATCTGGTGGGCGGCGGACCCGTGGTCGCCCGGCACCGCGGCGCCGAGCTGGCGGGCCGCCGGTACACCCCGCTGTTCGACTTCTCCGCCACCGCCGGCGACAGCCATGTCGTGGTGGCGGAACGCTTCGTGGACACCGCCGAGGGCACCGGCGCCATGGCCGTCACCCCGTGTTTCGACGAGCGGGACCACGCCCTCGCCACCGAGGCGGGCATCGGCCGGACCTACCCGGTCGACTCCGGCGGCCGCTACACCGACGAGGTGCCGCCGTGCGCCGGAGCCCCGGTGCTGGAGTCCGCCGAGACCGTGCTCGGCCTGCTGGAGGCGAGCGGCGCGCTGCTGGGCTCCCGGCCGCACACCCGCTCCCGGCCGCACTGCTGGCGCTGCGGCACCCAGCTGCTGCAACACGCCATCGCCACCTGGTTCGTCGCCGTCACCCGGATCCGCGCCCGGATGCTCGAACTCAACGAGCGGATCAGCTGGACCCCCGAGCATGTGCGGGACGGACAGTTCGGCAACTGGGTGGGCGGCGCCAAGGACTGGAACATCTCCCGAAACCGCTACTGGGGCGCCCCCATCCCGGTGTGGGTGTCGGACGACCCGGCCCACCCCCGGGTCGATGTGTACGGCTCCCTGGACGAGCTCGAGCGCGACTTCGGCGTACGTCCAGGCGATCTGCACCGTCCGTACATCGACGAGCTGACCCGCCCCAACCCCGACGACCCGTCGGGCCGGTCGGTGATGCGAAGGGTGCCCGAGGTGCTGGACTGCTGGTTCGAGACCGGCTCCATGCCGTTCGCGCAGGTGCACTATCCGTTCGAGAACGCCGAGTGGTTCGAGCGCCACTCCCCGGGCGACTTCGTGGTCGAGTACTACGCCCAGACCCGGGGCTGGTTCTACAACATGCACGTCATGTCGACGGCGCTGTTCGACCGCCCGGCCTTCGCCAACTGCACCGTCCTCGGTGTGGTGCTCGGCCACGACGGACAGGCCATGTCCAAGGCGCGCAACAACTACCTCGATGTCAACGACGTCTTCGCCCGCGACGGCTCCGACGCCATGCGCTGGTTCCTGATGAGCTCGCCTCTGCTGCGCGCCCGTGACCTGGAGGTCACCGAGGCCGGCAGCAGGGAGGCCCTGCGCCAGGTGCTGCTGCCGCTGTGGAACGCCTGGCACTTCCTGACCCTGTACGCGGGCGACACCGAGGGCGAAGTCCGCACCGACGCAGGCCATCCGCTGGACCGCTATCTGCTGGCCAAGACCCGTGACCTGGTCGAACTGACCACCCGCGCGATGGACGACTACGACCTCTCGCGCGCCTGCTCCGCACTCCGGGACCACCTCGATGTGCTGACCAACTGGTACATCCGCTGCTCCCGTGACCGGTTCACCGCCGGGGACCGCGCGGCCGTGGACACTCTGCACACCGCGCTCGAAGTGCTGTGCCGGCTGATGGCGCCGCTGCTGCCGCTCGTCACCGAGCGGATCTGGCGCGGGCTGACCGGCGGCCGGTCGGTGCACCTGACCACCTGGCCCGCGGCGGAGGAACTGCCGTCCGACCCGGAGCTGGTGCGGGTGATGGACCGGGTGCGCGAGGTCGCCTCGACCGCGCTCGGCCAGCGCAAGAGCCACCGGCTGCGGCTGCGGCTGCCGCTGGCGCGGCTGGTGATCGCGGACCCCGACGCCCCCGCGCTTGAGCCCTACACCGGGCTGCTCCGCGACCAGCTCAACGTCAAGGACGTGGCGCTCACCACCGATGTCTCCGCCCACGGCCGGCTGCGGCTGACCGTCGACCCCCGCAAATGCGGCCCCCGCCTCGGCGGGGCGGTGCAGGAGGTCATCCGCGCCGCGGCCACCGACGACTGGACCACGGACGAGGACGGAAACGTCGTGGCGGCGGGGCGGGAACTCCTGGCCGGGGAGTACGAGTTGCGGCTCGCCGCCGACGGACCGGGCGCCGTCGCCGCGCTGCCCGGCGGCGCGGGGCTGATCGTGCTCGATGTCGAGGTGACCGAGGAGCTGGCGGCCGAGGGCGCGGCACGCGACCTGGTGCGCGTGGTGCAGCAGGCACGCCGCGCGGCCGACCTCGAGGTGTCCGACCGCATCGCGCTGAGCGTCGAGCTGCCCGAGGCGGTGGCGGCGCGGATCCGGGCCCATGACGCGCTGCTGACGGCCGAGACCCTGGCCGGGCGCCTGACGTACGGCCCCCTCGCGGACGCCGGTCATGAGGGCGTCATCGGCGACGGCACCGCGGTCCGGGTGCACATCGACAAGCTCTGACCCGGCTCGACACGGCTCTGACACGGCTCTGATACAGGAAGAGAAAACGGATGACCCGTCTTGATGGGCTTGTGAGCGCACAGGCCACGCGAACACCGGACGCGGACGCGGTCGTGTTCGGCCCGACGCGGCTGACCTATCGGGAGCTGGACGAGCGGGCCGGCCGGCTGGCGAACGCCCTGCGCACCGGCGGGCTGCGCCCGGACGACCGGGTGTGCGTACTGGCGCCCAAGGGCCCGGACGCGGTGGTGTACCTGCTCGGTGTGCTCAAGGCCGGTGGCGTCTGTGTGCCACTGGACACGGCGTCGCCCGCGGACCGGCTGGTGTCCATCGTCAATCAGACCGGGCCGTGCCGGATCCTCGCCGACCGGCAGCGGACCCCACTGGCCACCGAGGTCTCGGCCGCCGCGGGGCCCGGCGCGGTGGTGGGCCTGTGCCTGCCCGAGGGCGACGCCACGGGCTCCCTGCCCACGGGCTCCCTGCCCACGGTCACCGCGGCCGATGTCGCCTCGGCGCCCACGAGCGCGCCCGAGCCGGTCGGTGGCGCATCCGATGTGGCGTATGTGCTGTTCACCTCCGGCTCGGCGGGGGAGCCCAAGGGCGTACCGCTCACCCACACCGCCATCATCCACTTCGTGACCTGGGCCAATGAACACTTCGGGCTCAGGTCCGACGACCGGATCTCCTGCCATCTCCAACTGCACTTCGACGGATCGCTGTGGGATGTGTACGGGCCGCTGATCTGCGGGGCCGAGCTGCATCTGGTCCCGCCGGAGGCGAGCCTGCTGCCCACCACGCTGGCCCAGTTCATCCGCGACGCACGGCTCACCCAGTGGCTTTCGGTGCCGTCCGTGCTCAGCGCGATGGCACGCCACGAGGTGGTGGAGAAGGACGACTTCCCGCAGCTGCGCCGGGTGTTGTGGGGCGGTGAGGTGTTCCCGCCCACGGATGTGGAGTACTGGATGCGGCGGCTGCCCCATGTCACCTTCACCGGGTTCTACGGCACCACCGAAACCACCATCGCCAGCTCCTTCCACACCCTGACCGAACTGCCCGACGAGGCGCTTCCGGTCGGCCGGGCCATCCCCGGCGAGTGGCTGGAGCCCGTCGACGACCAGCTGCGCCCGGTCGCCCCCGGTGAGGTGGGCGAGATGGTGATCGGCGGCGCGGGGGTCAGCCCGGGGTACTGGCGGGACCCCGAGCGCACCGCGACTTCCTTCATCGAGCTTCCCCCCGGCTCCGGGCGGCGCGCGTACCGCACCGGCGACCTCGGCAGCCGGGACGCGGACGGGCTGCTGCGCTTCCACGGCCGCGCCGACCGCCAGGTCAAGGTCAACGGCTACCGCGTGGAGCTGGACGAGGTGATGACCGAGCTGCACGCACTGCCGGAGATCGCCGCCGCGGCGGTGGTGGCGGCGCCGAGCCGCACCGGAGCGCCGCTGATCTGCGCGGCCTACACCCTCGCCGCCGGGGTCTCGCTGACCACGGCACAGGTGAAGGCCCGCCTCGGGAGCAAGGTGCCCGGGTACATGCTGCCCACCCGCTGGCTCGCGCTGGAGTCACTGCCCGTCAACGCCAACGGCAAGACCGACCTGCGCGCCCTCCAGCAGCGCTTCACCGCCGACGAGGCCGTCCCCGGCGGCGGTGGCGGCGCGTGACCGAGTTCTCCTTCACGGGCTGCGCGGCCCGGGACCGACTGGAGATCGCGGACTTCCAGGACTCGCTGTGGCGCGGCGGACGCCGCGCCAACCTGGCCTATATGGACTGGAAGTACGCCACCAACCCCCACCTCGACGACCGCTATGTCACCCTCGCCCGCGAGGGGGACGAACTGGTCGGCATGGTGGGGGTCTTCGGCGCGTGCTGGGAGGTGGCGGGGGAGCGGTTCATGCTGCCCTGCCTGACCGACACCGTGGTCGCCCCCCGCCACCAGGGCAGTCCGCTGTTCCGGATGCTCACCGACGAGGTGGTGGCACGGCTGCGCGCCGACGGGGTGCCCTGGCTGCTGGACTTCGGCGACCAGGGGGCCGGCCCCGCCATGCTGATGAACGGGTGGCGCCCGATCGGACCCTGGGCACAAGCGGTGGTCAAGCGCGCGAGGCCACTGGTGGCCGACCGGCCGTGGCATGAGCTGCCCGTCACGCGGGGGGCCAGGTCCGGTCGCACACTGCGTCCGCTGCCCGCCGTGGCCGCGGAGGCGATGGCGGGGCTGGTGGCCCGGCTGCCGGGCGGCGAAGGCCCGCGCCCGGCGCGGGACGCCGCGTACTTCCGCTGGCGCGCCGCCAACCCGCTGGCGCGCTACTTCCATCTGGTCGCCGGTGACGGCCCCATCGAGGGCCATCTCATCGGGCACCGCTCGGGCGTCGACACCGACGACGGCGAGACCCCGACGACCATCGTGGACTGCGAGGCCACCTCCGACGAGGTGTTCGCGGACCTGGTGGAGGCCGCCCTGGCGTGGCTGCCGGGCGCCGAGGTGCTGATGTGGACCCGCGATCTGTCCGCGGTACGGGTGGCGGCGCTGCGTTCGCTCGGCGCCGAACTCGACGCGCCCACGGGCCTGTTCACCCGCGATATGTACCTCCCCAGCCTGATGGTCCGGGCCACCGGCGCCGAGATGCCGCCCGCGCTGCGCCACCTCGACAAGGCGGACGGCTGGAATCTGAGCGGAGTGTCGGGCCGCGCCTGGCGTTGACATCGGCTGACCCGTCCCGACGGACGAAAGCGCCGCTCGCCCCCTTCCGGGAGGCGAGCGGCGCTTTCGTCGCAGCTCTACGGGGTGTCCGGCTTTCCCCTCCGCGCCTCTTCCCAACTGGGGCTCCGCCCCCGGACCCCGGGGGGCCAGGGGCGGAGCGCCCCGCCACGCGGCCGTGCTCAGTTGCTCGGGCGCAGCTCGAAGAGCAAACCGCCGGGCGGCCGGTTGAACTCCTGGACCGCCTCGCACTCCCAGCCCGAGGCGTCGAACGCGGTCATCCAGTCCGAACGCGTCGGCAGCGTCACCCCCATCAGCGCGTGGGCGAACTCGAAGCCCAGGGTGAAGATCGGCGTGTGCGGACCCGGCGCCACCTCGCTGCGCACCACATCGCACAGCAGGAACCGCTCCACATCGGGGAAGACCTCGCGGATCCTGCGCAGCACCGTCACGCACTTCTCGTACGGCCAGAAGTCATGCCCCATGAACACGCAGGTGACCACGTCGATCCCGGCGAACTCCGGCAGCTGGGGCAGCGCGTGCACATCGCCGTGGTGCACCGAGATCCGGTCCGCGAGGCCGGCCTCGGCCACGGAGGCCCCGGTCAGCTCCACGGCCGCGGGCGCGATGTCCACTCCCACGCCACGCACACCGGGGTGGTTTCCCGCGATGCGGATGAGCCGCTGGCCGGAGCCGCAGCCCAGGTCGCACACCGCACGGGGCGGCTGGTCTGCGAGGATCTTGTCGAAGCGCAGCTCGACCTCGACATCGCCGATCATCCGGGAACTCACCGCGACGGCCCGCATGTCCCGGTGGTAGAACTCGCCGTGCCGGTTCCGCTCCAGCGCGACATGCGGCGCCCGGCTGGTCAGCTCGCCGTTGCCACCGGCAATCCAGTAGAAGTAGCCGCGGTCGAGGTAGGCCGCCTCGAAGCCCGGCCCCGGGCGGGCGGAATGGTCGTCCAGCACGACGATCCCGGCCCACTCCAGGGGCAGCAGGATGCCGCGGAGCACGGCGGGGTCGATCCGGTCCTGGCCCTCCTGACGGCCGTCGAACCGGATCTCCCCGCGGTCCTTGAGGTCGTCGAGCAGCCCGAGTTCCACGGCGGCCGACAGCGCGGAGACCGCCACGGACGCGGAGAACAGGGAATCGGTGCTCGGAGTGGTCGCAGGAGTGGGGGTGAAGTGCGGTGTTGTCGTCATCACTGCTCCTTGTGTGGTGAGGGGGTGTGCCGGCGGCCGATCACTTCTGCTCGAGGGGCTTGCGGGCGCGGTAGATGGTGCGGCAGGGGACGGGGGTCAGGGAGCACGAGCCCGAGTCGCATTTGACGTAACGCTGCTCGAAGTCGTGCTCGGCCGGGACGAGGCCGGCCGACTCCAGCGCCCCGGCCACCTCGGCGTCGTCGTACTCCCAGCTGCGCAGCGTCTGGTCCACCCGCTGGGCGGACATCCCGCTGCCGAAGACGCCCGAGACGCGCAGCATTCCCGTCCGGGTGCCGTCGTCCCAGACGCCGCGCTTGACGATGACCGCCTCGTCGTCGTCGGTCAGCGTGATGTTGTTCCAGTGGCGGAAGTGCGATCCGGCGTAGAGGTCGAAGACGAACTCCCCGCCGGGGAGGAGCGCGTCGTGCACCGAGGTGAAGCACTGGGTCAGCTCCGCCACCGAGCCCAGGTGGTTGAGCGCCCCGTCCAGGCTCACGCAGGCGGCGGCCCGGCGCGGGGTGCGGAAGCTCCGGGCGTCGGCCTCGATCAGCGTGAGCGTGTCGTTCTCCACGGCGGGGGCGAGCTTCTTGCGCGCGATGTCCAGCATGGCGCTCGATCCGTCCACGCCGGTGGACCGCCAGCCCGCCGCGAGGAAGACCGACGCCGTGACGCCCGTGCCGCAACACAGGTCGATCACCGAGCGCTCCGGCAGCCCCTGCCGGTCGAGGTGTTCGGCGAGCCGGGGCGAGAAGGTGTGGACCCACCCCGTGTACCGGCTGTCGAAGAAGGCCGCGAAGCCGTCGCTGTAGTAGTAGTTCGCCATGGTGAGCCTCCGTGGGCCGCGGTGTGGGGGAAGGTGCGGGAAGGGGGGATGGGGGGAAGGGCGGATGAGGGGAAGGGGGATGGGGGCCGGTCGCTCAGCCGGCCGGGTGGGCGCGCAGCTCCGGGGCGACATGCCGGGCGAAGAGCTCGAGGGTCTGCCAGTCGACCGGTGGGCGGGCGCCGAGCAGGAAGTCGCGGACGCCCAGCTCCAGATAGGGCCGCAGCCGCTCCACGCACTGCTCGGGCGTGCCGAAGACCAGATACTCCGGCCACACCGGCGAATCGGGGCCCACCCGCTCCAGCAGCCGCTCCTTGCGCTCCAGCGCCTGCCGCTCGTCCTCGGCGAGGATCGCCCGGAACGTCACCGACTGGCGGATGGTCCCGGGGTCGCGGCCCACGGCGGCGGCGTGTTCGGCCAGCTTCCGAACCTTGCGGCGGTAGGTGTCCGGGGTTCCGGCGAGGGTGTTCCAGATGTCGGCGTGTTCCGCCACGATCCGCAGCATCCGCCGCTCGCCCTCGCCACCGATGACCAACGGCAGCCGCTGCTGGAGGGGGCGCGGCGCCAGATGGGCGTCCGCCAGTTGGAAGTGCTTCCCAGCGAAGGTGGCCGGTCCACCGGCCCACAGCGCCCGGAGCACCTGGCATGCCTCGTCCAGCATGTCCAGCCGGGTCCCGGCACCGGGGAAGTCGATGCCGTACTGGCCGTAGGCCAGATCCGCACCGGCCGCGCCCATCCCGAACTCCAGACGCCCGTCCGAGACATGGTCGATGGTGGCCGCGGTGGCGGCCGCCAGCGCCGGATGCCGCCAGGTGACCGCCGAGACGAGCACGGCGCAGCGGATCCGGCTGGTGCGTGCGGCGAGCGCCGCGAGCAGCGACATGCCCTCGAAGCACGGCCCCGCCGGGCCGCCCATGGGCGGGCGGAAGTGGTCGAAGAGGGACACCCAGTCGTATCCGAGCTCCTCGGCCGTCTGCCACAGCTCCAGCGCCTCGGCGAAGGCCGGGTACTGCTGGCCCGAGTGGACGCCCACCCGGACGGCGTCTCCGTGGATCCGCATGGTCAGCCGGCCTGTGGCGCGCACAGCGTGCGGACCGTGTCGGTGAGGGTGCGGATGGTGCGGAACACCTCGGGGGTGACCGCGTCGTCGGGGAACCGGAAGGTGAGGGTCTCCTCCAGGTCCACGATGAGTCCCGCCACCCCGAGCGAGCTCACCCCGAGGGACGACAGCTCGGCGTCCGGGTCCAGGTCGGTGGTGGCCGGTGGCGGCGTTTCCGCGCGGCGCCGCACGGCCTCCGCCACGGAAGCCATGAGTGGGTCCATGTACGTGATACCTCCTGTGGATCGGGCCCTTTGGGCGGGCGTCGGCTCAGTGGGCCGAGAAGTGATGAACGGTGCGATGGCGGTAGGTCTCGCCGGGGTCGAGACGCACCGGGGGGTAGTCGGCGCGGTTGGGCGCGTCCGGCAGCGGGCCGGCCTCCAGACAGATGCCGGAGCGCCGCCGCCCCGCGAAGCCGTCGGCCGAGTACACCCCCACCGCGGGCTGGTCGGTGACCACGCGCATGGTGCGCCCCGAGGCGGGGTCGTGCAGCCGCGCCGCCCAGTCCGGGCCGTCCAGGACGAAGCAGTTGTCCAGCCGCCGGCCGCCGATCGGTTTGGGCTCGCGGTGGTCAAGCGGGCCTCCGGTGAGGTCCGCGGGCGGCCCCGGGAGGGGGATCAGCTCGCCGTCGAAGACCACCGCCCGGGTGGCGTTGAGCGCGAGCAGATGGCCGTCGATCCGTCCGGCGCCGGCCAGGTTCCAGTAGGCGTGGTTGGTGAGCCCCACGATGGTGCTCGCGGTGGTCGTGGCCCGGTACTCGAGGGTCAACGTTCCCTCGCGGGAGACCTGGTAGAGCACCTCGGTGGACAGCGCGCCCGGGTAGCCCTGGTCGCCGTCCGGGCTGTCCAGGCGCAGCCGCAGCGAGAGCACACCGTCCGAGCGCTCCGCCTCCGCCTGCCACACATACCGGTCGAAGCCGAGGGCCCCGCCGTGGATGTGGTGGTCGCCGTCGTTGCGGTCGAGGTGGTGTTCGGCGCCGTCGAGCCGGAACCGGCCGCCCGCCACGCACCGGCAGTAGCGGCCCACGGTGGAGCCGACATACGGATTGGCCGCCCGGTCCTGATAGCTGTCGAGGTCCGGGAGGCGCACCACCACATTGCCGGTGCGGCCTTCCCGGTCGGGGACCAGGACCTCCACGAGCTGCGCCCCGTACGTCCACACCACCACGGCCAGGCCCTCGCCGGTGTCCAGGGTGTAGGCGTCCACCTCGGTCGGCCCCTGGCCGCGGTGGCCCGCGGTGGTGCCGACCCTCTCCCGCCGTATCGTCGCGCCCATCAGCCCTCCCGGTCCGGGCCGGAAGCCGCCGTGCGGAGCGTCTTCTGCAGGTGGACGCGGCGGCTGCCGCCCGCTTCGCCGAGCGTGGGCCCGTACTGCCGAAACCCCAGGATGTCCAGCAGCGACCGGGTCTCCCGCAGCTCCGGATTGGCCTCCGAGCGCAGCGCGTCCGCACCGGCCCGCGCCGCCTCCTCGATGGCGTGGCGTACGCAGCGCAGCCCCACCAGCGAGCCCTCCGCGAGCCACTCGGGCGCCACGGCCAGCCGGGAGAGGTGGATCGGCCGGTCCGCGTGCGGATACACCCCCTCGGCCACGGTGAACGGCCGGTCCCAGGTCAGGGTGAACATCCCGGCGGCGTGTGCGCCGTGGCGCAGCAGCCGCACCGAGCCGGACCGCACCCGGGCCTCGGTGGTCTCCGGGCGGCGCCGGGGCGCGGGGGTGCCGGAGGCCGCCGCCTGGTGGGCGTCGCACGCGCACAGCAGCGCGTGCGCCTCGTGCGGGTCGCGGCTCACCTCCCACCGCCACCCGGCCGTCGTCGCCCCCTCGGCCGGGAGCCGGGTCTCCGCCACGCTCAGCCCCTGCCCACGCGTACGGTCACGGTCTTGGGGCGCTGGTACTCGGTGAGCGCCAGCACGCTCATGTCCGTGCCGTGCCCGGAGCTGCCGCGCCCGCCGTGCGGGAGTTCCGCGGTCTGTTCCAGATGGCAGTTGACCCACACCTCCCCGGCGTTCAGCCCTCCGGCCAGCTCCAGGACCTCGTCCGTACGGGCGCCCCAGACGCTCGCCGCGAGCGCCTGCGGCACCGAGTTGGCCAGGGCCAGGGCCTCGGCGTGGCCGTCCGCCGCCTGCACGGTGAGCACCGGCGCGAACACCTCCTCCAGCACCGCCGGATCGTCCGGCGGCAGGTCGGCGAGGACCCGGCCGGGCCGCCAGTGGCCGCCCTCCTCGCCCGGCGGCGGGGCGAGCGGCGCGATGTGCTCGATGCCCGCCGCGCTCTGCCCGACGATCCGGTCGTAACGGGCCGCCTGGTCCGCGTTGTTGAGCGGACCGAAGTGGACACCGGCGCGCCGGTCGGCCATCGCCTTGGCCAGCCCCTCGACGGTCTCCAGGTAGTTCTCCCGGAGGGTGATGACCCGGGCGGGGGCGGCGCAGCTCTGCCCGGCGTTGTAGGTGGCGGCCCGTACGAGCGCCTCATAGGTGTCCGGCGGGGCGTCGGGCAGCACCAGCGCCGGGCAGTTGCCGCCGAGCTCCAGGCTGACGCGGCGCAGGCCCGCCCGGGAGACGATGTCGCGGCCGCCCGCCTCGCTGCCGGTGAACGCCACCGCGTCGATGTCGCTCTCCACCAGCAGCCGGCCGGTGTCGCGGTCGCCCGGCACGGTGAGCAGGACGCCGGGGCCCAGTGCGGTCGCCGCGTCCCGGGCCAGGAGCAGCGCGGTGTCCGGGGTGGTCAGCGCGGGCTTGAGGACCACCGTGTTGCCGGTGGCCAGCGCGGGCCCGATCCGCCACGCGGCCATCATCAGCGGGTAGTTCCAGGGCACGATCACCCCGATGACGCCCAGCGGCTCCCACCGCACCCAGCTCTCCCGGCCGGGCAGATAGTGCCCGCCCGCGGGCGAGATGCCGGCGCGCACCGCGCCCGCGTAGAAGCGCAGCAGATCGGCGCAGTTCGCCACCTCACCGGCCGCCTCGGCCGCGGGTTTGCCGGTGCCCGCCCGCTCGGCCTCGGCGTACTCGGCGGACCGCTCCTCGACCAGATCGGCGAAGCGAAGCAGCCGCCGTGCCCGGTCGCGGGGCGCGAGCGAGGCCCAGGAGGCCGTGGCGGCGCGGGACTCGGCCACCGCGGCCGCCACCTCCCGCTCACCGCCCGGGGCGATCCGCCGTCGCTCGTGTCCGGTGCGCGGGTCGGTCAGCACCGTCTCGGCGACGGCGGGGTCCTGCTCGGCGACGGCGGGGGTCTGCTCGGCGACGGCGGGGCCCTGCTTGGTGGCCACGAACGCGGCGATGCGCTCGACGGTGCGGAAGCTGTCCGGGGTCAGGTCGGCGGCGGTCACGCCGATGCCGAACTCCTTCTCCATCGCCACGAACAGATTCATGAAGCCGATGGAGTCGAGCAGACCGGTCCCGATCAGATCGGTCCCCGGTGGCGGCGGCTCGATCTGGAGGACCGCACACAGCAGGTCCATGACGCGGGAGGTCATCCCGGAGTCGGTGTTCATGGGGCACTCCTGGGGCTGGGCGGGGAGGTTGCGGGGGCCGGGTGCGGGTGGCCGGTGGCGCCGTGCCGTGCCGTGGCGGCCAGCCGGCCGGCGAGTTCCCGGCGCAGGACCTTGCCGGTGCGGGTCCTCGGGATGGCGTCGAACAGCTCCACCCGGCGCGGCAGCACCCCGGGCCGGAACGCCGCGGCCAGCGCGGGCAGCACATCGGGCGGGCCGTCGGCGCCGGGCACCGGCACCACGGCCGCCACGATCTCCTCGCCCAGGAAGCGGTGCGGAAGCGCGGCACACGCGGCGTCCCGCACCCGGGGCACGGCGCGCAGCACCCGGTCCATCTCGTCCAGGGAGACGGTCTCGCCCCCGACCTTGGCGATGTTCTTACGGCGCCCGGTGACCACGACGAAGGGCTCGGCGCGGTCCGGGTCGGCCACCTCCATCCCCAGGTCCTGGGTGTGGAACCAGCCGCCCGCGAACGCCTCGTCGGTCGCGGCCGCGTTGGCCTCGTAGCGGGACATCACATTGTGGCCGCGCACACAGATCTCTCCCACCTGCCCGGGGGCCACGCGCTCGCCCTCCGGGGTCAGCACCGCCACCTCGTTGCCGAACAGGGCCGTGCCGATCGACGGGATGTCGGTGTCGAGCATCAGCCGCCGGTAGGCGTCCTCGGACAGATCGGCGGGGAGCGTGGTGGAGAAGTTCACCGTCTCGGTCAGCCCGTAGCCCTGGAGCACCCGGGCGCCGAACCGGTCCCGTACGGCCCGCACGGTGCGGGTGGTCAGCGGTGCGGCGGCGGAGACGAAGTACCCGAAGTCGGAGCGGAGTTCGGGCGTCCGCCACGTCTCCAGCAGCGCCTCCAGCACGCTCGGCACGACGCTGGCGATCCGCGGCCGGAACCGCTGGAGCAGCCGGGGGTGGCGCAGCGGGTCGAAACCGGCCGCGAGCAGCACATGGGCACCGGCCGCCAGGACGCCGAGCACGGTGAAGTGCAGCCCGTTGACATGGTGGACGGGAAGGCAGCCCAGCAGCCGGTCACCGGGGCGCAGCCCGTGGTGGCGGCGAAGCGCCTCCGCGTTCACGGCCGCGTTGTAGTGGGACTGGGCCACCAGTTTGGACACCGCGGTGGACCCCGAGGTGGCGAAGAACAGGGCGTCCTGATCCGGGTGGAGCTCCGGCTCCGCGGGGTCGCCCTCCGGGTCCTCCAGGGTCCGCGGATCGGGGAGTACGACCGCCTCCGGCAGCGCCTCCGCGGACACCGACGGCGGCCGGAGCACCACCCGCGCCCGTACGGCCCCGGTCTGCTGCCGTCGGCGGTCGGCGGGGTCCTGCGGGCCGAGCAGCAGCAGGGGGCAGCCCGCCCGCAGCACCCCGAGGACGGCCACGATCGAGACCGGGTCGTTGACCGGGGCGAGGGCCACGGTCCGGCCGGGCGCCACCTGGAGCTCGGCGCGCAGCCATCGGGCCAGCCGCCGGCTCAGCCGGTCGGCCTCGCCGTAGCTGAGCGTGGTGAACTCACCGTCGTCCGCCACGGTGGTCAGGAAGGGGGCCCCGCCCCGGGTCCTGGCGTGGTGCGCCAGCCAGGACACCAGGGTGGGGTGCGGGGTCAGCCGGTCCTCGAAGGGGGCGCCACGGTAGGTGTGGGCCAGTTCGGCGTCGGTGCGTGGCGCGGACACCGCGCCGGTGGGGGATGGCGAGGCCATCGCTCACCCGAACCGGTGGGGGGAGTGGGTGCAGCCCTTCGCCGCGAGCTCCTCACCGCTGGTGGCCCGGATGTCGCAGAGCCGGCAGGTGATCTCCCCCAGCTCGCCCAGCAGCGCCGCGTACGCCGTCAGCTCCTGCCGGTCCGGGCTGTCCAGGCGGCGGTGCGGCGCGCCCACGGACAGGATCATGTGGTCGGTGACCGCGCCCACCGCGTGGGTGACGGCCCCCTGGACCATGTACACCTGACCCGGCTGGGTCCGCACGATCTCACCGGCCACCGCGATCGTCCCGGTGCCCGCGAGCACGAACAGCAGATGGTCCCCGGGGTGGGTGTGGGGTGCGAAACCGCTGCCCGCCGGGACATGGAGGATGTCGGCTCCCACATGGCCGCTGGACACCAGGGAGTGTCCGGTGGCGGCGGCCGTCTTCATCACCTTCGTGGGGCCGGGCTCCACCGTGATGCCGAGTTGCTGCGTCGAGCCGTCCAGACCGAGGTCTTCGGCCCAGTCGCAGATGAGCAGCGGGCCGGGCGGGGTCTCGGGCGCCTCGGGGCGCTCCTCGGCGGGCAGCCCGTCGGCCTTGGCGCGGCCGAAGACCGAGAGCAGTTCGAGCGATTTCGCCTTGCGCTCGGCGGGGTCGAGGTCGTGCAACTCCTCCGTCAGCAGGGAGATGATCTGCTGGGTGGACAGGTCGGTGGACGGGTCTTCCGTCGTGGTCCGGGTCACGGTGTCTCTCCGCGGTGTCGGGGGGTGGTCGGGGTCGGACGGGGCAGGTCGGCCAGGAACGGCGCCCGCCCCAGGTGTTGGGCCAGATGGCAGGAAAGAGGGGCGGCGAACACGTGGTAGAGGAGGGGCGAGAACTCCTCGCGTACCCGCCCGGTCACCGGCAGCGCGGCCCAGCCGTGCCGGGTGACGCCGGGATCGTCCTCGGGCGCCACGGTGATGACACGCCGCCCGAGCGCCGCCGCCCTCGCGGCCACTTCCGCGGCGTGCCCGTAGGTACGCCCCGGCGCGGCCACCACGATCACGGGCGTCCCGGGCGGGCGGGCGAACCGCTCGACATGGCACCACTCCTCCAGGTCCTGCCCGGCGGCGAAGACACCGGAGGTCTCGATCACCTTGGCGGCCGCGAAGAGCGCGGTGCCGTGGGAGGGGCCGCTGCCGAGCACGCTCAGCACGGCCGCGTCGGCGATGCGTTCGGCGATCCCGGGGCACCGGGACCGGGCCGCCCCGGCGGTCGCCTCGACCGGTCCGGCCAGCGCGGTCAGTTCGCCGCGCAGCGCCTCCGCCTCCCGCCCGGTCAGGCGGCCGCGCAGCACGCCGAGACGGATGGCGATCAGCAGCAGGCCCAGCACACTGGCCTGGTAGGTGCGCACACCCGGCGACCGCTCGGTGTCCGGCAGGGTGACCAGGAGGGTGTCATCGGCCGCCCGCGCCACCGGGCTGTCGGGCGTTCCGGTGACCGCGATGGCGTGCGCCCCGCCCGCACGGGCCCGTTCGGCCGACCGCACGACGAGCGGGGTACGGCCCGAGGCGGAGACCGCGAGGGTGAGTTCGTTACGCGGCTGGTGGCCGTCGGCACCGGGGTTTTCGCCGGGGCGGTCGACGGGGTGGCCGTACTCCACGAAGCGCAGCGCGTTCACCGGGCGGCAGTCCACCCCGGCCAGCGAGGCGAAGGCCATCCGCACGGCGCAGGCGGCGTGGTAGGAGTCGCCGTCGCCCACGATGCTCACGGTGTCCACCGCCGCCCACCGCGCGGGCAGCAGGGTGCGCACCCGCTCGTCGAAGGGCCCGGTGCGCTCGCGGAGGTCCCCGGCGAGGGCATCGGCCTGACGCAGCATCACCGCCGGGTCCAGAGATGGCGGTGGCGCCTGGATCCCGGCTCCGGCCCGCGGGCCGGGAGCGTTGCGGCCGGTCACCGCTCCAGCCCCCGTACGATGTCCACGTACTCCGCCACCCGGTCGCGGTCGATCTCGCCGCCCCAGCCGTCGTGCTCCAGGCAGGTGCCCACGAACGCCCCGTCCGCCGCGGCCACCAGCCGTGCGGCGTTCTCGTGGCGGGTGTGTCCGGCGAGGATCACGGGCAGGCCGGGGGCGGCCTCGCGGACCGAGGCGATCATCTCCAGCGCGGTGTCCTCGTCCGGGTGGCACAGCGACACCGCGTCGGCACCGACGGTCTTCGCCGCGCGTGCCACCTCCGCCGTGGTCTTCTGCCCGTCGGGCCACCGGAAGTGCATCGAGTCGATCTCGGCGATGATTTTGACGTGTTCGGCGCCGATCCGGCGGCGGTAGTCCATCACCGCCAGCGGATCGGCGCGCACCATGCCGTGCGCGGTGAGGGTCTGCCCCACCAGGGCGCCCGCGCGGATGTAGCCGCCGCCCGCCACCTTCGCCACCGCCAGGGACGCCTTGAGGGCGTTGCGCATCAGCTGCACCCCGATGTGGAACCGCTCGTCGGTCGCCTCGGCCACCGCGCGTGTGATCAGGCCCATGGCCACCGTGCGCGCCGGGTCGGACTCCTCGTCGACGGTGTACACCCGGTCCACGGTCTGGATCAGGCAGCCGTCCGCCCCGCCCTCGTACAGCGCCCGCGCGGACCGTACGGCGGTGTCGAGAATCCGGGAGAAGGAACCGTCCTCGTGGAAGGGGGTGCCGGGCAGCGGTGACAGGTGCACCATGCCGAGGACCAGCTTGTGACCGCCCGCGGTCAGCCATCCGTCCATGGGTCAGCCTCCGAGTCCGGGGGCGGCGTGGATACGCAGCCGGTCGAGGGCGGGGGCCAGCTCGTCCCACGGCCGGGCCGTGGTGACACGGACGACGCCGCCGGAGAGGCAGAAGTTGAGGATCCCGGGGAACACCGAGACACCGGTCTCCCGCAGGACATCGCGGAAACACCGGTAGGAGTCGTCCCAACCGGGCAGCTCCACCGCGGTGTTGATGGAGAAGCGCGGCGGAAGCACCCGGCCGGGGATCTCCGCCAGCCGTACGGTGGCCGCGTCCCGCAGGACGGTCAGGTCCTCGGCCCGGCGCAGCCGCTCGACGCGATAGCCCCGGTAGGCGTTCCGCAGCCGTGCCAGATCGATGTCGTACGAGGACTCGAACTCCTTGGCCTCGGCCGGACCCGGTGTTTCGACGCCCGTGATGAGCCACCGCTCCAGACGGGCGAGCACCTCGATGACCGTGTAGAAGAACGAGGGCGGGCCGCCGAAGGAGGACGACGCGTACTCGTAGTACTCGTCGATGAACGTCGGATCGGCCAGGAACCACCCGGCCTTCAGCCCCGGCGCCGACCAGGTCTTGGAGAGGCTGGACACCCGCACCACCTGGGGCGCGGCGCGATCCGCCGACCGCTTCTCGTAGTCCCCGAGCCATTCGTGGCACTCGTCCAGCACGATGACCGTGGACGGCGAGGCGGCCCGGATCAGCCGGGCCAGATCGGCCTCGGCCACGGCGGCGCCGGTCGGATTGCCCACCGTCTGGAGCATCACCAGCGGGGTGTCCGGGGTGAGCGCGGCGATCAGCGGCTCGAGGGAGGTCTGGCCGCCCTCGGAGGCCAGGGGCACCAGCCGCACATCATGCCTGCGGGCTATCGTCTCCACCAGTGGCGGGTAGTTGGGGATCGCGCACAGCGCCGGTGCGGCGGGGCGTGAGCCGCCGTGCAGCACGAAGTCGGCGAGCGTGCTGATGGCGAAGGTGCCGCCCATGGTGATGGCCACGTTCTCGGTGCCGTAGCGCACCCCCTCGATGCGGGCGTTCTCGTACGCGGCGATCGCCTCGCGCGCCGGGACCCGGCCGCGCGAGTCGGAGTAGCCGTACCAGTCCCGGTGGAGGGCGTAGCGGATGCACTCCTTCAGGCTCTCCGGCAACCCCCACCGCTCCTCGTCGATCGACCCGCTGGAGAGGATGTAGCGGGCGCTGTCCCGCAGCTCGCCGTAGAGGTCGTCGCGGAAGAACCAGTTGAACAGCTCCTTGACGAAGCGGACGGTGGCGCGGGAGGAGAGCACCTCCTCGGCCTCGACGGCCCGGCGCGGCCTGCTGGCGCGCCAGGTCTCGGCGAGCGCCGGGCGCAGGGCGTCGCCACCGAGCTCGTGCTCGACCCGTCCCAGCCACAGGTCCCGCAGCTCCAGCGGGTCGTGGGGGTCGCGGGCGCGGGCGTAGACCTCCAGGACACGGTGGTCGACACCGGGTGTGAAGACATCGCGGATGCCACCGGGACGCGGTGGGCGCGCCGCGGTCTCGCGCGCGTCCGGCGGGGCGTGACACGGACGCGGAGACGGTACGGATTCGAAGAGTTTCATGCGTTTCCCCGAGTGGGCCGCCCCTGTGGGCGAGCGTGAACGGATGGCATGGGCGGGCCCTACACGACGCGCAGGCGCTTGAGGTGCCGCAGCCGCGCCTCGGGCGTGGCCGAACCGCTGGTTCTCCCGTGGAAGAAGTAGGTGTTGTCGATGACGACGAGCAGTCCGCGCCGCCACTGGAGGCCCCGCGCGTGCTCGGGCGCGTACATGGCCGCCAGCAGCTCGCGGAGCGCGTCGCCCACGGCCGTGGCGTCCTCCTCCGGCCCCTCGTACGACCACCGGAGCTCATCGGCGAGGAAGTCGCGGAAGGAGAACACCCAGCGGTCCCCGACCCGCCGGGCGATCGTGGGAACACCGGGCCGGTCGCGGTAGCGGGTGCGGGAGAGCACGGCCAGCGTCTCCGGGGACAGCCGGCGCGCCACCTCCCGCATCGGCACGAGCACCGTCCTGGCACCCTGCGCCGCGTCCCCGGGGGCGAGGCACATCAGCACGATGTAGCGCGGCTGTGTGCCGACGGGGGCGCCACTGCTCTCGGTGTGCAGCGAGAGGTGGTTGACGGCGAAGGGCTGCAGGGACACATCGTCGGTGCGGGCGTGCTCGCTGCGCAGGTTGAGGATCACCTCCCGCTCCACGTACGGCGCGACGGCCGGGTCCCGTTCGGGCATGGCCGTGCCCAGGAACGCGCCGAGCGCGGTGAACCGGTCGTCGGTCAGGGGCTCGTCGAGCTGGATCGCGGCCAGGCCACGGCTCCAGAGCTGCTCGGACACCTCCTCGTGGAGGGCGTCGCGCGGCCCGGCCGTCAGATCCGGCCGGGGACGGCCGGTGACGTCGGCCAGCGGGACGCCGTTCCCCAGCAGCCGCTCGCGCGGTGTGCGGTGCGGATCGGCCGCGCCGGCCAGGAAGGTGCCGTGGGCGGGCCCGTCCCCGGCGCTCCGCACCGGGGGCCGGGCGGGGGAGAGGGCGGATCGATGTTCCATCGCAGTGCTCCTTGGGGGTCAGCCGCTGTGGGCGAGCCGCGGGGCGCGGGTGCGCTCGGCCCAGCCGACGACCGGCTTCATGGCCAGGCCGGCGAGGATGAACAGGCCGCCGAGCAGCAGCCAGCCGAGGGCACCGCCCTGGAGGACGGTGGCGGTGAGGAAGGTGGGCGCGATCATGGCGGAGGCCGCGTAGCCGGAGAAGAAGAACCCCTGGTACTGCCCCTGCTTGTCCGATGGCGCGAGGTCGAACCCGATGACCCAGGCACCGGCCGACAGCACCATCTCCCCGTACACGTGCACCGCGCCGGCCAGCAGCAGGAAGGCCACGGCCATCGCCACGCCGTCCGCCGACGACGCGGCGAACAGCACACACGCGCCGCACAGGACGAAACCGGCCCGCCGGACGGCCCGTACGGCGAGCGGAAGCGCGGACACCCGCTTGGCGATCCGCACCTGGAACGCCACCACGTTCCCCGTGTTGAGCAGGAACAGGGCCGTCACCATCCAGCGAGGCGCGTCCGTATGGCCGGCGATCCACAGCGGCACCACGATCTCCAGCAGCACCGCGTGCAGGGACAGCACCGCGCTCAAGGCGGTGACCAGGGCGAAGGGCCGGTCGCGCAGTACCGCGAGCCGGGGCTGCCCGGGGTCGCCCTGTTCCGCGGCCACCGGCGCCATCTTCGGCAGGGTGGTCAGCACGGCCGCGGCCACCAGGAAGGACAGGGCGTCCAGCACCAGGACGGTACGGAACGCGGCGGGCGAGCCCAACTGCAGGGCGATGCCCGCGAAACCGGCGCCCACCGCCACGCCCACATTGGTGATCGCGCGCAGATACGCCCGGGTCTCCACCAGGTCCGCACCCCGCAGGGTGCTCGCCACGCACGTCTGGAGGGCCGCCCGGCTGCCGCGCTCCAGCACCACGAACAGGCATGCCGATACGGTGAATTGGGCGAAGGAGCCGACGACGAGATAGCCGGCGGCCGCCAGCCCGTTGAGGGCGATCAGCAGCGCCGCCGTTTCACGCCCGCCGCGGCGGTCGGCCACATGCCCCAGGGGAACTCCGGCGAACAGCCCCACCGCTCCGGCGATGGTCAGCCCGAGTCCCAATTGGGGCACGGAAATTCCGACCACCGTGGTGAAATAAAGCGCCGAACACGTCATGAAGGCGCCCTGCCCCATGGTGATGAAGAGGGTCGCCAGGGCCAGCACGCGGCCCGGCCCCGAAGCGGGGAGAAGTCGATTCAGCACGCAGCCAACTGTAGGGATCGGGCGGAATTCGCCGGGAACTGTGAAAACGGCGGCGGCGGTTGGGGAAATGACCGCGCGATGACCGGAGCTTTCCCCGGGCCGCCGGTCCGCCGGGCCCGTGGGGGCCCGGACGGAGCCGGTCCGGTCGTGGGCTTCCCCACTGGTGCGGCGGCCAGATTGTTGTATGTTGCCTGCTGCCGCATGCAGAGGAAGCGGAGTGGGAGACTCATGGGGTACACGCGCGGACGCCGCGTCACACACTGTTCCTACTGCGGTACCGCCTTCGCCGAGGGAGCCGGCTGGCCGCGGGACTGCTCCGGGTGCGGTGAGACCCAATGGCGCAACCCACTGCCCGCGGCGGTGGTCCTACAGCCCGTGGCAACGTTGTCAGGCGGGCTGGGAGTGGTCGTGGTGCGCCGGGCCATCGAGCCCGCCCTGGGGCGGCTGGCGCTGCCCGGCGGCTATGTGGAGGTCGGCGAGACCTGGCAGGAGGGCGCCGTGCGGGAACTGCGGGAGGAGACCGGCCTGGCGGCCGATCCGGGGCGGGTCCGCCTCTTCGACGTGCACTCCACCCGCGACACCCTCGAGGTCTTAGCCCTGCTGCCGGTGCGCGACGCCGAAACCCTGCCCGAGGCCGCGCCGATGCCCGAGACGGCCGGATGGCAGGTCCTCGACGCACCGGTCACGCTGGCCTTCGACGGACATACGACGGCCGTCGCCGCCCTCCTGGGGACGGCCTCGCCCGGCGCGGCGGGGCTCGGGTGAACCCGTCCGCGGCGATGGACGTCTGTCACACCAGAGCGTTTCTGACAGGACCAGTGGGAGAAGAGAAAAGAAAGCGAAATGCTGCAGAGACACCGGCTGTCCGATGTCGGATTCCCGTCCGATGGCTCGTCGACAAGACTCCTCGGCGGACGAGGGGAGAGCCTGTGAAGCTGCCCATCCAACGGGCCGCTTGCGGTTCCGGCTATGTGAGCGACACCGAAGTCGCGGTGTATTCCTGCATACTGCGATTCCAGCAGGTGACCAGGAAATTCCTGTGCACGTTATCCGAGCTGGAAATGTCCGGGGAAGAGCTCGACGCGGCGGTCGACCGGCTGAAGGAACTGGGTCTGCTGCGCTCCCACTCGAAGGACCCGGCGCTGCTGGTGCCCGTCGATCCCGACCTGGCCGCGGCCGCGCTCACCGCCCCGATCCAGGAGTCCCTCCAGGAGCGGCGGCGGCAACTCGACCAGATCAGCGTCGAGTTCGGCCGGCTGCGGGCCCACTTCCTCGAAGGCAGGCGCCGTCACGCCGCCGGGAGCATCGAGGTGGTCGGACATCTGGACGAGGTACGGGCCGCCTTGAACCGCGCCTCCAACGAGTGCAAGGAGGAGGTGCTGAGCAGTCAGCCCGGCGGCGGACGGGCGCCCGAGGTGCTGGAGGAGGCGATCAGCCGGGACACGGCGTTACTCGCCCGCGGGGTGCGGATGCGCACCCTCTACAACCACACGGCCCGGTTCAACGCCCCGAGCCAGGCGTACGTGGCCGTCATGTCCGGGCTGGGCGCCGAATACCGCACCGTCCACGATCCCTTCGGCCGCCTGATCGTCTTCGACCGGGACCTCGCGTTCATCCCCGACGGGGACGGAAGCCTGGGGGCGGTGATCGTGCGCGAGCCGTCCGTCGTCGGCTATCTCTGCTCGGTCTTCGAGAACGCCTGGGCCCACGCCCGGCCCTTCTCCGACGCCGCCGTCGACGGTCTGGAATCCGTGGCGAAAGAGCTGGACGGAACGATCCTTCGCCTGCTGGCGGCGGGCTACAAGGATGAGGCGATCGGCCGCAGACTGGGGATGTCGCTGCGCACCACGCGCAAACACGTCGCCGACATCATGGACACCCTCGGCGCGGTGAGCCGGTTCCAGGCCGGAGTCCTCGCCGCCCGCGCCGGTCTGCTGGACCACGACGAGAGCGAACCGGACGCCGGGGTGAGCGAGGCCGCCCGGTAGCCGGCGCCCGTCCGGCGGCGGGCGGGGAGGTGAGGCCGCGACGGTGGTATACCGTCGCGGCCTCATGTGTTCCGGCGGAACGTGTCGGTCAGCGCGGCCTCTTGCGGCCTGGCCGGATGTGTCCGTCACCGCGGCCATGCGCGTCCTGGCCGAATGTGGCTGTCACCGTGGCCATGCGCGTCCTGGCCGAATGTGGCTGTCACGCCGGCGCGGGACCGCCGGTGCGTGACTGGCACACCGGGCCGCCGGCGCGCGAGGATGGGCAGCCGCCTGCGCGGGGGGTTCCGCGGACGACACTTCCGGCGGCCCACCGGGCCGTCCTCTGTCGTCAGCTGCCCATGCCTGCCGTGTGATCGGTGCTCGATCGCCTCGGAGAGCTTGCGTCGTTCCGTTGCCGGTGGCGGTCACGAGAAGCGACCTTTCGAGAGCGAAGGGCAAGGGTGTCCGATACCGACTGGGAACTCTTCCTCCGCGACCTGGCGCTGTGCCTGTCGACGTACCAGGACAGGGGCCCCGCGGTGGTGTGGCCCGAGCGTGCCCACAGCGTCCTCCCGAGCCTTGACGGGACGTACGGCGGGGAAGTGGCGGACACGGAGTGGCGGCCCGCGCCCCCCGGCGCGCGTGCCCGCCAACTGGCCGCCGATCTGGGCCATGTCATGGGCTACCCCGTCGAGGCGTACGAACGGCTGCTGCCGGCCGGGACGGCGCTCCCGCTCGGGCGTGTCGGCGCCGATGTCCTGCTCTTTCCGCTGAGCGGGGGAGCGCGCTGCCGCGTCGAGGACCCGGACCCCGTGGCCCACCGGGGCGGGGGTGTCGAACTGCGGCTGCGCGCCGGGGAGATGGTCTTCGTGCCCGCACGCCATTCCTGCACGCTCTCCGAGGTCTGGGCGCCGTGCCGGCTGCTGCTGTTGGTGCTCCACGCCACACCATGATCGCGCCAGTGCGGGGGCGGCCATGGGCCACTGACGCCTCCTCGCGGTGACGCCGGACGACCGAAGAATCCGATTCCGTCCGCTTATATCCCCCCCTCGTTTTGGTGCCGGGCACCTTGGTGAGCGGCGGAACGCGTGGTGCGGGGGCCGGGGTCGAGCCATGATCGACCCATCCGAGCCCAGGGCCGATTCCCATACCGGATCTCTTCCACCGGAGGCCAGAATGCGTACGTTGCTCCTCACCGCCGTCATGACCGCGATCGCCGCACCGGCCCTCTCGCTGTTCCTGAGCACGGCCGCACACGATCGAGCCGGAACCGGCACCGGCGGCCTTCACCCGCTGGCCGTCGCCGTGGACGCCACGCCCCTGGCGGCGGTCGGCGCCAAGTCGCCCGGTGAGGACGACACCGGCTGGGGCCTGCACGGCATGGCTCTGCCCTCGGGCCGATGAATGCCGGACGGCCCGGCCGTCAACCGCTGGACTTACTCAGCGACCGTGAACGCGAGGTGCTGGACCGCGTCCTGGAGGGGCACACCTACCCCTCCGTGGCGCGTGCTCTGGGCCTCAGCCCGCACACCGTCGACACCTATATGCGACGCATCCGTGCCAAGACGGGGGCCACCCATCGCCTGCAACTGCTGCGGCTCGCGATGGCCGACGCCCTTGAGACGGGTTCGCGGGCCACAAGGAACACGCGGGCCACAAGGGATACGGGGGCCACAAGGGATACGGGGGACGCAAGAAATACGGGGGACACGGGGGAAACACGGGGACAGGCGCATCCAGACAGAAGGTGAGGTTCCGTGGACTTCCACTTGCTCGGCCCCCTCGAGGTGCTCGATGACGGAGTGCCGGTGCCGCTGGGCGGAGTGATCAAGCGTGGGGCGCTCGCCCATCTGCTCATCCACGCCAACAGCGTGGTGGCCACGAGCAGGTTACTGGCCGCCCTGTGGCCCGGCGACACCCCGCTCACCGCCCGGAAGATGCTCCAGAACGCGGTCCGGGACCTGCGCCGGACCCTGTCCTGCGAACCCGGCTCCGAGGGGCGGGCCACGCTGCTGACCGACGCCCCGGGGTACCGGCTGCGGGTGGACCCCGACGCCGTCGATCTGCTCCGCTTCCGGCGGGCGGTGGAGCGCGGCCAGGCCGAGGTGGCCGCCGGCTCCCACGAGTCGGCCGCGCGGGTGCTGCGGGAGGCCCTGGGGCTGTGGCGGGGGCCCGCGCTCGCGGACCTCGTCGAGGACGGCCTCGTCTGGCCGGAGTTGACCGCCTGGGAGAACAGCCGGCTCAACGCCCAGGAGGACCTCTTCGAGGCCGAGCTGGCGTGCGGCCGTCACCACGCGGTCCTGGGGGAGCTGCAGGCGGTGGCCGCCGCCGAGCCGACGAGGGAGCGCCTGAGCTGTCAGCTCATGCTGGCGCTGTACCGCTGCGGACGGCAGACCGAGGCGCTCGCCGCCTACCGCCACCGCCGCGTGGAGCTGGTCGAGCGGTACGGCCTCGAACCCACCCGCGAGATGCAGAAGCTGGAGCGGGCGATCCTCGCCCACGACCCGGAGCTCGACCCTCCGTCCCGTCCCGCGCTGGTCGATGTGACGCCCCTGCCCAGGCCCGACACGGCGCGGGAGGCCCCGGCCGGCACCCCGGCCCAGGGCAGGGCGGGTCTCGCCGCGGTGGGCGGACGCGCCACCCGGCCGCGGCGGCTGAGCGAATCCACCGTGGAGCACAAGCGGATCAGCCTCGTTTGGGTGCGCCACGCGTTGGAGGGTCACGGCCACGATCCCTCGACCGTCCAGGACGCGCTGCGGGAGGCCGAGGGGGTGGTCCGCGAGGAGGTCGCACGGTTCGGCGGGACCATGGCCCATGCGGCCGGACCGGTCTTCTCGGCGCTGTTCGGCCACCCCGAGACGTGTGAGGACGACGCGGCGCGGGCGGTGCGGGCGGCGTTCGCGATGCGCGACCGTTTCACCGGCCGTGGCACGGGTCCCGCCGGTCCCGCCGGTCCCGCCGGTCCCGCCGGTCCCGCCGGTCCCGCGCTCAGGGGTCCCGGCCCCGCGTGTCTCCATGTCGCCGTGGTGACGGGCGACGCCTATCTGTTGTTCCGGCCGGGGGAGGCGGACACCGCCCCGAGGGTGATGGGGGAGGCGGCCGACCGGTGTTTCCGGCTGCTGGCGCTCGCCCCGCGGGGGCAGGTACGGGTATGCGAGGTCACCCGTCGCGCCAGCGAGCCCGACATCGCGTATCGCGTCGGCCCGGAGCCCCCCGATGGCTGGGAGGCCGTCCGGGTCCGCAGGCGGGGACACGGCATGGAGGTCCGTCAGGGACACGGCGCCGAGGTCCGCCATGGACACGGTGCGGAGGTCCGGCGTACGGCCGGAGCCGGACCCGGAGCCGGACCCCGGGAGTGGGCGGCGCTGCCCGCCCCGGACCCCGAGGAGATCCCCGCCCACGCCGCGCTGTGACGGCCGGGGCGCGGTGAGCGCCGAGGCGCCGCCTGGTCGGCGAGATCGACATCACGGTTCGTGAGATCGACGACTGCCTCGAGCACCTGGAGGAGTGGCTCGCCCCGCGGCCCACGGAGGTCACCGTCTCCCATCTGCCGGAGGGGACCACGGCCCGGACCGAGTCCGACCCGCTCGGTGGCGCCCTGGTCCTCTCGGCCTGGAACTATCCGATCTATCTGCTGCTGTCCCCCGTCGCCGCCGCGCCGGCCTTCTTCCGGGCCCGGTACGCGGCCACGTTGCTCTTGTTGCCACAGGTGTCGTACGCGTGCCAGCGCTGGGTGCGGCTGCGTGTGGTGTCGTAGAACGCGTGGTCGCAGCGGACATTGGCGCAGATACGGATGCGTGGCCAGGTGCCGTCGGAGACGAGCTCCGCCACCGCGAGGGTGATGCCGCCGAGCACGGGGTCGCCGCCCACCTGCCGCAGCCGCACCTTCCCGGGCTCCGGGAAGTCCTGCCGCAACGTGACGGAGGACGCGCGCTCGGCCAGCTGTGCCCAGCCGGGTGCCGCCGCGCCGTCCGGTGCGGTGATGATGTCCATGAGGGTCGTGCGCAGCGCGCGGATCTTGGCCATGCGCTGCGGTGACGGTCGCTCCGTGGCGGGCTGGCCGAACGGGCGCAGCACGGCGCTCGCCGTCTCGGGGTCCTGGAGCGTCTCCGGGAACGCCGTGCCGTGCGGCCGGGAGTTGAGCAGGTCCACGATCGCCTCGGCGGTCGCGGGGTTCCGCCGCCCGGAGTCCGATTCTTCTCTGGCCACCCAGCCAGGGTAGCGCAGGGTCTATTGACGAATGAGGCTTACACCCTGGTGGCCGTGCGTGCTATAACGTTCCGCCGTACACAGCCCCCGCCTCCCGTGGCTCGCGGAGCGCGAGCATCAGTCTGCCGGTGATCTCGCTGGGCTCGGCGGGCCTCGGCGGGGCCTGGCAGGCGGCGGCCTCCGCCAGGGGTTCGCCCTCGCGTACGTTCCCATCATCGGCATGCTGATCACCGGCCACTTCTCGCGCTTCGGCCAGGAGGGGGCGCGCTGGGCCTACGCCGCCTTCCTCGTGGCGGCCGCGCTGGTGGCCACCCGTCTGCTCGCCCGCTGGTTCACCGGCACCCTCGGCGAGACCGCCCTGCACCCCGGCTATCTGCTGCCGGTCTCCTCCGGGCCGTACATCGCGAGTATCACCGCCTCGGCACTGCGCCTCCCCGAGTCAACGGTGAGCCGTTTGTCCTAGCCGCAGATGCGAGGTAGAGGCAGGCTTCTCCCTCGCATGAGCGTGATCTTTGGTCTATGGGCATGGCATGTGCGTTTGCCCGGGATGGGTGTTCGGGTAACGCTCCTCCAGGAGGTGGTAGCCCGTGCGTGACTCCCTCGCGGCCGCCAGTACGGCCGCCGGTCCGATGGCGGAAGTCGCCCTCACCGGCGATCTGAGCCGCCCCGCCCGGCTGACGGTGTCCGAGCTGCTCTCCTGGCCCCAGCACGGGGCGCAGGTGAGTTTCGACTGCGCCACCAGTGGCATCCAGCGCCACCGCTTCACCGGGCCGTTCCTGCACGACGTCCTGATCGCCGCCGGCCCCGGTTTCGACCCCGCCCGGCGCAAGGACCGGCTGCGCTTCCTGATCGCCGTACGTGGCGTGGACGGCCACCGCGCGCTGCTGTCCTGGGCCGAGATCGACCCGGACTTCGGCCGTGCCCCCGTCCTGCTCGCGGTCACCATCGACGACACCCCGCTCGACCGCGCGGGCCCCCAGCTCGTCCTGCCCCAGGACCGCTGTGGCGCCCGGTACATCAGCGGTATCGAGGCGATCCGGGTGGACGGCGGATACACCGTCTGGACCTGACCCCGGCGAGCGGAGCGCGGTGAGGGCCGCCGGGGCCCGGCGTCAGACCAGCGGGCGGTACGCGGTGAGGGTGACGGACAGGGTCACATCGCAGGGCTCGGGCAGCCGCGCGATCCGCTCCTCCAGCCGTTCGCCCTGCTGATGCCAGGCGTTGGGGCCCATCCCCACCAGCTGCGGTACGGCCTTGTGGTCCAGCGCCATGGTGCTCCGCGACCGCTCGCGGGCCACCTCGGTGAAATGCGCCGAGAGCCGGTCGGCCAGCCGCTCGTCCTTCTGCTCGCCCACCCGCAGCAACCCGAGGGCCGCCACCAGCTCCCGTAGATGATCCGGCCGGGGCGTCACCACCAGCAGCACACCCCCCGGACGCAGAATCCGCCGCAGCTCGGCCGGATTGCGCGGTGCGAAGACGTTGAGAACCACCGACGCGGCCCCGTCGGCGAGCGGCAGCCCGTCCCAGGCGTCGGCCACCACCGCACTGATCCGGGGATGCGCCCGCGCGGCCCGGCGGGCGGCGAACTTGGAGATGTCGAGCAGGATCCCCTCGGCGTCCGGGAACTCCGGCATCACCCGGGCGAGGTGGTAGCCCGTGCCGCCGCCGATGTCCACGACACAGCCGGGGTCCCCGCCCGCCGCCTCCGGTGCCGTCTCGCGCGCCAGCGCGGCCAGTGCCCCGGCGATCGGCGCGTAGTGACCGGCGGCCAGGAAGTCCGCGCGGGCCGCCACCATGGCGGCGGTGTCCGCGCTGAACTTGGCGGCGCCACGCAGCAGATTGACATACCCCTGCTTCGCCACGTCGAAGCTGTGCCCCTGGAGGCACCGCAGCGTGCCGTCGGTCATCGTCATGGACCCGGAGCAGTACGGACAGTGAAGGTACCGAACCGCCTCTTTCCGCATCGTGTCCCCCGTTGCCGCCGTTGTCCTGACAGGAACCCAGCCTATGCGCAGGTCCCCGGGGTGCCGCGTACCCACCCCCCGCCTCGGTCGGCGGGCGCGCTCGTTCCTTGACATAGCACGAGAGGCCGGGCCGTCGGTGAATCGGAGGTGGCTCCCGCCGCGCCGGCTCCCGCCGCGGCGAGGGCCGCCGCGCCTAGGGCGCCCGCGGCGGTGCGGGTCGGAAAGGTCCGGCGCGTGGTGCCGGGGCTCTGTGCCATCTCACGTTCCTTCCGTGTCCGTGGCGGAGGAGCACCTCGGAGCCCTCGTCAGCGGGGGTCCTCGGTGACGGCGTCCGCGGTGCGCCGGCCGTGGGTGGGCCGGGGAGGAACCCAGCGGCCCGGCGCGGCGCGAGATGTCGTACCGCCCCGCGAAGCGGGACAGCGGCGGCGCCGCCACGTACAGCACACGGCTGCCGCGCGTCTCGGCCGCGAGCGCGGCCGCACCGCCGCCGCGGCGTCGCGGGTGTCCGGCCCGTACGGGGCCTCGGCGAGCGTGGCGTGTGTTTCGCCGACCGGTACGCAGCGGGGTGAGCGCGGGTGGGGCCGACCACGCGAGACCCGGCGCCGGAAAGGGGACAACTGGTCTGCGTACGAGCCTCCGCCCGATGCGAAGCGTTCGGAAGACCGAATGGCGTTGGAGTGACGGAACATAGGCTTGCCGTGATATAGCGTCAAGACGAGCTACGGAAGTTGTCGGGGACCGGGGCCGGTGCGGCGCCGGGCCGGGGAGCGGAGGCCGGCGTGGAATCGGTGTCGGGAGCAGCGCGGGTCCGGCGTCACGAGGACGTCAAATCCGCGGCGCGCGTCCTGGAAGTGCTCGAACTCCTGGGCGCCGAGGGTGCCCGGCTCTCGCTCGCCGACATGGCGAGCACCCTGTCCGTGCCCAAGAGCAGCCTGCACGCGGTGCTGCGCACCATGGAGTCGCGCCGCTGGGTGGAGACCGACCCGTCCGGAACGCTGTACAGCCTCGGCCTCAAGGCGCTGCTGACCGGCACCGCCTATCTGGAGAGCGACGACCTCGCCGGGATCGCCGGGCCCGTGCTCGACCTGCTGGCCGAGGAGACGGGCGAGGCCGTCCACCTCGGCCGGCTGGACCATACGGACGTCGTCTACCTGGCCAAGCGCGAATCCCGGCACGCCCTGCGGATGTACTCGGCGGTCGGCCGCCGGCTGCCCGCGCACGCCACCGCGCTGGGCAAGGCGATCCTGTCCCAGTACGACGCGGCGGAGGTCCAGCGCCGCCTCAACTGGCCGCTCCCGGCGCTGACTCCGAGCACCGTCACCGACCCGGACGAGCTGCTCGCCCAGCTCGCCGACGCCCGCAAGCGCGGCTGGGCGGAGGACGAGGGCGAGAGTTCGGTGGACATCCGCTCTGTGGCGGTCCCGCTCGGCACCGGGCACGACGGCGGCGACGCGATCAGCTGCTCGGCGCCGCGCAGCCGGATGGACGACGCCCGGCTGAGCGAGATCGCCGCCCATGTCGCGGAGGCGGCCCACTCGTTGCGCGTCCTGCTGAAGCGGCTCGGGGAGCACTGAGCCTCCGGGCCCCGCGGGCGCCCGGGTCCGGCCATATCCCGGCACGGTCATTGACACCGCTCCTGAACCCTCTTTACGTTCGAATGGACGATCGCCATTCGGCTATGGGAATGGGAGCGTATGTCCGCACCTCGCGAGCCGCACCTCCCGCCGGCCCAGGCCCCCTGGGTGGCGGAGCGCGGCGACAAGCTCCGCGTCACCGCCGTACGCACCTTCCTGACGACTCCTCAAGGCTGCCCGCACCTCTTCCCCGCCTTCGGCGTCCAGGAGGCGGCCACCTTCCGCGAGCCGGTTCTGGGGGTCTTCCCCGGCGCGATCGTGCCGCTGCGGACCACCGACGGGAGCGTGCGGAGGCCGTGACACCGAATGCGATGAGTGGATGGAAGCCCGAGACGCGGGCGCTGACCGGGAGGGGGCTGCCATGGGCGAGCCGCTGAGGATAGGGCTGGTCGGAGCGGGCAAGATCAGCGGGGCCTATCTGGACACGCTGCCACGGCTGCCGGGACTGCGCCTGACCGCCGTGACCGACCTCAACCGGGCCCGCGCGGAGGCCGCCGCCAAGACCGCGGAGGCGGCCGTCAAGAGCGCGCAGAGCACCGGCGGCGTGGCCGTCGCCGCGTCGGCCGACGAGCTGATGGCACGCGACGACGTCGACGCCGTACTCAACCTGACCATCCCGGCGGCGCACGCCGAGGTGGCGCTGGCCGCGCTCGCCGCGGGCCGGCATGTGTACGGCGAGAAGCCGCTGTCCGGCACCCGCGAGGAGGCCGACGCCATCCTGCGCGCGGCCGACCTCGCCGGGCTGCGGGTCGGCTGCGCGCCGGACACCGTGCTCGGTCCGGGCACCCAGACCGCGCGCAAGGCCGTGGACGACGGGCTCATCGGCACACCGGTCGCGGCCACCGCCTTCATGACCACCGCCGGGCACGAGGCGTGGCATCCGGACCCGGAGTTCTACTACCGGCCCGGCGGTGGGCCGCTGCTGGACATGGGCCCGTACTATCTGTCCGCCCTGGTGCATCTGCTGGGCCCGGTGGTCCGGGTCACCGGGGCGGCGTCCCGGCCGCGCGCCCAGCGGAGCGTCGGCAGCGGGCCGCGCGCGGGCGAGCGCTTCGCGGTCGAGGTGGACACCCATGTCACGGGCGTCCTGGAGCATCGAGACGGCGCGCTCACCACCCTGCTGATGAGCTTCGATGTGCACGCGGCCCGGCTGCCACGCATCGAGGTCCACGGCACTGAGGGCTCGCTGTCGGTGCCGGACCCCAACACCTTCGACGGCCCGGTGGAGCTCTGGCGCGGCGGCGCCTGGGAGCCGCTGGCGCCGTCGGCCGGATACCCGGGCTCCGCCCGGGGTTACGGCCTGGCCGACCTGGCGCGGGCACTCGGCGCGGGCCGCCCGCACCGGGCCTCCGCCGAACTCGCCCGGCATGTCCTGGACATCATGCTCACCCTGCTCGACGCCGCCCGGGAGCGGACCTCGCTGCCGGTCGGCACCACCTGTTCCCGTCCCGAACCCGTGCCCTTCACCGATGAGCTGTCCGCGTCGGCGGGCCACGGCTAGGGCCTGTCTGGGGTTGTGATCTGGGCTCGCGGGGCAGATCACAACCCCAGACAGGCCCTAGGGCGGTGTCGAGTACGGGCACAAGGGTTCCCGCCACCCTGCCGAAGGCCCGTACCGCGGCGCGGCGGCGTGCGCCTGCGCTCAGCACGTCCGCGAGTATCCCCCACCGCATACGGAGGACTTCCGAGCACAGGAAACGCCTGAGACTGCGCAGATCCCTCGCGCTGTTCGCCGGAACGCTGCTCACCGGTGCCACCACTGCGCCGCGTCGATGTCGAACGGTCCGTGCTGAGCCGCGAGGCCGCCGCGGTCGGGGCCGCGTCGGCCATCTTCCACGCCACGTTCACCCCGCGGCTGGCGGGCCGTCCCGCACCCACGAGGCGGTGAGCGGATGACCGGGCACAGGATTTTGTCAACGGGCTTTGCAAAGGAGGGCCGACTCGGTACGGTCCCCTTACGCTCAACGGACGCGGCCCCCTCACCGGGGCTCGCATCCGTGCGGCGCCCCAGGCGCGACGGTGCGCGCTGTGCCCAACCCCCTTTGAGAATCACACTTCTCCCCGGAGGTTCCCCGTGCACAGGAAACGTCCCGACCTGCCCACCCCCGGCCCCGCCCCGCGCCGCTCCGTGATGAGGGCCGCGGCCGGCGCCGTCCTGATCACCGCGGCGAACGCGCCCGCGTGGGCCGCGCCCGTCCGCAGGCGGCCGAAGGCGGGCCGGGTGCTGGTGTTCTCCAGGACGGCGGGCTTCCGCCACGACTCCATCCCCGACGGCATCGCCGCCATCCGGCAACTGGGCACCCAGGCCGGGTTCGCCGTCGATGCCACCGAGGACGCCACCGCCTTCACCCCCGGCAACCTCGCCCGCTACGCCGCCGTGGTCTTCCTGTCCACGACCGGGGACGTCCTCGACACGGGTCAGCAGACGGCCTTCCAGGGCTATATCGCGGCGGGCGGCGGCTACGCGGGGGTGCACGCGGCCGCCGACACCGAGTACGACTGGCCGTTCTACGGCGGTCTGTGCGGTGCCTGGTTCCAGTCCCACCCGGCGATCCAGCAGGCCACGGTGAAGGTCGAGGACCACGCCCACCCGGCGACGGCCCACCTCGGAAACGCCTGGGTCCGCACCGACGAGTGGTACAACTACCGCACCAACCCCCGTGGTACGGCCACCGTGCACGTACTCGCCGCGCTGGACGAGTCCTCGTACAGCGGTGGCACCATGAACGGCGATCACCCCATCAGCTGGTACCAGGCGTACAAGGGCGGCCGGGCCTTCTACACCGGACTCGGCCACACCAAGGAGTCCTACGCCGAGCCCGCCTTCCGGCAGCACCTCCTCGGTGGCATCACCTACGCCATGGGCGTGGCCAAGTGACCCCTGACGTCCCGCGCCGGCGGTTCATGACCCTCGCCGCCACGACCACCACGGGCCTCGCCGCCACCGGCCTGCCCGCCGGGTCCGCCCACGCCGCGCAGCACGGTGGCCATGAGGCGGCGGACCGGCCGCTGGCGCTGTGGTACCGCGCACCCGCCGCCGACTGGCTGAGCGCCCTGCCGCTGGGCAACGGGCGGCTCGGCGCGATGGTGTTCGGGGGGACCGAGACCGAGCGGCTGCAGCTCAACGCGGACACCGTCTGGGCGGGTGGGCCGCACGAGTACGACAACCACAAGGGCCTCGCCGCCCTGCCCCGCATCCGGCAGCTCGTCTTCGACGGAAAGTGGCCCGAGGCCGAGACGCTGATCAACTCCGACTTCCTCGGTGTGCCCGGTGGCCAGGCCCAGTACCAGACCGTCGGCAACCTGCTCCTGAAGCTGCCGACCGGCGGCCCGGTGGCCGGCTACCGGCGGGAGCTGGACCTGGACTCCGCGATCGCCACCACCACCTACACCCGCGACGGTGTGACGTACACCCGCGAGGCGTTCGCCAGCGCCCCCGACCGCGTCATCGCCGTCCGGCTGTCCGCCTCGAAGAAGGGCGCCCTGTCCTTCGGCGCCACGTTCGACAGTCCGCTGCACACCTCCCCGTCCTCGCCCGACCCGCTCACCGCCGCGCTCGACGGGACCGGCGACGCCACGGGTGGGGTGGACGGCGCGGTGGGATTCCGAGCGCTGGTGCGGGTGCTCGCCGAGGGCGGCACCACCACCAGCGCGGGCGGGTCCGTCACCGTCCGGGGCGCCGACGCGGCCACCGTCCTGGTGGCCATCGGCACCACCTATGTGAACTGGGAGAACGCCCATGGCGACGCGGCAGGCCGGGCGGCCGGGGACCTCAACCCGGCGGCGATCCGCCCGTACGGACAACTGCGCGGCCGCCATGTCGAGGACCACCGCGCGCTGTTCCGCCGCACCTCGCTGGACGTGGGCACCAGCGACGCGGCGGCCCTGCCCACCGACGAGCGGGTCGCCCGCTTCGCCTCCGGCGGTGATCCGCAACTGGTCGAGCTGCACTTCCAGTACGGTCGCTATCTGCTCATCGCCGCGTCCCGCCCCGGCACCCAGCCGGCCAATCTCCAGGGCATCTGGAACGACCTGACGAGCCCGCCCTGGGGCTCGAAGTACACCATCAACATCAATACCGAGATGAACTACTGGCCGGCCGCCCCCGCCAACCTCCTGGAGTGCTGGGACCCGGTCTTCGCCCTGCTCGACGAGCTGGCCGTGGCCGGGCGGTCCACGGCGCGCACCCAGTACGGCGCGGACGGCTGGGTCACCCACCACAACACCGACGCCTGGCGCGGCACCGCGCCCGTGGACGGCGCCTTCTGGGGCATGTGGCCCATGGGCGGCGCATGGCTGTCCATGGCCATCTGGGAGCACTACCGGTACACCCGCGACACGGCGAAACTGCGGGCGCGCTACCCCGTACTCAAGGGCGCGGCGGAGTTCTTCCTCGACGCGCTGGTGACCGATCCGACCACGGGCGCGCTGGTCACCTGCCCCTCCGTCTCCCCGGAGAACGCCCACCACGGCGGGGGCGGCGGCTCGCTGTGCGCCGGGCCGACGATGGACACGCAACTGCTGCGCGACCTGTTCGGCGCCGTGGCTGCGGCCGCCGACCTCCTTGGCACCGATGCCGCCTTCCGGGACCAGGTGCTCGCCGCGCGCGGGCGGCTCGCCCCCATGAAGGTCGGCGCGCGGGGCCAGCTCCAGGAGTGGCAGCAGGACTGGGACGCGGGCGCCCCCGAACAGCAGCACCGCCATGTCTCCCATCTGTACGGGCTGCATCCGAGCAACCAGATCAGCCGGACGCGCACCCCGGACCTGTTCGCCGCGGCGCGCACCACCCTCGTACAGCGCGGTGACGCGGGGACCGGATGGTCGCTCGCCTGGAAGATCAACTTCTGGGCGCGGCTCCAGGAGGGGGACCGCTCCTACAAGCTGCTGACCGATCTGCTGACCCCCGAGCGCACCGCCCCCAACCTCTTCGATCTGCATCCGCCGTTCCAGATCGACGGCAACTTCGGCGCCTGCGCCGGGGTGACCGAATGGCTGCTGCAGAGCCAGCACGACGAGCTGCATCTGCTGCCCGCCCTCCCGCCGAACCTGCCGGACGGCAGCGTCCGGGGCCTGCTGGCGCGGGGCGGTTTCGAGGTGGACGTCAGCTGGCGGGGCGGGGCGCTGGGCGAGGCGCGGCTGTTGGCACGGGCCGGAGGGCCGACGCGGCTGCGGACGGCGAGGGCCGTGCGGGTGACCTCCGGGGACGCACCCGTCGCCACCACCCGGCCGGAGCCGGGGGTCACGGCCTTCACCGCGAACGCGGGCGCCACCTATGTGGTCCGTCCCGGCTGACCGCGGACTCGGCTGCCGGTGGCCGGCTTCCGGGCGTCGGTGCGGGACGGGAGGTTCTTCCGGATGCCGTCCCGGCCGGGCTCGAAGCCCTCGAAGCGGATCCATCAGCCGACTTCCCGCAGCAGGGCGGGAAGGCCGGCCACCGAGTCCAGTACGTGGGTCGCCCCGGCCGCGCGGAACGCCTCGTCACCGTGGGCCCCGGTGCGCACCCCGGCGACCAGCCCCGCCCCGGCCCGTACCCCGCTGAGCACGTCGTAGGAGGTGTCGCCGACGACGGCCACCCGCGCCACGTCCTCCGCGGCCTTGGTCCGCAGGAACGCCTCCAGCACCATGTCCGGGTACGGCCGCCCGCGCCCGCCCGCGTCGGCGGGGCACAGGGTGAGCGGCACCAGACCGCGCCAGCCGAGCGCGTCCAGGATGGCGTCCTGGGTGACACGGGCGAAGCCGGTGGTGAGGACGACGGTGCGGCCGTCGGCGGCGAGTTCCTCGACGGCCTCGCGGGCGCCGGGGACGGGGGCG
Organism: Streptomyces rugosispiralis; assembly: GCF_024505145.1. Lineage (GTDB taxonomy): Bacteria > Actinomycetota > Actinomycetes > Streptomycetales > Streptomycetaceae > Streptomyces > Streptomyces rugosispiralis. Next base: position 286,752 of record NZ_JANIAA010000003.1, on the reverse strand, counting down.
ATCAGACCGCCGTCGACGAGTTCGCCGTACGCCCGCTCGAAGGCGGCGTTGGCGCGCTGGGCCAGCTCCTCGGCGCCGAACAGATGGCGGAAGACCGAGATCTTGGACTCGCCCATGGTGGCGCGCACATAGTCCAGCTTCTCGGCGTGGCCGGGGGTGCCGGGCTCGACGCCCAGCTCACCGGCGGCTGCGTCGAAGGCGCGCTCGACCAGGCCGCCGTCGGCGACGGTGGTACCGGCCATGTCGAGGGCCACCAGGCGGATGCCGCCGGTCATGGTGTTCGTGGTGGTCATGGGTGTCACCAGCCCTGCTCGTTCGCGGTGGTTTCGGCTATCGCGGGCGAGCAGGTCATACCGCGCCCGCCGGGCCCGGTGACCAGCCAGACCCCGTCGCGCACCCGCCGGCGGTGCACGACCCGGCTGGTGTCGGTGCACTGCGCGTACACCCCGGCCCAGCGGCGCCGGACCTTCGGCAGCGGGCGGCCGAGGAGGGACTCCACGACATCGGTGAGGTGGTCGTAGGGGTCCTCGAGGGTGTCGAAGGCGAAGGGGTGCTCGTACTCGTGGGTGTCGCCGATGGTCAGCCCGCCGTCGGCGCGCTGCACCATCAGCAGCTGCATGCGGTGCTCGGCGGCCGTGTCGGCCTGCGGCTGCCGCCCGTTCAGCTCGTCCAGGGCGGGGGAGGCGTACGCCGGGTAGTAGCGGAAGCTGTCGGCGTCGGCGACCGAGGTGGGCAGCGGCTCGCCGAGCGGGTCGGTCTGCATCATCTGGAGCCGGACGCGCCGTACGGGCAGGTCCGGACCGGCCAGCTCGCGCACCAGACCGCCCAGCCAGGCGCCGGTGCACAGCACGACGGTGTCACCGGTGTGCACCTCGCCGTGGTCGTCGCGGACGGCCCGCTCACCGATCACCTCCCGGACCTCGCGGCCGGGCAGGAAGGTGTACCCGGGGGCCTTCCGCAGCTCGGCGCGCAGGGCGACCTGGGCGGTGCGCGGCTCGACGGCCGCGTCCCGCTCGCAGTACAGGGCGGCGTCGAACTCCCCGCGCAGGGCGGGGTTCAGGGCCCGCGCCTCGTCCGGGGTCAGCAGCTGGTAGCCACGCGCGGCGGCGTCCGTGCGGGCCACGGCGGCGTTGGCCACGGCCCGCTCCAGCTCGCCGCGGATCGGGGTCAGGGAGCCGTTCGGGCGGAAGCCCAGCGCCGGTACCCGGCCGCCGATCTCCTCCCACAGCTCCCGGGCCCGCAGCGCGGTGTCCAGTTCCTCGCCGCCCGCCCGGCCGCTCACCCAGATCTGGCCGAAGTTGCGCAACGAGGCGCCGCGGGCCTCCGTCTCGCGCTCGATCTGTACGACCTCATGGCCGCGTTCCACCGCATGCCAGGCGTGCATGGTGCCCACCACGCCGGCTCCGACGACTATCACTCTCACGTCCGTCACGCTCCATCGCATCGGGGAACCGGAGACATCCGGCTGACAGCGAAAGCGTGAACCGGGCGCCACGTTTGGACTAGACCCGTTATCCTTTCGTGATGTCGCAAGAGGGGTTAAAGGGGTATTTTTCAGCCGCGCAGATGGGTCGTGAACGAGAACCGGTCACCCCGGTACAGCGTTCGTACCCGCTCCAGCGGACGGCCCTCGGTGTCCCGTGAGACACGGTGGATGAGCAGCATCGGAAGGGCCGGCGGGGTGCCGATGATCAGGGCCTCGCGCGGCGTGGCGAGCACGGTCTCGATCCGCTCGTCGGCGTCCCCGAAGGCGATGCCCCGCTCGGCGAGATGGGCGTAGAAGGACGAGTCCGGATCGAAGGCGGTGTTCAGATCGGGCACCCGCGCCGCGGCCACATACGTGCTCTCCAGCCCGACCCGCTCGTCGTCCGCGAGCAGCACCCGCTCCAGGTGCCAGACGGGCTCGCCCCGGGTCAGACCGGTCTCGGCGGCGAGCGCGTCGGGGCAGGGGAAGCGGTCCAGGGTGACGAGCGAACGGCCGGGGGTGCGCCCCTGGCGCCGTACGCCCTCCGTATAGCTGGCCAGCGACAGCGGCTGCGCCAGCTTGGGCCCCGCCACCACCGTCCCACGGCCCTGCCGCCGCAGCTTTCCCTCGAGCACCAGCTCGCGCAGTGCCTGCCGGACCGTCTCCCGCGCGACCTCGAACCGCTCGGAGAGGTCGCGTTCGGTGGGGATGGGCGCGCCCTCGCCCAACTCGTCGACGAGCAGGGCGATACGCGCCTTGACGGCGTAGTACTTGGGCACCCGGCCGTGCTCCGGGATGCCGGAGCGGACGGGGGCGCCGGGGGCCTGGTCGTTCGGGTAGTCCACGCGGAGATCGTCGCAGACGGTGCGGGGGCGGCCGTCACGGACGCGCGAGCCGCTCCAGACGCTCGTGGAGCTGGACGACATAGCCCTCGGACTCCGGCTTCATCAGCACACTCCGCAGGACGCGGGCCCCGTCGGCGTCCCGGACGAGCTTCGGATGGAGGGCGGTCAGGCGATCGGCGCCGACGCGGAGCGTGCTCACGAAGACGGGGTCGTCGCTGTCCGTCATCCCCTCCTGGAGGACGCGGTTGCTGGCCGCGTCGATCTGCGACAGCGTGGCGGGCTCGGTCACCGGGAAGTAGCTGACGATGTCCAGCTCCGGGGCCTGGTAAAGCTCCAGACGCTCCGAACCCTCGATCAGTTCGGCCCAGCGCAGCGCCGCCCGCCGGCCCGCCGCGAGCGACTGCCCCAGCCCCTCCCGGGTGGGCGGTATCAGCTGGAACGTGAGCCACAGGGCGGCGGCCGCGGCGCCCGCGCGGGAACACTCCAGACTGATCTCGCCGAGGTGCAACTCCTCGGAGGTGAAGTACGTGTACGGCGAGTCGTGCAGATAGAACCGGCCCACCGAGGGATCGCGGAACAGCACGGCGCCGCAGCCGTACGGCTGGAGGCCGTGCTTGTGCGGGTCCACGACGATGGAATCCGCCTCGGCGATGGCCCGCCACGGCTCCTCGGGCAGGCCCTCGGGGCCCGGCGCCCCGGCCAGCAGGGTGAAGAAGCCGCCGTAGGCGGCGTCGACGTGGATGCGCACGTCGTAGCGCTCGCGCAGCGCCAGCGCCTCGTGGATCGGTTCGACGGCCCCGAGCCCGGTGGTGCCCGCGGTGAGCACGACGGTGCCGACGCGGCCGGTCCGCAGGACCCGCTCCAGCGCGTCGAGATCGATCCGCCCGAGGTCGTCCACCGGGACCGGATGGCCCTCCACCCCCAGGACACCGCACATCCGGCCGTGGGTGTAGTGGGCCTCGGTGCTGTAGGCCACGCCCTTGCCGGGGTGCAGTTCGCGCGCCACGAAGAGCGCCTCGAGGTTGGCGATGGTGCCGCTGGTGGTCAGATGGCCGAGGTGGGTGTCGTAGCCGAACATCGTGGCGAGCTGCTGGACGGCCTCCCGCTCCATCTCGGCGGTGGCCGGACCGCCGTCCAGGGCGTGGTTGTTGGGATTGATCAGCATCGCCGTGAGGTAGCCCACGACCGCCGCCGGATGCGGCGGCTTGAGCATCTGGCCCGCGTAACGGGGGTGGAAGAAGGGGTAGTTGTCCTTGAGCCGCTCGGTGAAGACCTCGAACGCGGCGGCGAACCGGTCGTCGTCGACCGCCAGCGCCGGATGGGCCTGGTAGGGGCCGAAGCTCTTCACCCAGTCGGCGTTCGACGCCACGGCCGTGGCGAGCCAGGCATTCAGATCCATGTGGTCCACTCCTTGGTCGGGCCGGAGGTTCTGTTCGGGGCCGCTGGTGCGGTCAGGGCCGCTCGGGCGGGCGGATGCCGCGGAACTCCCAGTCGGTGACCAGCCCCGGCCCCAGCGGGCGCAGGGTGTCGGACCCCTTCACCCGGAGCATCGAACCGGCGTCGGTGCCGACGATCGCCGGCTCTTCGAGGCGCTCCCCGGCGCCGTCGGCGATGGCGTGGAGGACGTGGGCGCGCTCGGCCGGGGGAGTGGCGGCCCAGCCGGGGAAGGCGGCCCTGGCGGCGGCCACGGCGGCCTCGGCGATGCCGCCGCGGGCGCGCTCACGGCTGTGTCCGGCCGTTGGGGCATGTCCCGGTCCTCCATTTTATTTGATCCCAAACAAGCTAGCCGTGCCGCGGGGCCGGGTCAAGGTCGCCCAGGCGGCCGGGGCCTGGGGAACCGCTCCGGGGAGGTGTCCGGGCCGCGGTCACGGGCGCGAGCGGCGGCCCGAACGTCGCGGGGCGAGATCCCTTCCGTCGAGCAGCTGCCGTCGGCGCTCCTCGCCGTGCTCCTCCAACTGCGCCACGATGGCACGCAGCCCGTTGGCCAGCCGCAGACACTCCTCGGCGCTCAGCGGCGTGGCGACGAACGCCTCTTCGGCGTTGAACGCGGGGAAGAGGCGCTCCATGAGCTCCTCGCCCTCGGGGGTGATCGAGAGCAGCACGCGCCGCCCGTCCTCCGGGTGGGGCGCGCGGGCCACGAGGTGACGCGACTCGAGGGTGCGCGCGATCCCGGTCAGCGTCCCCTTGGAGATGCCCGCCTCTTCCGCGACCGACCAGGTCTCGGCCTCACCCCAGATCCACAGCACCCACAGCACCACGAAGCCGGTCCAGGTCAGATCGTGCGGGCGCAGCGCGGAGTTCTCCAGGTGCTGGCGGACGGCCGCGGCGGCGCGGTGGATGTTCGCGACCGCGGCCATCTGTTCACGCTGCAACTCGAAGCCGCCGAGGCGTTCCTGGACGGCCTGTTCGGTCTCGGCGATGGATCGGCGGCGCCCGGACACGGTGGATCCTCCTCGGCTTCGGGCGGCCTGGGCCGCCGGGTGATTCGTTCGTGCTCAAATGTAGCCCCGGGCGCGGTGGGTGCCGGGCGACGGCGGCGCCGGGGGCTGGGCGACGGCCGCGCCCCGGCCCGCGGACGGCCGCGCACGCCGGAGCAGCCGACCTGGAAGCCGACGACGAGCTCACCGACGCGCTCGGCAAGCCCTTCGTCGGTCTCAGGCAAGGTCTCAGACGAGGCCTCAGACGAGGTCCCAGACTCAGACGAGGTCCCAGACTCAGACGAGGTGCCGGGCGAAGAACCTCAGCGTGCTGTCCAGCTCGAAGGCCGGGACCTCGCCGTGTGCGCCGGGGTTGGCGTGCAGTGTCTTCTCGGCCGAGGCCAAGGCGTCGAAGAGCGCCAGGCTCTGGTCACGCGGCACCCGCTCATCGTCCCACTGCACCAGGAACTCCACCGGGACGGTGATCCGCGCGGCGGCCTCGGCCGAGGCCAGGGCTCCGCCCAGGCCCAGTACCGCCGCGCGGACCCGGGGTTCGGCGGCGACGAACGGGACGCCGAGCCCGCAGCCCAGCGAGATTCCCCAGTAGCCCACCGGACCGGCGCCGACGTGATCGAGTCGCTGGACCGCGTCCAGGACCGCCCGCCATTCCGGGACGGTCCGGCGGGCCACGAGCGCCTGGAAGTCGGCTATCAGCGGGGCCAGTTCCGCTCCGGCCGCCACACGCGCCTGGTTCTCGGTGGCGATCCGGTGGTACTCCTCGTGCGGTGGCCGGTCGCCGTGTCCCGGCACATCGACCGCCACCGCCGCGAAACCGCACTCGGCCACGAAGCGGTGGGCACGGGCCAGGATGTCCGGGGCCTTCTTGTGCTGACCGCCGCCGTGCCCCAGCAGGATCAGGGGGCGGGTACCGGCGGCGCCCTGCGGCGTCCACAGCACGCCGGGAATCTCGCCGAGGGTGAAGAGCTGTTCGCGGACACCGTCGGACGACGTTTCGCCGTACGGCATTTCAGAGATGAAGCGCATTGCGTCGCAAGCCTTTCGGGATGCCTTCTACGGGCACTCCCTAGGCCATGCGGGAGAAGGGGGCCCGATCTGTCACAGCGTTGATCGGTCTCACCTCCTCGGTTCGCGGCAGCGCACGGCGGCACCGAAAGTATCACGCCCCGCCCGCCGGGCCGTGGGCGCGAACGGGCCACGGCCTGGCAGCGGATGGTGGAGCGCCGGTCAGTGGCTACGGGTGCGCTCGGCGCCGTACTGCTCGTCGGTGCTGTGCTCCAGCCAGGTGGTCTCCGGCCGGTCGTCGTCTGAACCACTCCGCCGGGCCCTTGCCGGTGGCCCGCTGCTCCATGAACTGACAACCAGATCCGCGGCTGCGTCGCCCGGCTGCGCGCCCTCGCCGGAACCGACCCCGACAGCCCCCGACCACGACGCCGTCCTCCTGCTGGACCTGACCGCCCCGCAACACCGAGCCGAGCCCGTCCGAGCGGCGGCGATAGCCGGCCGGACCGGGCGGCCACGCCATCCCCGAGCGCCCGAGCGCCCGAGCGCCCGGCCGTCAGCGGTCCCGGGCGGGGTGCTGGTTCCGCTGGTTCGGGGCGGACAGGGCCGGGATCTCGGGGTGGTCGCGCAGGGCCGCCACGACCGCGTTCACCGCGGCGCGCTGCGTCGTACCGCGCCGCACCGCGATGGTGATGTTGCGGTGCACCGGTGTGCTCAGCTCGCGGGTGGCCACGGCGTGGTCCGGGGTGATGGCGAGGGCGGGCAGCAGAGTGATCGACCGGCCCGACTCGACGTGTCGCAGCAGCATCAGATAGTTGCTGAACCGGCAGGCCACCCGGGGTTCGAACCCCGACTCACGGCACAGCCGCACGGTCAGGTCCGCCATGTACGACTGCGGTCGGTCACACGCCCAGGTCTCCTCCGCGCACGCCGCCAGGTTCACCGTCGTACGGCTGGTGAGCGGGTGGTCGCGCGGCAGCACCAGCACGATCGGGTCGGTTCCCAGCGGGATGACCTCGAGGTCCGCGCCCCACGAGAGGCCGACGTAGTCGGTGGTGGTGACGATGACGTCCGCCTCGCCCGCGCGAAGGGCCGGTCCGCCCTCGTGCGGCTCCAGCTCGATCAGTTCCAGGTGCAGTCGTGGATGGGTGGTGGCCAGGCGTGTCGCCGCCGGGACCGCGAAGGTGTAGATCGCGCTCTGGAACGCCCCGAGCCGGACGGTGCCGATGGGCTCGTCGTTCAGCGCGTGCAGCTCGGCCTCGGCCTCCGCCATCTGGTCCAGGATCTCCCGGCCCCGGCGGGCCAGCAGCAGTCCGGCCGGGGTCAGCCGCACCGTGCGCCCGGTCCGCTCGATCAGCCGGCAGCGGGTCTCGGTCTCCAGGACCGCCAGTTGCTGGGACACCGTCGACGCGCTCAGGTGCAGCGTCTCGGCGACCGCGCGCACGGTGCCCAGGGTTTCCAGCAGGCTGAGCAGCCGCAGCCGACCCGAGTTGAGCATGGGCCCGATACTACGGTTCCGCTGTGCGGTTTCAGCGAACAGAACGGTCGGATCTGTGCGATGGACGCGCGCAGTGGTGCATCCCTAACGTCGTTCGTATGGATCCCGAGACTGCCGGTGGCGCCGTGGAGCGCCACCTCATCCGCTACTCCGGCCGAGCCGCGTTCACCCCCGAGGTCATCGCCCGCGCCGCGGGCACATCGGTGTTCACCGAGAGCGGCCGCGAGCTGCTCGACTTCACCTCCGGCCAGATGAGTGCGATCCTCGGCCACTCACATCCGGAGATCGTCGCCACGGTGCGCGAGCAGGTCGCCCACCTCGACCATCTGCACAGCGGTATGCTCAGCCGCCCGGTCATCGACCTCACCCGGCGGCTCGCCGAGACCCTGCCCGACCCCCTCGACAAGGCGCTGCTCCTGACCACCGGCGCGGAGGCGAACGAGGCCGCGGTGCGGATGGCGAAACTCGTCACCGGCCACCATGAGATCGTCTCGTTCGCCCGGTCCTGGCACGGCATGACCCAGGCCGCCGCGAACGCCACCTACAGCGCCGGGCGCAAGGGCTACGGACCCGCCGCGCCGGGCAACTTCGCACTGCCGGTACCGGACCGCTTCCACCCCGACATCGTCGACGCCGAGGGCGCGCTCGACTGGCGCCGCCAGCTCGACCTGGGCTTCGACCTCATCGACGCCCAGTCGGTCGGCAGTCTCGCCGCCTGCCTGGTCGAGCCGATCCTCAGCTCCGGTGGCGTCATCGAACTCCCGCCGGGCTATCTCGCCGCCCTGGCCCGGAAGTGCCGGGAGCGGGGCATGCTGCTGATCCTCGACGAGGCGCAGACCGGGCTGTGCCGCACCGGCGACTGGTACGCCTTCGAACACGAGGGCGTCGTCCCGGACATCCTCACGCTGTCCAAGACGCTCGGCGCGGGGCTGCCGCTGGCCGCCGTGGTGACCAGCCCGGAGATCGAGCAGCAGGCGTACGACCGGGGGTTCCTGTTCTTCACCACCCACGCCGGCGACCCGCTGCCGGCGGCCGTCGGCAACACCGTCCTCGACGTTCTGGTCCGCGACCACCTCGACAAGCGTGCGCGCGAACTCGGCACGGCACTGCGCGGTCAGCTCGATGAGCTCGCCACCCGCCACGATGTCGTCGGGGACGTCCGCGGCCGCGGGCTGCTGCTGGGCATGGAGCTGGTCGGCGACCAGGTGCTGGGCGCCGGTGGCGCCGACCGGCTCGGCGCGGCCGTCACCCGGCGCTGCTTCGAGCTCGGGCTGCACATGAACATCGTCCAGTTGCCCGGCATGGGCGGCACCTTCCGGATCGCGCCCCCGCTGACCGCGAGCGACGACGAGATCGCCCGTGGTGTCGCCATCCTCGACCAGGCGCTCACCGACGCCCTCCGCGGCATCTGACGCCATGTCATGTGTTCGCATGACGCCACGTCATGGGTCCGCGTGACGCCATCTCATGAGTCCGCATGACATCTGTCATGCGGACTCATGACACACCGCACTCCTCCCGGACCCGCCGTGCCGGAAACCTGGAAGGCATGGACACCGTCATCGAGACCGCCGACCTACGGCGGCACTACAAGGGCTTCGAGGCCGTGCGCGGCATCGACCTCACGGTCGCCCGTGGCGAGCTCTTCGCGCTCCTGGGGACCAACGGGGCCGGTAAGACCTCCACCCTCGAGGTCCTGGAGGGGCAGGCCACCCCCACCTCCGGGTCGGTTCGGGTGCTGGGCGCCGACCCGTACCGCGACCGCGCCGCCGTACGCCCCCGGATCGGGGTGATGCTCCAGGAGGGCGGCTTCCCCACCGAGCTCACGGTCACCGAGACCGCGCGCATGTGGGCGGGGTGCACCAGCGGCGCCCGTCCCGTGGCCGAGGCCCTGGAGCTGACCCGGCTGACCCAGCGGCGGGCGGCGCGGGTCAAGCAGCTCTCCGGTGGCGAGCGCCGCCGCCTCGATCTCGCCCTGGCCCTGCTGGGGCGGCCGGAGGTGCTGTTCCTGGACGAGCCGACGACCGGCCTGGACGCGCAGTCCCGCCACGAGACCTGGGAGCTGATCCGGGAGCTGACGGAGCAGGGCACGACCGTGCTGCTCACCACCCACTACCTGGAGGAGGCGGAGCAGTTGGCCGACCGGCTGGCGATCATGCACGCCGGGCGGATCGCCACCTCGGGCCGGGTCGCCGACGTGGTCGCCGAGCGGCCCTCGCGGATGAGCTTCGAGCTGCCCCTGGACTACTTCATCGGCGATCTGCCACCGCTGGCACCGCTGGGGGTGACCAGGCAGGAGAACACCGGGCGTACGGTCCGGCTGGAGACCGCCGACCTTCAGCGCACGGCGACTGCGCTGCTGCTGTGGGCCCGGGACAAGGACGTGGCGCTGCGCGGGTTCGACGCCCGGTCGGCCACGTTGGAGGAGGCGTTCATGGAGATCGCGAAGGGCCTGGAGAGCGAGGGGGCACGATGACGACGTCAGCAGCCCGTACGGGACGCACCCACGCGGCCACGTCCACCCGGGTCACCGCCGTCGACCGGCTGACCGCCCTCGGCCGCGCCGAGCTGACGCTGCTGGCGCGCAGCAAGGCGTCCCTGGTCACCGCGGTGGTCCTGCCGAGCGTCATGGCCTTCGCGATGCGCGGCGTGGTCAAGGAGCTGGACCTGGGCGGCACCGGCCTGTCGGTGGCCACCGTCATGCTGCCCGCCGCGCTGGCGATGGCGCTGTTCTTCTCCGTGTACACCAACCTGGTCGGCGTGTATGTGCTGCGCCGCGAGACCCTCGTACTGAAGCGGCTGCGCAGCGGCGAGGTGCGCGACTGGGAGATCCTGGCCGGCAGCGCCCTCCCGGCGTTCCTGCTGGCGGTCGTGCAGTCCGTGCTGCTGGCGATCGGGATGACCGTGTTCCTGGACGCGGACGCGCCGGCCGCCCCGCATCTGGCGGTGTTCGGCCTGCTCGTCGGCGTGGCCATGCTGGTGGCCGCGGGAGCGCTGACGGCGGCGTTCACCCGGACCGCGGAGAGCGCACAGCTGACGTTCCTGCCGTTCCTGCTGGTGACCATGGCCGCCTCCGGGGTCTACGCGCCGCGTGCGGTGATGCCGGACACGATGGCCGACATCGCCGCCTGGCTGCCGTTCTCGCCGGTGATGGACCTGCTGAGGGGCGGCTGGACGGGCGACCTGGACGGTCTGGACCAGCTTCGGGCGGCGCTCCTCGCGCTGGCCTGGACGGGCCTGGCAGTGTTCGGTGTGCGTCGGTGGTTCCGCTGGGGACCGCGGGGTTGAGGACGGCGGAACCGAAGGTGATGGAGACGATGAGTATGAGCGTGGATGTCTGGGTGGAGCGGTTCGGGGGCCCGGACGGCCCCGAGCGCTACCGCCGCTACACGCTCGCCACCGTCGTCTTCCTCGCCGCCACCGAGGCGGCGCTGTGGGCGTTCTGGATCGCGACGACGGAGGCCGGCACGCTCGGGTTGGCCCTGGTGGCGGGCGTGGGCACGGTGCACGTCGCCGTCCAGGCGCGGCTCTCCCGCGCCGCCCTGCTCCACTACCTCGGCGCCGGACCGCGCCCGGTCTGGCTGGTCGCGCTGTACGCCGCCGTCACCGTGGCCATGGCCGCCCTGGGCTGCGCGCTGCTGGCCACCGGACGCATCCACGGCGGGAACCTGGCGGCGTATCTGGTCTGGCTGCTGATGTACTACGCCGGTCCGCCGATGCTGGCGCTGCCGCGTCGCGCCGGGGCGATGGTGGTCGGGGCGGTGCCGGTGGTGGCGCTCGGCGCGGCGGCGGCCAGCGGGCTGTCGGGCGGGTCGCTGGCCCTCGTGATCGGCGCCGGCCTGCTCATGGTTCCGTTCATGGCCATCGCGCTACGGGTCTCGGGGTGGAGCGTGCGGCTGATCGAGGAGCTGGCCAGGGCGCGGGCGACGCAGGCACGGCTGGCGGTGGCGGAGGAGCGGCTGCGGTTCGGCCGCGATCTGCACGATGTGCTGGGCCGTAACCTCGCGGTGGTGGCGCTGAAGAGCGAGCTCGCGGTGGAACTGGCCCGCCGGGGCCGGGAGGAGGCGGTGGCCCAGATGGAGGAGGTGCAGCGGATCGCGCAGGAGTCACAGCGGGAGATCCGCGCGGTGGTGCGCGGCTACCGCACCGCCGATCTGCACGCCGAACTGGCCGGTGCCCGGTCCGTCCTCGAAGCGGCCGGGATCGACTGCCGGATCGAGAACGGCCCGGCGGCGCGGCTGCCCGCCCGGACGCAGGTGGCGCTCGGCTGGGTGGTCCGCGAGGGAACGACGAACGTGCTGCGCCATGCGCAGGGCGCGTCCCGCTGCGAGGTGTCGGTGCGCACCACGATCTCGGGCTCGGTGGCACTGCTGATGGAGAACGACGGGGCGGACCCGGACCCCCGACCGGGCACCGGCAGCGGTCTGCCGGGGCTGCGCGAGCGCCTGGCCGAGGTGGACGGCGCCCTGTCCACCGAACGGCACCCGGACGGGACCTTCCGACTGACCGCGACGATTCCGTGGGAGACGGCCGAATGATCAGGGTTCTGCTGGCCGACGACGAACACCTCATCCGGGGCGCGCTCGCCTCCCTCCTCGCGCTGGAGGACGACATCACCGTGGTGGCGGAGGCCGCATCGGGCGACGAGGCACTGGCCATGGCCCGCGCGCACCGCCCCGACGTGGCCGTCCTGGACATGCGGATGCCCGGACACGACGGGGTGTCGGTGGCGGCGCTGCTGCGCGAGGAGGTGCCGGAGTGCGCCTCGATGATCGTCACCAGCCATGCCGGGGCCGGGGCGCTGAAACAGGCGCTGGCGGCGGGCGTGCGCGGCTTCGTGCCCAAGACGGTGTCCGCGCGGCGACTGGCCGAGATCATCCGTACGGTGCACACGGACGGCCGCTACGTGGACCACGAACTGGCGGCGGACGCGATCGCCGCGGGCGAGTCGCCCCTCACTCCCCGCGAGGCGGAGATGCTGTCGCTGGCCGAGGACGGGGCACCGGTGGCGGAGATCGCGTCCCGCGCCGCGCTGTCGCCCGGGACGGTGCGCAACTACCTCTCCGCCGCCGCGGCCAAACTCGGCGCGGAGAACCGCCATGTGGCGGCGCGGATCGCCCGCGAGCGCGGGTGGCTGTAAGGGGTTCGCGCCGGCTCGCCGGACACCTGCCGGCGGTCGTCGGCAGCCGGTCAGCGCGGACGCCGGCCTCGGCGGCCGACGAGGAGGGCGCTACCGCCCAGGAGCAGCGCCGCCGCGCCCGCGGTCACCCACGCGACGGCCGTGTCGGCGGGCCGGGACTCCGCCCGGGTGCGGGAGCCGGAGGCGTTGCCCGCGGGCGACGGCCGGGCCGAACCGGTGGCCGTGGCGGCCTTGACGATGAGGTCGGTGACCGCCTGGGGGTGGGCGATCATGGCCACGTGGGAGGAGTTGATCTCCACGGTGTGCGAGTGGGCGCGCTTGGCCTCGAAGCGCTCCTGCCGGGGGTTGATGGTCTTGTCCTGACGGGCGACGAGAAACCAGGACGGGATCTGCCGCCACGCCGCCGCCTTGGCCTTCTCCGAGAACGCGGCCGTACTGGCGGGCCGTTGGGTCACCGCCAGCAGCCTCGCCGTACTCGCCGGCAGATCGGCGGCGAAGACCCGGTGGAGCTTGTCCCGCTTGAGGTACAGATCCGTGCCCCGCACCCCGCCACCGGCCCGGTAGGGCACCGCCCTGGTGGCGGTGGCGAGTTCGCTGGGGTACCGGGCGGCCAGCGACTGCCCGCTCTCCCCCTTGTCGGGCATCAGCGCGGACACGTACACCAGCGACTTCACCCGGGAGTTCCCCGCCGCGGCCACGCTGATGACCGAGCCGCCGTAGGAGTGGCCCACCAGCACGAGCGGGCCCTTGACGCTGTCCAGGACGGAGGCGATGTACGCGGAGTCGGTGGTGAGGCCGCGCAGCGGGTTGGCGGGGGCGACGACGGGATAGCCGCGGCGCTCCAGCCGCTGGATGACACCGTTCCAGCTGGAGCCGTCCGCGAACGCGCCATGGATCAGGACCACCGTGGGTTTACGGGCCGCCGCGTCGTCCTCCGCGGCGGCCGGGGCCGCCACCGCCGCGCACGCCGCGACAGCGCACCCGGCCGCCACGGCACGTGTGCGGATCCGTCCGGAGCCGAGAGCCGGAGACGCCGCCATGGTGTTCTCGCTTCCCTTGAGGGCTTTGGCTCCTCAACGGTCGCCGGACCCGCGGCACATGGCCGCACAGCGGCGTCCGACCGGGTGAGACGGCTGATCCATGGCCGGTCCACCCGGGTGGCACGGCGCCGAATCATGGCCTGATGCCCTGGACGGTGGTCAAGAGCAACGACAAGAAGCGGGCGCGGGTGGAGGCCATGCGCAGTGTGCTCGCCCGTTTCGACTACTCCGACAAGGACGAGGAGGTCGTCGGCACCCCCGACCCGCGCATCGTGGGCGCGGCGGCGGGCCTGTTGGAGGAGGGCGAGGACGACGCGAACGACGCCACCGGCGAAAGCAGCGACGGCGACGGGCGGTGACCAGCACACCGAAGACGCGCATCGAAGACCGGCGCGGCCGAAGACCGGCGCACCGAGGACGCGCACCGAAGCCGTACGCCAGGGCCGGGCCCGCACGCCGGGGCCCGGCCCTGGCGCGCGGTGGCGCGTCGGACCGCCCCGGGTTGTCCGGTCAAGCCGCCCGTTGTCTCCCGCATCGTTCAGACGGCCGTAACCAACGACGCGGGGTGTGCACACCTGTTCTCCGCAGGGTTGGCGTCATCCCCGGTGCCCTCACTCCCCGAGAGGCCCGATTCGCCCCACCGCCCGAAGGACGACGCATGCCTCGCAACCTCCGCATCCCCCTCGCTGCCGCGCTGCTGCCGCTTGTGCTCACGGCCTGCGGGGCCAGCGCCTCCGACAACGGCTCCACCTCGGAGGGACGGGACCCCGGCAACCTGGTGGTCGCGGCGATCCCGTCGGAGAACTCCACCTCGCTCGCCCAGCAGTACGCGCCGATCGTCAAACTGCTGGAGGCCGAGACCGGCAAGAAGGTCCAGATGCAGAAGGCGACCAGCTACGCCGCCGTCATCGAGGCGCAGCGGGCGCACAAGGTGGATGTCGCGCTCTACGGTCCGCTCTCCTACGTCGTCGCCAAGGACGGCGGAGTGGGGGTGAAGCTGGCCGGTGCGCTGGTCAGCGCCAAGGGCGGGAAGCCGGGCTACCAGTCGTACGGCATCACCCGCAGCAGCAACAAGGACATCAAGAGCCTCGCCGACTTCAAGGGCCACAAGGTGTGTTTCGTGGACCCGACCTCGACGTCCGGCTATCTCTACCCGCAGTCCGGTCTGCTGAAGGCGGGCGTGAAGCCCGGCGACTACACCAAGGTCATGGCGGGTGGCCACGACGCCTCGGCGCTGTCCGTCGCCTCCGGTGACTGCGACGCGGGCTTCGCGTTCGACACCATGGTGGACAGCGATCTGATCAAGCAGGGCAAGCTCAAGAAGGGCCAGCTCAAGACCGTCTGGAAGTCCACCGAGATCCCCGGCTCGCCCGCCGCGGTCTCGACCGACCTCACCGCGAGCCTGCAGAAGAAGATCGTCGACGCGTTCGAGACCAAGGCCAACGCCGACTACATGGAGTCCAAGGGCTACTGCTCAGGCGACGGCTGCAAGATCGACGACAACTGGGGCTTCGTCGCGGTGAAGGACTCCGACTACGACAGCGTCCGCGCCGTCTGCGATGCCACCAAGGACGCGCAGTGCAAGGACGGCTCGTGACGGCCCCGGCCCCGACCGCCGCGCATGTCACCGGCTCCCCGGCCGCCGCCGGGGAGCCGGTGATCCGGCTGGACGGTCTGACGAAGCGGTTCGGCAGCGGCGCCGACTCCCTGCTCGCCCTGGACGATGTGTCGTTCGAGGTGCGGCCCGGCGAGGTCGTGGCCCTGCTGGGGCTGTCCGGCTCCGGCAAGTCGACGCTGCTCTCCCTGCTCGACGGGCTCCAGCCGCCGACCTCCGGCGACGGCACGGTCCTCGGCACCGCGCTGGCCCGCGCCGGCCGGTCCGAGCTGCGCGCTCTGCGCCGCCGGATCGGCTTCGTCTTCCAGCAGTTCCATCTGGTGGGCCGGCTCAGCGTCCTGGAGAACGTGTGCACCGGCGCCCTCGGGTCGCTGCGCGGGCCCCGGCTGGGGCTGCTCAGCTATCCGCGGGCGGTGCGGGAGCGCGCACTGGACGGGCTGGAGCAGGTGGGCCTGGCCGCGCACGCCTTCCAGCGGGCGGACACCCTGTCCGGCGGCCAGCAGCAGCGCGTCGCGGTGGCCCGCGCCCTGATGCAGGAGCCCGGTCTGCTGCTGGCCGACGAGCCGGTGGCCTCCCTCGACCCCGAGTCCTCGGCCCAGGTCATGCGGCTGCTGGCGCGCGTGGCGCGGGAGCGGGAGCTGACCGTGCTGTGCAGCCTGCACCAGGTCGATCTGGCGCTGTCCTGGGCGCACCGGATCGTCGGTCTGCGGTCGGGCCGGGTGGTGATGGACGTCGCCACCGAGGGCATCGACCGCGCGACGGTGATGCGGCTGTACGAGGAGGTGGCCGCCGAGAGTGCCGAGGGCATGGCCGCGGCCGTCGCGGCGGGCGCGACCGTCGCCCGCCACCCCGTCTCCGCGTCCGCACTCGTCCCAGCGCTCACGAAGGGGGACTGAGTGTCGGTAGTCGAACGGCATCCCGCGGCCGCGCCCCCCGGCGGCCCCGACCCGGGTCCCGGCGCGGCGCGTTCGCACCGGCGGACCCTGGCCCGGCCCACCGCGGCCGGGCTCGGCGCGGCCATGGCACTGCTGCTGTGCGTGGGCGGCGGGGTCTGGGCGTTCATCGCGCTCCGGCTCAACATCGCCACGCTCATGGACAGCGCCGACAACGCGGTGGCCTTCCTCTCGCGGGCGCTCCCGCTGGACTTCCCGCCGGTCGGTGAACTGCTCTCGCTGATCTGGCAGACGCTGGCCATCGTGGTCTCCGCCACCGTGCTCTCGGTGGTGCTCAGCGTGCCGCTGGCCCTGCTGGCGGCCCGTAACACCACCCCGGGGACCGCCGCCAGGGCCGCCTCGCGCGGGGTGATCGTGCTGTGCCGCGCGGTCCCCGAGGTGGTCTTCGCCATCGCCGCCTTCCGTGTCTTCGGGCTGGGCGGGATGACGGGTGTGGTCGCGCTCGGTGTCCACTCCGTCGGCATGGTGGGCAAGCTGTACGCCGACGCCGTCGAGCAGACCGACGAGGGCCCGCGCACCGCGCTGCGCGCGACCGGCGCCGGGCGGCTGCAGCAGATCACCGGCGCGGTGCTGCCGCAGGCGCTGCCGTCCCTGGTGGCCACCGCCCTGCACCGCCTCGACATCAACCTGCGCGCCTCGGCCGTGCTCGGCTTCGTCGGCGTCAACGGTCTGGGGTACGCGCTGTCCACGGCGATCACCACCCTCGACTACCGGCGGGCGATGGCGATCGCCCTGGTCCTGCTGCTGCTCTGCTTCGTCGCCGAGTCGATCTCCGGCGCCATCCGGCGCACCCTGCTCCAGGACGTCACCGCGCGACGGCGGCCCCGCCGTTCGTGGCCGGTGTTCCCGGGCGTGCGCCGCGCCGACCGGCCGGGCGGCACCATCGCCGCCGCCGCGGGCGCCGACGCGCCCCCGGCCGACGGTGCCACGCCCGTACGGCGCCGCAGCCTGCCGCGCTGGAGCGCCCGGCGGATCCGCCGGGCCACCTGGCTGGTGCTCACCGTCGCCCTGGTCGTGGCCTCGGCCGTGCGCTCCGGCCTGTCGTGGGGCACCCTGCGGCGCGGCGCCGAGTCGTTCCTCCCGACGCTGGGCGACTTCCTGCCGCCCGGCACCGGCGGGATCGGCGGCCAGCTCTGGGACGATCTGTGGGTCACCGTCCAGATCGCGCTCGCGGGCACCCTCATCGGGCTGGTCCTGGCGCTGCCGCTGGGCACTCTCGCGGCCCGGAACGTGGTGGGGTCGCCCCGGGTGGCGCGGTTCTTCCGCACGGTCATCCTCCTGGTGCGGGCCATCCCGGAACTGGTCCTGGCGATCGTCTTCGTCGTCGTGACCGGCCTGGGCGCGGTCTCCGGCGCGCTGGCCCTCGGCGTCGGCTCGGTCGGTCTGCTCGGCAAGCTGGTGGCGGACTCCCTGGAGGAGACCGAGCCCGGCCCGGCCCGCGCCCTGGTAGCCACCGGTGCCCGCAGGCACCAGGTGTTCTTCGGGGCCGTCCTGCCCCGGGCCTGGCCCGCGGTGGTGGGGCATCTGCTGTACCAGCTGGACGTCAATCTGCGCTCGGCGACCCTGCTCGGTATCGTCGGCGCCGGTGGCATCGGCTACGACCTGCTGAACGCGGCCCGGGTCCTGCAGTTCCCGGTGGTCACCACCATCGTGCTGACGGTGCTTGCGCTGGTGCTGCTCATCGAGGGGCTGGCCGTCTGGGTGCGCAAGGTGTACGCCTGATCCGCCCGGCCGGAGGACACGACAACTGTTCCCACCGTTCACCCGCTGGAAGCGGAGTGGTTCATTTCACTGACTTGTCCGGACAACTGGTGAGGTCCAGAGTGGCGAGGTGCCCAGTCGAAACCGCTACACAGAGATTGCCGAGGTGCTCGCCGCCGAGATAGCAGACCAGCCGACTGACGTCCGCGTCGCCAGCGAGCACGAGATCGCGGCCCGCTTCGGCGTCAGCCGGGCGGCCGCCCGGTCCGCCCTCCAGGAGCTGGAAGGCCGCTATCTGGTCCGCCGGGTCCGGGGCGCGGGCACCTTCGTCAACCGTCCGCTGGACTATGTGCTCTCCCAGAGCCGGGTCCCCTCGATGCACCAGACCATCCGCGAGGCGGGCGGTGTGCCGCGCACCGTG
The DNA here is from genome assembly GCF_024505145.1 of Streptomyces rugosispiralis. Classification (GTDB taxonomy): domain Bacteria; phylum Actinomycetota; class Actinomycetes; order Streptomycetales; family Streptomycetaceae; genus Streptomyces; species Streptomyces rugosispiralis. The sequence continues at coordinate 268,637 of NZ_JANIAA010000003.1, read as the reverse complement.
GTACGCGACGTGACCACCGTCCCGGCCACCGGCGCCATCGCCGAGCGGCTGGAGCGCGAGGAAGGCAGCGCGGTCCATCTGCTGGTCCGGCAGTCGTACATCGACGGCCTGCTCAGCGGCTGGTCCCAGGAGTGGATCCCGATCGACATGCTGCCGGAGCTGGACGCGGCCGTGCACGCCGTGGAGTCGCTGGACTCCATCCTGCGGCAGATGTGCGGGGTGACCCCGGTGCGCTCCTGGTGCCGGGTGAGCAGTGTGCTGCCGGACCGGCAGGTGGCGGAGGGGCTGGAGACGGCGCACAACCGGCCGGTGTGGCTGGTGGAGAGCCTGAGCCGGGACGCGGCCTCCGGCCGGGCGGTGATGTGCAGCTCCAGCTGGTCCCGCCCGGACAGCATCCGGATCATCGTGGAACTCGACGGCCCGGCCGACGCCCCCTGACCCCGCCCGGCCCCGTCGCCCCGCCACCCGGGCGACGGGCCCGGTCGTTCACCGGTGGCGGCGTTGGACGTACAGCCGACGGCCCTCCGGACCGGTCCACTCCAGCCGTACGACACCGGGCACGGCGGCGTCGGCGACGCGTGACGGGTCGGACCAGTAGCCGAAGTTCGGGTTGCGGAAGAACGTGGCCCACAGCCGGCCGCCGTGGTCCTCGAAGACGTTGTTGTGGCCGGCCCCGACCCCCGCGGTCCACCGCTTGGAGTACGGCCCCTCGAAGCGGTCCGAGACGGCGATGACGGCGTCGTAGTGGTATTGCGTCCGGCCCGGACCGGGCGGGTCGTAGGCGTAGCGGGTGCTGCCGTCGGGATTGACCGACGTCCGGTTCCACGCGGCCTGGAGGAGGTAGTACGCGCCCCCGTACTTGAACACGTACGCACCCTCGAGATACGGCTCGGGGGCGTAGGGCCGCTGGCGGAACGTCGGGAGGCCGGTCGTCGGGACGATGTCCTCCATGTCGTCCCGGAACCTCGCGTACAGGTTGTTGTGCAGCACGAGCCACGCGTCGTCGCCCTCGGAGAAGAGGCTGCCGTCGATGTGGTGGTACGCGCCGGGCTCGATGAAATCCGGCCCCCCGATGAACGGATCGCCGAAGGGCTTGTCGTGATTGCCCTCGACGAGCCGGTACGGGCCCTCGACCCCGCCCTCGCTCACCAGCAGGAACGAACCGACCTTCCGGGAGTGGTCGCCCATGCACGCGACGATGTACCAGGTGCCGCGGAAGTAGTGCAGCTCCGGGGCCCAGACATTGCCACGCTTGCCGAACCGCTCGTCGTACCAGTACTCCTGCCACGGGGCGACGACGGTGCGTCCGGGCCGGTTCTCGCCGACGAACTCGGGCGACCACACCTTGCCCCGCTCGGCGCCCGGCCGGATGCCGGTGGTGTCGGCCAGCCTCCAGGGGCCCCGCAGGGACGGGGCCACCCACACGAAGATGCCGTCGTTCCACGGGCCGGCGGCGGTGAGCCCCGGCACCCGGGTGGTGCCCGTGGCCACGTAGACCGGACGGCCGTCCACGACGAAGCAGTTGACGTAGGTGTCCCGCATCCAGACCAGGCCGCGGTCCCGGTCGCGGGGGCGCGGCTCGAGCGGGAGGATGAAGGAGTTGTCCTTGCGCGGCCACAGGTCGGGGCGGGTGTCCGCGAGGCCGTAGGGCTCGGGTTCGGGCCAGTTCGACGGGTATCGCCGCATCGCGGCGGCCTCCGGGGGCGATGCCTGGGCGGCCGCGGGCAGTCCCGCCGCCACGCCCAGGGAACCCGCGACTCCGGCCAGCAATGTGCGTCTGTGGATGGGCGACCTGTTCTCGGAGCTGGTTGGCATGGGCACAGCATGCGGATGCCCGCTGATTTACGTCAAGAGCCAGGAAAAAATATGACGCGGCGCGGACCGGGTACCCGATGTGGGCGCCCGGAGGGCCCGGACGCTCCGCCCGGAAAGGCGGTGGCCCATGGATCTGCCCCGTGCCCGTGCGCACGGCACCGTGACCCAGCGGCTCATCGGTGATCATCTGCTGACCGGCCGGATGGAGCCGGGGGAGGAGATCGCGCTGCGGGTGGACCAGACGCTGACACAGGACGCCACCGGTACGCTGGTGATGCAGGAGCTGGAGGCGCTGGCCCTGGACCGGGTCCGTACCGAGGCCAGCGTCCAGTACGTCGACCACAACATCCTCCAGGCCGACGAGCGCAACGCCGAGGACCACCTCTTCCTGCGGTCGGCCGCCCGCCGCTTCGGCCTGTGGTTCTCCAAGCCCGGCAACGGCGTCTCCCACCCGACCCATATGCACCACTTCGGCGCCCCCGGCAAAACCCTGGCCGGCTCCGACTCGCACACCTGCGCCGCCGGTTCCCTGGGCATGCTGGCGATCGGCACCGGCGGCCTGGAGGTGGCGCTCGCCATGGCCGGACGCCCGCTCCACCTCACCATGCCGAAGGTCTGGGGCATCCGGCTGACCGGGGAGCTGCCACCGTGGGTCAGCGCCAAGGACGTGATCCTGGAACTGCTGCGCCGCCACGGGGTGCAGGGAGGCGTCCATCGTGTCCTGGAGTACCACGGCCCCGGTCTGGCCTCCCTCACCGCGATGGACCGCCACGTCATCGCCAACATGGGGGCGGAACTCGGCGCCACCACCACCGTCTTCCCCTCGGACGGGGCGGTGCGCGGCTTCCTCGAAGGGGTCGGGCGCGGCGAGGACTTCGTCGAGATCACCGCGGAGGAGGACGCGTCCTACGACCTCGACGAGGAGATCGACCTGTCGTCCCTGGAACCGCTCATCGCACGGCCCACGTCCCCCGGAAACGTCGTGCCGGTCAGGGAGGCCGCCGGGGAGCCCATCGCCCAGGTTGTCATCGGCTCCTCCGCCAACCCCGGATTCCGCGACTTCGCCGTCCCCGCCGCCATGGTGGCCGGGCGCCAGGTCCCGGCCGGGGTGAGCTTCGACATCAACCCGACATCCCGCGAGATCCTCCAGGACCTGACCCGCCTCGGCGCCACGTTCGACCTGATCGCCGCCGGTGCCCGCATCCATCAGTCGGGCTGTCTGGGCTGCATCGGCATGGGACAGGCCCCGGCCTCGGGAAGCAACTCCCTGCGTACCTTCCCGCGCAACTTCCCCGGTCGGTCCGGCACCGCGGACGACGCGGTGTGGCTGTGCTCACCGGAGACCGCCACGGCCTCCGCGCTGACCGGCGCCATCGTGGATCCGCGCGACTGGGCGGACCGCGTCTCGGCGGCGGCCCCTCCCACGCCGGACGCCCCCGACCCGCCCTCGAACAACGACGCCATGCTGGAACCACCGCTGCCACCGGACGAGGCCGCGCGCGTCCCGCTGGTACGCGGCCCCAACATCTCCGCCCTGCCGGAGCTGGATCCGCTGCCGGACAGCATTCACGGCCCGGTGCTCCTCAAGGCCGGTGACGACGTCTCGACCGACGAGATCTCCCCGGCCGGGGCGGACGCCCTGCCCTACCGCTCCAACATCCCCAAGCTGGCGGGATTCACCCTCATCCGGCTGGACCCCGACTACCCGCGGCGCGCCGAGGCGGTCCGGGAGGACACCGGGCATCTCATCGTCGCCGGTGCGAACTACGGACAGGGCTCGTCCCGCGAACACGCCGCCATCGCCCCGCGCTACCTCGGTCTGCGAGCCGTCATCGCCAAGTCCTACGCCCGCATCCACTGGCAGAACCTGGTCAACTTCGGTGTGCTGCCGCTCGAATTCGAGGACCCCGCCGACTACGACCGCGTCGGCCCCGACGACCGGCTGCATATGTCCGGTCTGCGCGACGCCCTCGCCCCGGGCGGCGCTCCGACCCTCCGCGTCCGCAACGCGACCCGGGACGAGGAGTACACCGTCCGCCACCGCCTCTCGCCCCGGCAGCGGGAAGCGGTGCTCGCGGGCGGTATCATCCCGGCTCTCGCACACTGAGGTGAGTGCTATGACACTGAGCGACGGTACGTATCGGATAGGCCCGCCGGACGCCCGGCTGCTGATCAGGACCAGCCGTACCGGGCTCGGCCGGCGGGCGGGACACGATCTGACCCTCGAGGTCACCCGGTGGTCCGGGGACGTGGCGGTCGCCGCCGGCGCCCCTGAGCGGTCGTCGGTGAGCGTGACGGTCGAGACGGACTCTTGGGACATCCGGGAGGGGACCGGCGGGCTGAAACCACTCACCGACGGCGACCGGGCCGACATCAAACGGACGCTGGAGGGGAAGGGGCAACTGCACACGGCGGAGCACCCCACGATCACCTTCCGCTCCACCCACATCACCGGTACGCCTCAGTCCTTCGAGATCACGGGCGACCTCACCATCAAGGGCCGGACCCACCCGGTGACGCTGCGCGGGAGCGCCGATCCGGACGGCACGCTGCGCGGCTCGGCGTCCATCACCCAGTCCACCTGGGGCATCAAGCCGTACGCCGCGTTCCTGGGCGCGCTGAAGCTGGCCGACGAGGTCCGGGTGGAGTTCATATGCCCCGGCGTGGCGGGCCGTTGAGGGCCCGCCACGCCGGGGGTTTCGCTAGCTGTCGCTGCCGGTCCGGGACGCGTCCTGGCAGCTCTCCGCGCCCTTGCACCGCTGGAGCGCGGTGAGGGTGCGATGCAGGGCGGCACGTTGCTCGGCCGTGAGGGACGCCGCCCGGTTGTCCAACTGCTCGGGGTCGGCGTCCAGATCGTAGAACTCCCGCTCCCCATCGGTGTATTCGACATAGAGGGAGTCATCGGTGCGCATCGCCGCGTAGGTCGGGGGGTCGCCCGCGTTCTTGGGCGCCGCGTCGGGATCGCCCTTCCTGGACGCCGCGCGATGGTGCTCGACCAGGACGGCCTCGCGCCACTCCTCCTCCGCGCGTCCGTGCATCAGGTCGTTGAGGCTGCGCCCGTCCACGGTCGACGGCGGGTCCACGCCCGCGAGGTCCAGGAAGGTCGGGTTGAGATCGACGTTCTCCGCGAGCCGCGACACCTTCTCACCGGCCGGAACATCGGGTCCGGTGACCATCAGCGGCACGTTGACATCGGTATCGTAGGCGGTCTGCTTTCCGGTGCGGAGCCGGTGTTCGCCCATGTGGAAGCCGTTGTCCGACCCGAACACGATATAGGTGTCGTCCGCCAGACCCTTGTCCTCGAGTGTCTTCTCCATCTGACCGATCATGGCGTCGACCGCCTGGACCGAGCGCACTCGCTTGGCGAAATTCCGGTCGATCCTCGCCTTCTCCTTCGACGTCAGCGGCGACAACGAGCGCTGCCACTTCGGCGCGTTGCGGGTCGCCTTGTCATAGGCATCGGTCCGCGGCGCCTTGAGCCCCGGGAACTTGTCCTTGTCGCGCGGCGCGGGTGTGTAGGGGCCGTGCGGTGCGAACGTGGCCACCTCCAGCATGAACGGCTTCTTCTTCTCTTCCGCCGAGGAGCCGATGAACGAGGTGGCCTTCTTCGACAGGACATCCGTCAGATAGTCCTGGGGGGCCTTCCCATAGGGCACGACCTTGCCATTCTCGTTCAGCTCGTAGTCGTACTCATGGTAGCCCTCCCCGGCGACGTCCCACTCGTCCCAGCCGGAGGGCACATAGGGCTTGCCGGTGCCGTTCTTGTCGCCCGGCTGGTATCCGTTGAGGTACTTGCCCATGAACCCGGTGCGATAGCCGGCGCGTTGCAGCGCGGGCCCGAAGGTCTTCTTCTCGTTGCCGTTCTTCAGGAAGGCGCGGTAGCCGCCGTCGTCGCCGCTGTTGGTGAAGACACCGGTGTTGTGCGGGTACTGCCCGGTGAGGATGGATGTGCGCGACGGGCAGCACAGCGAGTCGGTGGCGAAGAAGTTACTGAAGGTCGTCCCCTTCTTCTGCATCTCCTGTACGTGCGGCATGTACTTCACGAGATTCCATGCCAGGTCGTCGGTGAGGACGTACACGATGTTGGGCTTCGTGCCGGAACGCGAGGCGTCGGGGCCGGAGGTGGCATCGTCGGCCGTGTTCACCGTTCTGCTGCACGAGGCCAGCATGGTGACGGCCAGGGCCGCACACAAGGCGGCGAGGACACGTGGACGGCGACTGCCGAACATGGCGCAACCTCCTACGAGTTGTGCGTCTTCGTCGCCGGGAACCGTAGGAGACGGCTTTGTGTGATTCTTGTGAGACACCGGCGCCCCGGGCCATGAGCGGCCCGGGGCGCCTGCCGTGAGTCTGTCCGAGCAGTGCCGAGGCGCCGTCGCCTACGGCGTGGCGGCGTGCTGTTTGACGAGTTCGTAGCTGCGCAGGCGCGCGGCCAGCGCGTAGACCGGTGTGACCAGCATCAGCTCCTCCGCGCCGGTCGCCTTCGCCACCTCCGTCAGCCGCCGCAGGACGGTCTCGGGCGTGCCGTACGCCTGATGGGCCCCGAACGCCGCGACCCCCGCCCGCTCCTCGGCGGTGAACGGATGCGCCGACGCCTCCTCGGGCGAGGGGAACGGGACCTCGCTGTGCCCCTTGAGCAGACCGGCCTTGACGACGTTCATCGGGCCCGCCAGCCACCCGGCCTCGTCCTCGGTCTCGGCGCAGATGGTTTCCACGCACACCAGGACACGGGGGCTCTCGCACCACGGGGAGGGGGAGAAGTGGGCACGGTAGTGGTCGAGCGCGGCGAGGGTGTTGTCGGGGCGGATGTGATGGGCGAACGCCATGGGCAGGCCGAGCCGCGCGGCGAGCGCCGCACCGGCGTCGCTGGAGGCCAGCAGCCACGGCTCCGGGAGCGTGCCGAGCGCGACCTCCTCGACCAGGAACCGCAGCGTCGCCGCCACATCGTCCCGGTACCCGTCGTCCGTCGTCGGACCGGCGCCATGCCGCAGCGCCCGAGCCGTGGCCTCGTCGAAGGTGCCGGGACCGCGGCCGATGCCCAGGTCGATCCGGTCGGGGTGCAGCGCGGCGAGGGTGCCGAACTGCTCCGCCAGCATGATGGGGGCGTGGTTGGGGGCCAGTACGCCTCCGGAGCCCAGCCGGATGGCCGAGGTCGACGCGGCCGCGTGGGCGGTCAGGACCACGGGTGGGAAGGCGCCGATGGCGGGGGAGTGGTGGTGCTCGGCGTACCAGAGTCGGCGGTAGCCGAGGGCGTCGAGACGCTGGGCGAAGGCGGTGGTGTCACGTAGCGTGTCCACGGCTCGCGTACCAGCTTGGACCATGGCGACTTCCAGCGCGGAGAGCGGCACATCGATCATGCTCCGAGCATACGGAGTGCCGGTGGTGTGCGGCAGCGGTTCCCCTGACCCCGGGTGTTCGGAACCCCCGTGGTCAGGGTATGCGTTGACGGTTTGGCCTTACGAAAGAGGAGCGCGACCGCATGGCTGCCACGCTGGACGACATCACCCGCACTTGGCTTCGGGAACCCCGGTTCTGGCAGGTGGCCACGCTCAACCCGGACGGTTCGCCGCAGCTGACGCCGATGTGGGCCGATCTGGAGGACGGCCTGGTGGTGATCAACACCTCGGCGGGCCGGATCAAGGAGGAGAACCTCCGGCGTGATCCCCGCGTGTCGCTGTGCTGCATGGACACCGAGGACCCGTATCACCGGGTGGAGATCCGGGGCAGCGCCGTCCGTTTCGTCGAGGGCGATCCGGCCGTACGGGTGATGGACCGTCTCGCGCGGAAGTACCTGGGCACCGAGACGTTCCCCTGGCTGGCCGACGGCGAGGTGCGGGTGGCGGTCTACATCGAGCCGCACCATGTCCACCGCGTGGCCGGCGTGGAGAAGTTCCGGCCGGGGGTGCTGCCGGACGCCTGAGAACGCCCCGCGGCCGCTCGAGTGGGGACCGTACTTCCCGCTCCGTGGGATGGTGGTCGTCAGGGGACGTATCCGGACATCGGGGGAGTGCGGAGTGGACGAGGAACGACGCCGCGAGGACGGCGACGACGGCGAGGACGGCGAGGACGGTGCGCGGGCCCTGCGCGTATGGGCCACCCTCGCGGCCCGCCAGGCCCAGGACGTGTTGCGTCGCGCGGCGGACGACCCGGCACGGCCCGTCGCGCTGTCCCGGACGATCGAGCATTTCGCCGCCATCGAGCGGCTGTTGCCCGCGGACGATCCGCTCCGGGACCACTTCGTGCCCTTGCTGGGCGTCATGGTGTGCATGCGGTTCGTCGGCCGTGAAACGGGCGACACGTCCGAGGACGCCCGGCTCGAGCGCGAGCATGCCCTGCGCCATCTGCGCTGGGCCGACCGCACCAGACCGCTCACCGACCCGTTCGCGGTGAAGGCCCGCAGCGCGCTGCTCCAACTGCTCGTCCCGGAGCACTGCGCACGGGCCCTGCGCGCGTGGCGCGACGGCCCCCGCCGGAAGCCGCCGCTCCGGGCCTCCGGCCCGCGGCCGCCGACCGCGTCCCCGCCGGAGGACCTGGCGGAGGCCAGGGAGGTGCTGAAGCGCCTCACCGCCGGCCCGGAAGATCCGGACATGCGTGGGATCCTCGGATGCCTCGCGTCCGAGATCGACCCTGCGCGGCCCTCGCCCTCGTCCTCCTCCCAATTCTCCGCCCCGCCCGGGGGGAGTTCGCCGATCGCCACGGAGCCGCCCGCCGGGGTGGAACCCGGGGAACGCGCCGAGGACCCGCCGGCCGACGCCGTCCAGGGCGTGCTGCGCTGGGCCACGGACGACATACCGCGGTTCACGGAGCTGGTGGTGTGGCTGTACACGGCCGTGGGCCGGCGCGCGAACTCCCCCGAGGAGGCCGACGCGGAAGTGGCGGCCCTGGGCCTGGACCGGCCGGGCCTCGCCCCGCTGCGCGAGCTGCTGACCGGGCTGGGGTCGGGCGCGGGCGACCCCCGGGCGCTGGCCCAGGACGTCCGGCGCGGCGCGGACGTGGCCCGGCGGGCGCTGCGGGAGCTGCCGGCGCACACGCCCGAACGGGCCCGCATCGCCAGGCTGCACGCCGTCCTGCTGGTGTGGGCCAACCTCCTGGTGCCCGGCACGATGGACTTCGACGAGCTGGACGAGGCCATGGCCGAGCCGGGGCCCGACCCCGCCGACCGCCCCGGCGGCCCGGGGTACGTCGGTGTGGAGCAGCAACTGGCCACTCTGGTCGATTCCGTACGGGTCTCCCAGACCGGCGATCTGGCGCACCTGGAGACGAGCGTCGGCCGGATCCGGGGGATCGTCGACTCATTGTCCGAGGACGGCGAGGGGGCCGCGGCCGTCCGCCGTGCCCTGGCCTTCGGCATGGCCGGGAGTCTGGACGCGGTGGCGACGCTCGGGGGCAGCCTCCAGGCCGCCGACGCAGCCCTGAACCTGGCCAGGGAAATGCGCGCCGCTCACGAGTTCGAGGGCTCACCGCCGTCCTTGAACACGCTCACCGCGGTGGTGTCCGCCTGCCAGCACGAGCTGGCTCTGGCCCGCCGCAGCGGGGACTTCACCGTGCTGCCGCGCCTGGTCGAGGAGCTGACGGACCTGTACGCCGTCCTGCCGCCCGACCAGGAGAACCGCTTCGCCGTCGCCGCCGTGCTGGCCGAGGTCCACCGGGAGCAGGCGGCCCGCGACCAGGACCAGGCCGGATTCCGCGCCGCGGCCCGGTATCTGAGGGAGGTGGTGGCGACCGACCCGCGGCAGCTCGCGCCCATACTCATGCCGTACTTCCCGGCCGTGCGCGTCTCCGCGCTGCTCCAGTTGATGATGATCGAACCCAGCAGGGACGCGGCCGACGAGGCCATCGCGGAGGTCCACCGGACCGTCGAGGGACCGCGGCCCACCCCCCACGAGGAACTCCGGCTGCGCTACCAGCTCGGCCGGGCCCTGCTGCACACGGCCCGCCACCTCGACGACCCGGACCTGCTCGACCTGAGCATCACCGAGCTGTCCCGGGCCCGCGAGCTGATCGTCGGAGGAGACGGTCTGCCGCACACCGCCGACGCCCTGACCCAGCTGTCCGAAGCCCACTGGCTGCGTCGCTCGCGCGGCGGGCCGCGCGCCGACGAGGACCGGGTGGCCGGCCTCGCCGCCAGAGGCCAGGCGCTGGCCAGGCTGTCCTCGGACGTCCTCCTCCAGCCCGGCTCCGAACACGGCCTGGCCGTGGCCCGCTTCGGGTCGGCTCAGGCGCTGTGGCTGGCCTACTGGAGCACCGTGTCCGGCCGTCCGGCCAATGCGGTGCACGCGCTGGAACTGGGAAGGGCCCTGGTGCTGCGGGCCGGTGCCGCGTCCCGTGGCATGCCCGAGACGCTCGAGGCCCGGGGACACCCGGACCTGGCCCGCCAGTGGCGCGCCGAGGTCGCCGCGGACCCGCCCCAGCCCGACACCGCGGCCACCGTGCCGGGCTGGGCCACCGGCCCGCGGATCCCGGGCGGCCTGCGCCGCAGGGCACTTGAAGCGCTGGGCGCGGGCAAGGGCGCGGACGCCTGGAAGCTGCTCGACCCCCCGGACGTGCCGACGCTTAAGGCCGGGCTCACCGCGGCCGGTGCCGATGCGCTCGTCTACCTCGTCCCCGGGCAGGCCCCCGGCATGCCAGGCGTCGCCCTGATCCTGCGCCCCGGCACCGGCGACGAGCGGCCCACCGTCCTGAAGCTGCCGCTGCTGACCCCCGGCAGCCCGCCGCTGGAGCGCTACCTCGACGTCACCGCCCGGCGTTCCGGGGCAGCCGGCGGCACGGCCGACCCGGGCCGTCGGACGGAGTGGGACGGGCCGTGGGAAGCGGCGTTGCGCGAACTGTGCGACTGGGCCTGGCCCGCCGCGATGGGCCCCGTCCTGGCCGCCGTGGGCCCGCTCCACCAGCCGCCCAGGATCGTGCTGGTGCCGTGCGGGCCACTCGGCGCGGTCGCCTGGCACGCGGCCCGTACCCCGTACGGGAGCGACGGGCGCGAGTACCGGTACGCCTGTGCGGAAGCGGTGCTCAGCTACGCTCCCTCCGGCGCCGAGTTCCTGCGGGCCGCGCCCCGGGACCGGCTGCCCATCACCGCCGGGCAGGTCCTGGTCGCCGACCCCGAACTCAGCCTCGTATGGGCCGAGATCGAGGCGGAGGCGCTGCACACGGCGTGCTACCCCGACGGCCTCCGCTACGGCGAGTTCCCCACGGCCGACGTCAGCGACGCGCCGGGGACACCCGAGGACATCCTGGCCGCCCTGCCCGGTGGTGCCTCACCGGCGGCCGTGCTGCACATCTGCTGTCACGCCCTGGCCGGTCCTGACCCCACGCGCTCGGCACTCTGGCTCGCCGCCCCGCCCGCCGGTCCCGAGGACGCCGGACGCCTGACCGTGGCCCGCATCCTGGACGGCGCCGTCACCCAACAGCCGGGCGGGGCGGGCCCGTTGGTGGTGCTCAGCGCCTGCGAGACGGATCTGAGCACCCGCGACCACGACGAGGCCCTGACCCTGTCCACCGCGCTGGTCGCCCGTGGCGCGGCCGATGTCATCGGCTCGCGCTGGGCCGTGAACGACGCGCCGACGGCCCTGATGATGGCCGTCTTCCACGACTTCGTCACCGCACACGGCCTCGCCCCGGTGGACGCCCTGCGCGCCGCCCAGCTCTGGATGCTCGACCCGCGCCGCGAGCCCCCGCCCACCCTCCGCGGCGAACTCCGCGGCGAGGCCACCCGCACCGACCTCGACCACATCCACTTCTGGGCCGCCTTCACCCACCAGGGCAACCCGGCGGCCCGGGGTGCGCGCTGACCCCGGCTCCGCGCCCCGCGCCGTCCGGCCGGAGAACGGAGGCCGGAGAACGGAGGCCGGACGACGGAGGCCGGACGACGGAGGCCGGACGACGGAGAACGGAGAACGGAGGTCGGAGGACGGAGGGGCTATCCGAGGACGAGCGGGAGCTTCGCGGCCAGTTCGCCCAGGTCGGCCCGCTCCTCGGCGGTCGGGGCCCGTCGTCCGGTGCCGACCAGCAGCGTGTCCTTGTCGGACCACCCCGCGGGGAACGCCGCCCCGGCGATCCTCTCCAGCATCCCGCGCGCCCCGGCGAGGCTCTCGGCGGGAGGGTCCGCCGCGCCCGGGAGATGGGCGATCAGGTCGAGATGGTGCAGGGTCCACTCCATGACGTACGCGGAGAGGTAGTCGCCCGCGGTGAGCACCACATCGCGGGTGCCGACCCGGACCGCCGGGTCGGCGAGCCCGGCCGCGCGCCCGGCGGCGGAGCCCACGTCGTCGAGGTGGAACTTCAGCAGCCACGGGTCCTCGTACGCGGCGGCCAGCCGGACGATCAGCGCGTCGAGCGGGTCGTCGCCGGTCGGCGGCGTGTCGGCCACTTCCCAGTAGGTCACCGCGTCGCGCGTGGGTTCCGCGTCGGTGGGGGTCGCCAGGGTGATCAGGACGTCCTGGGCGTCGATGACCAGGTGGCACACCAGGTCCCGTACAAGCCAGCCGGCACAGCCGGAGGGCCGTGCGAAGTCCTCGTCCGGGAGCTCGGCGACCGCCGTGCGCAACGCCGTCCACGAGCGTGAGAAGAGATCCACGGCCGCAAGCTAGCAGCGCGCCGCCCGCCCCGCGACCGATTTCCTCCCGGCCCCGCGAACGCCCAACCCGGTCTCGGAAGCGGGCGGTTGGGGCCGATACCGGCGGCCTCAGCCCATCACGTGTCGTAGTGGCGGACGTCGTCCAGGTATTCGCGCGCCCGCTCCTGGACCAGCGGGGGCAGCTCCCCGGCGGCCAGATCCGCGAAGGTGGTCTTCTCCAGCACCTGCCGCAGACTCGCCCGCACCGCGCGCCACACATCGGGCAGCACCGCCGCGGCTCCGGGGTACTCCAGACCGCTGAGGCCCACGTCCCGTACGTTGGCCAGCGGGCCGTCGATGGCGCGGATCGCGTCGGCGAGGGTGATCTCCCGCGCCGGGCGCGCCAGCAGATATCCGCCTTCCGGGCCCCGCACACTGCGCACCAGATGGGCCAGGCGCAGCTCGCGCAGGATGCCGAAGAGGAAACGCAGGGGGATGTCCTGCCGGGTCGCCACCTGTTCGGCGGTCAGGGCTGAGCCCTCCGCGGCCGCCAGTTCGGCCATCGCCCGGACGGCATAGTCCGACTTGGCTGTGATCCGCACCAGGGCAAGTTATCACGCACGTCCGTTTCATGGGGCCGGGCCCCATACCACCGGCTTGGGCATCCACCCTGGTGGGACCAAGGGTGCCTCGTTGTTCCACCATGAGTTCACCAAGTTCATTGAATTGGTGAACTTAGCTGGCTAGCGTACCGGTTGCGTGAGTGGGGCATCGATCCTTTCCCGCTCCGCCGCCGGTTCCGGGGAAGCAGGAGGTATCACATGGCATCGCCAGAGCCGTGTAGCACGTCAGGGCCGTGTACGAGGACCGTCGCCGTCGTGGGGGCGGGGGCCGCCGGCGCGCTGGTGGCGATCCAGCTCTGCGAGACGGCGGCACGCCGCCGGGTCCCGTTCGAACTCCTGCTGATCGACCCGGCCCCGGAGGCCGGCCGTGGCATCGCCTACTCCACCCTCGACCCGCGCCACCGCCTCAATGTGGTGGCGGGCAAGATGAGCTGCTACCCCGACGATCCCGGACACTTCGTGCGGTGGCTGTGCCACCACGGCGAACCGGGTGTGCGGAGTGGCGACTTCGCGGAGCGCTACCGCTACGGCGCCTACCTCGCCGACACCCTCGGCCGAGCCATCATGGCCGCCCAGGGCGTCGTCACCGTCCGCCGACTGCGCACCCGGGCCACCGGCTGCCACTGGACCACCTCCCCCGGCGGGGACCCGCGGGCCCGGCTGGAACTCGCCGACGGCCGTACCGTCGAGGCGCATCGCGTGGTGCTGGCCACCGGTCCGTCCCGCGCCACCGCCGGCTGGGCCCCCGGGGATCTGCGTGGCAGCGACCGCTTCATCGCCGACCCCTGGGCGCCGGGCGCACTCGACGCCGCCCTCCAGGACGGCCAGAAGGAGGATGTACTCCTCGTCGGCACCGGGCTGACCTCGGTGGACATCGCCATGACGCTCGACCGCCCCGGCCGCACGGTGCACAGCGTGTCCCGTGGCGGAAGGCTGCCGCAGGCGCATGCGGTGGACCCGCTGCCCGCCGCCACGTGTGCGACGCCACTGCACGGTCTCCCCCTGACCGCGCTGCGGGCCGCGGTACGTCAGCACGTCGGCCGCGTCATGCGCACCCACGGCGACTGGCGGCCCGCGGTGGACGGGCTGCGCCCGGTCACGGCCGAGATCTGGGCGTCGATGTCCACCGAGGAGCGGGCCGAGTTCGTGGAGCGGGACGGCTCGTTGTGGAACACCCACCGCCACCGCATGCCCCCGGCCACCGCCGAGGCGGTCGGGCGCATGCGCCGCACCCGGCGGATGCGGACGTACCAGGGGCGGCTCGCCGCCGCCTCGGCCCGGCCCGACGGCTCCCTGACCGTGTCCCTCGCCTCCGCCGACGGTCCCCGCACGCTGCCCGTGGGCTGGGTGGTGGACTGTACCGGGCCGGGCCTGCGGCTCTCCGACACGGCCGACCCGCTGTGGCGGAGCCTGCTCGACCAGGGCGCCGCGCTGCCCGGCCCGCTGAGCATGGGCGTCGCCACCGACCACGGACGGCTGCGCGGCGCCGGCGGCGGCACCCCCCGCCCCCTGTGGACCCTCGGCGCGCCCCGCCGCGGCGAGTTGTGGGAGACCACCGCCATCCCGGAGATCCGGGCACAGGCCGCCACCATCGCCGAGGCCGTCCTCGACCCGTGGACGGCCCCCGCGCTCCCCGCCACCGGCGGCCCCGCCCGGCGCCGGACACGTCGGCCCGTGGACACCTCGGGCCTTCCCCTCAGCACCCACGCGGCCGCCGCCACCGCCTACCGCCTCGGCGTGGACCGGCTGCTGAAGGTCAGGACCGGGGCCGCACAGGCGCTCCGCCGATCCGTGGCGCTCGACCCCGGATTCGCCGTCGGTCACGCCGCGCTCGCGCTCATCGGCCATGAGTGCGGGGCCGACGTGGATGTCCCGCGCGCCCTGGCCGACGCCCGGCGCGCGGTGCGCGAGCGCGCCGACGACTACGAACGCTCCTTCGTGGACGTCGTCTCCCGCCGCGTCCTGCACTCACCCGCGGACGGTGACGCCGCCCTCCTGCGCCACCTGGAGGAGTACCCGGGTGACGCGCTGGCGCTCGCCGTCGCCGTACCCACCATCGCCTTCTCCGGTCTGCGCGATCTCGACGGCGGCACCGCGCTCCACGTGGTCGAGCGCACCGCCCCGGCGCACGGGGAGGGCTGGTTCCACACCTCCCTGCTCGCCTTCATGCGCCAGGAGCAGGGCCGTTACGACGAGGCCGGGGTCCTGGCCGAGCGGGCCCTGGCCGCCGAGCCCGCCTCCGGCCACGCCATGCACGCCCTCGCCCATGTGCACTACGAGTCAGGTGACCACCAGGCGGGCCGTGAGCGGCTCGAACGATGGCTGGCCCACCAGGGCCGGGGTGGAACACACCGCGCCCACTTCTCCTGGCACGCCGCCCTGCACGAACTCGCCCTCGAGGACACGGGGGCGGTGCGCCGCCGGTGGGCGGAGCAGTTGTCGCCGGGGAAGGTGTACGGGGTCCGCGCCCTGGTCGACTCCGGCTCCCTGCTGTGGCGCGCCCGGCTGGCGGGCGCGTGGCAGGGCCCGTTCCCGATCGGCGACGTCCTGGACACGGCGCCCGCGGATGTCCTGGAGCGTCCGGCCACCGCGTTCGTGGCCCTGCACTCCGCCATCGCCCTCACCGCCGCGGACGACCTGCCGGGGCTGCGACGGCTGCGGGCCCACGCGCTGCGCGCCGACGAGGTGCAGCGAAGTGTCATCGCCCCGCTGTGCGCGGCGTTCGAGCACATCCTGGAGGAGCGCTGGACGGACGCGGCAGGTGGATTGGAACGTCTCCTGCCACGGCTCCCGGGGGTGGGCGGCAGCGCCGCGCAGCGCGAGATCGTGGAGGAGGCCCTGCTGTACGCGCTGGTGTCCGCGGGCCGGTGCGAGGCGGCCCGGGATCGCCTGGAGGAGCGGCTGGACCGCCGTTCCTCTCCCCACGACAGGCGACGGCTGACGGCCCTCTCCTCCTGACCGCGCCGCGAACGCCCGCGGCGGGCTGGTCCGCGGCGTCGATGTTCTCGTTCCGACCGCGTGGCGCCCCGGCCCGGATTCCCGGGCCGGGGCGGTGACTTGTGCGCGGATGACAGTGGACCAGACCACTTCCGTCCGATGTCTTGACCGTGAACAGACAGAGGGTATGGTCTAGACCTAGTGCGGCGCTGATTCACGGCCGCCCCTTGCGGCCCAAGCGTTCCGTGCAGCCACCCCCCACATCCCCCCACATCCCCACCTTCGGCAAGGACTTCCCGTCTGGCGTGGGGCCTCGCCGTGAAGGAGTTGGCATGAACATGAAACGAAAGTTGGCGGTTGTCGTCGGCGCGGGGATAGCCCCCATGATCGCTCTGAGTCTCCCCGCGAGCGAGGCCAGCGCGCACGGCTACATCTCCACCCCGCCGAGCCGCCAGGCCCAGTGCGCGGCCGGGACCGTGGCCTGCGGCGACATCAAGTACGAGCCGCAGAGCGTCGAAGGCCCCAAGGGGCTGACGAGCTGCAGCGGCGGCAACGCGAAGTTCGCCGAACTCGACGACGACGGCAAGGGCTGGGCGGTCACGCCCATCCCGTCCAAGGCCGACTTCACCTGGAAGCTGACCGCGCGTCACGCGACCAACACCTGGCAGTACTTCGTCGGTGGCCAGAAGGTCGCGGAGGTCGACGACGGCGGTGCGCAGCCGGGCGAGACCGTCACCCATCAGGTGGACTTCGGCAGCCTGAAGGGCAAGCAGAAGGTTCTCGCGGTCTGGAACATCGCGGACACCGCCAACGCCTTCTACGCCTGCATCGATGTGAACATCGGCGGCTGATCGCGAGCGGGTGAACGCGAGCGGCTGACCGCGGGCCGTTGACCGCGGGCCGTTGAACACCGAAGGCCGTTGAACACCGAAGGCCGGTCGCCTCCGAGGCGGCCGGCCTTCGGCGTCGCCGTGAGCGCGGTGCGCATGGCGCTCGGCTACCGGGGTCCGTATGTAAGCCTGCGCAGCAGCTTCTCGGCGGGCCCCGGAAGCGAACGGCGCTGCAGGAGATGGGCCCCGGCCACGGTGGCGAGCCAGACCAGGACGGCGCTCAGACACGCGGTGAGCGTCGGGCTGCCGGTCCGCTCTCCGAGCGCGAGGGCGAAGGGGGAGAGCAGCACCACCCACGCGAGGGACTGGAACAGATAGCCGCTCAGCGACCGCCGGCCGAGAGCCGCCAGCGCCGTCACGGGAAGCTTCCGCCCGGAGGCGGAGCGGGACTTCGACAGGCGCAGGGCGATGAGCCCGAAGAGTGCCACATATCCCGGGCCGCCGAACTGGCCGCTCACTTCGTACAGGCTCAGGAACGCGTCCGCGGTGGCGTCGTCGACATGTACGAATCCGCCGCTGACCAGGCCGATCGGCACCCCGCCCGCGAAGGTGACGCCGAGTGCGACCACGGCGGTGCGGACCAGCAGCCGCCGGTGGCGGGCCGGGTCCTCCAGGACGCCGCGCCGCGCGGCCCACGCGCCCAGCCAGACGATCGCGATGAATCCCAGCACGGTCAGCGTGTGGATCGGCCACTCGCGGAGCCGGTCGGCCACGGAGGTGAGGTAGTCGGGGGCCGAGAGCGAATCGACATCGTCCGTCGGCACGGCGGCGGACCCCGGGCCGCCGTGGGTGGCGCGGTACACGGCCACGGCCGCCAGGGCGGCGGCGTACACCACCGTGCAGCCCCACAGCCACAGCACGACGCGCTGCACACGTTCGCCGCGGCGCAGGAGCAGCAGGGTGAAGACGATGCCGACGATGCCGTAAGCCCCCAGGAAATCACCGAAGTTGAGCAGTGCGGCATGGACGAGGCCGAAGGCGATGAGCCATGCGTTGCGCTTCAGCAGCACCGAGCGGGCCGCGCCCGGCCCCGACCCCTCCGCGTCCTGTCTGCGGGTGAGCTGCACCAGCCCGTAGCCGAACATCACGGCGAACATCGGATAGGCGCGGGCGTGCACGAAGACGAACATGGCGAGGTTGAACGGGCGCTCCCAGCCGTGCGGCGACGCCTCCGCGCCCGGCTGGTTGCCGAAGGTGGCCACCGCGGCGTTCGCGAGGGCGATGAACAGCAGCATGGTGCCCCGCGCCAGATCGGGGGCCAGGGCCCGTTCGGTCGGGCGGACGGGGCCCCGTGCGGGGCCCGGGGCATGGGACTGCGTTATGGCTGTCACCTGGATCTCTCTCCGTCCTGACATGAGGGCCCAGCGGACAAGGGGCATGGGTGGACCCTCTCCGTCCGGGCTTAGTATAAGCCATAATCTATATGGCAGATACTAAGTAGCGGTAGGTCATGATGTACCTGGTGAGAAACCGAGGTACGAGGAGGAGAGGCGCCATGTCGGCCGAGCAGGAGGAGGCGCCCGCCGAACTGGCCCGACTGTGGAGGCTCCCGGTCTCGGCCTCGGGCCTCGGCCGGCCCGCCGCGCTCGACACCGAGCGCGTGGTGCGGACGGGAGTGGACCTGGCGGACCGGGACGGGCTGGCGGGCGCGACGCTGCCGAAGATCGCGAAGGAGCTGGGCGTCTCCCCGATGTCCCTCTACCGCCATGTGGGGTCCAAGGACGAGCTCCTCGTCCTCATGCGGGACCTCGCGCTCGGCGATCCGCCAGAGGTCGAGACCGCGCCGGACCGGTGGCGCGAGGGGCTACGGCAGTGGACCGTCGCCCAGCGGCTGGTCCACCACGACCGCCCCTGGCTCCCTCGCCTCCCCATCGCGGGGCCGCCGATGGGGCCTCATGAGATCGCCTGGATGGAGGCGGGTCTGAGCGCGCTGAGCGGCACGGAGCTGGACTGGGCCGCGAAGGTCGGCAGTCTGACCCTGCTCAGCGGCTATGTGCGCCACGTCTCCCTGTTGTCCCAGGAACACGCGCAGGGCAGGAGCGAAACGGGACTGAGCCAGGAGGAGACCGAGCGGGCCTACGGCAGGACCCTGGCGCGGCTCATCACCCCGGACCGCTTTCCGCAGGTGGCGCTGTTGTTCTCGTCGGGCCTGTTCGAGGCGGCGCCCGACGGGGCGTACGACGATCCGGCGACCGACCATGACTTCGTCTTCGGCCTCGAACGCGTCCTCGACGGGATCGCCGTGGCCGTCGACCGCGCGCGGGCGGGGACGGGGACGGGCTAGAACGGGACGGGGCAGGGGTCGATGACGTCACGCGGGGGCACGGAGGGAGTCAACTCGGTGTCGGGGCGGTGGCACGCCCCGACACCCGTCCTCTCCGGGCGATGACCGCGGTCACGGTCTTGCCCCCCGGCTCCTCGCTGACGGTCGTGGCCGTGGCCATGCCGCTGATCATCGGCCAGCCGAAACCGCCGGTCTCGCCGCGGACGTCCGGAGTGCGCCGGTGTGGCGGTACGCGGCTGGCATCGCCGACCGCGATGGTGATGGCGTCGGGGTCGGCCGACACGCGCAGTGAGCAGAACCGGCCACCCGAGTGCCGTACGGCATTGGTGACCAGCTCCGAGACGACCAGCATCACCGCGTCGGCGGCGCCCTGATCGGGCGCCGGACGCAGGCCTTCCAGAAAGGTGCTGGTGAGATGTCGTGCGTGCGCGGCAGCTTCGGGGCGGCATTCCAGGGTCTCCCGCACCGCGGACGGCGAGGCGGCCGTCCGCCGGGCCGTGGCGGTGTGCATGACGCTCACCTCGTTTCATCGGGTGTGTATCGCGCGGCTGGCGGTTTCCACGCGCTTACCCGATGCGGCGCTCCCGAAAAGGGGTGTCCTCTCAGGATCCCTTTCCGTAGGTGCGCGGTGCGGAGGTGGAGGGCGGCAGATCGCCGTTGAAGCGGGTGTCGACGTAGTCGGCGAACGAGAAGCGGCGCGGGGTGAGCTTCAGCTTCGCGAAGGTGTCCGCGATCTGCTGCTCCGAGGCGATGGCGGGCTTGTCGACGGCGACGTACACCCGGGTGCCGTTGGTCCGCTTCACCGAGTCCAGCGCCACCTGGTACGGCAGCCCGGTCTCCTTGCCCCACACCTTGGCCCACTCCTCGGGGTGCTTGTAGACCCAGTCCTGGGCCCGGCGCAGCCGCCCGAGATAGTCCTTGATGGCCTTGACCTTCTTCTTGTCCTCGAGGGAGGAGGGGTTGGCCACCTGGAAGTTGAGGCCGTTGACCACGCCCCGGCCCGTGGTGAGGACCCGCGCGTCCGACTGGCGCAGCGCCTGGGAGGTGTACGGGTCCCAGACGGCCCAGGCGTCCACTTTGCCGCGGGTGAAGGCGGCCAGGGCGTCGGCGGGCTGCAGGAGGTTGACCTTGACGTCCTTGAGCGAGAGCCCGGCCTTGGCGAGCGAGGCGACCAGCTGGTAATGCGCCGAACTGCCCTGCGCGACCGCCACCGACTTGCCCTTGAGGTCGGCCGTCTTCTTCAGCGACGACCCCTTCTTGACCAGGATCGTCTCGCCGTCGGAGGTCCCGTGCTTGGCGGCCACGACCTTGATGTGGGACTTGGCGGCCGCGGCGAAGACCGGCGGGGTGTTGCCGACCCCGCCGATGTCCACGGCCTTGGCGCTCACGGCCTCCAGGATCGGCGGGCCGGAGGTGAACGTCGACCACTTGATCTTGTAGGGGAGGTTCTCGAGCTGCCCGGCGGCGCGCAGCACCGCCTCGTCATTGCCCTTCTGGTCACCCACGTTGAGGGTCACATCGCCCTTGCCGTCGGTGTTGCCGGAGGAGCCGGAGTTGTTCTGCGCGTGCGAGCTGACGCAGGCGGACAGCAGCAGGGCGAGGGGAAGGGACAGGGCGGGGACGATACGCCATCTCATGTCAGCAGGGTCCGTTCGGGAGGTGCGGGCAGTGCGGGTGGCGCGGGGAGTTCTGGGGGATTTCGGGCTGGACCTGGCCGGTTCGGGAGGGACCGGGCGGCCGTTCAGGCGACCTTGTGGACGGCCGGTTCGGGCGCCTGCACACCCAGCCGGTCCAGCAGCTCGGTGCGCAGCTCGGCGAGGAGCGGATCGGCGATGTCGCGCGGCCGGTCCCGGTCCACCCGGACCTGATGCGCGATGACGCCCCCGTCCATCACCAGGACGCGGTCGGCGAGCAGCAGCGCCTCCTCCACGTCATGCGTGACCAGCAGCACCGCGCAGCCGCGTCGCTGCCACAGCTCGGCCACCAACTGCTGGGCGGTGATCCGGGTGAGCGCGTCCAGCGCGCCGAACGGCTCGTCCAGCAGCAGCAGATCGGGCTCGCGCACCAGCGCACGGGCGAGCGAGGCGCGCTGCGCCTCACCGCCGGAGAGGGTCTTGGGCCAGGCGTCGACGCGATGGCCGAGCCCGACCTCGTTGAGCGCCCGCTCGGCCACGGCCCGCCCGGGACGGCCGGGCAGCCCGAGCAGCACATTGCGCCAGACCCGCTTCCAGGGCATCAGCCGGGGTGCCTGGAAGGCGACGGCCTTGCGGCGCGGCACCAGCACCTCGCCCTCGATCTCCCGGTCCAGCCCGGCGAGCACCCGCAGCAGCGTGGACTTGCCGCAGCCACTGCGGCCGAGCAGCGCCACGAACTCGCCCGCCGGTACGTCCAGTTCGAGGTTGTCGATGACCGCGCGGCCGTCGAACGAGCGGGTCAGCGAGCGCACCCGCACCGCGGCTGCGCCGCTCTCGCCGCCCTGCTCCTGCCCCGACTCCTTTTCGACGGAGTTCACTTGCCGGTGAAGTTCGGTCGCCATTGCAGCAGCAGCCTCTCCAGAGTGCGGACGATGAAATCGGCGAGCAGGCCGAGGGCGGCGTAGACGATCAGGCAGACCACGATCACATCGGTCTGGAAGAACTCCCGTGCGCGGTTGAGCAGAAAGCCGATCCCGTCGTCGGCGTTGATGGTCTCGCCGAAGACCAGCGCCAGCCAGGCGGTGGCGAGGGAATAGCGCAGCCCGGTCATCGCGCCGGGGAGCGCGCCGGGCAGTACCACATGGCGGATCAGCCCCCAGCGGCCGAGCCCGAGCGAGTTCCCGGCCTCGATGAGCTGGGCGTCCACGCCACGGATGCCCGCGTAGACGTTCAGATAGAGATGGAAGGTGACACCCAGCGCGATGAGCGCGATCTTCGGGGCCTCACCGATGCCCATCCAGATGATGAACAGCGGGATCATGCCGACCCAGGGGATGCTGCGCAGCATCTGCACACTCGCGTCGACGAGGTCCTCGCCGAGCCGGGACAGCCCGGAGACCAGCGCGAGCGCGACGCCGATGACACCGCCGAGCGCCAGCCCGATCAGCACCCGTTGTACGGACACCAGCATGGCGTGCGGGAGGGTGCCGTCCTTGAGCAGGTCGGAGGCGGTACCGGCGATGGTCCCGGGAGAGGCCAGGGTGTCGGAGGGCAGGACACCGGTGGCGCTGGACACCTGCCAGAGCACCAGCAGCAGAAGGGGTCCGGTCGTACGGCGCAGCCATCGCGGCACGGAGCGGCGGCGCGCCGAGAGCGGCACGACCGGTTCGAGAACCGGGGACATGGGGGCTCCACAAAGGGGTACGCCTCGACGCCCGTACCGGCCCGTACCCGCCGTACGAGACGACGATCAGCACGGTACGGCGGAACGAGACCGAGGCGAGGGGGAGGAGAGGCGGGGGAGGGAGAGAAAGGTCAGCGGGGGCCGGGACACGCGGCGGACGCCACCCGCAGCAGGTCGATATGACCGCGCGTGGTGAGCAGGGCTGACGTAAACATGCCCTCGAAGCTAGCGAGGACGTCCGGAACCGGTCAACGGTGTCTTGATCCTCGGACCTTTGTTGCGGGAGTTTTACGCGGCGGCGTATCAGGATGGTTCCATGAGCACATTCCGTACCCACACCATCAGCGTCACCACCGGATCCACCGAGACCGTCGCCGACCTCACCGCCGACTGCGAGGCGTACCTGCGCGAGGTGGCGGACGGCGGCGACGGCCTGCTCAACGTCTTCGTCCCGCATGCCACGGCCGGGATCGCCATCCTGGAGACGGGCGCAGGCAGCGACACCGATCTGCTCTCCGCCCTCCGCGACCTCCTCCCCGCCGACGACCGCTGGCGCCACCGTCACGGCAGCCCCGGCCACGGCCGCGACCATGTCCTCCCCGCCTTCGTACCCCCGCACGCCACCATCCCGGTCATCGGCGGCGGGATGGCGCTGGGCACCTGGCAGTCGGTGTGCCTGGTCGACACCAACCGGGACAACCCCGAACGCCAGGTGCGGCTGAGCTTCCTGGGCTGAGCTGAACGGCGGTTGATATGGGCCGACATGGGCCGACACGGGCCGGTGAGGGCCGACGTGGATTGACGTGGGCCGGCATGGGCCGGTGTGGGCCGGCGTGGTCACTCCCGCAGCCCCGCCAGCGCCACCGCCCGGCGGCGGAGGGCGAACGCGGCGGGGGCGACCGACGAGACCACGGCGAGTACCGCGCAGGCGGCCACGGCCGCGCCGACGGCCGTCCAGGGGAGGGCGATCGTGGTCCGCACCGACAGCAGGGCCAGGGCGCTCCACATGCCCACCAGGTTGAGCCCGGTGACCAGGAGGCCCAGGACCGCGCCGACCGCGACCACCGTCAGCGCCTCGGCGCCCACCAGCCGCAGCACCTGCCAGGTGGTGGCTCCGGCCAGGCGCAGCACGGCCAGGTCGCGGACGCGTTCGGAGGTGGCCATCACCATGGTGTTGGCCACGGAGATGCCCGTGTAGAGGAGGGCGATGCCGAGGACCAGCAGAAAGCCGAGCCGGGTCGTGCGGTTGGTCCCGGGGTAACTCGCCCTCACCCATTGGTCCTTGGTGAACACGTGGCCGCCGGTGGTGCGCACCGCCGCACGCAGCCCGGCGGCCGCGGCGCCCGGGTCGGCGCCCTGCGCGAGGGCGATGTCGACCCGGTCCACGGTCGCACCGGGCGCGTTGCGCGGGGTGACGTGGACGCCGTTGTCGCCGGTGCCGGTGGCCATCACCGCGGCGATCCGCAGCGACCGCTCCGTGCCGTCGCCGAGCCACACCCGCACCCGCTCGCCCACGGTGTGCCGTTGCCACTCGCCATTGACGATGATCGAGTCGTCGTCCAGATCGCGCGCCTTCCCCGCCACGATCGGCAACCGGGACGTGGTGGCGAGCGCGCCCGGATCGGCGGCGCGGGCCTCGGACTTCATGAGCGACACGCCGTCCTCCAGGACGTAGACGGCGCTCGACGAGGTCGCCGACACCTCGACACCGGGCACCTCGCGCAGCCTGCGCAGCGCCGCCGTATCGAAGCCCGCACCCCCGGCCGGGGTGACGACGAAGTCGGCGGCCGTCCGCTGCCGGGTCTCGGCGGCCCGCGCCCGGTTCAGCGTCGCGGTGGCGCCCAGGAGCGAACCGGCGAGGGCGACCGTGACCAGAACGGGCGCCGCGATGGCGGCCGTACGGCGCACACCGGCCGCGGCGTTCTCCCGCACCAGCATGCCGCCGGCACCCGGCAGCCGGGCCGGGAGCCAGGCGATCAGCCGGGTCAGCGGCCGCACCGCCACCGGTGCGAGCAGCGCGACCGCGCTGATCAGCAGCATCGGGCGGCTCACATAGGTCTTCCGGTGCAGCAGGTCGCCAGGGTCGGTGAGCAGGGTCAGGCACAGCGTCACGGCGGCGGTCACCAGCAGGGCCAGGCCGGAAAGCCATCGGCCCCGGGTCATCGTCCGGCCCGTCCCGCTGTCCGCGGACGCCTCGCGCAGCGCCTGGGCGGGGCCGGCGCGCCCCGCCCGCCAGGACGCGGCCGCCGCACCGCACAGCGCGACGCACAGCCCCGTCCAGAAGGCCAGGTGGTACGGCCAGACATGGTCGCCGATGGCGAACCAGCGCGGCGCGAGACCACCGTCGGCCACCCGGCCGGCCAGCCGTGGCGCGCCGTACGCGCCGAGCAGACAGCCGGTGGCCGAGGCGGCCGCACCGACCACGAGCGCTTCGGCGAGGACCATCCGGCGGATCTGGCCCGGGGTCGCCCCCGCCACCCGCAGCAGCCCGAACTCCCGGCGCCGCTGGGCGACCGCGAACGCGAAGGTGGAGGCCACCACGAACACCGACACGAAGGCGGCGACACCGCCCGCCGTGCCGAACATCGCGTTCATCGCGGTGAGGGCCTCCCGGTCCCGGTCCGGGTCGGGGTCGGCCCGGTGGCGTTCCCGCCCGGTGAGGACCCGGACCCCGTCGCTGCCGCGCACCGCCTCGCGGACAGCCGCCGGGTCGGCGTCCACGACGAGCTGGACGCCGGTCGGTGACAGCCGGGCGGCGTGTGCGTCGGTGTAGAAGACGGCGTTCTCGAAGCCGCGCCCCGCGACGGTTCCGACGACCCGCACGGTGCCGCGGTCGGTCCGTACGCGGTTCCCCGGGCTCGCCCAGCCCCCGCTGACCACGACCTCGTCGGCCGCGCGGGGCGGGCGTCCCGCGTCGATCCGGTACGGGGCGAAGGCGGCGGTGGACCAGGGGTGCCCCACGAGGTCGTCCGGCCCGCCCCGCGCCCGTACGGCGAAGGACCGGTCCATGACGACGGCGCCGAGCCTCCGCAGCTTCGCGACGGTCCCGGCGGGCACGGCACGCGGGTGTGCGAGCCTCTGGACCTGGACCCCGGCCGAGGTGTCCACCCGCAGGGTGTCGGCTCCCCTGACCACGACCGGCGCGGCGGCGAACCGCTCGGGCCCGCGGTCGGGCGCATCCAGGGACGAGGCGAGCGCCAGGCCCATCGCCGCGGTCAGCGCGACGCCCAGGGCGAGGGCGACGAAGCTGCCGGCGAAGGTGGCCCAGCGGGTGCGCAGGGTGCACAGGGCGACGCTCAGCACGGCACGGCCTCCAGCGTGGCCATGTGCGCGGCGATGGTGTCGGCACCTGCCCCGGCCAACTCGCCGCTCACCCGCCCGTCGACGAGGAAGAGCACACGGTCGGCGCAGGAGGCGGCCACCGGGTCATGCGTGACCATGACGATCGTCTGGCCCTCGCCGTCGGCCATCCCGCGCAGCAACGTCAGCACCTCACGGCCGGTCCGCGAGTCGAGGGCCCCGGTCGGTTCGTCGCCGAAGAGCACATCGGGCCGGGTGATCAGGGCGCGGGCCAGGGCGACACGCTGCTGCTGGCCACCGGACAGCTCCGCCGGACGGTGCCGCGCCCGCTCGCCGAGCCCGACCTGCTGGAGCACCTCACGCACCCGGGCCTTGGCGGGGCGGTGACCGGCGAGGCGCAGCGGCAGCGTCACATTCTGCTCCGCGGTCAGCGCCGGCAGCAGGTTGAACGCCTGGAACACGAACCCGACGCGCCGGCGGCGCAGCAGGGTCAGCCTGGTCTCGCTCAGCCTCGTCAGCTCGGTCCCGGCCACGGTGACCGACCCCGACGTCGGGCGGTCCAGCCCCGCGGCGCACTGCAACAGCGTCGACTTGCCGGATCCCGAGGGGCCCATGACGGCGGTGAACGATCCCCTGGGGAACGACAGCGAGACGTCGTCGAGCGCCGTCACCGCGCCATCCCCGGAGCCGTAGCGTCTGCTGACCGAACGCAACTGGATCACGTCGTTGTTGTTCATCTGTCCCCACTCCGCCGGGTTGCCGTCCTCGGTGATCTCACGAAACCGCGCGGAGGCACCGCGCCGCAGTACGGCGGGGGCGAGACCTGGGGTAGGGCCAGGCATACCCCCGAAGGGCTCCCTGGCCCGATGGCACCGGCGGGACCGGGCCTTCTACGGTGACCTCCATGCATCCGCGCAACGTGTGGCACGCCATGGCCGGGCCTGGCTTCCTGCTGTCGGCGTGGCCGTGGCGCGCCGCCGGTTATCTGCTCAGCGGAGCGGTGACCGGTGCCGTCGCGCTCGTGATGATCGCGGCCACGGCGGCGGCCGGAGCCGTTCTCGCCCTCGTACTGGTCGGGGTCCCGCTGCTCGTCCTCGTGGCCCTCGCCGGAATCCCGGTGGCCTGGGTGGAACGGCGGCGGATGCGTCTGATCGACGCGGACCCCGCCGTCGACCCGCACCGGGCGCCCCTCGCCCATGGCCTCTGGGCCTGGCTGACCACGCGGACGAGGGAGCAGGCGACGTGGCGGGAGCTGGGCCATGCCCTGCTGTTCGCGGTGGTGCTGTGGCCGGTCGACGCGCTCGTCGTCGCCGTCGCCCTGCTCTGCCCGCTGTCCATGGCCGCGACCCCGCTGCTGATGGCCACGGTCGGCGGTGGCCAGGAGACGAAGGTGCTCAAGCAGTGGACGGTCACCACCTGGCCGTCGGCCCTCGCGATCGCCGTGCTCGGTGTGGTGCTCCTGATGCTGGGCGGCTATGCCCTGGGGGTGGTGGCGGGCGCCCGGAGCGGTCTGACACGTCTGCTGATCGCTCCGGGCGAGGCCGAACTGGGCACGAGGGTGGTCGAGTTGACCCGTTCCCGGCTCCGGCTGGTGGACGCCTTCGAGGCGGAACGGCGGCGCATCGAGCGCGATCTGCACGACGGGGCGCAGCAGCGGCTGGTGGGACTGACGATGACGCTCGGCCTGGCCCGCCTGGACGCACCTGCCGGGCCGGTCGCCGATCAGCTCGCGAAGGCCCACCGGGAGGCGGACGAGGTGCTCGCGGAGCTGCGCGAACTCATCCGCGGCATCCACCCCAAGGTGCTGTCGGACCATGGCCTCCCCGCGGCCGTCGCCGACGCCGCGGACCGCTCCGCGATCCCCGTGGACGTGGATCTGGCCCTGTCCGGACGGCTGCCCCAAGCGGTGGAGGCCGCCGCGTACTTCGTCGTCCGCGAGGCCCTCACCAACGTCGCCAGGCACAGCGGGGCGAGCCGCGCGGAGGTGAGCGGAGGACACCGGGACGGCCGGCTGTTCCTCCAGGTGCGCGACAACGGCCGGGGCGGTGCGGACACCGGCGCCGGTACCGGCCTGACCGGACTCGCGGACCGGGTCGCGGCGCTGGATGGCAGAATCTCCCTGTCCAGCCCGCCGGGCGGACCGACCCTGTTGCGTGTGGAGATTCCTTGCGTACGGACCGACCGCTCCGCGTAGTACTGGCCGAGGACAGTGTGCTGCTGCGGGAGGGGCTCATCGGCCTGCTCGGCCGCTGCGGGCATGACGTCGTCGCGGCCGTCGGCGACGCTCCCGCACTGCTCGCCGCGGTCGAGGAGCACGCTCCCGACATCGTCCTGACGGATGTGCGGATGCCCCCGGGGTTCCAGGACGAGGGCCTGCACGCGGCGGTGCGGCTGCGCGAGACGCTGCCCACGCTGCCCGTCCTGGTCCTCAGCCAGTACGTACAACGGACATACGCCGCGGAACTGCTGGACTCCGGTGACGGAACGGGCGTCGGCTACCTGCTGAAGGACCGGGTCGGGCAGGTGGCGGACTTCGTGGCCGCCCTGTGCGAGGTCGCGGACGGTGGCACCGTCGTCGACCCCGAAGTGGTGCGCCAGTTGCTGCGCCGACGCCGCGACCCGCTGGAGCGGCTCACCGCGCGGGAGCGGGAGGTGCTGGGGCTGATCGCGGAGGGCAAGTCGAACGGTGCCATCGCCCGTGAACTGGTCGTGTCCGAGGCGGCCGTGGGCAAACACATCGGCAGCATCCTCACCAAGCTGGACCTCCCTCCGGCGGAGGAGACCCATCGCAGGGTGCTGGCGGTCCTCGCCTACCTGCGGGCGTGACGCGGACGATCCGGCCAGGCCGGTCCGGCTATCGCGGGCCCGTGAGGTTCTCCATCACCTCGTAGACCTGATCCGGGGTGAGCGGGCCGACGGGGAGCGGCGGGCGGGCGGCCTCGGCGCGCAGTCCGTCGAGGAGGAAGGCGATATTGCGGCGCCAGGCGTCAGGGGCCGTGCGGGGGGTGGCCCGGGCCAGCACGGCGTTGGAGCCGAGGACGAACACCAGGTCCTCGGTGGTGAAGTCGGGGCGTAGCGCACCCGCGTCCTGGGCCCGCTCGATGATGCGCTTGGCGGCGTCCAGCGTCCGGCCGCAGACGGCCATGAGGCGCTCGGCGCCCGGGTAGCGGCCCCCGACCACATCGGCGACCGCCGGATCGACGGCCTGTATCCGGCAGAGCCCCTCGATGTAGTGCGCGAACCCCTCCCAGGCGTCCTCGTGGGACAGGGCCCGCTCGGCGATCTCCTCGCGCGAAGGCTTCCGGGTCGCCCTGGTGGCGCGCCGCAAGGACCGCCTGGACGGGCTCGTCGAGCGGCTCGCCGGTGAAGGGATCGAGGCGGCCGCCTTCTCCGCCGATCTGTCGAAGCCCGCCGAGGTGCCCGCCCTGATCGCGGCCATCCGTGACCGCTTCGGCCGGATCGACGCCGTCGAATACGGGCCGATCAGCGGCGACCAGGGCTTCACCGCCGCCACCAAGCTGGACGCGGCCACCCTGGAGGGGCTGATCCCGCTGCTCCTGCTCACCCCGGTGGAGGTGGTCCGCGCCGTGCTGCCGGAGTGGACCGAGCGCGGCGACGGCGCCTTCCTGCTGACGCATGGCTACTCGGCGGCGCAGCCGATACCCCACCTCAGCGGCGTGGGCCCGGTGATGGCCGCGGCCCGTAACTACCTGTACTCACTCAACGGCGAGCTCGCCGGCACCGGCGTCTACGCGGGCACGCTCGCCATCGGGGCCATGATCGAGCGCAGCGAGATAGCGGAGTCGGCCACGTTGTCCGCGGCCGACGCCGAAGCGCTCGCGAACTTCCCGGTCGTCGACCCGGACGACCTCGCGGAGCACTACTGGGACATGTACACCGAGCGCGACCGTGTCGAGCGGTTCCACCCGGAGCCCCCGGCCACGCAGGCCAACGCCGGGTGACCCGCGAGGCCGGGGACTTGGGCCGTGCGGCTACGCCCAGCAGCCGTTGACCGTGGCGGCCAGGCCGTCGAGGGCGTCCTTGGTGGCGGCCGGGTCGGCGGAGGACTGGTTCTCGATGAAGGAGAAGACCTTCCACCGGCCGTCCTCCGCCTTCGTCAGGCCGCTGAGCGCGATGGCGCCGGTCAGCGTGCCCGTCTTGGCCTTGACCTGGCCGACGGCGCACTGGGAGTCCGGGGTGTCGAAGCGGCCCCACTCGGGGCCCAGGGTGCTGCCCGCCTCGCCCGCCACCGGCAGGCCCTCGTCGATGGAGCGCAGCCGCCAGCCGTAGCGCGGGTCGGTGAGCAGGTCGAGGATGTCCGCCACGGTCCGCGCCGGGATGCGGTCCGCGCGGGAGAGCCCGCTGCCGTCGTGGATCTCGAAGTTGGCCATCGAGACCCCGTAGTGGCGGCTGAGCACGTCCCGCACCACGGCCGTGCCGTCCTCGTAGGTGGCGGGCCTGCCGGCGCCGAGCGCGGTCATGCGCAGCACCGTCTCGGCGATGTCGTTGTCGCTCTTCTTGAGCATCTTCTTGATCGTCTCGGCCAGCGTGGGGGACAGGTGCCGCCCCACCGGGACGTCCGTGGCCGAGGCCGTGCCGCGGGTGACCTCGCCGTCGACCGTGACGCCCTGGTCGGCGAGTTGCCGGGCGAAGACCTTCCCCGCGTCGATGGAGGTGTCCGCGGACAGCTTGCCGTCCACCACCAGGGAACGCACCGGCGACACCTGGTCGTCGTAGTAGGAGTCGTTCCAGCCGGTGGCGATGGTCGGCTCGGCGAAGAGGCTGTCGTCGACGCGGACCTTCACCGAGTCCAGGCCGCCGACCTTCACCCCGGCGGCGGCCGTCTTGGCGAGTTCGGTGAGGTCGGCGGTGGTCAGCATGCGGTCGCCGCCGCCGATGAGGGTGAGCGTGCCGTCGCCGTAGACCACCTTGGTGGTGAACCGGTGCTCGGGGCCGAGCACGGTCAGCGCCGCCGTGGCGGTGGCCAGCTTGGCGTTGGACGCGGGCATCAGCGCGGTGTCGGCGTCATGCCCCCAGATGACCTTGTCGGACGCGGAGTCCAGCACGATGCCGCTGAAGGTGTCGCCCAGACTCGGGTTCTGGGCACGGGTGTTGAGGTTCTCCGCGATCCGCTGCTCGGCGGGGTCCAGCCCGTCGGCGGCCACGGACTGGGCCGTCGCGGTGGGCTTGGCGCTCTTGTCGGCGGCGAGCGCCGACGGAGCGGACAGCAGTGCGCCCGTGACCGGGACGGCCGCGACGATGAACGCGCGGCGCACGGCGAGACTCAGGGGCTTGGCTTTGCGATGACGCCCGCTGGACGAGGTCGCGCTGGACATGGGGGGCTCCGGGGCGCGTAGAAGGACATTGGGGGGTGGTGAAACGAAGCACTCACTTTAGCCGTAGCTGATCACCTTCGTCCCGTCGGTCCGTGGACATGTGGTGAAGCCGATGCGGAGATACCTCACTCCACCGACTCCTCCGGCTATTTACGAATGTTGCGGCCACCGTTGAGAACGATCGCCCCGCCGTCCGTATCCATCGGCGTCGGGTTGTGCCCTCCCCTCCGGGACGGGTGGCGGAGCGCGCTCCGACATGGCCGAGGGCAAGGCGTCCCCGGCGTATGAAGACTGCCGATGAGGGGCGAAGGATGAGGAACAAGAAGAGACACAAGCGATCCAGGGTCATCGGGCTGACCGTGGTCGGAGTGACCGCACTGGCCGTGGGCGGCGGGGCGCTCCTGATGACCGACAACGATGCTTCCGCCGCCCGTCAGCCGGCCGGGCAGCAGGCGCCGGCGCGGACGGCGATGACCGTCAAGTGCCCGGATGCCGCGACCCGTCTGGCGAGCGTGCCGCAGCAGGCGCGGCCCGCCGTGGACAAGGAACTGGCCACGATGGACAGCCAGGTGGCCGACGCCTACAAGCAACTGGCCGCGCGCGGCCCCGGCGCCGACCGGGACTGGGTGCGCACCCGGGTGCTGGAGCCGCTGACCGCCCAGCGGCGTGGTGCGCTGGACCGCATCGGGAACGAGATCGGCCGGGTGGCGAGCCGCCCGTCCGGCCTGGACACGATGGCGTCCTGCACCGTGCAGGAGTCGCCCGGCCCCGCCGCCGCACCGGCCGCCGCTTCGGCGGGCGCCACCCCCGCCGCGGGAACGGCCGCCCCCTCCGCTCCGGCCGCGGGCGGCCAGGCGCAATCCGGTCCGGTACGGGCGGACTTCGTGGACATCCGCAAGGTGAAGCCGAACGTCAAGAACCCCCGCACCCAGGGCAACGCCTCCCGCGGCACCTTCTCGTCGCGCTGCGGACGCAATGAGAACAAGCACTTCAACTCGGACAACGTGATCGTCGCCCCCGGGGTGTCCAACGGCGCCCACCACATGCACGACTACGTCGGCAACCGCGACACCGACGCCTTCTCCACCAACGACGGCCTCGCCGCCGCCGGGACCACCTGCACCAACGGCGACCGCTCCACCCACTACTGGCCGGTCCTGCGGCTCCAGGACGGGACGAAGGAGGTCGACGCCGACGCGCCGGGCGGTGGCACCGAGGGCAACATCGGCCGGATCCTGCGGCCGGCCACCGCGTCGATCACCTTCCGCGGCAGCGCGGTGTCCAAGGTCGTGGCGATGCCGAAGTTCCTGCGCATCATCACCGGCGACGCCAAGGCCTTCACCAACGGCACGGCCAACGCCAACGCCTCCTGGAGCTGCACCGGCTTCGAGAACCGGCAGCTGAAGGACAAGTACCCGCTCTGCCCGAAGGGCAGCAAGGTGGTCCGTACGTTCAAGTTCCAGAGCTGCTGGGACGGCAAGAACGCCGACAGCGCGAACCACCGCACCCATGTGGCGTTCGCGGACGCCAAGGGCGCGTGCGCCAAGGGGTTCAAAGCCATCCCGCAGCTGGTCCAGCGGATCACCTACAAGGTCGCACCCGGCTCGCTCTTCGCGGTCGACAGCTTCCCCGAGCAGCTGCACAAGCCGGTGACCGACCACGGCGACTTCATCAACGTGATGTCCGACTCGCTGATGAAAAAGGCCGTGAAGTGCATCAACACCGGGCGCAAGTGCGGCTGACAGCCGCTGCCCGCAAGGCCCGGTGCCCCGGCCGGACTTCAGATCCGGCCGGGGCACCGCCCATGTGTGGTTCAGCCGGTTCAGTCCTGGGGCGTGCCCTTGGGCAACTGCCGCCACGTCACCTTGGTGTTGGCCCGGAACGCCCAGTCGAGCATCTTCTTCGCGTCCGGGTAGCGCTTGGGCGCGTTGAGGATCACGCCCACGACGGTGCGTCCGTCACGCTTCGCGGCGAAGACCAGACACCTGCCGGGTGCGGTGCCGGTGCCCGTCTTGATGCCGATCGTGCCGCTGTACGAGCCCAGCAGCCGGTTGGTGTTGTTCCAGTAGTACGTCCTGGTCCTGCCGTTGGCGGCCGGCGCCTTCTGGATGGTGTCGACGGACTTGACGACCGTGCTCAGGGTGGCGTTGCGCAGCGCGTGCCTGGCCAGCTTGGTCATGTCGCGCGGCGTGGTGTAGTTCTGTCCCCCCTCCGATATGCCGTCGAAGGTGTCGTAGTGGGTCTTGGTCATCCCCAGCGCGGACGCCTTCTTGTTCATCTGCGCGATGAACGACTTGGTGCGCTTGGCGGTGGTGTCACCCGTGCCGAACGTGTCGGCGAGCGCCATGGCCGCGTCGCAGCCGGACGGCAGCAGCAGGCCGTACACCAGCTGCTTGACGGTGAGCTTGTCCCCCTTCTGCAGGTCCGCCTTGCTGCCACCGACGCGCGCGGTGTAGTCGATGTACGACTGCTTGACGGAGACCTTCTTGCTGAGATCCAGCCCCCGGCTGTCGAGCACCACCATCGCCGTCATGAGCTTCGTGGTGCTCGCCATCGGCCGCTTGGTGTCCGCAGCCTTGGCCCACAGCTGCTTGTTGGTGCCGTTGTCCAGCAGATACGCGCCCTTGGCACTGACCCCCGACGGCCCCGCGGTCTCGGTGGCCTGAGCGGTGCTCGCCGGCACGGCGACCGTCAAGGCCGCCGCCGAGGCGATGACCGCCGTCCCCCAGCGGCGGATCGCCTTACCCCCACGTCTTTCCATACGCCCTCCGTCTCTCCTATGACATGCCGGTGAATGTCCGGGCATGCGCGCATCGTCTCACTGGAGGGCGGATGACGATGTCCCGGGGTGGCCGACGGCGACCGCGTCGCCGGGCGCCGTCAACGACCGTCCGTGACCCACTCATAGGCCCGCCGGGCGTCGAACTCCGGCTGCCCGCCCCGGAAGAGCAGTTCCGCGGAGGCGAACAGCTCCCCGTCCGGCGACGGCCCACCCGCGTACGGCACGGCGATGCACCGCATCCCGGCCCGCCGCGCCGCCTCCACCCCCGGACCGGCGTCCTCGACCACCACACACTGCACCGGATCGACGGCCAGCAGCCGCGCCGCGGCCAGGAACACATCCGGCTCCGGCTTGCCACGGCCCACGTCCTCCGCGGACACATAGACGGGCAGCAGCGCGTCCAGCCCGGTGGCCTTGAGCGCGGTCTCGATCGCGGAACGCGACGACCCGGAGGCCACGATCAGCGGATGCCCGGCGGCCCCCAGCCGCTCCACGAAGGCCCGCATCTCGGGAAAGATCTCGGTCGTGGCCGCCAGCTCCAGATAATGCTGGTTCTTGACGGCGAGCAGCTCATCCACGGGCGCCTCGATGCCATACCGCTCGCGCAGCGTCTCCAGCGTCTCGCGGGTCCCGATCCCGATGAACTGCGTATGCTCCTCCCAACTGAAGCCGGTGACCCCATACCGCTCGAGGGTCCGCCTCCCCGCCTCGTAGTAGAGAGGCTCGCTGTCCACAAGAGTGCCGTCCAGGTCGAAGATCACGGCGGGCATGGTGCTCATGGGGACAGCATGCCAAGACTTCGCTCCCGCTATCGCCGGAACTCCGCGTCGGGGCATTTGTCGGGGTCGTCCTGGGCCAGGAGCACGGGGTCATCGGGCGAACCGCCGACCGTCAGCTTCTGGTCCTCCGTTGGAACGTCGCTCTCGGGGGTGCCTTCCTGGAAACCGAGCCGCACCCCGGGGATGACATCCCCGTCGGTGGCCTCCGTCGCGTCGTAGGACCAGACGCCCCGGCCCTCGAACCGGCGTTCGTCGTCCAGGAACGGGTCGTACGGCCACTTGCGCACCTCGAGCGACCCATCGGTGTCGAGAGTGATGCGCATGCCGTGCGGGCCTCGGTAGGTCCCGGGCAGATCGCTCTCGGACACCTTGGCGTTCGGGCGCGCACATTCCCCCGACACGGCGTTGAGCACGCCGACGCACCCCACGGGGAGCAACACCAGGCACACCAGCCCGATCAGCGCGAATCTGAGCGGGCGGATGCGCCAGATTCTCCGGAGCGATCCCGGTTCTTTCGTCTGTTTCATTCTCGATGTATCTGTCAGTGATCGGCCGGATCGATACGTTCGGTCCAGACCAGACGTTCTTTGATGTCCGCTCCTGGGCCGTTGTCGTGATTGAAGACCTTCTGCCATTTCGAGTAGCCGGGCACGAAGGATTCCATGTCGGTGTCGTTCCTCACCGTGTACTGCACCACGAGCTTGCCATCGGGGTCGGTGCCCTTGACGACATAGTCGATGTCGTAGGAGCCGAAGAGTGATTGCGCCTCGTTGGTGTCGCCACCCCACAGGTTGTCGATCCCGGACAGCCCGGCCATGTCCTTGGCGTACGTGCCCACCTGTCCGAGGAATGACTGCCCGGCGATTCTGTGGTGGAGCGTGCCCTCCGCGTGGCCGGCATTCCACTTGTCCAGGGTCTGGCCCCGGATCGTGTGCATGCTCTCGCTCTTCCGAAGCTGCTCGACGAGCGGATCGTGCTGAGAGAATTCGTACGTGTCGTCCCCCGTCCCGGCGACCCAGTTGGCCAGCAGGGTGCGGGGCGTGAGGTGGTTCGCGGCGGGGTACGGGTCCAGGCCCCGCAGCTCGCGGCCGTACGCGTCGAAGCGGTCCGTGCTGATACCGCTGGTGTGGTTGATGTCCGTCCGCACCTTCCCGGTGTTGAACCATATGTCGAGGCCGATGTTGTCCATCAGGGTGATCGACAGGTCCTGGTCCGCCTCGAACGCATCGCGGAGGATCAGGTTGAGCTTCTTCTGCGCGGCGTTGACCTTGGCGGTGTCCTTCTCGGAGAGGTTGTCCTTCACATCGCATGCGCTGCTCAGGGTCACCTCACCTTTCGGGCCGACGTACATCCCCTCGTCGCCGAACCCCTTCACTGCCTCGTGCAGCCGCTTCTGGACGGCCTTCAGCTCTCCCGCCCCGTCCTCGATGGCCCTGCGCACCGCGTCGACGACCTTGGCGGCGGCGGTCGCCTGACGCTGGATGTCATCGATCTGCGCCCAGGCGTAGGGGGCGGCCATGCCCTCCCAATAGCCTTTGTCCCGCAGCGGCTTGAGCACCTCGTCCCGGATCTTGTCGTCCAGGTTCTTGATCTTTTCGTGAACGCCTTTCCACTTCGACGCCAGGGTGTCCAGGGCGCCGAAGTCGGCCGTCCGGAAGTCCTCGTAGAAGTACCCCATCAGTACCTCCAGATCGACGAGGCGGACGGGTCCTGGGTGACGCCCTGGTTCTTCGGATAGGGACTCTGGCCCTTTCCGTCGCCGAAGGAATCCCCAGTGCCCCCGTCCTGCCGCACGTGGGCGTTGGCCGCCTGTCGCAGGCTCTCGGAGATATGGGCGAGCCAGGCGGTGACCGTCCCGGCCTGTTCCTCCCAGTGCTTGTGCGAACGCTTCAGCGCACTCTCCACCTGGAGGCCGGCCACGGCCTTGGCCGCTGTGGCCGTCGGCTCTTCCAGGGAAGCCGCCTGCTTGTGGAGCGTGTCGTAGACGTCGTCCGCCTTCCCGGCCGCCCCGCGCAGCACGCTGGGCGCGATCGCGAGGTTCTGTGCCACCGGCCCCTGCACCCCGGGTCCCAGGGGGCGTTTGGGGATGGGAGCGGTGGGGTCGTAGATGTTGGCCCTGTCCGGCTGAGACGCCAGGGGCGGTGGTGCGAAAATTCCGTCGGTGATCGGTTTCCCCGGCGGGAGCGGCAGCTCGTCGTCCTTCGGCTCCGGCAGGTCCTCGTCGCTCATAAATCCCCCCGATTGTGAGCACGACAATCCTGCCGGCATGCTAACTGACCACCGTCGAAAGGCTCAGGTGCCACATGCCGCAGGTGGTCACCGAGTGCGCGGTGTGGCGGCGTGTTGGTCTAGACCGCTCTGTTAGCGTCGGCCCGAGCGGATACCGAACCGGAGTCGGCGGAAGGGTAGTGCGGTGGATGTGACCGGGAGTGGGTGGCGGGCGTATATCGGGTCGTTTACCTCGGCGGGGGGTGCCGGGATCAC
This sequence comes from Streptomyces rugosispiralis, assembly GCF_024505145.1. Lineage (GTDB taxonomy): Bacteria > Actinomycetota > Actinomycetes > Streptomycetales > Streptomycetaceae > Streptomyces > Streptomyces rugosispiralis. The sequence continues at coordinate 231,537 of NZ_JANIAA010000003.1, read as the reverse complement.
CGTCGCGGATGTCGATGACGAGACGGGGGCGCTGCGGATCCGGAACTCTACGGACGCGGTCGTCAATCCGTCCTATCTGGCGGTCGCGCCCGGTGGGCGGATGCTGTACGCGGTGAGTGAGACCGACGATGGGGCGGCCGCCGCTCTGGATGTCGGGCAGGAGCCGCCCTCGTTGGCCGGGGAGGCCGTGGCGGTGCTCGGGTCGGCGCCTACTCATCTGGCGCTCGCCGGTGGGCAGCTGCTGACGGCCAACTACGGGTCCGGGAGTGTCACGGCGCTGCCGGTGCTGGAGGACGGCCGACTCGGGGAGTCGGTGGCCGTGTTGCGGCATGCGGGCAGTGGGCCGCATCCGGAGCGGCAGCAGGGGCCGCATGCGCATGCCGTGGCGGCCGATCCGTCGGGTGGCTGGCTGCTCGCCGTGGATCTGGGGATCGACGCGGTGTGGGTGTACGCGCTGCCCGGACCGCGTCCGCATCGTGAGGTCCGGCTGCGTCCGGGGAGCGGTCCGCGCCATCTGGCGTTCCATCCGCGCGGCGACCGGGCGTATGTCATCAACGAGCTCGACCCGACGATCACGGCCTGCCGTTGGGACGCGGTGTCCGGCGTTCTGGAACCGCTGGGCGAGACCCGTCTGGTGCCCGAGGGCACGGACATCGAGACCTACCCCGCCGAGGTGGTGGTCTCCGGGGACGGCCGCTTCGTATGGGCCGCGAATCGCGGACATGACAGCATCGCGACGCTCGCCCTCGACGCGTCGGGCGACCGCATGGAGCTGGTCACCACCACGCCCTGTGGCGGCCACTGGCCGCGCGATCTGACGCTCGGTCCAACGGGACGGCGGCTCTATGTGTCCAATGAGCGCTCGGGCGATGTCACCTGGTTCGACATCGATCCGTCGAGCGGGGTGCCGCGTCGTGGGGGTTCGGTTCCGGCCCCGGCGGCGTCCTGTGTGGTCTTCGGGTGACGTTCGGCGGGTGACGTTCGGCGGGTGACGCGAGTGGGGGCGGTGACCTTGGTGGTCACCGCCCCGCTTCGTCGTCCGTCTTGCCGTCGTCCGCCGCGTCAGCGCATCGCCGGGGACGCCTGCTGCAGCGTGATGCCCAGCGCCGCCGCGTACTTCGCCAGCGCCAGCTTGCCCACGGCCGGGTAGTCGCCCAGCGCCTCGGCCGCCGAGCAGCCCGCCTCCTCGGCCGCCGCCGAGATCAGCTCGGCGGAGACCTCCGGGCCGATGAGGTACGGCGCGAGGGCGAGCCGCGCGGAGCCGGCCGAGCGCAGTTGCTCGGCGACGCGGAGGACGGCCCCGTCCTCGTCCAGCGCGGCGGCCATCACCGGCACCGCGAGGCGCGCGGAGAGCAGCATGCCGGTGATGCCACCGGCCTGGGCCGCCTCCTCGCCGCCCACCGTGGCGAGGATGATGCCGTCCGCGGCGGTCGCGACCGTGAAGAGACGGGCGCGGTCGGCGCGGGCCAGGCCCGCCTCCGACAGCCGCACGTGCAGGGCCTCGGCGAGCAGCGGATGCGGGCCGAGGACATCGGTGAGTTCGGCCGCCGAGCCACTGCTCATGACGGCCTGGCGTATGCGGCGCAGCTGGCCGTTGTCCGGGCCCGCGAGCAGCGGGACCACGACGGCCGCCGGGCCGTCCGTGGGCACCGTGGGGACGGGCGGGACCTCGTCGACGACCTCGCCCGCGGCCTCGGCCGCGGCGATCGCCTCCGCCGCCTCGTCGGCGAGGGCCTTGGCGGCCTCGGCCGCCTGCCGCAGCCGCTCGGGGTTCTCCTGGGCGGCGCGCGTGAGCACCGCCTCGAGCTGCGGGAACTCCTCGCCGTCGCCGTCCAGGAAACCGATCTGGGCGTCGAGTCCGGGCATCTCGGAACGGGCGATGCTCAGAAGCTCCTCGGCCAGGCGCCGGGCACCGTCATTCGGCGCACCGGGGACGGCCAGCACCAGCGGAGGCGCGCCGAGAGGTACGGCGGCGGGCTCCGGTCGGCGGTGCCGTCCGGGCTGGCGGGGACGCGGCATTCGTACAGGCAGGCCGGACGCGGGCCCTGTGGGGGAGCTCATGGCGCCGCATGTTAGTCGCTCAATGGGCTCGGCTGTTCGGGAGGGGGTGACTGGGGGCATCTGTCCCGCTTTGTCGACCGGTGTTGTGTGTTGATGTGCGCTCAGCGGCCACACTTGGCCGAAGAATCAGTCATGTGTCCGGAATGGTCGGTCATGGTGTTCGATATGGGGCGCCGGGTGTTGGGTGCTCGTATGGGACGCCCGTGTCGGCGCCCCGTGTCGTGCGCGTCTCGTTCTCTGCGTGGGGTGTGGGCTCAGACGATCTCCGTATGGGGCGTGGGCTCAGACGATCTCCGTATGGGGCGTGGGCTCATACGACGCCGAGCAGCGCCGGGTCCCGTGGCAGCCGCAGATCGTCCGTCGCCAGCGCCGCCGCGACGCACAGCGCCCCGTCCAGCGGGTCCCCGGCCGCCTCCGTGACCCGGACCCCGGGCAGCCGCGCCGCGAGTTCCTCGCGTACGGGCGTCAGCAGCGGCGCGCCCATGCGGAACAGCCCGCCGGTGAGCGCCACCTCGCTCGACTCCAGCCGGGGGCAGACGGCCTCGGCGGCCTCGGCGACATGGCGGGCTGCGGTCCGCAGGATCGCCTCCGCGACCGGGTCCTCGGCGGCGCACCGGCCCACCTCGGGGGCGAAGGAGGCGAGGACGGCGGGGCGGTCGGGGCGCGGATACAGCTTTCCCGGCAGCCCTGTCGCGGGGCCGAACACGGCTTCCAGACGGGCCAGCAACGGCTTGGAACCGCCGTCGCGCCCGTCGTACGCGCGCATCGCCGCCTCCAGGCCCGCCCGGCCGATCCACGCACCGCCGCCGCAGTCGCCCAGCAGATGGCCCCACCCGTCGGCCCGCCGCCAGCCGGTCGCGGCCCAGTGGGTGTCCCCGCCCGGGGCGGTGGCGTCCAGGCCAGAGGTGGCGTCCGTGCCGGCCGCACCGCCCGTGCCGGCCGCACCGCCCGTGCCGGCCGCACCGCCCGTGGTGGGTACGCCGCCCGTACGGGATGCGTCATCGGCGTCGGGCACGCCGCCCAAGCCGTCCGCGACTCCTTCCGGCACCGCCCCCAGCGCGATCAGCCCCGTCCCCGCCGCGACCACCGCACCGGGGCGCTGGCCCAACGCTCCGGCGTACGCGGTCACCGCGTCCGCGGCCAGCGCGAGTCGCCGTACGCCCAGGGCGGCGGCGAGGGCGTCCGGGAGCTTGGCGCGCAGGTCGTCGCCGAGTGTGGCCATGCCCGCCGCGCCGACGCAGACCGCGCCGAGGCGCCGGGCCCCGGCTTGGCGCAGCAGTTCCCGGGCGGCGGGCAGGACCCGCGCCAGCAGATCCTCCGCGTCGATGCCCCGGTCGCCGACGACGGCCGGCGTGGACGAGGACCACGTCAGCGGTGGCGAGGACCACGTCGGCGTCGGCGAGGACCACGTCGGCGGTGTGGACGAGGCCGGCGGCGGGGGCCCGGTCAGTGGGTTCTCCGCGGCGGAGCCGCCGTAGGCGTCCGCGCGGGCCACCCCCACCCGTACGCCCGAGCCGCCCGAATCGATCCCGAGCACATGCGTCGCCGCGGCGTCGGGCACCGTGTCGTCGGCCACCGGCTCAGCCGAATCCGCGGGAGTCCTGCTTGAGCGCCGTGTCCACGGTGAGGGCCGTGGCGATCACAAGGCTCAGCAGCGGGTCGGGCAGCTGGCGGTGGATCTGGAGGACGTAGTTGTCCGCCGTCGTGAACATCGTCTTCGCCAGGCCCTCCCACGTCTTGGTGATCCGGGCGACCTCGCTGTCCGTGTGGTCGACGATGGCGAAGTTCCAGGCCCGCCAGTTCTCCGCCTTGATGGCGCCGACCTGCTGGCCGTTGACGTGGATGCCGAAGTTGATCTTGCCGAAGACGTTCTGCTGGACGATCTCACCGACCGGCTGCCCGTCCGGACGGGTCACCAGCACCTTGGACTTCACGAACTTCGCGGGCCGGGTGAGCACCAGATGCGGCTGCCCGTTGGCGTCGCGGATCTCCAGCCGGTGCGTCATGAACTGGTCGAGGCTCGTGACGAACCGCGCGACCTTCTTCAGCGTGCTCTGGCCGACCTGGACCACCGAACCGATGGTGCGCCCGTGCTGGTCGAAGACGCTGTACTCATTGGTGAGCTCGATCAGCTTGGCCTTCTGGTTCACCACCAGCACCGGTTCGGTGAACAGCGTGCCGCCGCCGCCCGCCGTCGGCCCCACATGCGCCTGCTGCTGCACCTGGTGCTGGACCTTGCCGGGGTTGTGGTTGGGCGGGGCGGTCTGCTGCGGCGGGGGCTGGCCGGGCTGGCCCGCGTGGGTATGGGCGGTCCACTGGGCACCGTCCCACCAGCGCAGCTGGTTCGGCGTGCCCTGGGGGTCGGCGTACCAGCCCGCAGGGGTGTTCGTAGGTGATGTCATGGCGGGCAGACTACCCCTGGCCCACCTGGAACGATGGGGTCAGGGAAGGCGCCAGTCGACGGGCTGCGCGCCCTGCTGTGCCAGCAGTTCATTGGCGCGGCTGAAGGGACGGGAGCCGAAGAACCCGCGGTCGGCGGACATGGGGGAGGGGTGCGCGGACTCGACCGCCGGAAGGCTGCCCAGCAGCGGCCGTACGTTACGGGCGTCGCGGCCCCACAGGATGGCCACCAGGGGGCGGCCGCGTCCGGCCAGCGCGCGGATGGCCTGCTCGGTGACCTCCTCCCAGCCCTTGCCGCGGTGGGCGGCGGGGCGGCGCGGGGCCGTGGTGAGCGCCTTGTTGAGCAGCAGCACGCCCTGCTGGGTCCAGGGCGTCAGATCGCCGTTGGACGGACGCGGCAGCGCGAGGTCGGTGTGCAGTTCGCGGTAGATGTTCTCCAGACTGCCGGGCAGCGGCCGGACCTCGGGCGCCACCGAGAAGCTGAGCCCCACCGCGTGTCCGGGCGTGGGATACGGGTCCTGACCCACGATCAGCACCTTCACCTCGTCGAAGGGCTGCTGGAAGGCGCGCAGCACATTCGGCCCGGCGGGCAGATAGGTGCGGCCTGCCGCGATCTCGGACCGCAGGAAGTCGCCCATCGCCGCGATGCGTTCCTCGACGGGCTCAAGTGCCTTGGCCCAGCCCGCTTCCACAATTTCGTTCAAGGGTCGTGCTGCCACACCGCGTCACTCTAGTGGCTCAGCGGGTGGCCGCGTGACACCTCACGATCACTCTCAGCCGATCACGGCGAGTCCCTCAGCCGATCACGGCGAGTCCCTCAGCCGATCCGCGGCCGATCACCCCGCCCGCTCTCAGCCGATCACCGCGGCCCGGACACACAGCACATCCGGGAGATGGCGGGCGATCTGCCGCCAGCTCTCGCCCTCGTCGGCGCTCGCGAACACCTCGCCGTTGCGATTGCCGAAGTAGACCCCGGCCGGATCGGCGTCATCGGTGCGCAGCGCGTCTCTCAGCACCACCCCGTAGTGCGGCTCGCCCGGCAGTCCGGCGCACCGCTCCTCCCAGGTGGCGCCCGCGTCCTCGGTGCGGAACACCCGGCAGCGGTAGCCCGGAGGGTAGCGGTCCGAGCCGTCGCCGGCCGGGAAGACGTACGCGACACCGCTCCGGCGCGGATGGACGGCGACCGCGAAGCCGAAGTCCGCCGGGAGGCCCTCGCTGATCTCGGCCCAGTGCGCCCCGCCGTCGTCGCTGCGGTACACCCCGCCGTGGTTCTGCAGATAGAGCCGGTCGAGGTCGACCGGGTCCCGGGCGATCTTGTGGACGCACTGCCCGAACTCGGGATACCGATCCGGCAGGAACTCCGCCTTGAGGCCGCTGTTGGACGGCGCCCAGCTCTCCCCGCCGTCCGCGGAGCGGTACACCCCGCCGGAGGACACGGCGACCATCAGCGCCCGCGGGTCCCTCGGATCGGTGACGACCGTGTGCACCGCCTGCCCGCCGAATCCCTCGCCCCACTCCGGCCGCTGGGGGTGGTCCCACAGGCTGCGGACGAACGCGAAGGTCTCCCCGCCGTCCTCGGAGCGGAACAGCGCGCCCGGCTGGGTGCCCGCGTAGACCACCTCCGGCTCGTCGGGCCCGGCGGGCTCCAGCTGCCACACCCGCTCCAGCGAGGTGCCGGTGCCCTCGGGGAACTTCACCGCGGGCCTGGCGGGCTCGTGCCAGCTCGCCCCGAGGTCGTCGGAGCGGAAGACCGAGGGGCCCCAGTGCGAGCTGTCCGCGCCGGCCAGCAGCCGGGGGCGGTCGCCCCGGGTGTCGATGCCGACGGAGTACACCGCCTGCATGGGGAAGTGGGGACCGGTGAAGTCCCAGCCCCCGCGGCCGCCGGGGCGGCCGAGGAAGAGACCCTTGCGGGTGCCGACGGCGAGCAGGACATCGTTCATGACGGCTCACTCCTTGGAGTGCGGGACGGCGGAACGGATGGATGTGTCCGTCATCACAGAGTCTGCACCCACCCACTGACAACGGCCCGGAAGCAACCGCGTCACCCGAGGTCACACGCGCCACAGGAGATCCCCGCGGCGCGGGAGCCCATGCGCGTCATACGAGAGGCTTCGTAATTTGACGATCGTCGTACTACGGTGGTTACCGTACTAAGCGGCGGTCCGGCCGGACCCCACGACGAGAAACGGAGACGTTCATGAGTGCCCTCTTCGACCCCTTCACCCTGCGGTCGCTGACCATCCCCAACCGCCTCTGGATGTCGCCCATGTGCCAGTACAGCGCGGACCCGGACGAGGGCGCCGGGGTACCGCACGACTGGCACTTCGTCCACTACGGTGCCCGCGCCACCGGCGGCACCGGACTGATCCTGGTCGAGGCGACGGCCGTGTCCCCCGAGGGCCGCATCAGCCCCGGAGACCTCGGCATCTGGAACGACACCCAGGTCGAGGCGTTCCGTAAGATCGTCGGCTTCCTCAAGGGGCAGGGCACCGTCCCGGGCATCCAGCTCGCCCATGCCGGCCGTAAGGCGTCCACCGGCGCCCCCTGGAGGGGCGGCGCGCCGCTCGGCGCCGACCAGGGGGGCTGGCAGCCGCTGGGGCCGAGCCCGGTCCCGTTCGACGCGGGCCATCCGGTGCCGGACGAGCTGTCCGAGGAGCGGATCGGCGAGATCACCCGCCAGTTCGCGGACGCCGCACGGCGTGCGCTCGCGGCAGGTTTCGAGGTGGCCGAGATCCACGGCGCCCACGGCTATCTCATCGCCGAGTTCCTCTCCCCGCACAGCAACCACCGCACCGACGGCTACGGCGGCTCCTTCGGGAATCGCGTCCGGTTCGCCCTGGAGGTCGTCGACGCGGTCCGCGCGGTCTGGCCGGAGGAACTGCCGCTGTTCTTCCGTATCTCGGCCACCGACTGGCTGGAGGAGAACGGCTGGACCCCGGATGACACCGTCCGGCTCGCCGCCCTGCTGAAGGACCACGGCGTGGACCTCCTCGACGTCTCCAGCGGTGGCAACGCCGCCGGGGTGCGCATTCCGGTGGAGCCGGGCTACCAGGTGCCGTTCGCCGCGCGGGTGCGCCGGGAGACCGGGCTGCCGGTGGCCGCCGTCGGGCTGATCACCGAGGCGGAGCAGGCCGAGAAGATCGTCACCAATGGCGAGGCGGACGCCGTCCTGCTGGGCCGCGAGCTGCTCCGGGACCCCTACTTCGCCCGCCACGCGGCGGCCGAGCTGGGCGGTCAGGTGCGCAACCCGGACCAGTACCACCGCGCGGTCCGGTAGACCGCGAACGTCACCGCCGGTCCCGTCCGGCACCTCGAGTAGTTCGGAGCCGAATTAGTACGGCGATCGTCAAACTACACTGGAGGTCTCGGAACAAGGCGATGAGGAGCAGCCGTGCAGACGCAGACCACGCCGACCGTGTCCCGGTCCCAGCCCCAGGCGTCGTCCCAGCCCCAGGCGTCCGGGCGCTCGCTGGAGCATCCCCGGCGGGAGGCGATCCGCCTCGAGGATGTGCTGCACGCGCTCTCCGACCCCATGCGGATGCGGGTGGTGCGGACGCTCGCCGAGGAGACCTGCGAGCTGTCCTGTTCGGTCTTCGACCTGCCGGTCAGCAAGTCCACCACCACCCACCACTTCCGGGTGCTGCGCGAATGCGGTGTGATCCACCAGATCTACCGGGGCACCGCCAAGATGAACGCGCTGCGCCGCGACGACCTAGACGCGCTGTTCCCCGGACTGCTCGACCGCGTCCTCGCCGCCGCGGCTCTCCAGGAGGGGCGCCTCGGCGGCGACCGGGGCTGAAGTCCGGCCGCCCGGCAGGTGGTTGAAGAGCAGATTGAGCGCGATCGCGGTGACGCACCCGGCGCTGATCCCGCTGTCCATCACCGTCTGGAACCAGTCCGGGAACTCCTGGTAGATCCCCGGTACGCCCACCGGCAGCAGCCCCACGGCGACCGACACCGCCACCACCGTCAGATTGTGGTTGTCCCGGAAGTCCACCCCGGCCAGGGTGCGCAGCCCGCTCGCCGCGACCGTACCGAACATCACCAGACCCGCCCCGCCCAGTACCGGGGCCGGGATCGCGGCCACCACCGCGCCCAGCTTCGGGCCCAGCCCGAGCAGCACCAGCAGCCCGCCCGCGGCCGCCACCACCCAGCGGCTGCGCACCCGGGTCATCCCCACCAGGCCGACGTTCTGCGCGAATGCGGTGTACGGGAAGGTGTTGAAGACCCCGCCGAGCACGGTCGCGGCGCCGTCCGCGCGCAGTCCGTCCGCCAGCCGCCGCCCGTCCACCGGGCGCTCGGTCAGCTCGCCCACCGCGATGAAGTCGCCGGTGGTCTCGGTCATCGTCACCAGCGCGACGACCAGCATGGACACCACGGCCGGCGTCTCGAACGTCGGGGTGCCGAAGTGGAACGGGGTGGAGACGCCGACCCAGTCGGCGTCGCCCACCCCGGAGAAGTCGGTGAAGCCCAGGGGTATCGCGGCCGCCGTCCCGGCCACGATCCCCACCAGCACCGCCACCCGGCTGAGGAACCCGGGCGCGAAGCGCTGCACGGCCAGGACGAGGACCAGCACCCCGGCGGCCAGGCCCAGGTTCTTCGGCACGCCGAAGTCCGGCGCGCCCTGGCCGCCCGCCGCCCAGTTGCCCGCGACCGGCAGCAGCGAAAGGCCGATGATCAGTATCACCGTGCCGGTCACCAGCGGCGGGAAGAACCGCAGCAGCCGCCCGAAGACCGGCGCCAGCACGATCATCGCCACCCCGGCCACGATCACCGAGCCGTAGATCGCGCGCAGCCCGCCGCCCTCCGTGCCGATCAGCACCATGGGGGTGACCGCCGCGAAGGTGCAGCCCTGCATGATCGGCAGCCGGACGCCGAACCGCCACAGCCCGACGCACTGCAGGACCGTGGCGATACCGCACAGCAGCAGATCGGCGTTGATGAGATACGCCAGATCGGCGGCGGACAGCCTCATCGCCCCGCCGACGATCAGCGGTACGGCCACCGCGCCCGCGTACATGGCCAGCACATGCTGGAGTCCGAAGGCGGCGAGCCGGCCGGGCGGCGGCACCTCGTCCACGGGATGGCGTACGGACGTCATGGCGGCTCCTCGCGCGGCGCAGGGGTGGGCGGCGGATCAGATGAGGCGACCGTAGAAGGCTTCAACAATCTGTTGATTTCAGGGGTGTTGCCGTCCTGTGTCAACCCCTTGGACCGCGCGGACCCGCTGTTCTGTGCCAACCATGGACCGCGCGGACCTGCGGACCGCCGACGGAAGCCGACCCTCGTCCGGTCCGGATCACTCCTGCCCGCGCGCCGCGCCCAGCAGCCCCGTCCAGTCCGGGATCTTCACCTTCGTACGCCCCAGCGCCTCGCCGAGCGCCTCCTCGGCCGCCTCGATCCGCAGCCAGCCGGTCCACTCCACCGGCTCCACCCCGGCCTCGCGCAGCGCCCGCAGCGGATCCGCCACCACCGGGCGGGCGGCGAGCGCGTCCGCGTCGGCGAGCAGCGAGGCCACGGTCTCCTTCGCACACGGCCGGTTGGTGCCGATCACCCCGGTCGGGCCGCGCTTGATCCACCCCGCCACGTACTCCCCGGGCGAGGGCTCACCACCGCGCAGCACCCGCCCCGCCGCGTTGGGGACCGTGCCGCGCTCCTCGTCGAACGGCAGCCCCGGCAGCGGCACACCCCGATAGCCCACCGACCGCAGCACCAACGGCGCCTCGATGTCCTCGAAGACCCCGGTGCCCGCCACCCCGCCGCGCCCGTCCGGCGCGGTCCGCTCGAAGCGCACCGCCCGCACCGCGCCCTCGCCGAGCAGCGCCACCGGCTTGAGGAAGAACCGCAGATGGATCCGGCGCGGGCGGCCCGTGGGCTCGCGCCGCGCCCAGTCGCGCAGCACCTCGACATTGCGCCGGTTGATCCCCGGCAGCCCCGACGGGTCCGCGTACGCCGGGTCCAGCGCCAGCTCCTCCGGGCGCACCAGCACATCGGCGCCGGTCAGCGCGCCCAGCTCACGCAGCTCCTTGGTGGTGAACTTCGCCTGTGACGGCCCGCGCCTGCCGACCATATGGATGTCCGAGACCTGGCTCTCGGACAGCGTCCCGAGGGCGGCGTGCGGCACGTCGGTGGGCCTCAGCTCCTCCGCCCCACGGGCCAGAATGCGTGCCACGTCCACCGCGACATTGCCCACCCCGATGACGACGGCGGAGCCCGCCCCGAGCGCGAAGGTGTCGACGGTCGCGTCCGGATGAGCGCTGTACCAGGAGACGAACTCGGTCGCGGAGAAGCTGCCCGGCAGTTCCTCGCCCGGCACGCCGAGCCGCCGGTCGGTGGCCGCGCCCACGCAGTAGACCACCGCGTGGTAGAGCCCCAGCAGCCGCTCGGGCACCAGCGGGGGCGGGCCCACCTGCACATTGCCGAGGAAGCTGACCCGGGGGTGCTCCAGGACCGCGCGCAGCGTGTTCTGCAGCGACTTGATCTTCTCGTGGTCGGGCGCGACACCGTAGCGCACCAGCCCGTACGGACAGGGCAGCCGGTCCAGCACATGCACCGACACCTCGGGGACGGCCTGCTGCTGGACGAGCGCTTGGGCGGCGTACACCCCGCTCGGCCCGGAACCGATGACCGCGACGCGAAGCACGAGGAGCTCCTTCCGCAGGATGTCTCCAGCATCCCACCCGGCGGGGTGCCCTGTCCGGCACTACGCGCCGAGGAACCGGCCCGGGTGACATCGTCCGGCCGCCGGTCCATGGGCCCGCGACCGCGCCGCGAGCCCGGCTCGAAGCCGATTCAACTGTCCGCCAGGGTTCCAACTGTCCGCCAGGGCTCCACGCGCCGCCCGCTACGAGCTACGACATCGGCGCGCCGCCCGCTACGACATCTGCCGCATCCGCCGGATCTCGCTGCTCTGCTGCGCGATCACGTCGTTCGCCATCTCCTCCACCCGGACGTTGTTGCCCTGGGCCAGCACATCCGTGGCCATGGAGACCGCGCCCCGGTGATGGGCGATCATCAGCTTGAGGAAGAGCGCGTCGAAGTCGGCGCCCTCGGCGGCGCGCAGCCGCGCGAGCTGGGCCTCGGTGGCCATCCCCGGCATCTTCGCGGCGTGGCCCTCGTGGCCCTCGTGGCCGTCCCCGCCGCCCTTCGGCCCGCCGCCATCGGTCTTCTGCCAGCCGCGCATCGCGTCGATCTCCGGCTTCTGCCCGGACGCGATGCGCTCCGCGAGCCGCTTGACCTTCGCCGACTTGGCCCGGTCGGCGGCGAGGTCGGTCATCACCAGGGCCTGCCGGTGGTGCTCGATCATCATGCGGACGTAGGAGCGGTCGGCGGAGTTGGGGGAGTCGTCGTCGCCCGCCTTCGCCGCCTCCTCGGCCGACAGCTTCTTCGCCGCCTCGCCGGGCTTGCCCGGAGCGATCACCGCGGGCTTCCCGTCCTTGCCCTTCCCCGCGTCGGCCCCGCCGCCGCTCTCCGTGTCACAGCCGGTCAGGACGAGTGCCAGGGCGGCAGCCGCAGCGGCGGCCGCGAGGGAAGCGGAGTGGAGCGTCGTACGGCGGTGCAACACCGTGGCCTCCTGGGGCGCTTGGGATCCGCAGACCGTCTTAGCACGTCAGCGGCGCTCCCGAGCCGGGCGTGTTGGGAAAATCTCTTTACGAACATGTTGCTGCCTGTTGTGGTGTACATGGATAGAGCGATACTTCCCCCGGTCCGTCAACCGTTCAACTCCGAGCGGAGACGGCGACAAAGGGAGGACGCAGTGAAGCCGTGGGAAAGATCTCCACAGCGGCGCAGATATCTCGGCGCGGCCGCGGCCGCCTTCGGACTGGTGGCCACCTTGCTGGCCGCGGGACCGGCGGCCGCGACGCCCGACCCCGGTGACGCTCCCCACAAGGAGCGGGTGACGAAGAGCCAGCAGTCGGAAGCCAGGGCCGCCATCGAGAACGGTGACATCCCCGGTGTGGACCAGATCGTCCACAGCGACAACGTCAGCCACCTCACCAACATCCCCAAGCAGGACCTCAAGGGCGTCAACTCCGACCTGGCCTTCCAGGGCAAGTACGCCTTCGCGGGCAACTACGACGGCTTTGTCATCTACGACATCAGCCGGCCGAAGAGCCCGAAGATCGTGAGCCAGGTGCTCTGTCCGGGCTCGCAGAACGATGTGTCGGTCTCAGGAGACCTGCTCTTCCTCTCCACCGACTCCTCGCGCAGCGACAACTCCTGCAACAGCACCACCCAGCCCGCGACCGAGAAGTCCTCGTGGGAGGGCATGAAGGTCTTCGACATCAGCGACAAGCGGAACCCGGAGTACGTCGCCGCCGTCGAGACCGCCTGCGGTTCGCACACCCACACCCTGGTGCCCGAGCGCAAGGACGTGTACATCTACGTCTCCTCGTACTCGCCCAGCGTCACCTTCCCGGACTGCCAGCCTCCGCACGACGGCATATCCGTCATCAAGGTGCCCCGCAAGGCGCCCGAGAAGGCCGCGGTCATCGACTTCCCCGTGCTCTTCCCGGACGGCGGAAACCCCGGTGCGCCCACCAACCCCGGCGTCTCCCAGACCACCGGCTGCCATGACCTCACCACGTTCCCCAAGCTGAAGCTGGCGGCGGGCGCGTGCATGGGCGACGGCATCCTGCTCGACATCGCCGACCCCGCCAAGCCGCGGGTCATCGACCGGGTCGAGGACAACGTCAACTTCGCCTTCTGGCACTCGGCCACCTTCAACGAGCGCGGCACCAAGGTCGTGTTCACCGATGAGCTGGGCGGCGGCGGGGCCGCCACCTGCAACACCGAGGTGGGCCAGGACCGCGGCGCCGACGGCATCTACGACATCGTCGGCAAGGGCGACAAGCGCAAGCTGGTCTTCCGGAGCTACTTCAAGATCCCGCGCCACCAGGCCGACACCGAGAACTGCGTCGCGCACAACGGCTCGCTGATCCCGGCCGAGGGCCGCGACATCATGGTCCAGGCGTGGTACCAGGGCGGCGTGTCCATCTGGGACTTCACCGACTCCGACCGGCCGAAGGAGATCGGCTACTTCGAGCGCGGGCCGCTCTCCAGCGACACGCTCATCACCGGCGGATCCTGGTCCGCGTACTACTACAACGGCTACATCTACTCCAACGACATCAACAAGGGCTTCGACGTCCTGAAGATCCACGACCGGCGCACCGACAGCGCCGATTCGGTCCGGCTGAGCGAGCTCAACACGCAGACGCAGCCCGACTACCGCTGAGCGCCGGGTCCCAGGCCCGGAGCGCTCACCGGCCGGCCCGGAGCGTTCAGGGGTCGGCCCGGAGCACTCACCGGCTCCCGTCGGGCGGTTCGTCGCCCGGCGGGAGCCCCAGCTCCCAGTCCAGTCCGTAGCGGTGGAACAGCTCCGCCCGCAGCCGCTCGGGCGCCATCGGCGCGCCCGGCAGCAGCACCGCGACCACGGCGCCCATCAGCAGGGCGCGCAGCAGCCGGTAGTCGGCCTCGGGATCCTCGGAGCCGTAGCGCGTGACGGTGTCCCGCAGCAGGCCGGCCAGCCGCTGCTGCTCGGGGCACTGGATGAAGCCCTCGGCCGTGAGGATCCCCGCCATATGCGTCCGCATCAGCCGGGGCCGGTCCCGGGCCAGGCCCAGTATCGCGTCGATCGCCCGCGCCAGCAGCTCCCGCCCGGCCTCCTCGCCCTCCGGCCGCGGCTCCCGCTCGAGCCCCCGGGCCAGCTCCATGTGCATCAGCCGGTGCACGGCCGTCTGCAGCAGCTGCCGCTTGCCCGGGAAGTAGTACGACACCAGACCGCGGGCCGCCCCGGCCCGGTCGGCGATATCGGCGAGGGTGGTGGCCTCGTAGCCGTGTTCGCCGATCAACTCGACCGTCGCCTCCAGCAGACGGGCCTGGGATCGGCGCCGCAACTCCTCATTGACCGACGGGCTTCGGGGGACCATGCTGTAACTCCTGCGTTGGCTGGCTGTCAGCCAATATACTCAGGGGACGTGCGGTTGTCCGCCGTTCCCCTGCGGGCGGATGAGGGCGGACGCATGCCTCCGCCGGTTCGGGCGACACGGGGGGATCGCCCGAACCGGTGGGTCCGCCGCTTTGGAACGCCCTCGGATCGTCTCTGGAATCCCTTGCGGGGCCTGGCCCCGGGCGCTACGGGGCCGTGCCGGGGTCCGGCGGCGGGCCGAGAACCGCCCGCAGCGCGTCCGGGCGCCGGTCCACCGGGAGATGGTCCACCAGATGGACCCGGCAGCCCAGGGCCGCGGCTCCCGCGTCCGCCCGGCGGTCGTCCCCCACCATCACGGCGTCACCGGGGTCCAGGCCCAGCGCGTCGCACGCGGCCTGGAACAGCCGTGGATCCGGCTTCTGGACGCCGTGCTCGTACGAGAGCGCATAGGCGTCCACCAGCTCGTCCAGGCCGTGGGCGCGGAAGACCGGGCGCAGATCCCAGCCGATGTTGCTGACCACCGCGATCCGCACACCGCGCCGGCGCAGCTCGCCCAGCACCTCGTGGGCGTCGGGGTAGGGCCGCCAGGCGGCGGGCTCCCGGTGCCGGTCGTAGAGGGCGTCGTACAGCTCGGGGCGGGGGAGCGGCACCTGGCGGGCAATGCCGGTGTAGGCGGCCCGGTGCAGCTCGGCGTCGCGGTCCCGTACGCGCCACACGTCCGCCAGGTGCGGCGGCACCGCGAGCGGCGGGGTGCCGCCGGGAAGCGCCCCGGCGTCCTCCAGCTCCCGCGCGTACCGTACGAACTCCTCGTCCGGGACGGCGGTCCCGGTCCGCTCCAGCGCGGCACGGAGCCAGGACTCGGTGGACTCGACGCGGAACAGTGTCCCCGAGAAATCGAACAGGGCACCCTTTACGGTCACAGTTGACGCTCCCTCATCTTTGATGTGGCCAGGAGCCAGGACTTCGGGCATCGTATGGCGTGGGTCCGGCCCCGTTCAGCCACCGGCGCATCCGTTTCGGCCGTTTTGCTGGCAGATAAATCCCGGCCGAATCAAGGCGTAGAGTTTAGGGGAATCATGAGGTGGAGGCCGTTTATGGTCTCGCTGTCGTGGTGATCATACAGGGGTCAATCCCCGCAACTCCGCGACCGAGTCGGGGCAGGCGGTATCTGCTGAGGGCGAGGAGGTTGCCGGTAATGGTACGTGACATGACGTCGAGGCAACCGGGGGATGGCCACGGGTTGGGCGCATGCCGGTCCGGAGTCCGCCGCGGCGGGCGAGGCGCGGTGACCGACCGGGGTGGCTGCTGGTAAATGCCAGCTTTGCAAAAGGTAAAGGGTATTGCCGGTTTCGCAACCGGTTTCATAGGCTGAGGTCTTATTCGCGTCGGCATGCCGCACTCTTCCTTTCTTCTGCGCGCCGTCGCCGGTGGCGTCCCGCCCTTTCTGGGGTGTGCGGACAGGCCACCGCCCGCTCAGTCGAGCGTGCTCACACGGGGGCATACGGGGGCGCACGGGGGCAGGAAACCGTGGCTGAGGTCACAACCGATGGAAGGTATCGTTCCGGTTGTGTCTCTGCTTGTATGACCGTCAAGACCACTGGCTCCCACCGGAGGTGATCCACATCAGGGAATTCGTTGCCGCCGACGCAGCGGATATCTGTCCCGTCAGCGAACTCTTCTTCCGCAGGGTGGGATGACTGCGGAGATCAACTCATCGCTCAAACGCAACCCCCACAGCGAGGACTGATGAGTATGGGACTGACAGATTATCAATCCGAACTCCGTGATATTCTCGCCACGGCAGCAAACGGAAATGGCGGGCTTCTTCAGGTGATCGGGGGGCCCGGTGTCGGGAAGACCACCTTATTGGGAAGTCTGAAGCGGCGGGCGGCCGTATCGGGCGCGGTCTGTCTGACGGCGTCCGGATTCGCGGACGACACCGCTATTCCGTTCAATGTCGTGGAACAGCTGATCCGATCCTCCACGGCCACCGGCGCGTTGGATGTCGTGGCACGCTGGAGGGCCGCCGGAGAGCGGTATGCGGAAGCCGAACACGACCTGCTGAGAAGTCTGGTCCGGGAGATATCCGATGTGCTGCACCGCATCGCGGGCGGCAGGCAACTGATCCTCGCGGTCGACGATGCCGAGCATGCCGACTACCCCTCCCTGATGTGCCTTCTGCATATCGCCCGGCATGCGTCCGGCACCCGCACACTCGTCGTGATGACCAGCGGGCAGACCCACCACCTGGGCACCCGAATTCACAGCTGCCACCACCTTTACAAGATCGATATCGGCACCCTCCCGGAGTCCGAGGTCGGACGCCTGCTGGAAGGGCACGGCCATGCCGACCTGGCCGACCGGGTCCGCGCTTCCTGCCACGCCATCAGCGGAGGCAACCCGAGGCTGGTCAAGGCCCTGCTGCGGGACCACCTCGCGGCCGCTCGGAGCGGGGCCGGTGGAGAGGTCACGGTCGGAGCGGAGTTCCGGGAGTCCTATCGCCGGTCCCTGCTGTGCCATCAGGCGCTGCTCCAGGTGGCGCAGGCGCTCGCCGTGCTCGGCCCGTACGGCAGCCCCTGGCGAGTGGCCAGTCTGCTCGAATACGGTGCGGAACGCGCGTCCCGGGCCATGGACCTCCTCAACTCCGCGGGCCTGCTGGAGGACGGGCGTTTCCGGCACCCCGCGGCCCGTTCCGTCGCGCTGGAGACGCTGACGGCGGAGGACCGGGCCCTCCTCAGCGCGAAAGCGGCCGAACTCCTGTACACCGAGGGGGCCGACCCGATCGCGGTGGCCGAACTCCTCGTCGCCGCCGACAAGACGCCGGATCAAAAGGGCGTGGCGGTGCTCTGGCAGGCCGCCCAGAAGAATCTCGACGAGGGTTGTACGGAGGACGCGATCGCCAGTCTGCGGCTCGCCGACCGCGCGGACCTCAGCCGGCGTGAGCACATGGACATTCTCATGGCGCTCGTCGGCGCGTTATGGTCCAGCAATCCGGCGACCGCCGAACCCGAGCTGGACCGCCTGCTGGCCGAGATACGGGCGGAACCCCCCGCGGACATCCCGGAGCAGTATCAGTGCTTCCTGCTCTTCATGGTGCTGTGGTTCGGCCGGTACGCCGACGCGGAAGAGACCTTCAAATGGTCGTCGGGCAGTGGTGACGCCGATACCGCGTCCAGTATGGCCGCCCTGCGGGTGACCCGGCAGTGGGTCACCTTCCTCAAACCGATGCTGATCCATGACTTCCCCGGGCAGGACGGCCCGGACGGGGAAGTCGACGGTTTGTGGGCGGCCAACCTGGAGCACGGTCTCCAGCTCTCCGTGGACGAGCTGGGCATGGAGATCGGGCATCTCCAGGATCCTCGGCAGGTGGCGCACTTCTCCCCCGACACCATGCACCTGTTGTCGCCCTCCAACCATTTCTGGTTCGCTTACGCATACGCCTGCCGGATCGTCTGGGCATTGGCCGCCCGAGGGGAATCGGAGGCGGCGGACCGGCTGTGCGTGGCGCTTTTCGCCGCGGCCGACAAGCTGAACATGAAGACCCCGTGCGCCGTCGCGCTGTCCATGCGTGCCTATATCCGATGCCGTCATGGGGATTTCACCACCGCCATTGATCTCGCGGGTACGGCATTGCGGTCCATCCCGCCGCGCGGCTGGGGCGTCGCCATCGGATTGCCGCTGTCCGTGCTGGTGGCGGCCCACACCGCCATCGGCCGGCTCGATGAGGCCCAGCGGTATCTGCATTACTGGGTGCCGAAGGAAATGTTCGACAGCGTGGTGGGACTGGAGTACCTCCGGGCCCGGGGGCAGTACTGCCTGGCCACCAACCGCCCGTACGCCGCGCTGAACGACTTCATGGTGAGCGGGATGCTGATCGACCAGTGGCCCGTGGACTTCGGTGACCTCGCGCCCTGGCGCATCGACGCCGCCGAGGCGTATCTGCGGGTCCATGAACCGGCGGAGGCCAAGAGGCTCGCCCTGGAAGAGCTCAAGCTCTCGCCGGACCGGCCGTTGAGCACCCGGGGCAGAGCGCTGCGCATCCTGGCCATGGCCGAGGATCCGGACAAGCGCAGGCTGCTCCTCTACCAGTCCGCCAAGTGCCTGCGCGAGCAGGGCGACCGTTATGAACTCGCCCGTACGCTGGCCGAGCTCAGCCAGGACTACCTCAGCACCGGGGAGACCCAGCAGGCGCGGACCACCTGGCATGAGACGCAGAAGCTGATGGACGAGTGCGGGATGAGCGCCCAGCACGAGAGCCGACGAGAGCTCGTCGTGGACGGTGCCGAGAGCCGCGGGCGCTCACAACCGCCGGACGAGGCGGGTGAATCCGAGGGCTCTGATGACGACGCCCCCGGCACCGCGGCCGAGAGCGCCGAGCAGCCCGTGCTGTCGGAGGCCGAGTGGCGGGTGGCCACACTGGCGGCGTCCGGAATGACCAACCGGCAGATCGCCAAGAGTCTGTACATCACCGTCAGCACCGTGGAACAGCATCTGACCCGTATCTACCGCAAGCTCTCGGTGGGAAATCGGCAGGAGCTGTCACGCCGTCTGTGGCTGCTCATCGGCGCCACGGGCGCGTCCTCCGGCTGATGGCGCCGCCCTTGGACAAGACCCAGGGCAAGGGGGGATAGGGGAGTGGTTAGGGGATGGGGGAGCGGGCGCGCGGACCAGACTTGGCAATCCGTAGGGCGGCGCAGTGGTGGCGATGGAGCGACTGACGGGACGGACAGGCATGGACGAGATACGCGACTACCCCGAACTGCGGGCTGCTGCATGCCCGTTCTCACCCCCGCCGGGGTATGAGGAACTGCGCGAGCGGTCCGCCGTCACACGGGTGCGGATGTGGGACGGCAGCACCCCGTTCCTCGTCACCGGCTTTCACGAGGCGCGGATCGTGCTCGGCGACGACCGGTTCAGCGCCGACGGTACACACGAGGCGATGCCCCGCTTCGTGAAGTTCGAGGTGCCGGCCGATGTGTTCAACCTCGGGAGGATGGACGATCCGGAGCACGCCCGGATCCGCCGCATGCTCACCGCGCACTTCACCATCCGGCGCACCGAGGCGATGCGCCCGATGATCCAGGACATCGTGGACGGCCTCCTGGACCGGCTGATCGCCGAGGGGCCGCCGGCCGACCTGGTGTCCGACTTCGCCTTCCCGCTGCCGTCCCAGGTGATCGCCGTGATGCTGGGGGTCTCGGACGCCGACTTCGCGGAGTTCCAGCGGGCGTCGCAGGGCGTCATGGACTTCACCGTGTCGACCGAGGAGATGGGCGCCGCGCTCGGCGTGATGGTGGACTACGTCTCCCGGATGTGTGCGGCCAAGCGCGCCGATCCGGGGGACGACCTCCTCAGCCGGCTCATCGTCGACCAGGAGCGGACGGGCGCGCTCACCCAGCAGCAGGTGGTGGCCACCGCCCTGGTGCTGCTGCTGGCCGGGCACGAGACCACGGCCAACATGATCGCCCTGTCCACCGTCCTGCTGCTGCGCCACCCCGAGCAGCTCGCCCGGCTGCGGGCGGACCCCGGGCTGATGCCCAACGCGGTGGACGAACTGCTCCGGTACATCACGATCGTCCAGGAGGGCACCGGACGGGTGGCCATCAAGGACGTCGAGGTCGGCGGCGTACTCATCCCGGCCGGTGAAGGGGTGATCATCAACCTGCCCAGCGCCAACCGCGACCCCCACTTCTCGGACGCCCACGAGCTGGACCTGGGCCGGCCGAACGCCCGTGAGCATGTCGCGTTCGGCTTCGGGGTGCACCAGTGCCTGGGGCAGACCCTCGCCCGGGTCGAGCTCCAGATCGCCCTGGAGACCCTGGTGCGCCGGCTGCCGACGCTGCGCCTGGAGGGCCCGTTCGAGGATCTGGCGTTCCTGTACGAGTCGATGAACTTCGGCGTCGCCCGAGTGCCCGTCGCCTGGTGACCACGGATCGGTGACCAGGGATCGGCGACCGACGAGCGGCGACCGACGAGCGGCGACCGACGGCCGACGACCGATGACCGCGGACCGGCGGCCGGGCGGACAACAGAAGGAGAGGGGAGCACCATGGTGAAGGTCTCGGTGGATCAGGAGAAGTGCTGCGCGGCCGGACACTGCGCGCTGGCCGCGCCGGAGGTGTTCGACCAGCGGGAGGAGGACGGGGCCGTCGTCCTGCTGGACCCGAACCCGCCGCTCGCGCTCCGCGACAGCGTCGCCGAGGCGTCGTTCCTCTGCCCGGCCGCCGCGATCGCGGTAGAGGATTAGCAAGCGCTCCACACCCGATCGCGGCCCCGGCGAGACCTTTCTCGCCGGGGCCGCGCAAGCGAGGGGAAGGCACTCTTGACCACGTCGACTTCCAGTCCGGCCGCCAGTTCCGCGTCTGCTTCCCGGCAGGTCACCGTAGGACTCGCCGACCGCTCGTACACCGTCCACATCGGACACGGTGTGCAGCGGCTGCTTCCGGAGGTGGTGGCCGCCCTGGGTGCGCGCAAGGCGGTGGTGGTCACCGCGCGGCCCCCCGAGCGGACCCCCGACCCGGGCGTGCCCTCGCTCGTCGTACCGGCGCGCGACGGGGAGGAGGCCAAGGACCTGGCCGCCGTGACGGACCTGTGCCGCCGGTTCGTCGGATTCGGGCTGACCCGCTCGGATGTGGTGGTGTCCTGCGGCGGCGGCACCACGACCGACACGGTGGGCCTGGCCGCCGCCCTCTACCACCGGGGCACACCGGTCATCCATGTGCCGACCTCGCTGCTGGCCCAGGTGGACGCGAGCGTCGGCGGGAAGACCGCGGTCAATCTGCCCGAGGGCAAGAACCTGGTCGGCGCCTACTGGCAGCCCGCCGCAGTGCTCTGCGACCTCGACCACCTGGACACCCTGCCCGAGCGGGAGTGGCGCAACGGCCTCGGGGAGATCGCCCGCTGCCACTTCATCGGCGCGCCCGATCTCGACCGGCTGCCGCTGCTCGACCAGATCGCGGCCAGTGTGACGCTCAAGGCGGGCGTCGTCGCCGCGGACGAACGCGACTCGGGCCTGCGCCACCTCCTCAACTACGGCCACACGCTGGGGCATGCGCTGGAACGCGCCACCGGGTTCGCACTGCGGCACGGGGAGGGCGTGGCCGTCGGCACGGTGTTCGCCGGGCGGCTCGCCGGCGCGCTGGGGCGCATCGGCCCGGAGCGGGTCGCCGAGCACCGTGACGTGGTCGCCCGCTACGGCCTGCCGACCGCGCTGCCCCCGCATGTCGCCGTTCCCGAGCTGGTGGCACTGATGCGGCTGGACAAGAAGGCCACCGACGGGCTGACGTTCGTCCTGGACGGCACAGAGGGGCCCGGACTGGTGCGCGGGATCTCCGAGGAGACGGTCGGCGCCACCCTCGCGGAGATGCCCCGCGAGCCGTAGAGGTGATGCCCCGCGAGCCGGAAGGGCGCGCGAGCCGGAGAGGTGATGCCCCGCGAGCCGGAATCGCGGTACGCCGCGGTATTCGGCCCGTCCGCTTTAGGGGCACAGAGTCCCGGTAGGGGGTTGACCGTACGGCGTGCGCCCTGGATAACAGAACACCACGGCGGGTAAATCGAGATGCGTTGGGGTCGGTTAGGGGGCGGAGGTTCCGGTAGGGGTTGATGCTGCCAGGGGCGTGCTGATGGAATCGTTTCCCGATCAACGTTTGGTCTGACCCAAGGGCCGCGAGTCCGCATTTCGTCGACCTCGATCGGGGACCATGAACATGCCCTACAGCTATGCCATGCCGGTGAATACCGAGCGGAATTCCCGTCCCACGGACAGATTGCGGAATGCCGCGGCGCACCTCGGACATCCATTCGGTGACTCTCCGGTGCGGCCCGGGCAGGCCCTTCTCGTGGACGGACCGCTGGCATGCGGAAAGACGACCCTGCTCCGGTCGTTCGCCGAGCGGGCCTCGGAGGCGGGCTATCTCGCCGTCACGGCGACGTGTTCGCCCAGCGAGCGGGACCTCCCCTTCGGGGTCGTCTGCCAACTCGCCCGCGGGGTCTGGAAGTCACCGGGTGGGCTGCCCGAGGTGCCGGGGCTGTCGGCCATCCTGCACGGGACCAGCGATCCGGCGGACGAGGCCGAGATCGCCCGGCTGTCCCATCGGCTGTGCACCTCGCTGATCGACCATGCGGAGCACACGCCGCTGCTGCTCGCCGTGGACGACGTACGGCACGGCGATCCGGCCTCCGCGCACTTCCTCCTCCAGCTGGTACGGCGCCTGGACGCGGCACGGATCGCGGCCGTGTTCACCGACGATCTGAGCCTGCCCGCCCCGTCCCTGCCGCTCCGCTACGAACTGCTGCGCTCCCAGAGCCTGCGCCGCATCGGCCTGGGCCCGCTCACCCGCGAGCAGGTGTCCGAGGTGGTGGTGGCGGAGCTGGGCGAGACCGCGAGCCACCGCACCGGCGACGTCTACGCCGCCACCGGTGGCAACCGGCTGCTGCTGCACACCTTGCTGGCCGACTACGGCGAGCACGGCGAGCCCCGCCAGGCGGGCTACGGCCAGTCCTTCCTGAGCTGTCTGCACCGCAATGAGCCGATCTTCCTGGACGTGGTGCGGGCGCTGGCCGTGGTGGGCACCTCGTTACCCGCCGCCGACCTCGCCTGGCTGACCGGACACGAACCCGAGCCCATCGGCCAGGTGCTGGCGGCGCTGACCGGGGCCGGGCTGATGGACAAGGGCGCGTTCCGGCACGAGGCGGCGCGGCTCGGCGTGCTCAACGACATGCCGGCGCAGGCGCGCCGGACGCTGCACCAGCGGGCCGCGCGGCTGCTGCACGACCAGGGCAGGCCCGCCACCACGATCGCCCGCCATCTGGTGCGCGCCGGGCGGATCCCCGACTCCTGGCCCGCGGAGGTGCTGCTGGAGGTGGCCGAGCAGGTGGCGGTGGGCGAAGAGCCGTCCATCGCCGTCGACCTGCTGGAGCAGTCCTTCGAGCAGTGTCCGCACGAAGAGCGGCGCGCCGCCCTCCAGGCCAAACTCGCCGAGGCGGAATGGAAGATCAACCCCTCCACCGCCACCCGGCACCACACACCGCTCTACGGCGCCGTCCGAGCCGGTCGGCTCGGCCTCCCCGACAGCGTCACCCTCCTCATGCAGCTCCTGTGGAAGGGCGGTCTGACCGACGTGGAGGGGCTGCTCGCCCATCTGCGCGACGACCCCGCCGCCACGGACCAGCTGCACGCCATCGAGGCGGCGCTCACCTGCACCTACCCCTGGCTGGCCGAGCGGCGGACCGCCCCGGCCCACCACGGTGGCTCCGCGGTCACGCGGGCGGCGGTGTGGCCCCGGGCCGGCACCGTGCTGGCGGACGTGCTCACCGGCGGGCAGACCCACGACACCGTACGGCGCGCCGAGGAGGTGCTGCGCGAACTGCAGCTCGGCCACGACCCGGCATGCCAGGAGCAGGCGGGGCTGTTCGCCCTGCTCGCGCTGGTCTACGGCGGCCGGATCGACCTCGCATCCGCCTGGTGCGAGGGCGCGCTCGGCGAGACCGGCGGGGGACCGCACGTCCCCATGCGGCAGGCGGTGCTGGCGGCGGCCAGGTCGGAGATCGCCCTGCGCCGCGGTGACCTCGCCGAGGCCGCGGAGCGGGCCCGTGCCGCCCTCACCCATGCCTCCCCCGGCGCGTGGGGGGTGGCGATCGGGCTGCCGCTCGGCTCGCTCATCCTGGCGTGCACGCGGATGGGCCGGCACGAGGAGGCGGGGTTCCACGTGGCGCAGACCGTGCCCAACGCCATGTTCAAGAGTTCCTACGGGCTGCACTACCTGTACGCCCGCGGCCACTACTTCCTCGCGGCCAACCGGCACCAGGCGGCGCTGGCGGACTTCCTGCTCTGCGGTGAGCTGCTCACCGACTGGGGGCTGAGCAGCGGCTGCGACCCGGTGCCGTGGCGGATCGGGGCGGCGGAGGCATGGCTCGCACAGGGCAACCACGACCAGGCCCGGATCCTGGTCTACCAGCAGCTCAGCCGTCCGCACACGGACGGCGCCCGAGCCCGCGGACAGTCGCTGCGCCTCCTGGCGGCCACCAGTTCGGCGAAGCGGCGGCCGCAGTTGCTCAACGAGGCGGTGGGGCTGTTCACCGAGCAGGAGGACAAGTACGAGCTGGCCCGTACGCTGTGGGACCTCAGCCAGGCGTACCACGCGCTCGGTGAGAAGAAGCAGGCCCGCCGGACCATGCGCCGGGCGTGGCATGTGGCGAAGATGTGCGACGCGGCGTCGCTGTACGAGGAGTGGCTGCCGGCCGACGACCCCTCCCAGGCCACGGCGCTGATGCCGAAGTCGGACACCGGGATCGAGCGGCTGACGCACTCCGAACGGCGTGTCGCGTCGCTGGCCGCCATGGGCTACACCAACCGGGAGATCGCCGGGAAGCTGTACGTCACGGCCAGCACCGTGGAGCAGCATCTGACCCGGGTATTCCGCAAGCTGGACATCAGGCACCGGGAGCAACTGCCCACCGAACTCTACGCCGACCGCATGGAGTTGGCGTGACAGCGGACGGCCATTCCCCGGGAGGACCCGGGGAATGGCCGTCGTGGGTGTGCGGTGTGCGCGGTGTCAGCGCTTGACCGCGAGCGTGATGCCATCACCCACGGTGAGCATCGAGATCTCGACGCGCGTGTCCTCCCGGAGCAGCTTGTTCACCTCGCGCAGGGCGGCGGTGTCGGCGTCCTGCGCGGCCGGGTCGACCACCCGGCCGAAGAACAGGGTGTTGTCCAGGACGATGAGGCCGCCGCGCCGGAGCAGCGCCAGCGACTCCTCGTAGTAGTGGGCGTATCCGGTCTTGTCCGCGTCGATGAAGACCAGGTCGAACTCCCGGCCCTCCCGCCGCAGTCCGGCCAGTGTGTCCTTCGCGTCACCGATGCGCACATCGATGCGGTCCGCCACTCCGGCGCGCTCCCAGAACGGCCGGCCGAGCCCCGGCCACTTCGGTGTGATGTCGCAGGTGACCAGCGCGCCGTCGGCCGGCAGCGCCCGCGCCATGCACAGTGTGCTGTATCCGGTGAAGGTGCCGATCTCCAGCACCGAACGGGCGCCGACGAGCCGCACCAGCAGCCCGAGGAGCTGGCCCTCCTCGGGCATCACCTGCATGGCCTGTGCGGCCGGCAGACCGGCGGTCTCCGCCCGCAGCCCGGCCAGGACCTCGTCATCGCGCAGGGACAGTTCCCGTACATAGCCGAGAATTTCCTCGGTCACATCGACTTGCTGAGCCATCGGATTGCCGCACCCCGCAAAGGTGAAAGGGAAAGCCAATGTGGCCCATGCTAAGAATCCGCCGACGCGCCGCGCAATGGCGCCTGCCGGGATGCCGGAACTCATATTCCGGCTGAGGGGGGTCTAGGGGGGATGCTTAGGGGATTTGCGCGATCGCCCGGACAATATCGTGAACGCGGAAGCGCGTGTCATGGTCGGCACGTTGTTCACAACGCGCTGCGGAGGCGATGAATGAGCGGACATGCGGAGGCGCCGCGGCTCATGGTGCTGGGCGCAGGAACGATGGGACTGGGAATCACCTCGCTCGCCGTCGGCCACGGAATCCCGGTGACGGTCGTCGAGGTGGACGAGACCAGGGCGGGCCGGACACGGGCCGCGGTCACCGAACGGCTCCGCATGGCCCAGCTCATGGGAGCCCTGCCGGCCGGCCGCCCGCGGGGCGAGCTGACGGTCACCGCGTCCCCGGCCGACGGCCGGGACGCGACCGCCGTGGTGGAGGCCGTCACCGAGGACACCCCCACCAAGGCCAAGGTGCTGGAGGCGGTCGCCGGGCTCACCGGAGCCCAGGTGCCGCTGATCTCCAACACCTCCTCCATCCCGATCGACGAACTGGCCGGTTTCATCGCCGATCCGGCACGGCTGGTCGGCACCCACTTCATGAACCCGCCCTATCTGATCCCCACGGTGGAGGTGATCCGCGGCCCCCGCACCGGGGACGCGGTGATGACCGCCGTGACGGATCTGCTGCGGGTGCTGGAGCGCAAACCGGTCGTC
This sequence comes from Streptomyces rugosispiralis, assembly GCF_024505145.1. Lineage (GTDB taxonomy): Bacteria > Actinomycetota > Actinomycetes > Streptomycetales > Streptomycetaceae > Streptomyces > Streptomyces rugosispiralis. The sequence goes on along the minus strand of NZ_JANIAA010000003.1, from coordinate 205,158 downwards.
GTCGGCGACGGGCCGGGGTTCGTCACCAGCCGGGTGCTGCACCCGATGATCAATGACGCGATCCGGGTGGTGCAGGAGGGCACCGCGACGGTGGAGGCCGTGGACGACCTCATGCGGGAGTGTCTGGGCCACCGCACCGGACCGCTGCGCACCGCGGATCTGATCGGCCTGGACAACCTCGCCGACTCGCTGCGCGTACTGCATACGCGCACCGGGGACTCCCGGTGCGCGCCGAGCGAATTGCTGCTGGAGAAGGTCCGCGACGGCCACCTGGGCCGCAAGTCGGGCCGCGGGTTCTACGCATACGGGAAGGAACTGGCGTGACCATCTCATCGAAGCCGGGCAGCCACACCGCCGAGACGGTGGCGCAGGAGGTGCAGCAGTTCCTCGAACAGCGCACCAAGCAGACCTGGGACCCGGACACCGATCTGTTCAGCAGCGGGGCCGTGTCCTCGATGTTCGCCATGGAGCTGGTCGTACACCTGGAGTCGACCTTCGACGTGGTGATCACCGGCCCCGACCTGGCGCTGGACAACTTCCGCACGGTGAACGCGATGACCGGGATGGTCCTGCGCCTGCGCGAGGCACAGCCGTGACCGACGCCGCCACCAGCCACGCGGAGCTGGTCAGCGGGTTGATCGGGGACCGGGCCGACGCCTGGGACGTGGCCGGGGAGCTGCCCCGCGACCTGCTGGTCAAACTCGGCGCCGCCGGAGTGCTGTGCGCACAGGTCGGCCCCGAACACGGCGGCACCGGACTGGACAGCCTGGCCAACGGGGAGCTCACCGCGCGGGTCGGCGCCCTGTGCAGCTCCCTGCGCAGCGTGATGACCTCGCAGGGCATGGCGGCGTGGACCGTGCGGAGGCTCGGCGGCACGGAGCAGTGGGACGCCTTTCTGCCCCGGCTGACCTCCGGCGACCTGGCGGCGGTCGGATTCAGCGAGCCCGGCGCGGGCAGCGATCTGTCGGCGATGGAGACCGAGATCACCGACGACGGCACACAGGTGGTCGTCACCGGGCGGAAGGTGTGGATCACCGCCGCCCACTACGCCGATCTGCTGGTGGTGTTCGGGAAGTACCGGGGCGGCGCCACGGCCGTGGTCGTGCCCGCCCGGGCCCCCGGAGTCCGGATCACCCGGGTGGCGAACCCGCTGGGCTGCCGCGCCGCCGGCCACGCGGACATCACCCTGGACGCGGTCCGGGTGCCCGCCGACCACGTACTCGGCGGCACCGGGCTGCCGCTGCCCTTCGCGACCACCGCCGCGCTCACCTATGGGCGGATGTCCGTGGCGTGGGGGTGCGTCGGCATCCTGCGCGCGTGCCTGGAGGCCGCCGCCGCGCACACCGCCACCCGGGAGCAGTCCGGCCGCGTACTCGCCGACCACCAGTTGGTGGCCCGGCATCTGACCGAACTGTATGTCGCGGAGCGGCACGCCACCCGGGCCTGCGAACACGCCAGTGACTCCTGGGACACCGGCTCGCCCGACATGGCGGTGGACGCGGTGCACGCGAAGTACGTGGCCTCGCGCGAGGCGGCCGAGGGCGCGGCCCGCGCCGTACAGCTCCTGGCGTCCGCCGCGGCCTCCGACGGCCATGTGGTGGCCCGCGCGTACCGCGACGCCAAGCTGATGGAAGTCATCGAGGGCACCAGCGAGATCTGCCAGCTCATCCTGGGCCGGCACACGCGGAAGCTGGCCCAGCACACGCGGAGGAAGGTGCAAGCATGACGGAGGGGAAGCCCGTGAGCGGGAGCGAGCCGCCGGCGGCCGTCAAATGTCTCGTCTGGGACCTGGACAACACCCTGTGGCGCGGCACCCTGCTCGAGGACGGCGAGGTGCCGCCGTTCGAGTGGGTGCGCGATGTCATCACCACCCTCGACGGACGTGGCATCCTCCAGTCGATCGCCAGCAAGAACGACCACGACCACGCCTGGGCGCGGCTGGAGGCGCTGGGTCTCGCCGAGTACTTCGTCCTGCCCCACATCGGCTGGGGGCCCAAGTCGGAAGCGGTGCGCGCCATCGCGGAGCGGCTGAACTTCGCCCACCGCGCCATGGCCTTCGTGGACGACCAGCCCGCCGAACGCGCCGAGGTCGCCTACCAGCTCCCCGCGGTGCGCTGCTACACCGCCGAGGACGTGGCCGGGCTCACCGGACTGCCCGAGTTCAGCCCCGCCGTGGTCACCGTGGACTCGCGGCAGCGCCGGACCATGTACCAGTCGGGGTTCCGCCGGGACGCCGAGCGGGCCGATTTCACCGGCCCCGACGAGGAGTTCCTGCGCACCCTGGACATCCGGATGGGGATCGCCCGCGCCACCGAGCGGGAGCTGTCCCGGGTCGAGGAACTGACCCTGCGCACCAGCCAGATGAACGCCACCGGTGTGCACTACTCCGACGCCGTACTGCGCGGACTGCTCACCGACCCCGCCCATGAGGTGCTGGTCATCACGATGGCCGACCGGTTCGGGCCGCACGGGGCCGTCGGCATCGTGCTGCTGGAGAGGCACCCCGAGGTGTGGCATCTGAAACTGCTCGCCACCTCCTGCCGCGTGGTCTCCTACGGCGCCGGGTCCACCGTGCTGAACTGGCTGGCCGACCAGGCGGCGCGGGCCGGGGTGCACCTGGCCGCCGACTTCCGGCGCACCGACCGCAACCGGATGATGGAGGTCGCCTACCGCTTCGCAGGGTTCGCCGACACCACCTGCGGATGCGCCGCCGCCCTCGCCGCCCCCGGCGAGGAGGGGGTCGAACGCCTCCATCTCACCCCCGCGTCCCAGCCGGCCCCGACGACGCTGCGGCTGACGGCGCCTGAGCTCGCCGACGCGGCGCTGCCGCACTCCCGCTGACCGGCGGGCGCTTCCGCCCCGGATCCTCGCGTTCGCCTCTGACTGGTTTGGGTGATCACTGTGCTTGTGCTCGGGCTCAACGGCAACTTCTCCGCCGCGGACACCGATGTGGTGCCGCAGCTGGGCGAGGTGTTCTTCCACGACTCGGCGGCTTCCTTGATCCGCGACGGCGAACTCGTGGCCGCGGTGGAGGAGGAGCGGCTCAACCGGATCAAAAAGACGACGAAATTTCCCCTCAACGCGGTCCGTGAGTGTCTGGCCCTGGCCGGTGCGCGGCCCGAGGACGTCGACGCGGTGGGCTACTACTTTCCCGAGAACCACATCGACACCGTCCTCAACCACCTCTACACCGAATATCCGCGGGTGCCGCTGCGCTACTCCCGGGAGCTGATCCGGGAGCGGCTGAAGGAGGGCCTGGGCTGGGACCTGCCGGACGAGAAGCTGGTGTACGTACCGCACCACGAGGCACACGCCTACTCCTCGTATCTGCACTCCGGCATGGACTCGGCCCTGGTCCTGGTGCTGGACGGGCGTGGCGAGCTGCACTCCGGCACCGTCTACCGCGCCGAGGGCACACATCTGGAGAAGCTGGCCGACTACCCCGTGCCCAAGTCGCTGGGCGGGCTCTATCTGAACGCCACCTATCTGCTCGGCTACGGCTTCGGCGACGAGTACAAGGTGATGGGCCTGGCCCCGTGGGGCAACCCCGAGACCTACCGCGACACCTTCGCCAAGCTCTACACCCTCCAGGACAACGGCGAGTACGAGTTGCACGGCAACATCATGGTGCCGAACCTGGTCAGCCCGCTGTTCTACGCCGAGGGCTTCCGGCCGCGCCGCAAGGGCGAGCCGTTCACCCAAGAGCACCGCGACTTCGCCGCCGCGCTCCAGGAGACGGTCGAGAAGATCGTGCTGCACATCCTCCAGCACTGGGCGAAGACCAGCGGTCTGTCGCGCCTGTGCTTCGGCGGCGGCGTCGCCCACAACTCCAGCCTCAACGGCCTGATCCTCAAATCCGGGCTCTTCGACGAGGTGTTCGTGCACCCCGCCTCGCATGACGCGGGCGCGGGCGAGGGCGCCGCCTACGCCGCGGCGGCGAGCCTCGGCACCCTCCAACGGCCGAGGAAACGGCTGCTCAGCGCGAGCCTCGGCCCGGCGCTCGGCGACCGGGCGCAGATCAGGGCCCGGCTGGCCGACTGGGCGCCGCTGATCGAGGTGGAGTTCCCCGAGGACGCCGTGGAGACCGCGGCCGGACTCCTCGCCGGGGGAGAGGTGCTCGGCTGGGCGTACGGCCGGTCCGAGTTCGGCCCCCGCGCCCTGGGGCACCGCAGCATCGTCGCGGACGCGCGCCCCGAGGAGAACCGCACCCGCATCAACGCGATGGTGAAGAAGCGCGAGGGCTTCCGGCCGTTCGCCCCCGTGGTCACCGCCGAAGCCGCGCCCGACTACTTCGACCTCTCCGGCGCCGAGGGCCACCACGAGTTCATGTCCTTCGTGGTGCCGGTGCTGCCGGAGCGGCGCACCGAACTCGGCGCGGTCACCCACGTGGACGGCACCGCCCGGGTGCAGGTCGTCTCCGCCGAGTCGGGCGAGCGGTTCCACCGGCTGGTGCGGCGGTTCGGCGAGCTCACCGGTACCCCGGTGCTCCTCAACACCTCCTTCAACAACAACGCCGAACCCATCGTGCAGAGCCTCGACGACGTGGTGACCAGCTTCCTCACCACCGACCTGGACGTCCTGGTGGTGGAGGACTGCCTGGTACGCGCCAAGCCCTCGCCCGACCTGGGCGCCCTGGTACCGCGATTCCGCCCGGTGACCCGGCTCGCCGAGCGCAGGACCGCCGGCCCGGACGCCTCGGCGGGAGCGAGGACCCACGAGATCTCCCTCGACTACGACGGCGGCCCGACCGCGAAGGTGTCGCCCGAGCTGTACGAACTGCTCGGCGCGGTGGACGGCACCACCACGCTCGGGGATCTGGCCAAGACCGTCGTGGGCGGGCTGTCGGAGGCGCTGGCCGCCGAGGTGTTCGCCCTGTGGGAGCAGCGGTTCCTCATCCTGGCCCCGGCCGGGGACATGGGGCCGTCGGCGGACGACGGTACCCGGGGGCGCTGACCCGATGGCGGCGGACCCGATCAGCGAAGCGCACCGGGAGATCACCCGGCTGTTGACGAAACTGGGCCGGCCCTCCGGCACCCGCCCCGACGCCCTCGTGGAGGCGTGCGTGGCCTGCCTGGAGGCCGCCCAGCGCACCTCGGCCGCCGCCACCGGCCAGGAACCCCCGGACACCGGCGCCCAGGAAGCGCTGCGCGCGGTCAACGCCGCGGCCCTGGCGATCAGATACGCCCTGATCAAGGTGGGTGACGAACGCCGCCGCGCGGCACGGACGGGGGAGAGCGTCACCTAGACGCTCCGCAGAGCGCGTAGGGCGCGAAACCAACTGGTCCCTTCCCCCAAGTGGTTCGGGGGAAGGGACCAGTCATGTCCGGGGTGGGGAGCCTTATGGCTGGGCGGGGGGCGGGTTCAGCTGGGTGGCCAAGTCGTCCACGAGGAAGTGGAGTTCTTCCTCGTCCCTCGCGATGCCGAAGAGGTAGAAGTCCGGGCGTACCAGCACCGCCAGCGCGCCCATCTCCGACAGGTAGGGCAGGTACCGGTCCTCCACGTCCAGCGCGTCCCGTGGGTCCAGGTCGGCCGTGGATGTGTCCGCGGGGACCAGGCGCACCAGCCGGGTGCCGATGCCGTCGAGGAACTTCAGGCGTCGTGCGTCCAGTGCCGGGACCACGTCCTCGGCGTAGAGGAGGACGAAACCGGTGCCCACCACGTCGTCGAACAGGCCGGTGGTTTCCGCGCGGCGCACTCGCCACTGGGGGCCCGCCTGGCCGGCGTGCGGTGCCGGGCGGCCCTGGTCGTCCAGGTGCAGCAACCCGTCCACGAGCGGCCGCACCACGGAACGGCGGGCGGCGCTCGGGCCGATGTTGCGTTTGCGTGCGGCCAGCATGGCCGCGTCACGGTCCGCCGCCGCGGCCGGGTCCGCCATGCACACCACCCGGCCCAGGCCCACCGACATCTCCACCGCGTGCCGCACATGCGCCCGCCGCTCGGTGGTGTAGGTGTCCAGCAGCGCCGGTGCCGCGTGTCCGCCCAGGACCAGGTCGAGTTTCCAGGCCAGATTGGCCGCGTCGCGGAATCCGGAGCACATGCCCTGCCCGGCGAACGGTGGCATGAGGTGTGCCGAGTCCCCGGCCAGCAGCATCCGCCCGGCCCGCCAGTGCTCCGCCCAGCGGGCCTGGAAGGTGTAGACCGCGTGCCGGTCCAGGACGCCGTTGTCGGGCGTCACATCGAACAGCCGCAGCAGCTCCCAGGCGCTCTCCACGGTGCCGAAGTGCTCGGGGTCGTCCGCGGGCACCCGCATGAACTCGTACCGCCGGTGGCCGGGGCCCGCGGACACCGCGGTCCGGGGGCGCGCCGGATCGCAGATCTCCAGGTTGTTCGGGCTGAACTCGCGGTGCTCGTGCAACCGTACGTCGCAGATCAGCCAGTCGTACGAGAAGTCGAGGTCGGTCATGGTGGTGCCGACACCCGTGCGCACCAGGCTGTTCGCACCGTCGCAGCCGACCACCCACAGCGCGGTGAGATCCGTCTTCTCCCCGTCCGGGCCGACCACGGTCAGGGTCACATGGCCGCCGTTGTCCGCGAGTTCCACCGCCTCGTATCCGCGCAGGATCCGCAGCGGCGGCAGCGTCGCCCCGTGCTCGATCAGCGCGGACTCGAGGGCGGGCTGATAGGCCGACAGCGCCTCCGGCCAGGTGCAGTGGCCCCGGTCGGCCACCTCGTGGTCGATCAGGGTCTCGCCCTTGGTGTTCTGCCAGGCGTGGTCCCGCGCGGGTTCGGTGAACTTGTCGAGCGAGTCGCCGATCCCGGCCGAGGCCAGGATGCGCGCGGCCTCGCTGTCGAACCCGACCGCCCGGGGGTGCCGGTACGGCTCCGGCCAGCGCTCCACCACCGTCACCCGCCGGCCGCGCTGGGCCAGCAGCACCGACAGCAGCTGGCCCACCGGTCCGTAGCCGACGATCAGCACCTCGGCCTCGAGGCTGTCCGATTCTCGCGCGGTGTCCACCACCGTCTCCCTCCCGCTCATTCGCCCGCCAGGATCAGATCGACCACGTCCTGGAATTCGTCCGCCTTCACCAGCACCTTGGTGCGCTCCACCCCGTCCTCGACGGTGAAGTAGCGCCTGCCGATCAGCACGATCTTTCCGTTGCCCGTGGCCCGGCTGCGGAAGGTGGTTCCGGCGAGCACCGAGTCCTGTGCGTAGTCGTCCAGGCTGTCCAGCCGCACCGCGTCCCAGCCGGCGGGGTCGGCAAGCTCCGGCCGGAACCGGTACACCGGCTGCCAGTCGGTCTCCTTGGGCCGCCGTTCCACCACCCGGTAGCCGTCCTGTTCGGTCACGCGGTACGAGCAGCCGTACTGGTGCTGCTCCTCCTCGGACAGGGACAGCGGCTCCGAATACGACGGCCCGGGGAAGCCGACGTCCACGAGGTGGGTCCGGCCGTCGAGATGGACCAGGTCGAAGGTGTGCTCCCGCTCCGGGCCGAAGGTGCCGTTCGCCTGCCGCACCGCCGCCGCCACCATGCGCACGTCGTAGCCGAGTTCGGCCAGCAGGGTGTGGAACAGCCGGTTCAGCTCGTAGCACACCCCGCCATGGCCCTCGGTCACCACATGCTCGAAGACCAGGTCCAGCGGGACGTTCGTCAGGTGCCGCGAGGCCGGGAGCCGGTCGGGGGCCGTGGAGTTGTCGTACGGGACCGCCATGAGATGCCGTTTGTGCAGATGGCGGAGGGTGTCGAGGGTCGGCGGGGGTGTCCCCTCCACCCCGATGCGCCGCAGATACTTCGCCACGTCGAACATGCTGTGTGTCACCTCTCCGTGCTCTGGTCGTCGTCTTCCGCCGCCTCCCGGGCCGCCCCGTGTGCGTCCGTGGTGGCCGCGTCCAGCGCGAGCTGGTCCTGGAGGTGCTCGGCGGCCATCGACGGGGTGGGGTAGTCGAAGAGCATCGCCGCCGCGAGCTGGAGGCCGGTGGCCGCGTTGAGGCGGTTGCGCAGTTCCACCGCGGTCAGTGAGTCGAACCCGATCTCGAAGAGCGCGTCGTCCGGCCCCACCGCGTCCGTGGTGGCGTGTCCGAGGACGGCCGCGGCCTCGGCGCGGACGAGTTCGGTGAGGCGCTGGTGCCGCTGGGTCGGGTCGAGGGCGGCCAGCTCTTGGGCGAGGGACGGGGCGTCGTCCTCGGGCTGGGCCGTGGTGTGGGCGGTGGGGCGGTGGTGGCCGCGGATGAGGGTGCGGAGCAGGGGCGGGAGGGTCTGGGGGCTGGTGTTGTTCTGGAGGGCGGCGAGGTCGAGTTTGAGGGGGATGAGGTGGGGGTGAGAGGTGGCGAGCGCGGTGTCGAGGAGGCGCATACCGTCGGCGTCGGCCAGCGGGACGACACCGCTGTCGCGGGTGCGTTGCTGCTGGGTGGTGGTCATGCCCGCGGTGAGGGCGCTGGTGGTCTCCCACAGGCCCCAGGCGAGTGAGGTGGCGGGGAGCCCGGCGGCGTGGCGCTGCTGGGCGAGGGCGTCCGCGTAGGTGTTGGCGGCCGCGTAGTTGGCCTGGCCGGGGGTGCCGAGGGCGCCGGTGGCCGAGGAGTAGACGACGAACGCCGAGAGGTCGAGATCGCGGGTCAGGTCGTGGAGATGGGTGAGGGCGTCGACCTTGGGGCGGAAGACGGTGTCGAGGCGCTGCGGGGTGAGATCGGTGAGCAGCGCGTCGTCGAGGGTTCCGGCGGTGTGCACGACGGCGGTGAGGGGGTGGTCGGCCGGGATGTCGGCCAGCAGGGCGGTGAGTTGGCCGCGGTCGGCGGTGTCGCAGGCGGCGATGCGGACGTGTGCGCCGAGTTCGGTGTGGTCACCGACTTCGGTGAGTTCGGTGGCGAGGTCCGTGGCGCCGGGCGCGTCGGGCCCCTGGCGGCTGACCAGGAGGAGGTGGCGCGCGTGGTGGTGGGTGATGAGGTGGCGCGCGGTGAGGGCGCCCAGCGTGCCGGTGCCGCCGGTGATGAGGACGGTTCCCTCGGGGTCGAGGGCGAGGGGCTCGGGTGTGGTGGCGGGTGCGGGCGTCAGGTGGGGGGTGTAGGCGGTGGCGTCGCGCAGGGCGAGTTGGGCCTCGGTGGTGGCGAGCGCGATGGGCAGGGCCTGGTGGGAGCGATCGTCGGTGTCGATGAGCTGGACGCGGCCGGGGTGCTCGGACTGGGCCGAGCGGACCAGGCCCCAGACGGCGGCCGCGGCCGGGTCGGTGACCTCGGCGGTGTCGTGGACGGCCATGGCGCCCTGGGTGAGGACGACCAGGCGGGTGTCGGCGAGTTCGGGCCGGTCCACCCATTGCCGCAGCAGATCCAGGACTTGGGCGCAGAGCGCGTGCGTACGGTCGATGGGCCCGGTCTTCTCCGGCACCCAGGCGGACACGTCGGCGACGAGCACGGCGGGCCGCTCCCCGGCCTCCGCCACCCCCACGGCCTCCGCGACCCCGGAGACATCGGCGAAGCTCGGCGGGGAATCCGGGAGCCGGCTCTCCCCGAGCGTGGCCCACCGGGCTTCCGAATCGCCGAGCCCGCACTCGGCCCAGTCGACCGCCCACAGCGCGTCGCCGCCCGATGCGGCGGACAGGGCGCGCAACTGGTCGGGTGTGGTCTCCCGGAGCTGGAGGGAGCCGATCGTGGCCACCGGCACGTCCTGCGGATCGGTGATCCGTACGCACAGCCCGTCCCCGTCGGACACCGTCGCCCGCACCCGTACGGCGGTGGCCCCCACGGCGTGGAGCCGCACGTCGGTCCATGCGAACGGCAGCATCGTGGGCCGCTCACCATCGGACTGGAAGCAGAAGTTCCCGGCGTGCAGGGTGGCGTCCAGCAACGCCGGATGGATGCCGAACCGCCCGGCCACCCCGGTCTGCTCCTCGGGCACGGACACCTCGGCGAACACCTCGTGGTCCCGCTTCCACACCGCCCTGAGCCCGCGGAACGCCGGGCCGTACTCGTACCCGACCTCGGCCAGATGCTCGTAGAACCCCTCGAGGGCGACCGGCTCCGAGCCCTCGGGCGGCCACGGCCGGGCGGCCTCGGCCGCCGGGGCGGTGGCTCCCGCGGTCAGGGTGCCGGTGGCATGCTCGGTCCACTGCCGCATGCCCTCCGGGCGCGAGTAGACCGCCACCTTGCGGCGCCCGCGGTCCTCGCCACCGACGAGCACCTGGACGTGCAGAGTGCCCTCGTCCGGCACCGTCATCGGCCGGCTGATGACCAGCTCTTCCAGGGTGGGCGTGTCCGCCTCGTCCCCGGCGCGCACCGCCAGCTCGACCATCGCCGTACCGGGGAGCAGGACGGTGCCGGAGACGGCGTGGTCGGCCAGCCAGGGGTGGCTGCGCAGGGAGAGACGTCCGGTGAGCAGCACACCTCCGGTATCGGGCACGCTCACCACGGCACCGACCAGCGGATGGCCGGTGTCCTCCAGCCCCACGGCACGGACGTCGCCCGGACCGCCGCGGTCCAGCCAGAACGTCTCATGTTCGAAGGGGTAAGTGGGGAGCGGGATTTGGGAGGGTTGTGATCCGGTGTACGCGGTGGGCCAGTCCATTGGTGTTCCCCTGGTGGACAGTTCGGCGAGGTGGGTGAGGAAGCGGGTGGGGGTGTCGTCGTCGCGGCGGAGGGTGCCGGTGACGGTGGTGTGGGGGGTGTTGGTGGTTTCGAGGGTTTCTTGGATGGCGGTGGTGAGGACGGGGTGGGGGCTGATTTCGATGAAGGTGCGGTAGCCGTTCTCGGCGAGGGTGCGGATGGTGGGTTCGAATTGCACGGTTTGGCGGAGGTTGCGGTACCAGTAGTGGCTGTTGGGGGTGTCGGGTTCGATCCACTGGCCGGTGACGGTGGAGAGCCAGGGGATGGTGCCGGGTTGGGTGGTGATGTCTTGGAGTGCGTGGTGGAGCTGGTCTTCGATGGTGTCGACGTGTCCGGTGTGGGAGGCGTAGTCGACGGGGATGATGCGGGCTCTGGTGTTTTGGTTGGTGTAGTGGGTGTGGAGTTGGTGGAGGGCGTCGGTGTCGCCTGCGATGACGGTGGTGTTGGGGCCGTTGTGGGCGGCGATCCAGAGTTTGCCGTGCCAGTCGGTGAGGTTGATGGTGTTGGCGGGGGCGGCGAGGGACATCATGCCGCCGTGTCCGGCGAGGTGGTGGGCGATGGTCTGGCTGCGGAGGGTGACGATTTTGGCGGCGGTGGGGAGGGTGAGGTGTCCGGCGATGTGGGCGGCGGCGATTTCGCCTTGGGAGTGGCCGATGACGGCGTCGGGGTGGATGCCGACGGATTGCCAGAGGGCGGCGAGGGAGACGACGACGGCGAAGGTGGCGGGCTGGACGACGTCGACTCGCTCGAGGGAGGGTGCGTCGGGTGTGCCGGTGATGACGTCGATGAGGTTCCAGTCGGTGTACGGGGCCAGGGCCTTGGCGCACTCCTGCATCCGGGCGGCGAAGACCGGTGAGGTGCCCAGGAGTTGGGCTCCCATGCCGACCCATTGGGCGCCCTGGCCGGGGAAGACGAAGACGGTTTTGCCGTCCGTTCCGGTCTGTCCGGTGATCAGCTGTGGGTCGGGTCGTCCTTCTGCCAGGGCGCGGGCGGTTGTGGTGCCGCCTTCGGTGTCCGTGGCGAGGATGATGGCGCGGTGTTCCAGGGTGGCGCGGGTGGTGGCCAGTGACCAGCCCACGTCCACCGCACGTGGGGCGTCCGCTGCTTCCAGGTGGTTGACCAGGCGCTCCGCCTGGGCCCGCAGCGCGGCCGGGGTCTTGCCGGACAGCACCCAGGGCACCACTCCGCCGGTGGCCACCAGCCCAGGCGTACCCTGCTCGTCCGTCTCCGCTTCCGCTTCGGGCGCTTCCGCTTCCGGTGCCTGCTCCAGGATCACATGTGCGTTCGTCCCGCTGACGCCGAAGGACGAGATTCCCACGCGGCGTGGGTTTCCCGTCTCCGGCCACGCCCGCGCCTCGGACAGCAGCGACACCGCACCCGAAGCCCAGTCCACCTTGCTGGTGGGCTCCTCGGCGTGGAGCGTCTTCGGCAGCGTGTCGTGCCGCATCGCCAGCACCATCTTGATCACACCGGCCACGCCCGCCGCCGCCTGCGCATGCCCGATGTTGGACTTCAACGACCCCAGCCACAGCGGACTTTCGGCCGGGCGGTTCTGGCCGTAGGTGGCCAGGAGTGCCTGGGCCTCGATGGGGTCGCCGAGGCTGGTACCGGTGCCGTGGGCTTCGACCGCGTCCACATCGGCCGCCGACAGCCCGGCGTTCGCCAGCGCCTGCCGGATCACCCGCTCCTGCGACGGGCCGTTGGGGGCGGTGAGGCCGTTGCTGGCCCCGTCCTGGTTGACCGCCGTACCGCGTACGACGGCCAGCACCTGATGTCCGTTGCGGCGGGCGTCCGACAGCCGTTCCAGCAGCACCAGACCGACACCTTCGGACCAGTTGGTGCCGTCAGCCCCCTCCGCGAAGGACTTGCAACGGCCGTCGGGGGCGAGGCCGCGCTGGCGGGAGAACTCGATGAACGACGTCGGCCTGCTCATCACCGCGACACCCCCGGCCAGCGCCAACGAGCACTCGCCCGTACGCACCGCCTGAACCGCCAGGTGCAGCGCCACCAGCGAGGACGAGCAGGCCGTGTCCACGGTCACCGCGGGCCCGGTCAGGCCCAGCGCATAGGCCACGCGCCCGGAGACGACGCTCCCGGCGCTGCCCACGCCGAGATGGCCCTCCAGGCCCTCCGCCGCGGTCCCGGCGTCGGCCCCGTAGTCGTGGTACATCACCCCGCTGAACACGCCGACGTCGGTGCCGTGCAGCGACGTCGGGTCGATTCCCGCGTTCTCGAGAGTCTCCCACGCCGTCTCCAGCAGCAGCCGCTGCTGCGGATCCATGGCCAGCGCCTCACGGGGTGAGATGCCGAAGAAGGCGGCGTCGAACCCGCCCGCGTCGCTGAGGAAACCGCCCTCGCGCACGTAGGACGTGCCCACGGCGTCCGGATCGGAGTCGAACAGCCCGGCCAGATCCCAGCCCCGGTCCTCCGGGAACCCGGCGATCGCGTCCCGGCCGTCGGCCACCAGCCGCCACAGGTCCTCGGGGGTCCTGACGTCGCCCGGGAGGTGGCAGCCCATCGCGACGATGGCCACCGGCTCGTCGGACATCCCGCGTGCCCGCACCGGCGCCCGCTCCTGCTCGCTCCGCCTCCCGGTGATCTCGCGCACCAGATGCCGCGCCAGCGCGGCGGGGGTCGGGTGGTCGAAGACCACCGTGGCGGCGAGCCGTGCGCCGGTGGCCGCGTTCAGCCGGTTCCTCAGCGCGACGGCGGTCAGGGAGGTGAAGCCGAACGCGCTGAACGCCTGGTCGGCCTCAACGGCGTCGGCGGAGGCCAGCCCCAGCGTCGCCGCGGCGTGTTCGCGCACCAGCCCCAGCGCCGTGCGCTGCCGTCCGGACTCGCTCTCGGCTTCCAGCCGCCGCCGGAACTCCGCGACGGCGGGCTCATCCGACGCCGGTGCGCCGGACGGCGTGTCCACCAGGTGGCGCAGTACCGCGGGCACCGGCTCGCCGCCCGGCAGCCCCGTGGTGCTCGGCCTGAGCAGCACCAGCGGGCCCTGGTCGGCGGTCAGCGCCGCGTCGAAGAGGGCCAGCGCCTCGGGCAGGGGCACGGCACCGGCCACCGGCGCCGTGCCGTGCTCGCCCGGCAGCGGGCCCCATGCCAGGGCCAGCCCGCCGAGGCCCAGCGCCCGGCGCCGCCGCACCAGGGCCTCGCCGAACTGGTCGGCGGCAGCCCGCTCCGGGTGGCCCGGCGACCCCAGCACCCCGGCGGCGGAGGTGACGACGACGAACAGCGCCGGGTCGGCCCGCCGGGCCAGCTCCTCCAGGTGCGTCATGCCACGCAGCGACGCGTCGAGCGACCGCTCCGGGCCCGGCTCCTCGATGTGCACCGCGGCGGTCACCGGCCGGTCCCGCGCGTCCAGCGCCGAGTCCAGCGCCGTCCGGTCGGCCGGGTCGCACACGGCCATCGAGACCTCTGCCCCGTCCCGCTCCAACTCGCCGCGCAACGCGGCCGCCGCGTCCTCCGGCAGACCGTTCGCGCTGAGCAGCAGCAGGTGGCGGGCGCCGTACGCGGTCACCAGGTGGCGGGCCAGGGCGGTGCCACGGGTGGTGTCGCCACCGGTGATCACGACCAGGCCGTCCGGGTCGAGGGCCGGGGCGGGATCCGGCTCCGGGGGGACCGAGGTCCGCGTCAGGCGCGGCACCAGCAGTACGCCGGTACGGATCGCCGCCTGGTCGTGCCCGTCCCCGACGGCACGCCGCAGCGCGGCCACCCGGTCGTCCTCCCCGGCCCCCTGGACGCCCGTGGATACGCCGACGTCCGCGGATACGCCGACGTCCGCGGATACGCCGACGTCCGTGGACGCGCCGACGTCCGTGGACGCGCCGACGTCCGTGGACGCGCCGACGTCCGCGGATACGCCGACGTCCGTGGACGCGTCCGAGCCACCGGACACGTCCACCAGCGTCAGCCGGCCGGGGTACGCGGCCTGCAGCGACCGCACCACACCCCACAGCGCCGCCGCCAGTGGCTCCGGTGCGGCCTCCTCGGCGCCGGTGGCCACCGCGCCCGTCGTGGCCACCACGAACCTCGTCCCGGCCAGCCGGTCGTCGGCCAGCCACGCGCCCAGCCGGGCCGCCGACTCGCCGATCGGGTCCTGCCCTGCACCGGGCGTGCCCCGCACCGCGGGCGTCACCACGACCACATCCGGGCTCGGGGAGCCGTCCGCCACGGCGCCGTCCGCCACAGCGCCGTCCGCCACGGCGCCGTCCACCACCCGTACGTCCACCCCGGCGCCCCGCAGCCCCTCCGCGAGGCCGAGCGCGTCGGAGTCCGCCAGCGCCCAAGCGCCGCTCTCCGCCGGGGCGTCCGGCAGCGCCGCCTGCGGTACCCAGTCCAGCCGCAGCAGCGAGTCGTACTGGCCGTCCCCGGCGGCCCGCAGCCGTGCGGGCAGCTCCAGCAGTACGTGCCGGGTGATCTTTCCCGAGGCGGTGCGCGGCACCCGCGCGATCTCGTAGATCTCCTCCGGGACCTTGAAGTACGACAGCCGCTCGCGGCAGGTGGTCAGCAGCGCCGACGGATCGAAGCCGTCCGGGCCGGGCACCACGAAGGCCACCGGCACCTCGCCGAGCACCGCGTGCGGCTTGCCCACCACGGCCACGTCCGCCACGCCGGGCACGGTGCGCAGCACGGCCTCGACCTCGCCCGGGTGGATGTTCTCCCCGGCGCGGATGATGAGTTCCTTGATCCGGCCGGTCACCGTGCAGAACCCGGCCTTGTCGCGGCGGCCGAGGTCCCCGGTGCGGTACCAGCCGTCGCGCAGCGCCGCGGCCGTCGCCTCCGGCTGGTTGTGGTACCCGGCCATGATGTTCGGCCCGGACACCCAGAACTCGCCCTCCTGCCCGGCCGGAACGTCCACACCCGTGTCCGGATCCACCAGCCGCACCGTCAGCCCCGGTACCGGCAGCCCGCACGAGCCCTCGACGCGCTGGCCGGTGGGCCAGTTCGCCGCGATCGCGCCACATGTCTCGGTACTGCCGTACGCGTCGACGAGCGGCACCCCGAAGGTGGACTCGAACGACCTGACCAGGTCCGCCGTGGCCACCGCCCCGCCCACGAGGGCGATCCGCAGCTGGGGGGCGGCGAAGTCACGCTCCCGCGCCGCCTCGATCAGGTGGTGATAGAGCGTCGGCACTCCGGCGACGAAGGTCGAGCGGTCCTCGCGCAGCGCCTCCAGCACATCGGGCGTCGACACCCCGTCCACGATCCGGGTACTGGCCCCGACGGCGGTCGCCGCCAGCAGACATACGATGTGCGAAAGGCTGTGGAAGAGGGGGAGCGGCCACAGCACGCGGTCCTCTGCGGTCAGCCCGGTCACGGGTACGTAGCACGCGGCCAGGGACCACAGGCAGTTCCGCTGGGTGGACAGCACGCCCTTCGGCAGGCCGGTGGTGCCCGAGGTGTAGAGCATCCACGCGATCTCGTCCAGGCCCAGGTCGTCGCGGGCCGCCAGCTCCGGCTCCGTGTCCGGCAGCGGCTCGAACGCGATGAAACCCTTCGGCAGCGGGCCGTCCCCGCTGACCACCACCCTCAGCTCCGGGAACCGCTCCCGCAGCCGGTCGAACTGGTCGGCGTGGGCGATATCGGTGAGCACCAGCCGGGCGCCGCTGTCGGCGAGCAGATACGAGAGCTCCGCATCGGTCGAACGCGGGTTGACCGGCACCGTGATGGCGTTCGCGCGCAGGACGCCGAAGTAGCTCTCCAGCATCTCGACGCGGTTGCCCAGGCAGATCATCGCGCGGTCGCCGGGGTGCAGCCGCAGCCCGGCGAGATGACCGGCCAGCCGCCGGGTACGGCGCTCGAGATCGGCATGGCTGACCGTACGGTGGCCGTCGGAACAGGCCGGCTTGTCACCGAAGCGATCCGCGTTGGCCTGGAGCAGTTCCGGCACCGGCCGGATCAGGTCAGTCCGTAGCATGCCGCCACACCTCTCGGTTCGAAGCAGGGCGCGCGGGAGCAGCGACCGACCCGCGCGGGATCGCCCCGCGCGCGGGACAGCCGCGCTCCGGTTGCGCGGCCTGGGGGAAAGAAGGCCCGGGAGAGAAAGCTCCAACGAGCTCGAAGAAGCTCGCCGCTGTTGTTGAAATTCTTGTTCCGGCGGCGAGCGGGCCGTCCCCTAAAGATCCCCCTCATTCCCCCTGACCGCGGTGGCGGCAGCGGCGGTCAGGAGGAACGCGGGGGAGGGGGGATGGCCGGTGAGGTGACGAATGGCCGCGGGAGTGACATACGGGAGGGCCGCTCCCCGGTCACAGTGGCGGGACCACGCCGGACTCGCACCGGCTTTCGCGCGGCGGATCTACAAACATGTAGATTCTGTTTTCCGCCCACAATGGAGGTATTACTGAGAAGGAGATGCAGATGACGCTGTGGGACCGCCTCAGAGACTCGGTCCAGACGATGCAGGCTCAGCTCACGGCGAAGAAGCACGAGTTGCAGAGCGGGGCGTTCCGGGACGCGAGCATGGCCATGTGTGCCTTGGTGGCGGCGGCGGACGGCACGATCGACCCCTCCGAGCGGCGGCGCGTCGCCCAGCTCATCGCCACCAACGACGTGCTCCAGAACTTTCCCCCGGACGATCTGCACCGCCGCTTCGAGGACCACCTCGACGAGCTCACCACCGACTTCACCCTCGGCACGGCGAGCGCCATGCGGGAGATCGGCAAGGCGAAGCGGCGGCCCGCCGAGGCTCGGGCCGTCATCCAGATCGGCATCGTCATCGGCTGCGCCGACGGCTACTTCGACGAGAGCGAACGGGACGTCGTCCGCGAGGCGTGCTCAGCCCTGGACATCCCTCCGACCGAGTTCGACCTCCACCGCCCCCTCCGCGTCCCCCGCCCGTACCGGGTCCCGGACGAGCGCCCGCGGGCGGCCGGTGACCGGGTGTCCGGGCGGGCGGAGCCCGGTGCGGGACGGGCGATAGGCCCCGGGGCCGCCGTACCCGGCGATGACCTCCAGGTCTTCCTCAAGGCGCTGACCAGCGGAACCCGTCAGAAGCTCTTCGCGCACTTCGCCGACGGGGAGGAGCTCACCGTCGGCGAGGCCGCCGAGCGTGCCGGACTCGGCCCGTCGACCGCCTCCGAGCACCTCGCGGTCCTCCGTCGCGGCGGTCTCCTCCAGTCGACGCGCAGCGGCAAACTGGTCCGCTACCGCGCCGACAGGGAAGGCATCGCGGAACTGCTCGGGCAGCTCCATTCGTACCTCCTCGCCCCCTCCGAACCGCGGGACACCCCTCCTGCCCATGGCTAGGGTCCTTCTGGCCCCGCGGCCCCGCGGCCCCGCGGCCCCGCGGCCGCGCGGATGCGCCGGATAGGGTCATCGCCGCGGCTCAGGCGCCGGGCACGGCAGTAGAGTGCGACGGTGACCTCTCCGCCGGAAGACCCGCCGTCACTCGTCAGCGAAGACGACCGCGACACCGCCGTGCGGCGGCTGCAGGACGCGTACGCCGAAGGGCACATCTCGCACGAGGAGATGGATCAGCGCCTTGACACGGTGCTCACCGCCACGACCCGCGGTGAGCTGGAGTCGGCTCTGGCCTCGCTTCCGGCGGAGCCCCCGGGCACCGCGTCCACGATCGCCGCCCACAGCGGACGGATCCGGCGGCGCGGTCCATGGCGGGTGCCGCGAATCCTCAAGGTCGAGTCGGCGTTCGGAAGGGTGCACCTGGACCTGTCCCGGGCGGTCATCGAGCATCCGGTCGTCGACATCGAGCTGCAACTGGGCACCGGCAGGGCCAGGATCACGGTCCCGCGCGACGCGATCGTCGACGTCGAGGGCCTGCACACCGGGTGGAAGGACCTGCGCTACAAGCCCCGACCGGCTCTGCCCGGCGGCCCCGGCGGCCCCGGCGGCCCGAAGATCCGGATCTCCGGAGCCGTGGGGTTCGGACGCTTGAAGATCCGCCACGCGCGGCGTTGAGGCTCCCTCCGGCGCCAGAACCGCCCGGCACTCCATGGTGGATCCCCCGACTCTTGACTTTCCTGTCAGGAAAGTAGGACGCTTACTTTCCTGGCAGGAAAGTGAGGTCTCGTCATGGACAAGATCGCTCCGGAGCAGGCCCGCACCGCCCTCGACGCCGCCGACCGTGCCCGGCGGCAGGTGGCCGAGGAAGTCGGCCTGCCCCGTGGCTACTGGTGGGCCATGGCGGCCGGCTGGGTTCTGCTGGGTGTGCTCGGCAATGTGCTTCCGCCCTGGCCGGCCGGGGTCGCGACGGTGGGCTTCGGTGTGGGGCACGGGGTGTTCGCGTCCCGCCTGCTCGACGGACGCCGGCGCACGGATCGGCTGCGGGTGAGCACGGCGGTCGCCGGTCACCGCATCCCCCTGGTCGTGGTCGGCATGCTGCTCGGGCTCATCGGGGTCACCGTCCTGGTGGCGCTCGCGCTCGACGCCGACGGCGCCGGCCATGCCGGCATCTGGGCGGCGGTGCTGACCGCGACCGTCGTCGGGTTCGGCGGACCGGAAATGCTGCGCGTTCTGCGTCGGTGGGCGCGGGCATGACGAAGGCGCGATTCGACGAACTGATCCACCCCAGCACCCGCCTGTCGCTGGTGGCGACCCTGGCGGCCGCCGACTGGGCGGAGTTCGCCTTCCTCAAGGACCGGCTCCAGCTTTCCGACTCGGCGCTGTCCAAACAGCTCACGACACTCGAAGAGGCCGGGTACGTCGCCACGGAGCGCCGGCTCAGCGGCAGCCGCCGGAAGGTGCGCGCCCGGCTCACCAGCGCCGGCCGGGATGCCTTCAACGGCCACATCGAGGCACTGCGGGCCATCGTCGCCGACGCCGCGGCGCCGACCCGGGAGCCTCCGGCGTGAGGCCGTCGAGGACCCGTGGGCCTCATGGGTCAGCCGGTACGCCCACGGCCCGGGTCGCCGTCGGCCCCGGCTTCAACGGGATCCCGGCGCTCAGCCGACGTGAACGTGTGGCCGACGGGCCCGGTCGGGCTCGGCCTCGCGGAGCACTTCCCTGGTGACGGGTGCGACCTCCCCCTGGCCGAACAGGAAGAACCGCAGGAACTGGGCGAACGGGCTGCCCTCGGTCCACTCGAAGTAGATGTGCGGCCGCTGCCCGGTGGCGTCCCGTATGTGGAGCAGCAGGGCGGCCAGCGAGTTGGGGATGCTGGAGCCGTCGAGGGTGAGCACCCGGTACCGGCCGTGCAGCACCTCGCCGCGCACCCGCACCGCCGTCTCGAAGTCGGACGGATCACGCACGCTGACCTCGACGAAGATGAGGTCCTCAGTGGCCGGGATGTCGTTGTCGGTACGGATTTGCTGAATCTTGTCGCGGTATTCGGCCGGGTCGCGGTTGTCCGGCTCATTGGCGATGAACCGTATGCGCCGGGTGGCGGCGTCCCGGACGAACCGCTCCGCCGTGTCGTCCAGCTCCATGTCCGTCACGCGCAGTTCGAAGGCGCGGGCGAGCCGGGACAGCAGTGAGACCAGGATGATGCCCGCGATGAAGCACGCGCCGATCTTCACACCGTCGGGGCGTTCCACCACGTTCACCGCCGTGGTGTAGACGAAGACCACGGAGATCACGCCGAAGCCGACGGTCCAGCCCCGCTGCCGGGCGCGGCGGGCGGCGATGGTGACCGCGACGGCGGCGGAGGTCATCAGGACCAGCACCCCGGTGGCGTAGGCACCGCTCTGGGCGTCCACGTCGGCGTCGAAGAGCCAGGTGACCAGGAAGCCGATCAGGGTGAAGACCAGCACCATGGGACGCACCGCGCGGGCCCAGTGCGGGGCCATGCCGTAGCGGGGCAGATAGCGCGGCATCAGGTTGAGCAGCCCGGCCATCGCGGAGGCGCCCGCGAACCACAGGATGCCGATGGTCGCGGCGTCGTAGACGCTGCCGAAGACGGACCCCAGATAGTGGTGTGCGAGATACGCGAGGGCTCGTCCATTGGCCGCGCCGCCGGCCTTGAACTCGTCCTGCGGGATCAGCACGGTGGTGATGAAGCTCGTGGTGATCAGGAAGGCGCTCATGATCACGGCGGCGGTGGTGAGCAGCTTCCTGGTGTCCCGGATCCGTCCGGTGGGACGCTCCTCGGTGTCGCCGGGGCCGCCGTCCACATGGGGCATGACGGCCACACCGGTCTCGAATCCGGACAGGCCCAGCGCGAGTTTGGGGAACACCACCAGCGCCAGACCGACCATGACCAGCGGGTTGCCGTGCTCGGCGGTCAGCGCCCGGGACCAGTCGGTGACCACATGGGACGCGGTGGCCACATGCCACAGCCCGACGACCACGACGACCGCGTTCAGCGCCAGGTAGCCGCCCACGAGCACCACCGCCACACCGATGGCCTCCATGAAGCCCTTGAGGAAGACGGCCCCGAGCAGGGCGATCAATCCCAGCGTGATGACCACCTCATGGCCGTGCAGAACGCTGGTGAAGTGCGGGTTCTCCACCAGGTGGGTGGAGGCGTCGGCGGCCGAGAGGGTGATGGTGATCAGGAAGTCGGTGGCCGCGAACCCCAGCAGCGCCAGCACGAAGAGCTTGCCCTGCCAGAACGACAGCAGCCGTTCCAGCATCGCGATCGACCCCTCGCCGTGCGGGCTCTCCTTGGCCACCCGCCGGTACACCGGCAGCGCCCCGGCCAGGGTCACGGCCACCAGCACGATGGTGGCGACGGGGGACAGCAGCCCGGCGGCGAGGGCGGCGATGCCGGGCTGGTAGCCGAGCGTGGAGAAGTAGTCCACGCCGGTGAGGCACATCACCCGCCACCACCGCTGGCCCTTGTGCCCCTCCGGGGGCTGGGCGTGCGGCCCCGGCTGCTGCTTGGCCATATCGGACAGGCCCTCCAGTAGCCAGCTCCGCAGCCGACCCCCCTTACGGGCCTCCTCCGGGTGCGGTTCCACGTCGGTGGAGGTGGCCATCGCGTACTCCTGGTCGCATAGCGGTCGCTGAGCGTGCCGTCCACGGACGAACGGCCGAATCAGGGTAAGCCGGACGTTCGGCGGGGCTCACAGTGGCATGTCCATCACGGCGGCTCCCGACGCGGTTCGGCCGGAGCCGCCGGTCCTCCCGGCCTCGCGAAGTATGATCCCTGCTGACAGGCGCCCTGCGGGCCCTGTGCGGTGGGTTTTCCCCCTGGTGACCGGCCTGAGAGACCTGCGCGATGAGCGGTTCGTACGGTCCCGGAAGGCTGGACCGGACCGAGCACAGGAAAAGGAGGCGCCCGTGGTCGCGTCGGGTTCCCGGAGCGAGAACACGACGAACACGACGAAGGTGCGGACGGTCTGCTCGTACTGCGGTGTGGGATGCGGCTTGGTCCTCGATGTCGGCAGGGGGCCGGACGGGCGCCGTACGGTCCTGAAGGCTTCCGGGGACAAGGCGCACCCGGCGAATTTCGGCCGACTGTGCGCCAAGGGCGCCACCACGGCCGATCTGCTCGCCGCCCCCGGGCGCCTGACCACGGCGCTCCGGCGGCCGCATCGTGCGGAAGAGCCGGTGCCGACGTCCAGGGACGAGGCGATCGCCGAGACGGGGCGCCGGCTGCGGGCGATCGTCGACGAGCACGGGCCGGACGCGGTCGCCCTCTATGTGTCCGGGCAGATGAGCCTGGAGGCCCAGTACCTCGCGAACAAGCTGGCCAAGGGGTTCCTCCGCACCAACCAGATCGAGTCGAACTCCCGGCTGTGCATGGCCAGTGCCGGCACCGGCTACAAGCTCTCGCTGGGCGCGGACGGGCCGCCGGGCTCCTATCAGGACTTCGACAGGGCCGATGTCTTCCTCGTCATCGGCTCCAACATGGCCGACTGCCATCCCATCCTCTTCCTGCGGATGATGGACCGGGTGAAGTCGGCCGGTGCCAAGCTGATCGTCGTCGATCCGCGCCGCACCGCCACCGCGGCCAAGGCCGACCTGTTCCTGCAGATCGAGCCGGGTACGGACCTGGCACTGCTCAATGGGCTGCTGCACCTCCTGCATGCCGACGGCCACACCGACGCCGAGTTCATCGCCGCGCACACCGAGGGCTGGGAGGCGATACCGGAGTTCCTCGCCGACTACCCGCCCGCCACCGTCGCGGAGATCACCGGCATCCCGGAGGACGACATCCGCGAGGCGGCCCGGCTGATCGGCGGGGCGGGCGAGTGGATGAGCTGCTGGACGATGGGCCTCAACCAGTCCACGCACGGCACCTGGAACACCAACGCGCTGGTCAACCTCCACCTCGCCACGGGCGCGATCTGCCGCCCGGGCAGCGGGCCCTTCTCCCTGACCGGACAGCCCAACGCCATGGGCGGCCGGGAGATGGGCTACATGGGTCCGGGACTCCCCGGTCAGCGGTCGGTGCTCGCCGATGCCGACCGGGCCTTCGTCGAGCACCTGTGGGAGCTGCCGCCGGACACGATCCGCGCGGACGGCGTCGGCAAGGGCACCGTCGAGATGTTCCGGAAGATGGCCGACGGGGACATCAAGGCATGCTGGATCATCTGCACCAACCCGGTCGCCTCCGTCGCGAACCGCAAGACGGTCATCGAGGCCCTGGAGGCCGCCGAATTCGTCGTCACGCAGGACGTGTTCGCCGAGACGGAGACGAACGCGTACGCCGATGTCGTGCTGCCCGGCGCGCTGTGGACCGAGACCGAGAGCGTCCTGATCAACAGCGAGCGCAACCTCACCCTCGCCCGCCCGGCCGTCGATCCGCCCGGCGAGGCGCTGGCGGACTGGCGCATCATCGCGGCCGTGGCCCGTGCCATGGGCTTTGAGCAGGGCTTCGGGTACGACAGCGCGGAGGAGGTCTTCGAGGAGATCAAGCGTGCCTGGAATCCGGTGACCGGCTGGGATCTGCGCGGTGTGAGCTACCAGCGGCTGCGGTCCACCCCGGTGCAGTGGCCCGCCGCGAGCGCCGAGGGGTCCGACCGCAATCCGATCCGGTACGTCGGTGCGGACGGCTCGCCGCGCTTCCCGACCGCGAGCGGCCGCGCGGTCTTCCACCCCCGCCCGCACATACCGGCCGCCGAACTGCCCGATGACGACTACCCGTACCTACTCAACACCGGCCGCCTGCGGGATCAGTGGCACACCCTGACGAAGACGGCCAAGGTGCCCCGGCTGAACAAGCTCAGCCCCGGCCCGTTCGTGGAGGTGCACCCGCGGGACGCGGCCGGGCTGGGCGTCGCCGAGGGGGATTCGGTGGAAGTCGCCTCGCGGCGCGGCCGGGCCGTACTGCCCGCGGTCGTCACCGACCGGGTGCGGCCCGGCTGTTGTTTCGCCCCGTTCCACTGGAACGACCTGTTCGGGGAGTACCTCAGCGTGAACGCGGTGACCGGCGACGCCGTCGATCCGCTGTCGTTCCAGCCCGAGTTCAAGGTGTGCGCGGTTTCGCTGACCAGGGTGGCCACCCCGGTGACGGTGCGGCCTCCGGCGTCGGCGGGCGCACAGTCCACGGCCACGGCGTCCACCGCGGGCACGGCGGTCCCGCCACCGCCCGCCGTCCCAGCTTCCGCTCGCGCACTCTTCGGGCTGGAACCCGCCCCGCCGCCGGCCCTCACCGAACCCGAACGCCGGTATCTGACCGGCTTCCTCGCCGGTATCCCGTCCGGGGCGCCCGGCGTGCCGATGCTGCCCGCGGACGCCCCGTTCAGCCCGTCACACGCCCTGTGGGTGAACGGCGTGCTGGCCGGGATGTACTCCAGAGCCGCCGGATCCTCCGGAGCCACCGGAGCCTCCGGAGCCGAGGCGGCGCGTCCCACCGCGCACGACGTCGGCGACTCCCCGCGGTCGTCCTCCCCGGCCGCGGACATGCCGAGCCGCCAGATCGTGATCCTCTGGGCGTCCCAGACCGGGAACGCCGAGGAGTTCGCGGCCGCCACGGTGGAGCGGCTCACCGCGCACGGCCACGCCGCCTCCCGCGTGCCCATGGACGAGGCCGACCCCGCCGCGCTGCCGTCCGACGCCGACCTGCTGCTGATCACGAGCACCTTCGGCGACGGCGACGCACCGGACAACGGCACCCGCTTCTGGGCCGCCCTCACCGCGCCCGACGCGCCGCGCCTGCCGGACCGGCGCTACTCCGTTCTGGCCTTCGGCGACTCCTCCTACGACGACTTCTGCGGCCACGGCCGCCGCCTCGACCGGAGGATGGAAGAACTGGGCGCGATGCGGCTGGCCCCGCGTACCGACTGCGAACCGGACTACGAGGCCGAGGCCGGGGCCTGGCTCGACCAGGTACTCACGGCGCTGAAGAACGCCACGCTGAAGAGCGCCGAGCTGAAGAGCGCCGAGCCACCGGCGCCCGCCCCGCCTCCCCCCACAGCCGGGACGCCGCTCGGGTCGGGCATTCCCGCCACCGCCACGGCCCCCGCCAACGCCCGCCTGACCGGCAACCGTCGCCTGGGTCTGCCTGGCGCGGGCAAGGAGGTCCGCCGCTTCACCTTCGACACCCGCGACAGCGAGACCCCACTGGGCTACGAGGCCGGTGACGCCCTGGCGGTGCGACCGCTCAACTGGCCCGGCCTCGTCGCCGAGTGGCTGGCCGTCACCGGCCTCGACCCGAACGCGACCGTTCAGGTCGAGAGCGTGGGAGAGGTGCCCTTCGCCGAGGCCCTGTCGCGCCATCTGGACATCACCCGTATCACGCCCGGCCTGCTGCGCTTCGTCGCCGATCGCACCCGCGACCCCCGTGACCTGCGGAAGCTCCTGCGCCCGGACAACCAGGGAGAGCTGGCGAAGTGGTCCTGGGGACGGCAGGCCGTGGACGTGCTCGCCGAGTTCGGCATCCGGGCCGGGGCGCAGGAGTGGACCGATGTGCTGGGGCGCCTGCGGCACCGCCTGTACTCCATATCGTCCAGCCCGCTGACCGACCCCCACCTGGTGTCGCTGACGGTCTCCGTCGTCCGTTACGAGAACCTGGGTGGCCGTACGCGCCAGGGCGTCTGCTCCGCCTTCCTCGCCGACGCCGGGCCGGGCACCCGAGTACCGGTCCGGGTCCAGCGCGTACCCCACTTCCGCCTGCCCGCCGACCCCGCCACCCCGGCGGTGATGGTCGGCCCCGGCACCGGCATCGCGCCCTTCATCGCCTTCCTGGAGGAACGCCGGGCCCGCGGCCACCGCGCCCCGAACTGGCTGTTCTTCGGGGAACAGCACCGCGCCACCGACTTCTACTACGAGGAGGAACTGGCCGCGTTCCTCGCCGATGGCATCCTCACCCGCCTGGACACCGCGTTCTCCCGCGACGAGCGCGCCAAGAAATACGTCCAGGACCGCATGCGTGAACACGGCCACCTGCTGTGGTCCTGGCTCCAGGACGGCGCCCACTTCTACGTCTGCGGCGACGCCTCCCGCATGGCCGAGGACGTCGACCAGGCCCTGCGGGACATCGCCGCCGTCCACGGCGGCCTGGACGAGGCCGGGGCGGCGGCGTACGTCAAACAACTCGCCACCGACAAGCGCTACCTGCGCGACGTCTACTGACCGCCGCGTTCCATCAGGCGCCGACGGCCTCCAGCAGGAGATGGAGGTCGTGGGTGGCCTCGGCGGTGGACAGGGCGGTGACGGCGAGGACCGTGGCTGTCGCGACGGTGAGGAGGGGGTGGCGGCCGAAGGGGGGAGCGAGGAGGGCGGCGACGCGGCGTGGCACGGGCCCGGCGGCGGCGAGCGGGGTGCGGCGGCCGAGGATGGCCAGGGCGGCGCCCGGGGTGCGGCCGGGGGCGTGGTGGGCGGCGAGGGCGGCCTTCCCGACGGTGCGGGCGACCCGCTCGCGGTCGCCGGTGGCGGTGGCCGCGTTCTCGTCGGCCCACCGTTCGATGGTGTACGTCACGGCCGTGGCGAGCGGGCGTAGCAGGGGGTTGGCGGCGGCGCCGAGCTGGGTCAGGGCGACGAAGGCGTAATGGTGGGCCGTGAGGTGGGCGCGTTCGTGGGCGAGCAGGATGTGGCGCTCGGTCTCGTCCAGGGTGTGCAGCATGCCGGTGGAGACGACGACGCGGCCGGGCAGGCCGGGGATGGCGAAGGCGTTGGGGGCCTCGTCATCGATCACGACCAGGCCGTCCTCGGCGGGCATACAGGCCGCTTCCAGGGCGGCGGTGGCCAGGGTGCGGGCGCGCCGCCAGAGCATGCGGGCGGCCATGAGGACGGCGGCGCCGAGCAGGAGGCCGGCGATCAGGGCGACGGACAGCTCGGCGGGGTCGTCGCGCTGCGCGGTGTGGGCCGACCAGTGGCCCAGACCGGCCAGCTCGGGGACGCGGATCAGCCCGGTGATGGCCAGCAGGCCCAGTGAGATGGTGGTCGCCGTGCCCAGCACGAGGGCCGAGGCGGTGAGCAGCCAGGTCGCCAGGCGGGGTTCGCACCGCTCCGCCAGGGGGCGTGCTCCCAGGGGAGCGAGCAGGGAGAGCAGCAGCGGGATGTAGACGGCGATGCGCATCTCGGCGGCCTCTTCCTACTGGTCGGGGTCGAGCAGTTGGCGCAGCAGATCCGCGTCGGTGGTGGACAGGCCGTCGGCGAAGCGGGCGAGGACGTCCTGGCGGTCGGACCGCTCCTCCAGGACCGAGCGCATGCGGCGGGCGGCGAAGCCGGGGTCGTCGGTCACGGGGGCGTAGGCGTAGGCCCGGCCGCGCGGAGTGCGGGTGAGCAGCCGCTTGGTGTGCATGCGGGTGAGGATCGTCACCACGCTGTTGTACGCCAGCTCGCTGCCCAGACGTTCGGTGACCTCGCGGGGGGTCAGCGCGCCATCGGCCCGCTGCAGCAATTCGAGGATCTCGGCCTCGCGTGCACCGTTGGGCAGCTTCGGGCCCTGTCCTGGCGTGCGGGTGCCCATGCGTTTGGCGTCCCTTCCGTTATCTCCTACACTCGTGTAGGACTCCTACACCGGTGTAAAAGTCGCTGTCTCCCCAGTGTGCCATGTGCTCGTACCAGGGCAGAACTCTGCCCTGGGCGGCGCGCGGCCGGAAAGGACCCCGCGGTGCCTTTGGCTCTTGATCCGCTGGATGCCGCCCCCTTCCTGATCGGCCGTCGCGCCCGGACCCGTACCGCCGCGGAGCCGACCGTGGGGAGCGCCAAGTGAAGATCACCTTCCTGATCCACAACGTGTACGCGATCGGCGGCACGATCCGCACCACTCTCAATCTCGCCGCCGCGCTCGCCGACCGGCACGAGGTGACGATCGTGTCGATGCTCCGCCACCGCACCCGCCCGCGGTTCGCCGTCGATCCAAGGGTGACGGTGGTGCCCCTGGTCGACCTGCGCGCGGACGCCGCCGACCCGCTGCTGCACCGGCCGGCCGAGGTCTTCCCCGCCGCCGAGAAGCGGTACGAGCAGTACAGCCGCCTCACCGACCAGCGGGCGCGGGAGTACCTGCGGAACTGCGAGGCGGACGTGATCATCGGCACCCGGCCGGGCATCAACGTGTACCTGGCCCGCTTCGCCCCGACCCGGGCGCTGCGCATCGCCCAGGAACACCTCACCCACGACATGCACACCAAGAAGTTGCGCGCCCAACTCGCCCGGAACTACCGCGACCTGGATGCCCTGGTCACCACGACCGACGCCGACGCGGCCGTCTACCGGGCGAGGATGCGGCTGCCGGGCGTGCGGATCCTGGCCGTCCCCAACGGCGTGCCCGACCCCGGCCTGCCGCCCACCGACGGCACCGCCCCCACCGACGGCAGCGCCCCCGTCATCGCCGCGGCCGGACGCCTGGTGCGCGCCAAGCGTTTCGACCTGCTCATCGAGGCGTTCACCGAGGTCGCCGCCAAGCACTCCGACTGGTCGCTGCGCGTCTATGGCGCGGGCGCCGACAAGGACCGGCTCCAGCGGCTGATCGAGGAGCGGGGCCTGAGCGGTCGGGCGGCGCTGATGGGCGCGGTGTCCCCGATCGAGGCCGAGTTCGCGAAGGCGTCGATCGTCGCCTCCGCCTCCGACGCGGAGTCCTTCGGCATGACCCTGGTCGAGGCGATGCGCTGCGGCATACCGGTGGTCGCCACCGACTGCCCGCTCGGCCCCGCCGAGATCATCGACGACGGCGTCGACGGCCGCCTGGTCCCCATGGGCGACCGGCAGGCGCTGGCCGCCGCGCTGAGCGACCTGATCGCCGACGAGCCCGGCCGCCGCCGCATGGGCGAGGCCGCCCGCGCCGCGGCCCGCCGCTTCGATCCGGCCCATGTGGCCCACGCCTACGAGGAACTGTTCGACGACCTCGCCGCCACGCGTTCCTCGCGTGCCCGGCAGCGCCGCAAGGCCCGCTGGCGCAGCCGCGTGGGCCGGGCCCTGCGCCGACCGCGCCGCTGACTCCCATCCCACTCGCCGCGGTCGCACCACGCCGTTCCGCGGCGGACCCGGCCCGCCCCCTCCACCACAGAAACGGATCCAGATGAGCGCCATCAGCATCGGCCAGGCGGCCATCCTCGGCATTGTCGAAGGCATCACGGAGTTCCTCCCGGTCTCCTCCACCGGCCATCTGAAGATCACCGAAGGGCTGATGGGCATCCCGGTCGACGACACCTCCGTGGTCGGCTTCACCGCCGTCATCCAGGTCGGCGCGATCGCCGCGGTGCTGGTGTACTTCTTCAAGGACATCGTGCGGATCGTCTCCGCCTGGGGTCGCGGACTCGCCCACCGCGAACAGCGCCACCACCACGACTACAAGTTCGCCTGGTGGGTCATCTACGCCACCATCCCGATCGTGATCGTGGGCCTGGCCGCGAAACCCTTCATCGAGGGCCCGCTCGCATCCCTGTGGGTGGTCGCAGGCTCCCTCGTCGCCGGGTCCGCTGTGATGTGGGTGGCCGATCAGATGGGCCGCCACAAGCGCGGCGAGGACGACACGAGCTTCAAGGACGCGATGCTGGTCGGCTGCTCGCAGATCCTCGCGCTGCTCTTCCCCGGCTTCTCCCGCTCCGGCGCCACCATGTCCACCGCGCTCATCCTCGACCTGGACCGGGTGGCCGCCACCCGGCTGTCCTTCTTCCTCGGCATCCCGGCGCTGACCGGCGCGGGCCTGTACGAGCTGAAGGACGCCGTCGGCGCCGGGGTCGGCGCCGCCCCCCTCGTGGTGGGCACCGCCGTCTCGTTCGTGGTCGCCTACGCCTCGATCGCCTGGCTGCTGAAGTTCGTCGCCAAGCACTCCTTCAACGCCTTCGTCGTCTATCGCGTCGTCGTCGGCCTGCTGCTGCTCGGCCTGCTGGGTACCGGGGTGCTCACCGCGTGATCGCTTCGCGTACGGCCATCCGCCCGCCACGCCGGATACCGTGGCCGGCGCTGGTCGCCCTCGCCTATGCGGTGGCCCAACTCGCCCTCGTCGTCCCGCACCTGGGGCTGGGCTGGGACGAAACGGTGTACCTCTCCCAGGTCGATCCGCACCGCCCGGCGGCGTACTTCAGCGCCCCGCGCTCGCGCGGTATCAGCCTTCTGGCCGCCCCCGTCCTCGCCGTCACCGACTCCGGTGGCGGCACCGTGCTCCGGGTCGTCCTGGCGCTGCTGTCCGCCGCCGCCCTGTACGCGGCCTACCGCGTCTGGCAGCCGCTGCTCGGCCCCGGGCGGACCGCCCTGGCCGCGCTGCTCTTCGCCGGTCTGTGGACCACCCTGCTCTACGGGCCGCAGGCCATGCCCAACCTGTGGGTGGCCCTGTCCGCGGTGGCGGCCGTCGGCTGGTTCCTGCGTGCCGCACGCCCCCCTGTGGGGCGGCGGGCCCTGCTCGGTCTGGGCGCCACGGTCGCGGCCGCCACCTGCTTCCGCTTCTCCGACGGCGTCTGGCTCGCCCTGCCCCTGCTCGCGGCGTGCGCGATCGTCCCGGCCTGGCGGCGTCCGGCGCCCGCGCTCGCCGTGGCAGGCGGGTTCGCCGTGGGCGGCGCCGAGTGGGTGGCGGAGGCGTACGCGCGCTGGGGCGGGATCGGCGCCCGGCTGCACCTCTCCAGCACCACCGAGGGCGGCATGGGCACGCACTGGGTGGGCGGCATGGCATGGCGCAGCCTCAACGGCCCCCTGCTCTGCCGCCCCTGCCACCACCCGCTCACCCACCCCGAGCTCACCCTGTGGTGGCTGGCCCTGCCCGTCCTCGCCCTCATCGCCTGGGTCCTGGCCTGGCGGGCCCGGCGCGACGCGGTCATCCTGCTCCCCATCGCCTGCGCCGCCACGCTGAGCATCCCCTACCTGGTGCTCATCGACTACTCGGCGCCGCGCTTCCTGCTGCCCGTCTACGCCCTGCTCTCCCTTCCGCTCGCCGCCCTGGCCGCACACACCGCGCGGGCCATCCGCCCGCCCCGGGCCCGCGCCCTGGCCGCCGGGCTGGCGGCCGCGCTGCTCGCCCTGCACCTGGCCGCGCAGTACGAGGTGCTCGACCGCAATACCGCCGCCGCCCGCGCCACCGCCGCCCGCTACCGCACCGCCGCCCACGACCTGCGCCGCCTCGGACTCACCCCGCCCTGCCTGGTCAGCGGCGAACACGCCCCGCCCATCGGCTACGACGCCGGCTGCGCCTCGGCCAACGTGGGCGGCAACAACCGCGACATCACCGCGCCCGCCCTGCTGCGCCGTGCCACCCGCGAACCCACCGCCGCCCTCGCCAGGACCGGCTCCGGCCCTCCCCACTACGCCCGCACCTGGACCCCCCACCGCCTGCCGGGCACCGGACTCACCGCCTACGTCCAGAAACCGTCCACGTCCGGAAGGGGAACCCTGATGGCTGCGCCCCCGCCTCCCGGCGTCCTGGCCGATGTCGCCCCACCGCTGGACCACTACGGGGGCTGACCGGCCCCCGCCGCCCCGCTGACGGCCCTACGCGTGGTCCCGGGCGCTCCGCCAGGCCGCGTCGCGCAGCAGGCGCAGGCCGTTGAGGCCGACGATGACGGTGGAGCCCTCGTGCCCGGCGACACCGAGCGGAAGCGGCAGGGTTCCGACCAGGTCCCAGACGACCAGACCGGTGATGAACACCCCGGCGATCACCAGGTTCTGGGTGACCAGGCGGCGGGCGCGACGGGAGAGGGAGACGGCGGTGGGGATGGTGGCCAACTCGTCCCGGACGACGACGGCGTCGGCGGTCTCCAGGGCGAGGTCGGAGCCCGCTCGTCCCATGGCGACGGCCGTATGGGCGGCGGCCAGGGCGGGCGCGTCGTTCACGCCGTCACCGACGACCAGCACCCTGCGGCCCGCGCCCGCCAACTCCTTGACGGCGGTGACCTTGTCCTGGGGCAGCAGCCCGGCGCGGACATCGGTGATTCCGACCTCGGCCGCCAGGGAGCGGGCGGCGCGCGGGTTGTCCCCGGTGAGCAGCACCGGGGCGGTGCCCGTCAGCGTGGTGAGTGCGGCGACGGTGGCGGTGGCGTCCTCGCGCAGTCGGTCGGCGATGCCGAGCACGCCGACGGCCGAGCCGTCGACCTCCACCAGGACGGCGGTACGGCCGGCCGCTTCCAGCCGGGTCGCCAGCGCGGTGGCGGGGTGGTCGGGGTGCGGCGCCCGCGGGCGGTCGGGGCTGCCCACCGCGACGACGCGTCCGTCGACCGTGGCGATCACGCCGGTGCCCGGGGTCGAGGAGAAGTCCCGGACCGCCGGAAGCTCCAGGCCACGCTTCCGGGCGGCATCGCCGACGGCACGGGCCAGCGGGTGCTCGCTGGGGTGCTCGGCCGCCGCCGCCAGGGTCAGCAGGGCCTCCTCGGTCAGGCCCGAGTGGTCGAGCGGGCACACGTCGGTGACTCGAGGGGTCCCCTCGGTCAGGGTGCCCGTCTTGTCGAGGGCCACGGCGTCGACCTGGCCGAGTCGCTCCATGACCACGGCGGACTTGATGAGGACACCGTGGCGCCCGGCGTTGGCGATGGCGGACAGCAGGGGCGGCATGGTCGCCAGCACCACCGCGCACGGAGAAGCGACGATCATGAAGGTCATCGCCCGCAGCAGGGTGGGCTGCAGCGCCGAGCCGAAGAACAGCGGCACCGCGAAGAGCGCCAGGGTGGCGGCCACCATGCCCAGCGAATAGCGCTGTTCCACCTTCTCGATGAACAACTGGGTGGGGGCCTTCGTCTCGGAGGCCTCCTCGACCATCCGCACGATCCGCGCGATCACCGAGTCCGACGGATCGCGCTCGACCCGCACGGTCAGCGCGCCGGTGCCGTTGAGCGTGCCGGCGAACACCTCGTCACCGGCCGTCTTGGCCACCGGCAGCGGTTCCCCGGTGATCGTGGCCTGGTCGACCTCGCTCGCGCCCTCCCGTACCCGGCCGTCCGCGCCGACCCGCTCCCCGGGACGTACGAGGATCACATCGCCCACCGCGAGCCGCTCGGTGGGCACCGCCTCCTCGGCGCCGTCCCCGGACAGCCGGGTGGCGGTGGCCGGGGCGAGGTCGAGCAGACCGCGCACCGAGTCCGCGGTCCGCGCGGTGGCGATGGCCTCCAGCGCCCCCGAGGTGGCGAAGATGACGATCAACAGCGCCCCGTCCAGCACCTGCCCGAGCGCGGCCGCGCCGAGCGCGGCGACCACCATCAGCAGGTCGACGTCCAGGGTCCGGTCCTTGAGGGCCCGCAATCCGGCCCATCCCGGCTCCCAGCCGCCGGTGAGGTAGGTGAGCGCGTAGAGCGGCACCCATGACCATGCCGGTGCGCCGAGCAGTTGGAGCGGCAGCGCGATCAGGAACAGCACCAGGGCGGCCGCCGCCCAGCGGGCCTCGGGCAGGGCGAAGATCCGCGTCCGGCGGCCGGGCGTGGCCGGATCACGGACCACTCCGGGCGGCGCGACCGGGCGGGTGACGGTCGATGACATGGCAGGCGGCGTCCTTCAGTGGAGGCGGCAACGGGCTCGATGCCTCCACGTTACAGGATTGAATGAATAACTCTTCATGTGTTCCTGAGCGGGTCGGTAGGCTTGACGCATGGGCCATGGAGTCGCACCCGCCGCTGACAACGCCGTACCGCGCGCCCGCCTGGACGCCGGCAGCGCCCCGAGAGTCGCCGCGACGCTGCAGGCGCTGGCGACGCCATCCCGCCTGCTGATCCTGGCCCGGCTGCGGGAGGGGCCCTTGCCGGCCACCGAACTGGCCACCGCGGTCGGGATGGAGCAGTCCGCGTGCTCCCACCAGCTGAGGCTGCTACGCAACCTCGGCCTGGTCGTGGGCACCCGTGATGGCCGCTCGGTGGTGTACTCGCTGTACGACAACCATGTCGCCGAACTGCTGGACCAGGCCCTCTACCACGTTGAACACCTGCGGCTGGGGCTGAGCGACGCGTCGGCCGAGTCGGCCGACGAAGTGGACGAGGTGTCCGCGGCCCTCTGAGAGGTGCCCGCCGCTCTCCGAGAGGTACCCGCGGCTCTCCGAGAGGTACCCGCCGCTCTCTGGAACGCCGTACCCGCGGCGCCGCGGCGGCTGTCGCCGGTCAGCGCGTCCGGCCGCGCGGCTTCAGGGGTACGGGCGGGAGCTCCGGGGCGGGCAAGGGGGCGCCGTCGTAGCCGTGGACCTCGCCGAAGCGCGAGCCCGACGACCAGTCCTCGCGGGCCTGGGAGATCTCGTCGTGGGAGCGCCCGATGAAGTTCCACCACATCACGATCTTCTCCTCGAAGGGCTCCCCGCCCAGCAGCATGAACGCGCTGTCCACGTCCGCCCGCAGCGGCAGTTCGGCGCGTCCGCAGCCGAGGTAGAGGAGGGAGCCGGGGGCGAGGCGCACCCCGTCGACCTCGGCCTCGCCGGACATGGTCAGGGCCGCGTACTCGAAGTCGGGCCGCACCGGCAACCGGGTGTCGGTACCGGCCGCGAGGGCGATGTCCGCGCCCATCAGGGGAGTGAACGTGGTGCCTGGCGAGGCCGCGCCGTCCAGTTCGCCGAGGACGACCGTCGCCCGCAGCCCTCCGCCGCCGGTCACCCGGGGCAGCTCGGCGTGGTGCTCCCACATGGGGGCGACGTGGCGGTCGCCGTCGGGCAGCGCGACCCACAGCTGTGCGCCGTGCAGCAGCCGGGCGTGCTCGCGCGGGGACTCCTCGGAGTGGGCGATGGCCCGGCCCGAGGTCATCAGCCCCAACTCGCCGGGGCGCACCGTCTGCAGGCTGCCGACGCTGTCGCGGTGCAGCACCTCGCCGTCGTGCAGCCAGCTGACCGTCTGCAGCCCCATGTGCGGATGCGGAGGCACCTGCATCCCCGGCTCCTGGGCGATGTCGTCCGGGCCGTAGTGGTCGATGAAGCACCAGGCGCCGACCATGCGCCGCCCGAGGTTCGGCAGAAGCCGGCGCACCATGGTGGACTCGCCCAGCGGGACCTGCTTGGCGGCCAGCAGTTCACGGACCGGCCGGGCGGTGACGTCCTGGCGGCCGCCGCACACGGTCGGCGCGGGCCTCAGATCGAGATTGCTCATGACCGCACTCTCCTGTCGCCCCGGGCAGCTCAGGGGGAGCCAGGGGGATGTTTAGGGGGCGGTCGGATCGCCGCCGGAAGAAGAATCTATCCGGTGACCGCACCGACCCTGAAGGAGATCGTATGCCGTCCACACTGCACACCGAGGCCGTGGCGACCGTCCTGGACGGACTGCTGGAGGCCGAGCGCGAAGGCGATGAGCGCGCGTTCGCCGAGACCGGTGTGACCGACCCCAAGTCGGCCTGGGCCGAGCTGGACGCCGGCCAGATGGCCGAGGTGTTCAAGGACGCCTCCATGTCGGTGTCCAAAGAGGGCGGTGAGCTGCTCTACCTGCTCACCCGGGCGACCGGCGCGCGGACCGTCGTCGAGTACGGAACCTCCTTCGGCGTGTCCACCCTCTACCTGGCCAGCGCGGTGCGGGACAACGGCGGCGGGCGGGTGATCGGCACGGAACTGCAGGCGGACAAGGTGGCCAAGGCCACGGAGGCCATCGCCGCCGCCGGGCTCTCCGACATCGCCACCGTCCGCGTAGGCGACGCGCGGGAGACGCTGCGGGACCTGCCCGAGTCGGTGGACCTGCTGCTGATGGACGGCTGGCCGAACCTCAACCGGGCGGTGCTGCAGGTGGTGGAGCCCCGGCTGCGCCGGGGCGCGCTGGTGCTCGTGGACGACCTGGACATGGACTTCGGCTTCGACATGCACCGGGAGATGCGGGAGTACCTCGCCGACCCGGCGAACGGCTACCTCTCGCTGCGCCTGCCGGTCGCGCACGGGATCCTGGCCGGGGTGCGGCTCGGCTAGGGTCTGTCGTTCGGATCTCCGCGGCGTCGCGTCGCCCGGCACGCGCACCTGCTGCGTTGTCGTCGGTCGACGACTCCCCCAGCTACCGCTGGGAGGTGCCCCCTGACGCCGCGGGCCCTGCGGCGCCAGCCGCTGATGCCACAGGCGCGAAGATCCACCGGACAGGGCCCAGCACCCGGGCGGGATCGCCGTTCCCGGTGGCCGGAGGGTGGTTTCGGGGCTCATGAGCGCGCACTCCCCCCGGGGGACGCCTCGCGCTCGCCCGTACGGCTCTGGGCGTAGCCGTACGAGGCGATCGCCCCGTACACCAGCGCCGCGCCCAGCAGCCAGCCGGCCAGGACGTCGCTGGGCCAGTGGACGCCCAGATAGAGCCGGGTGAAGCCGACCCCCAGCACGGACACGGCGGCCACGACGGCCAAGGCCCGCAGCCACTTCGCGGGCGCCCGGTGCAGCGTCATCAGCCACAGCAGCAGCCCGAAGGTGACGGTGGTGGTCAGGGCGTGACCGGACGGGAAGGCCGCGTAGTGCGCCGAGTCCACCGGATCCGGCCACTGGGGACGTGCCCGGTCGACGCCGGCCTTGATCGCCTGTTGCAGCGCCGTGCCCGCCGCCGCCGTGACGGCGACCCAGAGGGCGAGTTGCCACTCCCGGCGCCACAGCAGCCACCCCACGGCCACCGCCAGCAGCGCACGCATCGTCCACGGGTCCCAGACCCAGTCCGTGAGCACTCTGTTGGCCTTGGTCCAGCCGCGGTGCTCCACGGCGGAGTGGTGCAGGGCGACGACGATGTCCCGGTCGGCGCTTCCCAGCGGCCCCCAACGGGTGGCCACCAGGGCGAGCAGCACCAGGAAGAGCGCGGTGCACACGGCCGCGCCGAGGGCGGCTCGGCGGTGAAGGGTTGCCGGCTGCATGGGTCGATGATCGCCGAAGGGCGGGCCCCGGAGCCAGCAGGCCGTCGATCTTCCTCGAGCTTCCTCGAGGCCGTCGATCTTCCTCGAGCCGGGAAGCCCTCGATCTCCCCCGAGCGAGGAGCCGCCGTAGTACCGAGAACGCCTACCCCAGCACCCGCAGCGCCGGGACCAGGGTGACCAGCAGCGGGACGGCCGGGACGAGCGCCGCGGTGGCCGTAAGGCGCCAGCGGCGCCCCGCCGGGAGGCGGGAGGCGGGGGCCAGCAGCCGGTCCACCCGCTGCGGCACCTGGGCGAGCGCGCTGGGGCAGGGGCCGAACACCCCGCGGTCCTCGTTGAGTTCGACCAGCGCGAGCGCGGTGGTCGTCCGCCCGAAGCGCCGTGACGCGGAGTCGTCGGCGGCCAGCTCGACCAGCCGGTGCACCTCGTCGCGGAACGCCGCGAACATGGTCACCTGCGGAAAGCCGCTGGCCAGCGCGGTCGAGCAGTGCAGCAGCCAGTGGTGGCGGGCGCGGGCGTGGCCCTGCTCATGGGCGATGACGGCGTCCAGCCGACGGCCCTTGAGGCGGCGCAGCGCCGCCGTGGTGATGACGAGCTGGGGCGTGGTGCCCGGCAGCAACCAGGCGTCCGGCTTGTCGCTCTCCAGGACCACCAGACGCTCCTCGCTGGGCTCCTCACCGGGCAAGGCGGGGGAGCGGACGAGGAGTTCGGCGCGGTGCTGCCTGCGCCAGGCGCGGGCGCGGCCGATCTCGCGGGTGAGCATCACCGCGCTCCAGACGGCCCCGAAGGCGAGCACGAGGGCGACGGGCGCGGCCAACGGCCCGTAGCCGGACAGCGCGTACGCCTCCACCACGCCCTTGGGCGCGGGGGCGAAGACATTGCCGCGCACGGCCTCCCAGGCGGCCGCCCCGGTGAGCGCCATGGTCAGCGCGCAGCACAACAGCACTGCGACGACCACGCACTGCCACACCCAGAGGGCGAGCACGGGTTCGCGGTCGATCCAGTCGGAGCGGGACAACAGGCGCGGCGCCATTGCCGCCGCCAGTGCGCCGAGGCCCATCAGCGCGAACGGGACCATCATGGCCGTCAGCCTATGATCGCGACGCTCGGGCCGGGTACGGTCACGGCGGGGAAGTGACGCACACCACGGTGCGCCCGCGCATGGCGGCTACGGATCGGGCCACTGCCCGGCCCGCCGCCCCTTCACAGGGCCAGGAGCATCGCGAACATCCCTATCCCCATCGACAGCCTGCAAGCGTGCCGCAGCTCGGGCCGCCGCGACCACCGGGCGCCGGAGGACACGCGCCCCGTGCCGTCCACGGCCCCTTCGACCGTTCCGTCCACGGCCCCGTCCGTCATCGGTACGAGCCGCAGCCCGGACCGTACGACGTAGACCGCGAAGTACACGAGCAGCACCCCGGTCAGCAGGGGCACCCCGCCCGCCATCCGGCCCGGGGCCATCTCGCCGGTGTGATGGTGGCCGCCCGTGGTGCCCGCCATCATCGCGAGCGCCATATAGACCATCGCCAGCGCTCCGACGGTGTGATGCAGACGGTGCCCCGGGAGCCCCGCGCCGCGCTCCACCGGCAGCAGCGCCCTTACGGCGGCCACCGCGAAGACCGCCGCGAAGGCGGGCGGACCCCAGGGCCGGGGGTCCAGCACGGTGGACGGCACCGCCATCACGGCCATCCCCCATCCCATCAGCGCCTCGGCGCCCGCGATCCGCCGCCCCGGCCCGGGCGGCTCACCGCGCATCTGCAGCAGACAGTAGCCACCCGTGGCCGCGCACAGCGCGACCAGCAGCCAGCCGATGAGTGGAGGTCCGTGCACGGCCACACCTCCCGAAGGGGGACGTAATACCGGGAGACATCCCCTGTCGCGGCACCACACACGGGAGCGCATGGGCGCAGTGGGGGAGCGCGAGGCGTGCAGAGTAGCGGAGTAGGTGGGGAGCGCGAGGCCCGGTATGGCACGGTGAGAGGTACGGCCCGTGGATCACGCAGGCCCCAGCCGCACCACGGGACGTGAACAGCTGTCCAAAGAGGAGGAGAGCCCGTGTCGAATCCACCGCTTCCCGAGGTCGCGGTCGCCATGCTCGAGAAGCCCAATCCGGCCGTGATCGCGACGATCCGGTCCGACGGTCAGCCGGTGTCCACGGCCACCTGGTACCTCTGGGACGACGGCCGGGTCCTGGTCAACATGGACGAGGGCCGTAAGCGGCTCGACCACATCCGGAACGACCCCAGGGTCACGCTCACCGTGATCGACGAGGCGAACTGGTACAACCACATCACCCTCATCGGCCGGGTCGTCGAGCTCCAGGACGACAAGGACCTGGCCGGAATCGACCGGCTGGCCCAGCAATACCTCGGCAAGGAGTACCCGAGGCGGGACCGCGCCCGGATCAGCGCCTGGATCGAGATCGACCGCTGGCACGGCTGGGGCGAGCACAAGGAGAACAGCCAGCCCGGCTGAGTCCCCACGGTGTCGCCCGCCCCGCCACCGCGAGCCGTGGCGGGGCCGACGGCACGAGGGGAGCCATCAGGGGCGGTAGCGCAGCGGATGGTCCTCGGGGACCTCCACGACCGCGATCCGCACGCCGTCCGGATCCGCGATCCACATCTCCACCAGCCCCCACGGCTCCTTCTTCGGCGGCCGCAGCACCTCGACCCCCTGGGCGGTGAGCTCCTTGTACGCCGCCGCCGCGTCCGCCACCTGGAGCCACAGCTGCAGGCCCGGGGCGGGCGGGGTGTCCGAGCGGCCGGAGACCTCCAGGAAGCCCCCGCCGAGGAAGTAGACGGTGCCGCGCTCGGGGCCGGTCCCGAACTCCCGGTAGACCGCCAGGCCCAGGGCCTCGCCGTAGAACGCCCGGGAGCGCTCGGGGTCCGTCGGCCGCAGCAGAGTGCGGCTGCTCAGTACGTGAACCATGCCCGCGACCCTACGCAACCTGACCCCTTCGGGGCAGGTTAAGGTCTATTTGCCGCCACCGGCCGTCACACCGGCCACCGGCCGTCACACCGGCCACCGGCCGTCACACCGGCCACCGGCCGTCACACCGGCCACCGGCCGTCACACCGGCCACCGGCCGTCACACCGGCCACCGGCCGTCACACCGGCCACCGCACCGGCCCACACCGGCGAGCGGCCGCCACACCGTCACCGAAGGGAACCCCGCCGACGCCATGGACACCGCGGACGCCACCGTACGAGCAGCCACCGACCCCCTCACCTTCCGCACGGCCACCGAGGCCGATGTGGACGGACTGGTGGCCCTGGTCGAGTCGGCCTACCGCGGGGACGCCAGCCGCGCCGGATGGACCACGGAAGCGGACATCCTGGACGGACAGCGCACCGATCCGGAGGGCGTCGCGGAGGTGGTGGGGGCCGAGAACGGCCGGATGATGATCGTCGAGCGGAACGGTGAGCTGATCGCCTGCTGCCAGCTCGAGCACCGCGGTGACCACACCTACTTCGGCATGTTCGCGGTCCGGCCCGCGCTCCAGGGCGGGGGCCTGGGCAAGGTGATCATCGCCGAGGCCGAGCGGTTCGCGCGGGCGGAGTGGGGTGCCAAGGAGATGCATATGACGGTGATCTCCGCCCGCGAGGAGCTGATCGCCTGGTACGAGCGGCGCGGCTACGCCCGTACCGGCCGGATGACCCCGTTCCCGTACGGCGAAGAGCGCTTCGGCGTGCCGCGCCGCGCCGACCTCGAGTTCGAGCTGCTGATCAAGCCCCTCGACTGAGTCGACTGAGTCCCGCCGAACGCCCCCGAACAACGCCCCCGAACGTCTCCGAGGGCCCTCACGGACCCTCAGAGCGCCGCGTTACGCCGTACGGGTGATGGATGTCCGCGCGTGCGTCACGCCGTGAAGCGCGCCGCCCGCCGGATCTCCGGGAAGTCGGTCGTGGCGCCGTCCAGGCGGAGGCCGCGGACCAGCTTCAGCTGGTCGGGGGTGTTCACGGTCCACGCGATGACCTTGAGGTCGTCGGCGTGCGCCTTCTCCACCAGCTCCAGGGTCAGCCTGCGGATGTTGAGCACCAGCATCCCGGCGCCGATGGCATGCGCCCGGTCGATCACATCGAGGCCGTAGCGGCTGGCCACCAGGGCGGTGCGGGCGGTCGGGAGCAGGGTGCGGATCTCCGCGAGCGCCTCGTCGTGGAAGGACAGGATGTCCACCCGGCCCAGCAGATCGCGGCGGGTCAGCACCTCGGCCAGCGCCCGGGCGGCCGCCGTGTCCTTGATCTCGGCCTGGAGCGGCGCCGCCACGGCGTCCACGACCTCCTCGAAGACCGGGATCCGCTCACCCTCCCCGGCGTCCAGCTCACGCAGCTCCGCGAGGGTGAAGTCGCTGATCGGGCCCTTGCCGTCGGTGGTGCGGTCGACGTCCGCGTCGTGCATCACCACGAGCGCGCCGTCCTTGCTGAGGTGCAGGTCCAGTTCGATGACGTCCATGCCCTCGTGCTCGGCGCGGACGAAGGACCGCAGGGTGTTCTCCGGCTCGACACCCATCACTCCGCGGTGTCCGATGGTGAGAAAAGTCAACGCTGTCTCGCTCTTCTGACGGCCCTCGACGGCCTTCGTCGGGTCGTCTGCGTCGGGTCGGGGGAGGCAGTGGGATGGCTGATTCATCGGCACGCGGCGGACGGGCCGCCCGGACCGGCGCACACCATACCGGCCGCTCATGACAGGACCGTTCAAGCGGGGCCGTGGCATGAGTCGAGCCGATGGGGGCAGGAAAAACTGCGGTGGTGCGGGTGTGACGCAGGATGATTTCCCGTACCGCCGCTTGAGCGAGGGAGCGTCCATGGATACGGTGGTCATACGCGAGTTTCTTCGGTTAAGGAGTGGCCATGACGGAAATCCTTTCGTCTGCGATAGGTGAGGGTGTCGTTCTGCCCGCAGAGCGTGTGGTCGACCATCCGGCCTGGCCAACTCTCAAGAACGCTGTCGAAACGTTTCGCCGGTGGCAGTCCAAGGACGGTTCCATCGACTTCGACGCCGAGGGCGCACCCACTCGGGAGACCGCCGCGGCGACCGTCGCCCAGGTGATCGGGGCCATCGAGGAGATCGCCCCGCTGCTGCCGCACGACGCCGACTACCACCGGGCGGCCGTCGCGGATCTGCGCCGCTGGACCGAGGAGGGATTCGGGGTCCCCGACTTCCTCGACTCGCTGCTGGCCTTCCAGCCCGCCCGCACACGCGCCGACGGCCTCCAGCACCTCGTGGTCTTCCCCATGTACACGCAGAACGGCAACCCGGACCGCAATCTGGAAGCCGTGGTGCTGCGCATGGTCTGGCCGGACTGGCTGGCCGAGCTGGAGCGCACCCGCTATGACAACCCGCTCTACTGCGGACTGGCCTTCGAGGACTTCACCTCCGGCTACGACACCAACTCCGCGGTGCTCTTCCCGGAGACCATCGCCGTCCGCGAGGCCCCCGAGCGGTTCAGCTGGGGCGGCATCTTCTGCGACCGCGAGGCGGCCCGGTTCCGCCGGGTCAGCGAGGCCGCCGTCCGGGCCCTGGGGATCGAACTCCCCGACGACATCCGGGACATGCTCGCCGACCAGCGCCGCTGCCAGGAGGCGTTCGCCCTGTGGGACATGGTCCACGACCGCACCCACAGCCATGGCGACCTGCCGTTCGACCCCTTCATGATCAAGCAGCGGCAGCCGTTCTGGATGTACGGTCTTGAGGAGCTGCGCTGCGACCTCACCGCCTTCAAGGAGGCCGTGAAGCTGGACGCCGAGGGCGTCGCCCAGGGCCGTGACGTCCAGTACGCCGTGATCTTCGACCGGATGTTCCGGTTCCCGGTCACCGGCGCGCGGGTCCGCAACTACGACGGGCTCGGCGGCCAGTTGCTCTTCGCCTACCTCCACCAGCACGACGTCGTACGCTGGACGGACAACACCCTGCACATCGACTGGTCCCGCGCCTCGCAGGTCACCAACCAGCTGTGCGGCGAGATCGAGAAGCTCTACCGGGACGGCATCGACCGCCCCAAGCTCGTCCACTGGTTCAAGGCGTACGAGCTGGTGTCGACCTATCTCGCCCCGCACCCCGGCTCGGTCTGGGCCAAGGGCCCCGAAGCCCTGGACCTGAGCCAGCCGCCGCGCAAACTCGTCGACGACGTGCTCCCCGACGAGTTTCCGCTGAGCATGTTCTACGAGGCGCTTGGGAAGAAGCTGCGAAACGTGGTCGCCTCCACCAAGGGCATCACGGCCGACAGCGAGCTACCGGCGGCGGCATGACCACCGCGGCGGCGCACAGCCCCCGGGCGGGGCAGGACGAGGAGGCGGCGAGCATGACCACACCGACATCGAGCCCGAGCCCGAACGAGCCGGGCGAGCGGCCGCTGGACGGTGCGGTGGTGGCGGTGGCCGG
The DNA here is from genome assembly GCF_024505145.1 of Streptomyces rugosispiralis. Taxonomy (GTDB): domain Bacteria; phylum Actinomycetota; class Actinomycetes; order Streptomycetales; family Streptomycetaceae; genus Streptomyces; species Streptomyces rugosispiralis. Next base: position 162,277 of record NZ_JANIAA010000003.1, on the reverse strand, counting down.
CGCGGCCGGCCCGGCGGGCCGGGCCGCGGTGCTCCGCCTCGCCGAGGCGGGCGCCACCGTCATCGCCTCCGACGCCGACCCGGTCCGGCTGGCCGAGGTCGTGGACGCGGCGCGCTACGCCCACGGCGGCGCCAGCGTCACCGGCGAGACGGTCGACCTGCTCGACCTCGACGCGGCCCGCGCCTGGGCCGACCGCACCGAGAAGGAGTTCGGCCGGGTCGACGGGCTGATCCACCTGGTCGGCGGCTGGCGCGGCGGCAAGACCTTCGCCGACGCCCCGCTCGCCGACTGGGACACCCTGCACAATCTGCTGATCCGCACCGCCCAGCACACCTCCCTCGCCTTCCACGACGCCCTGCTGCGCAGCGGCAAGGGCCGCTATGTGCTGATCAGCGCGGCGGGCGCGTCCAAGCCCACCGCGGGCAACGCCGCGTACGCCGCCGCCAAGGCCGCCGCCGAGGCCTGGACGCTCGCGCTCGCCGACTCCTTCCACAAACTGGGGGGCGAGGGCGGTCCGTCGGCGGCCGCTGCCATCCTGGTGGTCAAGGCGCTGGTGCACGACGCCATGCGGGCGGAGCGCCCCAACGCGAAGTTCGCGGGCTTCACGGACGTCAAGGAGCTGGCCGAGGCCATCACCGGACTCTGGGACCGGCCCGCCCAGGAAGTGAACGGAACCCGCCAGTGGCTGACCCCCAAGCCGTGAGGACCGACGCCCGCCGCCACCACGACCCCGAGGTACGCGGCTTCGCCAGCGACAACTACGCCGGCACCCACCCGGAGATCCTCGCCGCGCTCGCCCTCGCCGACGGAGGCCATCAGGTCTCCTACGGCGAGGACGACTACACCGCGCATCTGCAGTTCGTCATGCGCAGCCACTTCGGCCCGCACGCACAGGCGTTCCCGGTCTTCAACGGCACCGGCTCCAACGTGGTCGCCCTCCAGGCCCTCACCGACCGCTGGGGCGCGGTCATCTGCGCCGAGTCCGCCCATATCAACGTGGACGAGTGCGGGGCGCCCGAGCGCGTCGGCGGGCTGAAGCTGCTCACCGTCCCCACCGAGGACGGCAAGCTCACCCCCGAGCTCATCGACCGCCAGGCGTGGGGCTGGGAGGATGAGCACCGGGCGATGCCGCAGGTGGTCTCGATCGCCCAGAACACCGAGCTCGGCACCGTCTACACGGTGGACGAGATCCGCGCGATCTGCGACCACGCGCACGAGCGCGGGATGAAGGTCCACCTCGACGGCGCCCGGATAGCCAACGCGGCCGCGTCCCTGGACGTGCCGATGCGCGCGTTCACCAACGCGGCGGGCGTCGACGTCCTGTCGTTCGGCGGCACCAAGAACGGGATGCTCTTCGGCGAGGCCGTGGTCGTCCTCGACCCGGACGCGGTGGGCGCCATGAAGCATTTGCGCAAGCTGTCCATGCAGCTGGCGTCCAAGATGCGGTTCATCTCCGTCCAGCTGGAGGCCCTGCTCGCCCGCGACCTGTGGCTGCGCAACGCCCGCCACGCCAACACCATGGCCCAGCGGCTGGCGGACGGCGTGCGCTCGGTGGACGGGGTGAAGATCCTCCACCCGGTCCAGGCCAACGCGGTCTTCGCCCGGCTGCCACACGAGGTGAGCGAACGCCTCCAGAAGCGCTACCGCTTCTACTTCTGGGACGAGGCCGCGGGCGATGTGCGCTGGATGTGCTCCTTCGACACCACGGAGGAGGACGTGGACGGCTTCATCACGGCCCTCAAGGAGGAGATGGGCCGGTAGGCCGTCCGCCGAGTGTTCGGGCGGGCCGCACGGCCCGCCCCGCGGTCTTCCGTCCTAGCGGCCCCGGTCCAGGGCCAGCGCCTCGGCCGGGGTGGGAGCGGTGCCGCCCAGGTGGGCCGGGACCCACCAGGTGTCGTCCGGGCCCTTGGGCCGCACCGGATACGCCCGCTGCGCCGCCTCCAGCAGCTCCTGCACCCGGCCGCGCAGCCGCTCGGTCAGGGTGTCCGAGGGCTCGGTCGGGTCGGCCTCCATCGGCTCGCCCACCCGCATCGTGATCGGGTAGTGATGGCGGCCCAGCGCCCGCTTCTGGCCCTTGGTCCACAGCCGCTGCGTGCCCCACAGCGCCATGGGCAGCAGCGGGACGCCCGCCTCCTGCGCCAGCCGGGCCGCGCCCGACTTGAAGTTCTTGAGGGTGAAGGACCGCGAGATCGTCGCCTCCGGGAAGACGCCGATGATCTCGCCGGAGCGCAGCGCCCGCAGGGCGTGCTTGTACGCGTCCATGCCCGCCGCCCGGTCCACCGGAATGTGCTTCATCGCGCGCATCAGCGGCCCGGAGACCTTGTGCCGGAAGACCGACTCCTTGGCCATGAACCGCACCAGCCGCTTGGCCGGACGGGCGGTCAGCCCGCAGAAGACGAAGTCGAGATAGCCGATGTGGTTGCTCACCAGAACCGCGCCACCCGTCCGCGGGACATTCTCGGTGCCCTTGATGTCGAAGCGCAGATCGAGCGCCTTGAACATGGTGCGGGCCACCCCGATCACCGGCGGGTAGACGAGCTCTGCCATTGAGGACCCTTCGTCGTATGCCTGGGGAGGGTTCTCCCGGCGGAAGTTACGCGGCCGTAGGTATCCGGCTTCTGGCAGATGGTGCCCGATGTCGTCCCTTTGTGCTACCGCGCGGCACGGCCCGGTCGCGAGATCCTCATCACGTCGGGTGGCCGCCGGGGAATCCCCGGGCCGCCCAGGACGCTGCACCAGGGAGGCCCGACCGGGAGGAGACAGGTGCGAGACGGCGACGGAAGCCGGCGGCTGGGCGCCGCCGAGCTGGGCGCGGAGCTGGGGGAGCGGGCGACGCTGGTCCAGTTCTCCAGCGCCTTCTGCCAGCCCTGCCGGGCCACCCGGCGGACGCTGTCCGAGGTGGCCGCGATGGTGGACGGGGTGGCGCATATCGAGATCGACGCCGAGTCCCGGCTGGAGCTCGTCAGGGCGCTGGACATCGCCCGTACCCCCACCGTGCTGGTGCTCGACGCGGCCGGGCGGGTCGTACGGCGGGCCTCCGGGCCGCCGCGCCGGGCCGATGTCATCGCCGCTCTGGGTGATGCCGTGTGAGCCTCCGCGCCCCGGCCCCACTTGACGGTCCGCACCCCGCGTGGTCAGGGTGAACGGCATGCGGCCTGGACTCCTTCTTTACGGACGTGTGCACGTGGACCTGATGCGGACCGCCGGCGCACGGTGTCCGGGCGGGTGAGCGAACGAGGACAAGCGCGACCCCCCCCGCCCGTACCTCCCGCAGAAGGGCAACTCCATGACGGCGACGCACGACCTCGGCACGTCCCCGCTGACGACGTCCGACCTCTTCCGCTCCGTCTTCCGCCGGCACGCCTCCGGCGTCGCCGTGATCACCGCCCAGGGCACCCGCCCGGTCGGCTTCACCGCCACCTCCCTCGCCTCCGTGGCCGCCGAGCCGCCGCTGCTCTCCTTCGGCGTGGGCACCGGCTCCTCGAGCTGGCCCGTGCTCTCCGAGGCCGAGTACGTCGGTGTCCACATTCTGGGCGAGCACCAGCGGGAGCTGGCCGCGACCTTCGCGCGCAGCGGTGCCGACCGCTTCGGACCGGCCACCGGCTGGCGCTCGGGGCCGGAGGGCGTGCCGGTGCTCGACGGGGTGCTGGCGTGGCTGCTGTGCCGGGTGGTGGCCCGGATACCAGCCGGGGACCACCGGGTGCTGATCGGCGAGGTCACCACGGGTAGCGCGGCCGGGACCGGCCGTCCGTTGCTGTACCACCAGGGGCGCTTCAACGCGCTCCGCGACTGAGCCGCCGAGCGCTACGCGGCCGGCCCGCGCCGCTCCGATTGGCATGTACACCTCGTATTGATCAACGCCGTTGGCAAGGTCACAGTTCAAGCGGGTTGCGTACGGGGAATGAGCTGGGTGTACTGACGAGTAATATTTTGCTGCGGTGCATGGGCCGCCCGGCAGGAAACCGCCCGCGGTACCGCCCGGGTCCCGCCCCCGAAGGCGCCTATGCTGCCAGCAACAAGGCAGCTCGGTAGAGACGATGCAGTAGGAGAGCCGGCGTGAGCTTGAGGATCGTTGTCTGTGTTAAGTACGTGCCCGACGCCACCGGCGACCGGCACTTCGCCGAAGACCTGACCGTCGATCGCGACGACGTGGACGGCCTGCTCTCGGAGCTGGACGAGTACGCGGTCGAGCAGGCCCTGCAGATCGCCGACGAGGCCGATGACGCCGAGATCACCGTCCTGACCGTCGGCCCGGAGGACGCCAAGGACGCGCTGCGCAAGGCGCTGTCGATGGGCGCGGACAAGGCCGTGCACGTCGAGGACGACGATCTGCACGGCACCGACGCGCTGGGCACCTCGCTGGTGCTGGCCAAGGCCATCGAGAAGACCGGCTACGACCTGGTGGTCTGCGGGATGGCCTCCACCGACGGCACCATGGGCGTGCTTCCGGCGATGCTGTCGGAGCGCCTCGGCGTGCCGCAGGTGTCGCTGCTGTCGGAGGTGTCGGTCGAGGACGGCACCGTGAAGGGGCGCCGTGACGGGGACACCGCGACCGAGCGGCTGGAGGCGCGGCTTCCGGCGGTGGTGTCGGTGACCGACCAGTCCGGTGAGGCCCGCTACCCGTCGTTCAAGGGCATCATGGCGGCGAAGAAGAAGCCGGTGGAGTCCTGGGACCTGGAGGACCTGGAGATCGAGTCGGACGAGGTCGGTCTCGAGGGCGCCTGGACCGCCGTGGACGGCGCCACCGAGCGTCCGGCCCGCACCGCGGGCACGATCGTCAAGGACGAGGGCGAGGGCGGCAAGCAGCTCGCCGCCTTTCTCGCGGAGCGCAAATTCATCTGATGCTGCCTCGCGGGTCAGAAGTTCATCTGACCGGTTCCCGCCGCCCGTCCCAGATCTTTCGCATTTCGCAGGAGAGCGATTCCCATGGCTGAAGTCCTTGTCTACGTCGACCACGTGGACGGTGCCGTCCGCAAGCCCACCCTCGAGCTGCTGACCCTGGCCCGCCGCATCGGCGAGCCGGTCGCCGTCTCCCTCGGCTCCGGTGCCGAGAACACCGCGTCCACCCTCGCCGAGCACGGTGCCGTGAAGGTGCTGACCGCCGACGCGCCCGAGTTCGCCGACTACCTCGTCGTCCCGAAGGTGGACGCGGTCCAGGCCGCGTACGAGGCCGTGTCGCCGTCCGCCGTACTGTTCCCGTCCTCCGCGGAGGGCAAGGAGATCGCGGCCCGGCTCGCGGTCCGCATCGGCTCGGGCATCATCACCGACGTCGTGGACCTGGAGGCCGGTGACGAGGGTCCGGTGGCCACGCAGTCGGTGTTCGCCGCCGCCTTCACCACCAAGTCCCGGGTCAGCAAGGGCACTCCGGTGATCACCGTGAAGCCGAACTCGGCCGCCGTGGAGGCCGCCCCGGCCGCGGGCGAGGTCGAGGCACTCGAGGTGTCCTTCTCCGACAAGGCCACCGGCACGAAGGTCGTCTCGCGCACGCCGCGTGAGTCGACCGGGCGCCCGGAGCTGACCGAGGCCGCGATCGTGGTCTCCGGCGGCCGTGGTGTGGGCGGCGCGGAGAACTTCCCCGTCGTGGAGGCCCTGGCCGACTCCCTCGGCGCGGCCGTCGGCGCCTCGCGCGCCGCGGTGGACGCGGGCTGGTACCCGCACACCAACCAGGTGGGCCAGACCGGCAAGACCGTCTCGCCGCAGCTCTACATCGCGGCGGGCATCTCGGGCGCGATCCAGCACCGCGCCGGTATGCAGACCTCGAAGACCATCGTGGCCGTCAACAAGGACGCCGAGGCCCCGATCTTCGACCTGGTCGACTACGGCGTGGTCGGCGACCTCTTCGAGGTCGTCCCGCAGCTGACCGAGGAGGTCAAGACCCGCAAGGGCTGACACCCGCCGGACCTCCGCGAGGCCCCGTACGCGATGCGCGTGCGGGGCCTCGCGGCTGCCGGGAGGGTGTTGACCCGCCGTTCCATGGCTGGCTAACTTCACTGCACGGATCATTGTTTCCGTAAGGCGGAAATGACGGGAAGGGTGGCGAACGGACATGGAGCCTCACGGGGAGACGGTGCGGACCAGCCTGCCCGGCGCGGTACGGACGACCATCGCCGACTCCCTCGCCGCCGTCGACGCCGAGCTGGCCCGCCGCTACCCCGGCGACCCGGGCACCCGTCAGCCCGTCCACACCGTCTACGTCCCCGCCGACCTCCTCACCGCCGGTACGGTGCGCGACTGGGGCGACCAGGCGCTGGCGGCCCTCGACCGGCACGCCCCCGACGCCGCCGCCTTCGCCGCCGTCCTCGGCCTCCCCGGCGAACTCGCCGAGTCCGTCCACACCCGGGTGCGGGCCAAGCTCGAGCGCGAGCCCGTGGAGGATCTGCGGATCGACTTCGAGGACGGCTACGGTCCCCGCCCCGACGCCGAGGAGGACGCCGCGGCCGCTCACGCCGCCTCGCTCGTCGCGGCCGCCCGCGCCGAGGGCACCGCGCCGCCCTATATCGGCATCCGCATGAAGTGCCTGGAGGCCGCCGTGCGCGACCGCGGCATCCGCACCCTCGACATCTTCCTCACCGGGCTGATGGCGGCCGGAGGGCTGCCGGACGGCCTGGTGCTCACCCTGCCCAAGGTGACCTACGCCGAGCAGGTCACCGCGATGGCCCGGCTGTGCGAGGAGTTCGAGAGGGCGCACGGGCTCGCCCCTGGACGCATCGGCTTCGAGATCCAGATCGAGACCACCCAGGCCATCCTCGGCCCGGACGGCCGCGCCACCGTCGCCCGGATGATCGACGCCGCCGGGGGACGGGCCACCGGACTGCACTACGGCACCTTCGACTACAGCGCATCCTGTGGGGTCGGCGCCGCGTATCAGTCCATGGACCATCCCGTGGCCGACCACGCCAAGGCCGTGATGCAGGTCGCCGCCGCGGGCACCGGCGTACGGCTCTCCGACGGTTCCACCAACGTGCTGCCGGTCGGCCCGACCGAGCGGGTCCACGAGGCCTGGCGGCTCCACCACCGCCTGGTCCGGCGGTCGTTGGCGCATGCGTACTACCAGGGCTGGGACATGCACCCCGGCCACCTCCCGACCCGCTACGCCGCCGTCTACGCGTTCTACCGCGAGGGCCTGGAGGCGGCGGCGGAACGGCTCGCCGCGTATGTGGACCGTACGGCCGGATCCACCGGCATCGCCGACGAACCGGCCACCGCGAAGGCGCTCAGCGGCCACTTGGTGCGCGGGCTGGACTGCGGGGCCCTCGACGGCGCCGAGGTCGAGCGGCTGACCGGGCTCGGCCGCGCCGAACTCGACGCGCTGGCGGGCCGCGCCGCCCCGGCCGCCTCCTGACCCCGGAACACCGGATCCGCGGGAGTCCACAGATCGGCCCGTCCCGCCGGGACCGCTGATCCGCTTGGCCACATCCGCTCACCCGCACGTGTCACCCGGGGTGCGACCCCGCCGGTGAGGGCGGGAGATGGGTGTCATGGCCAGAAGCGCCGTGTCGGCCCTGCTGATCCTGCTCGGTTGCCTCCTCGTACCGGTGTCCGTGCTGACGGTGTGGGTCCACGACATCGTCCTGGACACCGACCGCTATGTGGCGACCGTCGCCCCGCTCGCGAAGGACCCGGCGATCCAGGACACCGCCGTGGAACAGGTCAGCCAGGCCGTCGACATCCGCCACAACAGCCATGAGATCACCGCCGACATCGCCTCCTGGCTGCGCGCCCACGGCCTCCCGGAGCGGGCCGCCGACACCATCGAGGGGCTGGCCCCGCAGCTCGACTCGGCCCTGGACCAGGCGGTGCGGAAGGTCGCCGCCCACATCGTGCGCAGCGAGCAGTTCCCCGCCGTGTGGACCGGCGCCAACCGGGCCGCCCACACCGCCGTCGTGAGCGCCCTCACCGGCAAGGGCGGCGGGCCGGTCGGCGTCGAGGGCCACACCGTCACCCTCAACGTCGGCGCCGCCGTGGAGCGGGTCAGACAGCAACTGGTGGACGCCGGGCTCCCCGCGGTGACCGGCATCCCCGACATCCACCAGCGGCTGGTCCTCTTCCACTCCGACCGGCTCGACACTTTTCGACGGTCTGCGCGCCTGCTCGACCTGGCCGGGAACTGGCTGCCCGCGCTGACGGTGACCCTCGGCGGCACCGGAGTGCTGCTCGCCCACCGGAGCCGCCGGGCCCTCGCCCGCGCGGCCCTGGGCACCGCGCTCGCCTCCCTCGCCCTGGCGCTGGCCCTCGCGGTGGGCCGCCGCTACTACCTCGACCATGTGCCGACGAGCGTGCTGTCCCGGGCGGCCGCCTCGGCCCTCTTCGACACGGTGGTGCGCTTCCTGCGGGTCACCGTGCTCACCGTGCTGGTGCTCGGCCTCGTGGTCGCGCTCGGCGCCTATCTGGCAGGGCCGGGGCGGCTGCCGAGCACCGTACGGGGCCGGGCCGAGGTCCTCGCCGACGGCGCGGCCCGCTGGGGCGCGGCCCACGGGATGCGCACCGGCCGGGCCGGCACCTGGACCGCCGACCACCGGCGGGGACTGACCACGACGGCCCTGCTGGTGCCGGTCGCGGTGTTCGCCCTGTGGAACCACCCCACCGTGCTGACGGTGCTCTTCCTGGTGCTGATCCTGCTGGCCGCCCTCGCGGTGATCGCGCTCCTGGCCGCCACGGGCCGCACGGGCGCACACGGCCGGGGCGGCTGAAGCCGGGTCGGGGTTTCGCGGGGCCCGGCCACACGCCGTCAGCCGGGGGCCGCCCGGAGACCGTCAGGGGGCCAGGATGAGCACGATGAAGATCAGGCACGCGGCGACGTTGACCACCCAGCTGTGGGTGGTGAGCCATTCCCGGAGCCGGGGCATCGCGCGCTGCGCCCGCTTGCCGAGCAGGAGGTAGACCAGCAGCGGCAGTGCCGCGATCAGCACGGTGGCGGCGATGAACGGCAGCGCCGCCGTCCACCCCACGTCATGCTGGACCAGATTCGCCCCCACGGTCAGCATGACCGCGATGTCGGACGGCATGAGCAGGATGATCAGAAAGCCGGTCGTGAACGCCTTACGGGGACCGGCTTCCATCAGCGAGCCCAGCCACTTCGGCGGCTCGACCGTCCGCCGCCGCACCACGTTCTTCACCGCGACCAGCGCCAGCAGCCCCACCAGCACCAGCTGGACGACGACCGCCGCCACCTCCCGATCGGACGGGCGGCCCGGCGCGAACGCCTGCCCCAGCAGTGCGAAGATCCCCCGTGCGATGGCAACTCCCAGCGCCGTGGCGATCGCCACCCCCAGCACAAACGCCAGGCCCACCCGCACCGGCCGCGCGCTGGTCACGAGGACGACGGCGGCCACGATCTGCGGCCCCGCCATCATCGTGACGGCCAGGGGAAGAATCTGGAGATCCATGGCCACCCGCCCTTCCGGCCTCCGCCGCGTGGTGACGCCCCGCCTTCCCATTGGTACGCACCGCTCGCCCTGGTGGCATCCGCTGCTGCGCCGACCGGGGGCCGCCGTAAGCTGAAGATGTGGGCCCTGGTGGGGCCCTGGGGTCCCGCCGGGCGTGTCCGACGGGAGGCAGACGATGGACTATCCACTGCTGAATATTTTCCTGACCACGATGTGGGTCTTTCTGTGGATCCTGTGGCTGTTCCTGCTGTTCCGCGTGTTCGCCGATCTCTTCCGCGACGACTCGCTGAACGGATGGGCCAAGGCGGGCTGGACCGTCTTCGTCCTGGTGCTGCCCTTCCTCGGCGTCTTCGTGTACCTGGTGGCACGGGGCCGTGGGATGGGCATGCGTGAGATGCGGCGGGCGGAGAAGGCGGAGGCGGACTTCCGGGAGTTCGTCCGGACGACCGCCACCACGGGCCGCGCGGAGGAGCTCGAGCACCTCGTGGAGCTCAAGAACCACGGCGACCTCACGCCCGAGGAGTACGAGCGCGCCAAGGCGAAGGTGCTCGCCGCCTGAGAGGTCGTGGAACCGACCGGCAGGGGCGGGGTGGGTGCGTGGTTCGGCGTGCGCCCGCGTGGGCGCCGGGGAACTTCCGCACGATGGGGGCCACCTCGTCCAGCCGGTTTCGAGGCGGAAGTGGCCACCGTCCCGGAGACAGCGGGTGCGGCGGTCGAGGCGGAGGTGGTCGAGGGGCTCGGGTCGCGGTGGCCGGTGCCGGTCGGTACGGGTCAGTACCGCACCGCCGTGCCCACGTTCGCCGTGATGTGGCCGGTGAGCTTGCGGTGGCTGCGGGCGGTGGCCGGAGTGGGCTGGTTCGGGGGCACCTTGGACAGTCGCAGGAAGACGGCGTCCACCAAGTCCCCGCTCGCGTTGCGGAAGTTGACCTCGATGGCGTAGCCGGCCGGGTGCTTGCTCCCATTGGTCACGGTCAGCCGTGCCACGGCCCGTCCCGCGCCGTCGCGGCTCACCCGGCCGACCTTCACCTCGCGCTTGGCCTGGGAGCCGCCCTTGATCTTGTCCAGCTCGGCCTGCGCCGACGCCTTCGCGGACGCGACGGCGGCGGAGGCCCGGGACACCTCGGACGACGGGGTGCCCCCGTCGTGCGAACAGCCGACGGCGGCCGGCGCCAGCACGGCCATGAGGCTCACCGCGCAGATCGTCCGCGTTCGGCGCCCGCTCATCGCGTCTCCCTCGTTCCGTCGGACGGGCCCCGGGCCCTCCGCCTCCACCCTCGGGGCGGTGGGAGACCGAGGCAACCGGAGCGGGGCCGTTCAGGCGTTCGGGGAAAGCGCCCCGATGGGGGAGGGGCGATCGGACGTCCGGGAGAGGGCGGCTCAGGGTGTCGCGGGCGGGGGCGCTCAGGGTGTCGCGGGCGGGGGCAGCTCGCCCGAGCCGCGCGGGATCAGCCGGGTCGGCAGGACGAGCCGCCGGGGGTCCCCGCCCGCGCCGTCGAGGCGGCGGAAGAGCAGATCGGCGGCGGTGCGGCCGAGCTGGGCCGAGTCCTGGGCTATGACGGTGATCCCGGGGGAGAGCAGATCGGCGAGTTCGAAGTCGTCGAAGCCGATGAGGGCCACCGGCGCGGCGGGCGGGCGCTCGGCCAGGACCCGTACGACCGTGACGGTGACCCGGTTGTTGCCCGCGAAGAGCGCGGTGACCGGCTCGGCGGCGTCCAGCATCGCGGTGGCCGCGGTCCGGACCCGCTCCGGATCGGTGGGGCCGAGCGAGACCCAGGCGTCATGGACCGGCAGCCCGGCCTCGCTCATCGCCGCGTGATAGCCGCGCAGCCGCTCGGCGGCGGTGTGGATGCCCGGCAGGTCGCCGATGAAGCCGATCCGGCGGTGGCCGTGGGCGATCAGATGGGCGACGGCGTCGCGGGAACCGCCGAAGCTGTCGGCGAGCACGGCGTCGGCGTCGATGCGCCCCGCGGGCCGGTCGACGAAAACGGTGGCGACCCCGGCCGCCATCTCGGGGGCCAGATAGCGGTGGTCATGGCCGGCCGGGATGATGACGAGGCCGTCGACCCGGCGTGCGCACAGCGCGAGCACCAGCTCCTGCTCGCGCTCGGGGTCCTCCGCGCTGGACCCGTTGATCAGCAGCGCGCCATGGGCCCGGGCGACCTCCTCGACGGCACGGCTCAGCGGACCGTAGAAAGGGTCGGCCAGATCCTCCAGGACCAGTCCGATGCTCGCTGTACGGCCCTTGCGCAGGATGCGGGCGCTGTCGTTGCGGCGGAAGCCGAGCGCGGTGATGGCCTCCTGGACGCGGCGCTCGGTGTCGGGGGTGACGCCCGGCTCGCCGTTGACCACTCTCGAGACGGTCTTGAGGCCGACCCCGGCCCGCGCGGCGACGTCCTTCATAGTGGGTCGGGTGCCATAACGGCGTGTGGGGGTGCGGCTGGCGGTGCCCGGGGCGGTGTCGGTCACAGTGCGCTCGTCCCGTCGCTGGTCGTCGTGGGGAAAGGAGTGATGAGCATAGCCCCTGGACAACGTTGTCAGCGCCGGGAAGACTATTGCCGCACACCGAACACGCCCATGCCCACCAGCATGCCCACCAGGAGAGTCGACACCTATGCCACGTGACCTCATCGCCGCACTGGACATCGGCGGGACCAAGATCGCGGGCGCTCTGGTGGACGGGAGCGGAAAGCTGGTCGCACGGGCCCGCCGCGCCACCCGCGCCCAGGAGGCCGGCGCCACCGTGATGCGCCAGGTCACCGCCGTGCTCGAGGAGCTCGCGGCCACCGCGCACTGGTCGCGGGTCGCCGCCGTCGGCATCGGCAGCGCGGGCCCGGTGGACGCCTCCGTGGGCACCGTCAGCCCCGTCAACATCCCCGGCTGGCGTGACTTCCCGCTGGTCGCCGGGGTCCGGGAGACCACCGGCGCACTGCCGCTCTCGCTGGTCGGCGACGGGCCGGCGATGACGGCCGCCGAACACTGGCAGGGCGCGGCGCGCGGCCGTAAGAGCGCCCTGTGCATGGTGGTCTCCACCGGCGTGGGCGGCGGGCTGGTCCTGGGCGGCAGGCTGCACCCGGGCCCCACCGGAAACGCCGGGCACATCGGTCACATCAGCGTGGAGCTGAACGGCGACCCGTGCCCGTGTGGCGGACGCGGCTGCGTGGAGCGGATCGCCAGCGGCCCCAACATCGCCCGCCGCGCCCTGGACGGCGGCTGGCGCCCGGGGCCGGACGGCGACACCAGCGCCGAGGCCGTCGCCGCCTCGGCGCGGGCCGGAGACCCCGTCGCGCGGGCCTCCTTCGAACGGGCCGCCCAGGCCCTGGCCGCCGGGATCGCCGCGACCGCCGCGCTCGTCGAGATCGAGGTGGCGGTCGTCGGCGGCGGGGTGGCGGGCGCCGGGGACGTGCTGTTCGCGCCCCTGCGGCGCGCCCTGCGCGACTACGCGACCCTGTCGTTCGTCCAGGGGCTGGAGGTCGTCCCGGCGCAGATGGGCACCGACGCGGGCGTGGTGGGCGCGGCCGCGGCGGCGGCGCAGGACGCGCGGCTGGAGGGGTTCGGCCCGGCGGCGGGCACACGTCCCACCGGCGACTGAGCCCGCCCCGGCGAAGGATCCGCCGAGCGAGCCGGCGGGCCCGGGGAGGACCGCCGGCCTGGGCGGCGGTAAGGCGAGCGCCAGGCCGGGCAGGGCGGCGCGGAGCCGGATGACACGGCCTCGCCCACCGCGGGCGGCGGCAACGGCGGCCAAGTCGGCCCGGCGACGACAACGGCCATCGGGATGGCTATGTGAGCGTCGGCCACGTCAAGGGCGGCGACAATGACGCGCCCCTTCCCGGGCTGCCCGAGTGCTGAGCCCGGGACGGCCGCGAGAAGGGGCGGACCTCATCGGTGGATCTCATCGGTGGATCTCGTCGGCGGATCTCGTCGGTTGATCCTCAGCCGAGTGGAGCGGTCCGAACGAGGGCTCAGCAGGTGAAGGCCGCGTCGGCCCAGTCCCCGTGGTCGCTGGTGATCCCGTCCCCGCCGTCGGTGACGACGAGCCGGACCGTCTTGGCCCCGCCGATGGCGGCGTCGAGGGCGGTGGCCGGATCGGCGTTGGTCAGCGTCTTCGACGACGCCACCTTGGTGTCGTCCGCCCAGACCTCGAAGCCGACCGTCCCGGCGGTGCCCTCCTCGTCGTCCACGCCGACCTGCGCGGTGAACCGCGAGCACCGGCCTCCGGTGTAGTACGTGACCTCGCTGGGCGCGTGCACGCCCAGGCCCTTGTCGTACGTGGTGCCGCCGATGGTGAGCGGATGGCCGTCCCCCGCGTCGTTCTCGCCGACGCTGGTGTTCTTCTCCACCGGGCCCCAGCCGTTGAGCGCGCTCAGCCAGGGCAGATCGCTCGCGTACGAGCTGCCGGAGGGCGGCGCGACCACCACATGGACGGCCGAGACCAGCCGCGCGGCCGCCTTGTCGCCGCCCGGTGAGCGGTAGTCGGCGCTGACCGTCAGGTCGTACGCACCGGATGCGGCCCCGGTGGGCGCGGTCACCTGCCAGCGCGTGGCCAGTTTCGAGCCGCTGGGCAGCGAGGCGGCCCGGGTCGGGGAGGTGGCCTTGATCCGCCAGCCGTCGGGGCCGGTGAGCCGCACCGAGACCTGCTGGGCCGGGGTGCGGCCGAGGTCGGTGAGGGTGGTGTCGACCTGGGCCGTGGCCCCGGCCTCGGTCAGCGCCGTGCCGTCGAGGCCGAGTTCGGCGGCGGGCGGGTAGGAGGCCCAGCGGGTGTCGGCCGAGGCCCGGTAGAGCACGGTGCCATGGGCCGGGACGGTGGCCGAAATGGCTCCGGCGGTGTTGTAGTCCTTGTGCGCCCACAGGTCGCGCAGCCGGTACGCGGTCGCCCGGGGCAGTCCGACCCCGGTCGCCGTGGTGGCGATGTGCTGCGGCCGGTCGGTCTCGTTGAACAGCGCCACGGCGCGGCTGCCGTCCGCCATCTCCTTGGCGATGACCCAGCGCCCGCCCTCGGAGGAGACCACGGTGCCCTGCTTGCCCAACGGGTCCTGATCGACGCCGATCACCTCATGATTGCCGAGGATCTCGTAAGTCTCGGCGTTGGCCTTGCGCAGATCGGTACCGATCAGCAGCGGCGCGGCCATGATCGACCACAGCGAGAAGTGGCTGCGGTACTCGGTGGCCGTCATCCCGCCGTTGCCGACCTCCAGCATGTCGGGGTCGTTCCAGTGGCCGGGTCCGGCGTACTTCGTGAGCGGCAGGTTCTGCTTGGCGATCGACAGCATGCTGCCCCAGCTGTCGCTGATGTCGCCCGTGGTCCGCCACAGCTGGCCGACTTCCCCCGCCCACTCCCAGGGCTTGTTCTCGCCCCATTCGCAGATGCTGTAGACGATGGGACGGCCGGTGGTCTCGGTCGCGGCCTTCAGGGCGTCGCGCATGGTGCGGTAGCGCTGCTTGGCGTCGACACCCTGGTTATTGCAGTTGTCGTACTTGAGGTAGTCGATGCCCCAGTCGGCGAACTGCTGGGCGTCGGACATCTCATGGCCGAGCCCCCCGGGGAAGCCGGCGCTGTTGCAGGTCTTGGTGCCCGCGCTGGTGTAGATGCCGATCTTCAGTCCCTTGGAGTGGACGTAGTCGGCGACGGCCTTGATGCCGTTCGGGAAGCGGACGGGATCCGGGACCAGCTTGCCGTTGGCATCGCGCTGCGGCAGCGCCCAGCAGTCGTCGAGGTTGACGTACTGGTATCCGGCGTCCTTCAGTCCCTTGGCCACGAAGATGTCGGCGATGCCCTTGACCATCGCCTCGTTGAACTCCGCGCGGCAGTGGGTGGAGTTCCAGTTGTTGAAGCCCATCGGAGGGGTGAGGGCGAGCCCGTCACCGGGCGCGGCATTCCGGGCGGAGGCCGATGGGGTGACCTCGGCGGGCTGCGCCGGCTGGGCGACGGCCGGGAGGGCCAGGCCGACCGTGGCCAGCAGGCCGGCGCTCATTGCTCCGATGACTCTTCGCTTCGCGGGTCGAAAACAGCGGTGGCGCACCATGCGGGTCCTCCGTTCTCAACGGGGGTGACGCAGTGTCATGGCTGCGTCACATGCGAGCGTTTACGGTAGACCCTGTTGGAGTCTGTTGGAAGAGATGCGATAACAGTTGTTCGATACCTCGTCAAAACCCTTGACGATTCGCCTGGTCGCCGGGTGAGATCCCCTCACTCGCGTTCGGTTGTGTTTGATTGAACCTCTGTGGAGGGGCACATGGCACCGTCATCGTCAGGACATCCGATCTCCCGCCGTGCGCTACTACGAGGCACCGCGGCCGGGGCCGGCGCGGTCGCCCTTCCGATGCTGCTGACCGCCTGCGGTGGTCCGGGCAACGAAGTGAAGATCGGCTCCAATGCCTCCGACGCCGTGCCCCGTAAGGCGTTCGCCGAGGTGTTCGACGCGTACGAGAAGAAGTCGGACAAGAAGGTCAAGGTCAACACCGTCAATCACGAGGCCTTCCAGGAGGGCATCAACCGCTATCTGAAGGGCACCCCCGACGACGTCTTCATGTGGTTCGCCGGGTACCGCATGCAGTTCTTCGCCGAACAGGGGCAGCTCGCCGAGATCAGCGACCTCTGGAAGGGCTTCGACGGCTTCTCGGACGCGCTCAAGGCGCAGTCCACGGGCAAGGACGGCAAGCAGTACCTGGTGCCGTACTACTACTACCCCTGGGCGGTCTTCTACCGGAAGAGCGTCTTCGCCCAGCGCGGCTACGAGATCCCGAAGACCTTCGACGAGTTCCGCGCGCTCGCCAAGCGGATGGACAAGGACGGCCTCGACGCCATCGCCTTCGGCGACAAGGACGGCTGGCCCGCCATGGGGACCTTCGACTATCTCAATATGCGGGCCAACGGCTACGACTTCCATGTCTCCCTCATGGGCGGCAAGGAGTCCTGGACCGATCCCAAGGTCCGGCATGTCTTCGACCTGTGGCGCGGACTGATGCCGTATCACCAGAAGGGTGCCAACGGGCGGACCTGGCAGGAGGCCGCCCAGAGCCTGGCGCAGAAGAAGTCCGGTATGGCGGTCTTCGGACTGCCCCACCCCGGGCAGCAGTTCTCCGCCGCCGACCGCGAGGATCTGGACTTCTTCCCCTTCCCCGAGATCGACTCCGCCTACGGCCAGGACGCGGTTGAGGCGCCGATCGACGGCTTTCTGCTGGCGAAGAAGTCCAAGCGGCAGAAGGAGGGCAAGGAGCTGATGAAGTACCTCGCCACCCCCGCCGCCGAGGAGATCTACCTGAAGCGGGACCCGAACAACATCGCGGTCAACGACAAGGCGTCCACCTCCTCGTACAACGCGCTGCAGAAGAAGGCCGCCGACCTCGTCTCGAACGCCAAGCAGATATCGCAGTTCATGGACCGCGACACCCGGCCGGACTTCGCGTCCCAGGTGATGATCCGGGCCATTCAGCAGTTCATCAACAAGCCGAACGACATCGACTCCCTCACCAAGGACATCGAGTCCCAGAAGAAGACCATCTTCGCCAGCGACTAGGAGATTCGCGCCGTGCCGCTCATGAACGCGCGGCGTGCCAAACGGCGGGGTCCGCGGCGATTCACCTCCCGCGACCTCGCCGTCATCGGCGTGCTGCTGGGCATACCCGTCCTGCTCGACCTGGCCCTGATCTGGGGCCCGACCCTCGCCTCCATCGGCCTGTCCTTCACCAGTTGGGACGGCATCGGCGATATCCACTGGGTGGGCATCGACAACTACAAGACTCTCTTCACCGACTATCCGCCGTTCTGGCCCGCGGTCCGCAACAATCTGCTCTGGGTGGCCTTTCTCGGCTTGGTCGCGACGCCCTTCGGACTGCTGCTGGCCGTACTGCTGGACAAGGGTGTCCGGTTCAGCCGCTTCTACCAGTCCACCCTCTATATGCCGGTGGTGCTCTCCCTCGCCATCGTCGGCTTCATCGCGCAACTCGTCTTCTCCCGTGACCAGGGTGCGCTGAACGCGATCCTCGCCAACAAGAACGACCCGGTGGACTGGCTCGGGGACCCGGACCTCAATATCTGGATGGTGCTGCTGGCGGCCGCCTGGCGGCACACCGGGTATGTGATGATCCTCTATCTGGCCGGGCTGAAATCCGTCGATCCCTCGCTCAAGGAAGCGGCCGCGATCGACGGCGCCAGTGAGACCCAGACCTTCTTCCGGGTGGTGCTGCCCACTCTGCGCCCGGTCAATATCATCGTCGGTGTCATCACGGTGATCGAGGCATTGCGCGCCTTCGACATCGTCTACGCCATCAATCATGGCCGTAACGGGCTCGAACTGCTTTCGGTGCTGGTCACCGACAACATCATCGGCGAGGCCAGCCGAATCGGATTCGGCTCCGCGATCGCCGTCGTCCTGCTGACCGTGTCCCTGGGATTCATCGTGACCTATCTGGTCCAGGAACTGCGAGGGGGGAAGAAGGGATGACAGTCACCACTCCGCCCGCCCCCGTGCGGACCGTGACCCCGGCGACCGGCACCGGCAAGCGCCGGGTGACCCGTGGCCGGCTCGGGCTGCACGCCTTTCTGATGGTCGTGTCGCTCGCCTTCCTCGCCCCGCTGCTGCTCGCCGTCTACGCCTCGCTGCGGCCGTACGAGGAAACCGCGAAATACGGCTATTTCTCGCTGCCGCGCCATCTGTCGTTCGACTACTACGCCAAGGCGTTCAACGACTCCGGGATGGGCAAGTACTTCGTCAACTCGCTCATCATCGCGGTGCCCGGCGTGCTGCTGACGCTGTTTCTCGCCTCGTTCGTCGCCTTCTGCGTGACCCGGCTGAGGATACGCGGCGGGCTGGTGCTGCTGATGGTGTTCACGGCGGGCAATCTGCTGCCGCAGCAGGTCATCGTCACCCCGCTCTATGTGCTCTTCACCAAGATCAATCTGCCCTATTGGATGTCGGACTCGATGACGATGTACGACTCCTACTGGGCCGTGCTCTCCGTTCAGGTCGCCTTCCAGGTGGGATTCTGCGTCTTCGTCCTCGCCAACTTCATGCGCACGATTCCCGATGAGATCGTGGAGGCGGCGCGGGTGGACGGGGCGGGGGTCTGGACGCAGTACTGGAACATCACGCTTCCGCTGTGCCGGCCCGCGCTGGCCGCGCTCGCCACCCTGCAATTCACCTGGATGTACAACGACTTCCTGTGGGCGCTCGTCTTTATCTCCGACGGCGACAAGCTGCCCATCACCTCCGCGCTCAACAATCTGCGCGGCCAGTTCTTCACCGACTACAACCTGCTCGCGGCGGGCTCGGTGATCGTGGCGCTTCCCACGGTGCTGGTCTTCCTGCTGTTGCAGCGCCACTTCATCGCCGGTCTCACCCTCGGCGCCAGCAAGGGCTGACACGGCACCGGCACGGGGCTGATACGACAGGGGTCACCGTGGCTCACCTGGCCATGGTGACCCCTGTGGCACAAGGGCCACACGATCCCCGACCGTGCTCCGCCGCCCCGCCCCGCGTCCCGTGCCCAACCCGTCCGGAGCGACGCGATCCGTCACTCGGTCGTCTTCGCGCGTTTCCATGGCAGGGTGATGCGGGCAACTGTCAGGAGGCGATGGAATAGGGGGAAATGTGATCGTCTGGCTGAACGGTGCGTTCGGTGCGGGTAAGACCTCCACGGCCCGCGAATTGGTGGACTTCATGCCCGGCAGCACGTTTTACGACCCGGAGCTGGTCGGTAACGGTCTGCGGATGATGCTCCCGCGGAAACGTCTCGAGCAGGTGTCCGACTACCAGGATCTGCCCTCCTGGCGCCGGCTGGTCGTGGACACCGGAGCGGCGCTGATCTCGGAGGTCGGCGGCCCGCTCGTGGTCCCGATGACGGTCCTCAGACAGGAGTACCGGGATGAGATCTTCGGCGGCTTCGCGGCCCGCCGCATCCCCGTACGGCATGTTCTGCTGCACACCGATGAAACGATCCTTCGCGAGCGCATAGCCGAACGCGAGGCGATACCCGGGGACGCGGACGCGAGCGAGTCCGTACGCCGGTGGTGCCTGGCCCATCTCGCGCCCTACCAGGCGGCCCTGACCTGGCTGACCACCGATGCCCATGTCGTCGACACCACCGGGCTCACCCCGCGCCAGACCGCCCAGCACATCGCCGACGCGGTCCGCGAGGGCGCCGGGATCTGCGACATCGTGCAGACCCCGGAGCCGAGGGCGGAGACGCTGGCCGCCGGGGTCCTGCTCTTCGACGAGGAGGACCGGGTGCTGCTCGTCGACCCCACCTACAAGCCCGGCTGGGAATTCCCCGGCGGCGTCGTCGAGCCGGGCGAACCCCCGATGTGCGCCGGGGTGCGCGAGGTCACCGAGGAGCTGGGGGTACGGCTGGACGAACCGCTGCGGCTGCTGGTGGCCGACTGGGAACGCCCCCAGCCGCCCGGCTACGGGGGCCTGCGGCTGCTCTTCGACGGCGGCAAGCTCTCCAGCGCGGCCGCCCGGGAGGTGCTGCTGCCCGGCTCCGAACTGCGCGGCTGGCGCTTCGTCACCGAGAGCGAGGCCGCGGCGCTGCTGCCACCGGTGCGGCTGAGCCGGCTGCGCTGGGCGCTCCGCGCCCGTGAGCAGGGCCGCCCGCTGTATCTCGAAGCGGGCGTCCCCACGGGCTGATCACGGCGGCCCGGTCCGGGGGACCGCCCGCCGACCGTCTGCGAGAGGGAGGGGGCTCAGCTCTTGCTCGCCGCGTACATCCCCAGGAACAGCGCCTCGGTGAGCGAGAGCTTCTCCAACTCCTCGGGCGAGACGCTCTCGTTGACCGCGTGGATCTGCGCCTCCGGCTCGCTCAGCCCGATCAGCAGGATCTCCGCCTCCGGGTAGAGCGAGGCCAGCGTGTTGCACAGCGGGATCGAGCCGCCCTGCCCGGCGATCGCCATCTCCTGGCCGTCGTACGCCAGGCGCATCGCGTCCCGCATCGCGGCGTACGCCGGGCTCGTGGTGTCCGCTTGGAACGGCTGGCCCTGGCCGATCTGCTCAACCGAAAGCCGCGCGCCCCACGGCACCGAGGACCGGAGGTGCTCGGCCAGCAGCCGGTTGGCCTCGGCCGCGTCCACGCCCGGCGGCACCCGCAGGCTGATCAGCGCCCGCGCGCCCGCCTGGACGGACGGGGTGGCGCCGACCACCGGCGGGCAGTCGATGCCGAGCACGGTGACCGCCGGGCGCGCCCAGATGCGGTCGGCGACCGTACCGGAGCCGATCAGCCCGACCCCGTCGAGCACCTTGGCGTCCTTGCGGAACTCCTCGTCCGGATACTGCAGCCCGTCCCACGCCGCGTCCGCGTCGAGGCCCTTGACCGTGGTCGAGCCGTCCTCGGCGCGCAGCGAGTCCAGGACGCGGATCAGCGCGGCGAGCGCGTCCGGGGCCGCCCCGCCGAACTGGCCGGAGTGCAGATTGCCCTCCAGGGTCTCCACCGAGACCCGCAGCATGGTCATCCCGCGCAGTGTGGCCGTGACCGTCGGCAGCCCGACCCGGAAGTTGCCCGCGTCGCCGATCACGATGGTGTCGGCGGTCAGCAGCTCCGGATGGGCCTCGGCGTAGCGCTCCAGACCGCCCGTGCCCTGCTCCTCCGAACCTTCCACGATCACCTTGACGTTGACCGGGACCCCGCCGTTCGCCTTGAGCGCACGCAGCGCGGTGAGATGCATGATCACGCCGCCCTTGCAGTCCGCGGCGCCCCGCCCGTACCAGCGGCCGTCGCGCTCGGTCAGCTCGAAGGGCGGGGTGTGCCAGGCGTCCTCGTCCAGCGGGGGCTGCACGTCGTAGTGCGCGTAGAGCAGCACGGTCGGGGCACCGGCCGGACCGGGCAGGAAGCCGTACACGGACTGGGTGCCGTCGGGCGTGTCCAGCAGCGCCACGTCCTCGAACCCCTCGGCGCGCAGCGCGTCGGCGACCCACCGGGCGGCCGCCTCGCATTCGCCGGGCGGGAACTGCGCCGGGTCCGCCACCGACCTGAAGGCCACCAGCTCGGCCAGTTCGGCCCTGGCACGCGGCTGCAGGGCGGCGACGGTGGCGGCGAGAGGCGCCTTCTCCATGGGGGGACCCTCCTGGGGTGCGACGGGCTCGGGGGCGGGATGCGCGGCGATGGGCACGTATGTACGACTTGATGCCGCGTGGCCGATCATCCCACAGCGGGGTCATCCGGCGGGGAGCCGTAGGATGCCGGGTAGGCGCATCAGGTCGGTCGATTGGGAGCGGATCCACACGTGAGCAGCGACAACGCAGCCCCGGACAATGAGACGGTATGGGACGTCGTCGTGGTGGGCGCGGGCCCCGCGGGTGCCTCCGCGGCCCATGCCGCCGCCTGCGCCGGACGCCGGGTGCTGTTGTTGGAGAAGGCCGAACTGCCGCGCTACAAGACCTGCGGCGGTGGCATCATCGGCCCCTCGCGGGACGCCCTTCCGCCGGGTTTCGAACTGCCGCTGCGGGAGCGGGTGCACGCGGTGACCTTCTCGCTGAACGGCAAGCTGTCCCGCACCCGCCGCTCCAAGCACGCGCTCTTCGGGCTGATCAACCGGCCGGAGTTCGACGCGGCCCTGGTCGACGCGGCCAAGGACGCGGGCGCCGAGGTCCGTACGGGCGTCGCGGTCTCCCGCGTCGAGCAGCACGGCCCGGCCGTGCCCGACCGGCGCACGGTCGCCGTGGTGCTCTCCGACGGTGAGACGGTGCTGGCTCGGGCCGTGGTCGGCGCCGACGGCAGCGCGAGCCGCATAGGCGCGCATGTCGGAGTGAAGCTGGACCAGGTGGACCTCGGCCTGGAGGCGGAGATCCCCGTTCCGGAGACCGTCGCGGAGGACTGGGCGGGCCGGGTGCTCATCGACTGGGGCCCGATGCCGGGGAGTTACGGCTGGGTCTTCCCCAAGGGCGACACCCTTACCGTCGGCGTCATCTCGGCGCGCGGCGAGGGCGCCGGGACCAAGCGCTATCTGGAGGACTTCATCGCCCGGCTCGGCCTCGCCGGATTCGAGCCGAGCATCTCCTCCGGCCATCTGACCCGCTGCCGCGCCGACGACTCGCCGCTGTCGCGCGGCCGGGTCCTGGTGTGCGGCGACGCGGCCGGACTGCTGGAGCCCTGGACCCGCGAGGGCATCTCCTACGCGCTGCGCTCGGGCCGGCTCGCGGGGGAGTGGGCGGTGCGCGTCGCCGAGGCCCACGACGCGGTGGACGCCCGCCGCCAGGCCCTGAACTACGCCTTCGCGATCAAGGCGGGGCTGGGTGTGGAGATGGGCGTCGGCCGCCGACTGCACACGATCTTCGCCCGCCGCCCCGGGATGTTCCACGCGGCGCTCACCGGCTTCCGCCCGGCGTGGCGCGCCTTCACGAAGATCACCCGCGGTACGACCACGCTGGGCGACCTCGTCCGCACCCACCCGGCCGCCCGCCGCGCCCTGGGGGCGATGGACCGGGGCTAGGGTTCGGCCTCGGCCGTGTTGGGCTGATCTTCGCGGGCCCGTGACGCCCATGCCGCCCGTACGGGGAGAGGCGGCGCTGCCGGGGGCGGGCGGCGCGAGGGCCCCGGCGGGCATGCCGGGCGACCCGCTGCCCGTGTGCGCGCTCGGCCGGCTCGTCGCTGCGCGCGTTTGAGCCCTCCCCACGGCTGGGCCCTCCTCACGGCTAGGCCCTCCCCACGGCTGGGCCCTCCCCACGGCCGCCGCGCCGCGGTGGGGAGCCGGGCTCGGCCCTGTCCCGGGATCCGCCCGGCAGGGCGCGGGCAGGCGTACTCCGTCGGGAGTAGGCGCAGCCACCGCGCAGGGGGGACGCCCGCGCCGCCCGGCCGGTTTAGCGTTGCCCGTATGCACGGATTCACGGGGGAGCACGGCCCGGGGCGGCGGCCGGGCGGATGGCGGCGCGGAGCGCCCTTCGATCCATCGCGTTCGGCGCTGCCCTGGCGCTCCTCGGTCGCCATCGCCGTCATCCAGATGGTGGGCACCGGATTCGCCGCTCATGATCAGCCCGCCCGGGTGGACCTAGGAGCCGGGAGCGCCGTGCTGCTGCTCGCCGGACCCGCGCTGCTGCTCATGCGCCACCGCCGTCCCGGGACGGTCGTGGTCGGCACGGCGGTGGTGACCGCCGTCTACCTCGCCGCCGGATATCCGTACGGGCCCGTCTTCCTCAGCGTCGTCGTCGCCTGTGTGGCGGCCATCGCGGCCGGGCGGCGGATCGCCGCGTGGAGCGCGATCGGGCTGCTGTGGGGGAGCCATCTGCTCATCGGCCACTGGCTCTACCGCTGGCTGCCGCCGGGCGATGACGGGCCCGTCGGATGGGGGCAGGAACTGGCGGTCACCGCCTGGGCGACGGCGATCGTGGCCGCGTCCGAACTCGTTCGCGTACGGCGTGAGCAGTGGGCCCGGGAACGGGCCGAACGGGAGGCGGCGGCGCGGCGCCGGGCGGACGAGGAGCGGCTGCGGATCGCCCGCGAACTGCATGACGTCCTCGCCCACAGCATCTCGGTCATCAACGTTCAGGCGGGTGTCGGGCTCGCCCTCCTCGACCAGGACCCCGAGCAGGCCCGCACCGCGCTGACCACCATCAAGGCGGCCAGCAAGGAGGCGCTGGGCGAGGTCCGCCAGGTCCTCGACACCCTGCGGACCTCCGGCTCCGGAGCGCCCGACGCCGCGCCCCGCTCACCCGCGCCCGGCCTGGACCGGCTGACGGAGCTGACCGGGCAGGCGGCGGACGCGGGGCTCGCGGTGCGGGTGGAGGTGGAGGGCGTACGGAGGGCCCTGCCGCCGGGCGCCGATCTCGCGGCGTTCCGTATCGTGCAGGAAGCCCTGACCAACATCGTCCGCCACTCCGGCTCCCGGAACGCCCATGTGCTGCTGCGCTACGCCCCCGGTGAGTTGGAGCTGCGGGTGGACGACGACGGCCCCGCGACCGGGGACGGGGCGACGGGCGGCGGCAACGGCCTGGTCGGCATGCGCGAGCGGGCCGCCGCGCTCGGCGGCACGGTGGAGGCGGGCCCGCGCCCGGACGGCGGCTTCCGCGTCCGGGCCAGGATTCCGTTCAAGGGTGGGATGGAGACCCCATGAGGGATGGAGACCCCGTGAGGGATGGAGACCCCGTGAGGGATGGAGACCCCGTGAGGGATGGAGACCCCGTGAGGGATGGAGACCCCGTGAGGGATGAGGACGGGCCCGAGACCGTGATCCGGGTCGCGCTCGCCGACGACCAGCTTCTCGTGCGCGCCGGTTTCCGCGCCCTGCTGGCGGCGCAGCCGGATATCGAGGTGGTCGGCGAGGCGGCCGACGGGGAGCAGGCGCTGGCGCTCGTACGGGAGCGGCGCCCCGATGTCGTGCTCATGGACATCCGCATGCCGGTGCTCGACGGCCTCGCCGCCACCCGCGGGATCACCGGGGACCCGGCCCTCGGCGAGGTCAAGGTGGTCATGCTGACCACCTTCGAACTCGATGAGTACGTCTTCGAGGCGATCCGCTCCGGCGCCTCCGGCTTCCTGGTCAAGGACACCGAACCGGATGAGCTGCTGCGGGCGGTGCGCGCGGTCGTCGGCGGCGACGCGCTGCTGTCGCCCGGGGTGACCCGCCGTCTCATCGCCGAGTTCGCGGCCCGGTCCAGGGAGCCCGCGCCCGCGGCGGCGCTGGCGGAGTTGACCGAGCGGGAGCGGGAGGTGATGGCCCTGGTCGGCATGGGGCTGTCGAACCAGGAGATCGCCCGGCGGCTCGTGGTCAGCCCGCTCACCGCCAAGACCCATGTGAGCCGGACGATGGTCAAGCTGGACGCCCGGGACCGCGCCCAACTCGTCGTGCTCGCGTACGAGTCGGGCCTGGTCCGGCCGGGCTGGCTCGGCTGAGCGAGGGGCCGGGGTCCGAGTTTCGTGGTCCGGGCCGTGTGCTCCGGGTTTTGTGCCACGGGCTCCTCGTCCGGCACGGGCCTCTCGCTCCGCACGGGCTTCCGTCCGGCACGGGCCCCTCGCCCCGCACGGGCTTCCGTACGGCGCGGGCCCCTCGCCCCGCACGGGCTTCCGTACGGCGCGGGCCCCTCGCCCCGCATGGGGTCCTCGCTCCGCGCGGGCCTCCGTCCGGCGCGGGCCGCCCCCCTCAGATCGACCCCTCCGCTCAGAACAGCCCCTCCGGGGCCTCCGCTTCCCGTTCCCGCCGCGCCACCGGCGCCGTCGTCGGGGCGTCCACCGCGGCCGCCGCCAGCGGCCACCCCGCCAGCTGCCGGGTGTCCAGCAGCAGGGCACGGCCGTCCGCCGAGGTCAGATGGATGTCCGGGCCCGCCACGGCGTCGATACGACCGGCCACGGTGGCCTCGGGGACGAGCCGGATCAGCCCCGGCGCGGGGCGCACCCGGTCCAGCTGGAACGCCACGTCATGGTGCACCGGCTCGAACGGGGCCAAGGTCAGCGACTCCGGCAGACCGCCGCCCAGGCCGCGCGCCCGCTGGTGGAGCGCGGCGAGGTCGGCGGCCCGCCGCTCCGGGGGCGGCGGGGCCTCGCGGGCGGTGCGCTTGGCGGCGTAGGGGAAGCGGTCCGGGACACCGAGCGCGGCGCCCAGCACGGCCTCCGCGCGGCGCGCGGCCATCAGCGGTCCTCGGCCCAGCAGGCAATAGGAGAGCGCGGCCTGCTCCAGCAGCCGTGCCCCCTCCCGCTCGGCCGCGGTGATCCCGACCTTGATCAGCTCCGGGCCGAACCAGGCGAGATAGACGTCGTAAGGGCGCGGATCGTCCGTACGGGTGTCGGCGGCCACGGAGTACGAGCGGTCCAGCCGGGCGCAGTCCGGGCACTGGGCCGATACGGCGGAGGCCGGGACCTCGGCCCCGGCCGGGCACGGGGTGTGCCGGGCGCCCCTGCGGACGCCGACGCACGCGCGCCGGGGGCCGGTGGTGAACGAGAGCGGGCGGTCCGGTGTCAGTGGGGAGAGCCGTTCCCCCTGGGCCGGATGGCGCCAGACCAGCGAGGGCCCGCCGCGGCCCCAGCGCGCCCCGGCGCACTGCCACCGGGCCGGCCGCGGGTCCTGGCTCTGGCCTCGGCCCTGGGGCATCAGCGCCGCTGCCGGGAGAAGAGCCACAGCGCCCGCACCAGGCGGACGGCGAATCCGACGGTGGCGACCGCGAAGGCGGCACCCTGCCAGGCTCGCTCCTGGGCCCGGCCCAGGTCGCCGAAGAGGGCGGGGCTCGCGACCGCGACATAGAGCACGGCTGCCAGCAGACCGGCCGTGACCAGGGCGAACACTATCTCGATGGTGAGCGCGTCGCGTTCGTCCTGGGTACGGGGTCCGGTCATCTCGTCTCAGCCCTTCGTCCGCTGTCCGGTGGCCGCCGCCGGGTCGGTCCTCCCCGGCCCCGGCCCGCGCTGCCCGTCATGGTGCTTCCGGCGCACATACAGCTGTTTCCGCACGCGTGCTACGACCGTACCGTCCGCGGCGACCACCTGGTTCTCGAACCACGGCAGGGCCTTGCCGCCGTCCGCCGTGGCCTCGCGGATCTCCTCGAGCCGCTCCTCGGTGAGCTTGAAGTCGGCGAACACATCACCTCGGCCGGGCGAGACGAAGTCGATCTCGCCGGCCTTGTCCCAGACGATGTAGTCCCGGCCGAGCCGTTGCATCACCAGCAGCATCCAGAACGGGTCGCTCATCGAGAACAGTGAGCCGCCGAAATGGGTCCCCACGTAGTTGGAGTTGAAGCGGTGCAGCCGCAGCCTGACGCGGGCGCTGCTCCAGTCCTCCGCGAGATGGACCACCCGCACTCCGGCGAAGAGATAGGGCGGCCACCAGTTCATCGCGCGGCGCAGTCCACGCGGCGACATCGATCGACGTGACATGACAGGAAGCTAACACGGGTTATTACTCATCGGTAACCCAAGTGGTCGGCCCACCCGGGCGGTGGGCGCGATCAAGCGGCACGCGTACCCGAGCGGTGGGCGCAACCGAGTGGCGCGCGTCCCCGGGCGGTGGGCGCAACCGAGTGGCACGCGTCCCCGGGCGGTGGGCGCAACCGAGTGGCGCGCGTCCCCGGGCGGTGGGCGCAACCGAGTGGCACGCGTACCCGAGCGGTGGGCGCAACCGAGTGGCGCGCGTCCCCGGGCGGTGGGCGCAACCGAGTGGCACGCGTCCCCGGGCGGTGGGCGCGACCCGAGTGGTGTGGTCGCGCCCCGGGCGGTCGGGAGGTCAGATCCCCGAGTGCTCCCGCCACAGCTCGGCCAGCTTCTCGTCCCCCTCCGTGGTCAGCGCCGTGATCGGCAGCCGGTTCCAGAGCGCGAGATAGAGGTCGCGGGCCGGGCCGCTGAGCTCGCAGTCTGCCGCCCCCTCGCCGTGGCGCTCGGTGCGCGGAGCGTCCTGGGACAGCCGCATCGTCCAGACCGCGCCCTGGTCCGTGGTCCGCACCCGGAGCGTGCGCGGGGTGTCCGTGCGCACCCGGGACCGGTCCAGGCTGTGGAAACCGGCCAGCAGCTCATCGACCCCGTCGGCCGCGAACTCCGGGGTGAACGGCGAGAAGTCCCCGCCCCGGGCCGACTCCGCGTCGATCCGGTGGATGGCCGTCTCATGGGCCTGGCGCCGGGCCCAGAACTCCAGCGGGTTCTCCGAGGGCAGGAAGGTGAAGCACTTCACCTCGGGGTCGGCATGGGTGAGGACGTCGACAAGACGGCCATGGACCTCGCGGTACCACGACACCAGCTCGGCGTCGGCCGGTGCCGCCTCGACCGCCGGCCGGACCGGCTCGGTCAGACCCTCGGCGACGAACCGGGCGGCCCAGCCGTGCACCCGGCCGATGTGCGACAGCAGATCACGGACGCGCCAGTCGGGGCAGGTGGGCACGGGGGCGTCCACCCCGGCCTCGGCCGCGGCGTCGGCCAGCGACCGGCCCTCGCGGTCGACGATTTCGATCAACTCGGCAGTCTCCATGTCGGAATCATGCCAGCCGCCTCTGACAACGCCGGGCCGGGGCGGACGCGATGTCAGCTTCCGGCCGTGCGCGCGGCATTCCGCGTGCCGTACGCGACGACCGCCGCCACGGCGGCCAGCGCGGCGACCGTGGTGAGCGCGACCGGCAGCGAGTACCAGTCGGCGAGGAAGCCGATCGTCGGCGGGCCCAGCAGCATGCCGCCGTAGCCGAGCGTGGAGGCCGCGGCGACCCCGCCCGGCCCGGTCAGCGCGCCCGCCCGCGCGATGGCGACGGGGAAGAGGTTGGCCAGCCCCAGCCCGGTGACCGCGAAGCCGAGGAGCGCGAGCCAGATCGTGGGCGCGAGCGAGCCCAGCAGCATTCCGGCCGTGGCCGTGGCGCCGCCCGCGATCAAGGTCCTGGTCTGGCCGAGCCGTTCGAGCAGCATGGTTCCGCTCAGCCGCCCGACGGCCATCATCAGGGCGAAGACGGCGTAGCCCGCGGCGGCGAGCCCGGCGGACGCGTCGAGGTCCTGGTGCAGATGGAGTGCGGCCCAGTCGGCCATCGCGCCCTCGCCGTACGCCGTGCAGAGGGCGATCAGGCCGAACACGGCGACGAGCCACCGGGCGCCGCCCGGCCGCCGCACATCGGGGGACGACTCGAGGCCGGCGGTCTGCTCGGACTCGGCCGCGGGCCCCGTGCCGCCCCGCGGCGTGGGCACCGGCAGCGAGAGCAGCGTCCGGCCCGCGGCCGCCGCGAGCAGCAGCCCGAAGACCGCGAGCAGCGACAGATGGCGGGTGGGGGAGAGCTGATCGGCGATCAGCCCGCCCAGCCCGGCCCCGGCCATCCCGCCCAGGCTGAACGCGGCGTGGAAGCTGGGCATGACCGGGCGGCGCAGGGCGGCTATGAGGTCGACCGCCGCGCTGTTCATGGCCACGTTGAGCGCGCCGAACCCGGTGCCGAAGACCAGCAGCACCAGCCCGAGGGCGAGCGCGGAGTGGGTCAGCGGCGGCAGCGCGACGGAGCCCGCGAGCAGCACACCGGCGGCCACCGTCGTCGGATGGTTGCCGAAGCGGCGGCACAGGCGTCCGGTGGCCATCATCGTGGCCGTACCGCCCGCGGACACGCCGAGCAGCGCCAGCCCCAGCGCGCCCTCCGAGGCGCTGGTCTGGTCCTTGATCGCGGGGATCCGGGCGACCCACCCGGCGAACACGAATCCGTCCATGAAGAAGAACGCGGTGATGGCGGCGCGGAGTCGGGCGAGGTCGCGGTCGGTGGAGACGGAGCGGCGCACGCCCGGGATGGCCGTCCGTATTTTGTTTGGAGTCGGCACAAAGTGAGAATAGAGGCGTGACCCAGACACGGACAAGGCTCGAGCGCGGCCGAAGCGCTCTTGGCCCGGCACTGGCACTCGTCCACACCGGCCGCGCCCCCACCCGCGCCGTGCTCACCGCCGAACTCGGGGTGACCCGCGCGACCGCGGGCGCCGTCGCCGCCGAGTTGGAGGCGCTCGGGCTGATCCGGGTCGACTCACGGCCGCTCGGGGCCGCCGGGGCACAGGGCCGTCCCTCGCACCGGCTGTCGATCGCGCCGCACGGGCCGGTCGCGCTCGCCGCCCAGGTGCACGCCGACGGCTTCCGGGCGGCGCTGGTCGGGCTCGGCGGGCAGACCGTGGCCACCGCGCCCGGCTGCATGACCGTACCCGCGGACCCGGCGCATGTGATCGACGCGGTCGTCGAGGCCGGTGTCCGGCTGCTGCGGGAGACCGGCCGCCGCTGTGTGGGCGCGGGGCTCGCCGTCCCGTCCGCGGTCGCCGAACCGGAGGGCACCGCCCTGAACCCGCTGCACGTCGCCTGGCCCGCGGGCGCCCCGGTGCGCGAGCTGTTCAGCCGCAGCCTGGCCGCGGCCGGGATCCGCGGCGACGACGGTGAGCCGGTCACCGGCTTCGCGGGCAATGACGTCAACCTGGCCGCGCTCGCCGAACACCGCCATGGCGCGGGCGGCGGCGCCCAGCATCTGCTCTGCGTCGCCACCGGGCACCGGGGCGTCGGTGGCGCGCTGGTGCTCGACGGACGGCTGCACACGGGGAGCGCGGGGCTGGCCCTCGAGGTGGGCCATCTGACCGTCAACCCCGAGGGCCCGCCCTGCCACTGCGGCAGCCGCGGCTGTCTGGACATCGAGGCCGATCCGCTCGCCTTCCTCACGGCGGCCGGGCGCGAACCGGGCCCGGAGGTGTCCCTGCTGCAACAGGCTCGCGATCTGCTGCGCGAGGAGTACGCCACGGCGCCGTCCGTAAGGGCGGCCACCGAGCAGCTCATCGACCGCCTCGGCCTCGGCCTCGCCGGCCTGGTCAACATCCTCAACCCGGACCGCATCATCCTCGGCGGGCTGCACCGCGAGCTCCTGGAGGCCGATCCGGAGCGGCTGCGCGCGGTGGTGGCGGAGCGCAGCCTGTGGGGCCGCAGCGGGGGCGTGCCGATTCTGCCCTGCACGCTGGACCACAACAGCCTGGTCGGGGCGGCGGAGTTGGCGTGGCAGCCGGTGCTGGACGACCCCTTGGCGGCCCTGGGCGTGGGCTGACCCGTCCAGCGGTCACCACTGCCGCCCCCGGGGGAGCGCCTCCAGGTCCGGGGTCGACAGATGGAGCACCTGGTAGCGGTCGCCGGGCTCCGACGTCGGTGCGGAGTCCTCCCAGAGCGTGAAGTGGATCAGCTCCCAGCCGCGCGGGTCGATGCCGAGGGCCGTGGTGTGGACGCCGTCCTTACGGGCGCGCTCGGCCAGCCGCGCCAGCGCGCCCTCGACGGCGGAGGCGGGGTCGGCGGCGGCCGGGACCGGCTCGGCGTGGCGGGTGGCGGCGCGCGGCACGGTGCCCGCGGCCGGGCCCCGCTCGAACGCGAGCCCCTGCCAGTGCTCGACCGAGGGTCTGCCGAAGTCCCGGACGATGCCCTGGAATCCGGGGCCCCACAGAAAGCGGTTCATGGCCTCGGGCGCGGTCCACAGATAGAACGGCGCGTACTGATGGACCGGCGAGCCGTCCACCCCGCGCTCCCGGATGCCGTACGCCTTGAGGCCCAGCCCTGAGAAGCCGTCGAGCAGCGGCCCTTTCGTCTCCACCCGGCGCCGGATGATCTTCATGTCGTAGTCGGCGGGCAGGGTGATCCGGTACTGCATGGCGAGCATCGGTGAACTCCTGTCGGCGGGGTGTGTGTTCGCATGCGGTCGTCCTCGGCTCCTTCGATCGTACACACTAGTAGGTACAGAGCGGCCGGGCCGCTGCGCGTACTCCCCGGGAGGTACCGGAACTGTCGTCGGCCGTACGACGACCGGGGCACCGTAAGGGAGTGATCCTCGGGAGTGGCCACGAGACGAGGGCCATGAGAAACCACTCCAGAGGAGCGCGATCACCATGACCACCCTGGCGCACGGCTTCGCCGACGGCGATGGCCCCGGACCCTGGATTCTGCTCTTCCCACTGATGTGGGCGCTGGTCGTCGGCGGCGCGGTCTTCGTGCTGCGGCGCGCCGGATGGCGCGGACGCGCCCCCTGGCGGCACGGCCCCGGCCCCGTGGACTTCGGCGAGCGATCGCCGATCGCGGTGCTGGGCCGTCGCTTCGCGGCCGGTGAGATCGACGAGGACGAGTACTGGCGCCGACTGTCGGTCCTGGACGAGCAGTTCGGCCGCCACGCGACGAAGGGCGGGGCCCTCTGACGGCGGAGGCCGGGCCGTACGGTCCGCCGGGTCTGTCCGGGCTGTCCCGCCTCGCCGGAGGCGGGACGCTCGCGTGCTCAGCGGGAGGCTGCCGACCGGGCGGCCGCGGGGGCCCGCTCGCGCACCGCGGGCGCCGGAGCGGCCGGTGCGGGGGCCGGGGCCGGAGTCGGAGCCGGGGCCGGGGCCGGTGCGACGGCGGCAGTGGGGGCCGGTGCGGCGGCGACGGGTTCGGGGGCGACGGGCGCGGGCGCCGGTGCCGGGGTGACGGGTATCGGGGCGACGGGCGCCGGTGCCGGGGTGACGACAGGCTCGGGTGCGGGCCCGGGGCCGGTGCGGGGCGCGGTGGGCGCCGGCGCCGGACGGGAGGCGTCCGTACGCGTACGAAGGCGCGGCGCGGTGCGGCCCGTTCCAGCGGTGCGGCCCGTTCCAGGCGAGGCGAGGGGCGGCTTGGCGGTGGCGGTGGGCAGCGGCACGGCCAGCGTGAACCAGACGACCTTCCCGCCGCCGTCGTCCCGCGCCTGCATCCCCCAGCTCTGGCTGACGGCCGCGACCAGCGCGAGCCCCCTGCCGTGGGTGGCGAAGGGATCGCACGCCTGGACGCGAGGCAGTCGCGGATCCTGGTCGCGGACCGAAACGGTCAGCCGGTCCAGCATGAGAACGATCTCCACCGTGCACTGCTTGTCCGGCTGGGCGTGCCGATGGACATTGGTGAGCAGTTCGGTGACGCCGAGCGCCGCCGGGTCGATGAGCGGATCCAGATGCCAGTAGCGCAACTGCGCCGACACGATTCTGCGGACCTGTCCGATCCGCGACGGCAGGGCCTGCAGCTCCACCGTGCAATGCCTGCTAGGACGACTGATCACGGCTGCGACTCCCTGAAGACGTGGGGCTAGCCTGATTCAGATGCGGGCGACGAACACGTTCAGCAGTGGTGGCTGCTGGGCGCGACCGGTGGGACGGTTCTCAGCGTCACCGCTTGTTGACCCTCAGTGATACTGATACTCGTCCAGGGTCGGTCCCACCGCGCGCACGCGCAACTCGGCCGCCTCACCTCTTCGGGGCATGCCCCCGGGCAGACCGGACGGCGTCGAGGAAGCGGCTGGCGGCGCCCGAGCCGGACTTGGCAGCGGTGGACTTGGCGTCCTGCGAGCCGAGGGTGAGGCGGTAACGGGTGCCGTTCACGGTGGCCATGGCCTGGTCCCCGTCCACGAACCAGGGCTTGCTCGCCCGCACCGATTGCACGGGCGCGCTGTCGATCTCGCTGCCGTAACTGGTCAGCAACTGCAGCCTGCCGTCCTTGATCATGACCTGTCCGGCGCGGGTCACCGAGCGCAGGAACCGCTCGATCCGCACTCCCCTGGCGTTGAACTCCGTATCGGCCATCACAACCGCCTCCCCGATGGCTCCGACTGGCACTGTGCCGCCGCCTCTCATTTTCCCTGTTGCGCAGTGTGCCCGTGACCGGCCCCGGACACCAGGGCGCACTGGGGGACAATGAGGATCGAAACGGCATGAGTATGCCACCTGGGCTGGGCATGAGGCACAAGCAGAAGGAGTGGGCGTTGGACGGCACGGCGCGCGGCAGTATCGAGACGATCGACGTGGACCGCAGCGACCACGGCTACCGCGAGTGGCTGAAGGACGCCGTCCGCAAGGTGCAGGCCGACGCCCAGCGGTCCGCGGACACCCATCTGCTGAGCTTTCCGCTGCCCGAGCGCTGGGGGATCGACCTCTACCTCAAGGACGAGTCCACCCACCCCACGGGAAGTCTCAAGCACCGCCTGGCACGCTCGCTGTTCCTCTATGGGCTGTGCAACGGCTGGATCCGGCCGGGCAAGCCCGTGATCGAGGCGTCCAGCGGCTCCACCGCCGTATCCGAGGCGTACTTCGCCAAGCTGATCGGGGTGCCCTTCATCGCGGTGATGCCCCGCACGACCAGCCGGGAGAAGTGCCGCCTGATCGAATTCCATGGCGGCCAGTGCCATTTCGTGGACGACCCACGGACGATGTACGAGGAGTCCGCCGCTCTCGCGGCGGAATCCGGGGGCCACTACATGGACCAGTTCACCTACGCCGAGCGGGCCACGGACTGGCGGGGCAACAACAACATCGCCGAGTCGATCTATCAGCAGCTTCGTCTGGAGCGCTATCCCGAACCGGCGTGGGTCGTGGCCACGGCGGGCACCGGTGGCACCTCGGCGACCATCGCCCGCTATGTCCACTACATGCAGTACGACACCCGGGTGTGCGTCGCCGACCCGGAGAACTCCTGCTTCTTCGACGGCTGGGTGCACCATGACGCCCACGCCTCCAGCGACCACGGCTCACGCATCGAGGGCATCGGCCGTCCCCGGATGGAGCCCAGCTTCGTACCGGGCGCGATCGACCGGATGATGAAGGTCCCGGACGCGGCGAGCGTCGCGGCCGTGCGCGCCCTGGAGCGGGCCATCGGCCGTAAGGCGGGCGGCTCCACGGGGACGGGGCTGTGGAGCGCGCTGCGGATCGTCGCGGAGATGGTCGCCGCCGGGCGGACCGGGAGCGTGGTGACGCTGCTGTGCGATCCGGGGGAGCGGTATCTGGACAAGTACTACTCGGACGCGTGGCTCGAGGAGCAGGGGCTGGACATCGAGCTGTATGTGAAGACGCTCGACATCTTCCTCACCACCGGCAACTGGACGGACTGACCGCCGCCCTTACGGCCGTCGTCAGGCGCGCGTATGGCCGCCGTCACGTCCTTACGGCCGTCGTCAGGCGGCGTGCATGGCCGCCGTCACGTCCTTACGGCCGTCGTCAGACCGCCGCCACCATCCGGTCCAGGTTCCGCACCGCCTGGTGGAACGCGCGCCGCAGACCCGGCCGCATCGCCCGGACGGCACCGCGCAGCACCGCCGTGCCGTCCACCGCGAAGACATAGCGCACCACGGTCCCGCCGTCCGAGGGCCGCAGCGTCCACTCCTCGAGCAGCGCCCGCAGCCCCGGCACGTTGGTCTCGTCGACGCGGTAGGCGTAGCGCTCGTACGGATCCGCCGCCATGACCGTCTCGCGGAAGCGGGTGCCGCCCATGAGGCGGATCTCCCGTCGCTTGCCGCCGTCCGTGGAGCGGGCGTCCCTCACCTGCCGGAACCACCGGGGCCAGCCCTCGACATCGGTGAACGCCTCGAACACCGCCTCGGGGGCGGCCGGGATCTTGGCGACGAAGACGAGCCGCACCGGGGCGGTCTCGGCGTACTCCAGCCCGACGGAACGCAACCGGTGTGTCATGGACACACGATAACTGGCGGGGTGTCAGATGTCTGCGGTGCGGACCGGCTCGCCCGCCACCACCAGCTCCGGCAGATACTCGGAGATCTCCGCCCGTGCCTCCTCCGGCAGCCCCGGGTCCGTGACCAGCGCGTCCACCTGGTCCAGCGAGGCGAACGAACTCAGCCCCACCGTGCCCCACTTGGTGTGGTCCGCGACCACCACCACCCGCCGCGCGGCCCTGACGAAGTGGCGGTTGGTCTCCGCCTCCGCGAGGTTCGGCGTCGACAGACCCGCCTCCACCGATATGCCGTGCACCCCGAGGAACAGCACATCGAAGTGGAGGGAGCGCACCGCCGCGTCCGCGACCGGCCCCACCAGCGTGTCCGACGGTGTCCGCACCCCGCCGGTGAGCACGACGGTGGCCGCGCCCGGGCGCGGGCCCACCCCGCCGAGCGCCGCCGACCGCTGGGCGTTGTAGAACACATCGGCCACCCGGACCGAGTTCGTGACCACCGTCAGGTCGGGCACCTCCAGCAACTGCTGGGCCAGTGCGAAGGCCGTGGTGCCGCCGGCCAGGGCGATCGCGGTGCCCGGCGTGACCATCGCGGCCGCCGCCTTGGCGATGTCCTCCTTGGCGCTCAGCTCGAGGCCCGACTTGGCCTCGAACCCGGGCTCGTACGTGCTCGCCTCGGCCACCGGCACGGCCCCGCCGTGCACCTTCTCCACCACGCCCAGCCGGGCCAGCGCGTCCAGATCGCGACGAACCGTCATGTCCGAGACATTGAGCTTGCGCGTCAGCTCGTTGACCCGCACCCCGCCGCGCCGCCTGACCTCATCGAGAATCAGGGCACGCCGCTGCTCCGCCAGCAGGTTCTGGTTGTCGCTCACCCTGCCTCGTCTCCCTCCGGTCGGCCCTCGTCGGCCGAGCGTTCATCTTCGCACGAGGTGAGGACAGCCGAGCGCCGGTGCACCCGGGGTTACGATTTCGCCACGCCCGCCGTGTCAGGGTCGGGGACGGTGGCCGATGGGCACAATCCTGGAGCCAGCACGACCGCACCACACCGGGATCGGGGGACACGGTGCCATCGACCATGCGTACGGACACACCGGCCGACGCTGCGGAACAGGCGAAGACAGCCCGCAAGGGCGGGGCGCCGCCACCCGATCTGGAACTCCTCGTCCACGGAGTGGGCGGCACCACCCCCGAGGAGATGCTGGGCGATCCGCGCACCAGCCTGGTCACCGGCGACGAGACCGCGGCGGTCTACCGCAGGGCGGACGACATCGACGCCGAGCAGCGCCCGCCGGAGGACCGCGAGGGCCCGGACCGCGACGGCCCGATCCGTGAGGCGTACGTCTGGTGCAACCTCACCTCGGGCAACGGCTCCCGCGCGCTGTGGCTGCTTTTACTGCCGTTCATGGTCGCCAACCTCGCCCACTGGATGCGGCCCCCGGCCGACCGCCGCGAGCGGACCGTGCGCACCTACGGCCTGCTGGTCCGGCTCGTGGCGCTCACCCTGACCGTGCTGCTGATCGCCGGGGCCTGCGAGGTGGCCCTGGACCTGGTCGCCTGGCAGTGCGCCGGTTCGGCCGACTGCGCCGGGGGCAAGTCCTGGCTCGGCTTCCTGTCCCCGGAGAACCACGGCTGGTGGAGCCAGCCCGGCCGCAGGCTCGCGCTCGCCGCGGTGCTGCCCGGCGCGCTCACCGGACTGCTGTGGTACCTGTCGAACCGCACCTGGAGCGCGTACGAGTCGTCCCCGCCGCTGGAGCGCCCGGTCGACGAGTCCGCGCCCGAGGCGGGCAACCGCCCCGCGCTGTGCCTGCCCGGCTTCTGGTACGGCCGCAGGATCGTCGCCCGGCTGCGCGCCGCGCACACCGCCGCCGGCTTCCTCACCATCGCGGCGGGCCTGACCCTGCCCACCACCACCTACGACCGCGAACCGGGCGGCAGCGGGCCGCAGGACGCCGCGGGGTGGGCGCTGCTGACGCTGCTCTGCGCGGGCGCGGTCACGGTGGTGGCCGTGGTCTGCTACCGCGGCCGCAGTGAGACCAAGGTCGACGCGAACCTGGACCGCCTCACCATCACCGCGCTGCCCGGCGCCGCCCTCGGGGTGCTGGCGCTCTCCGTCCTGTACGCCGGCTGGTCCCGCCCCGGCTGGGTCTCCACCGACCAGCTGCCGGGCAACCAGGCGTTCTGCGCCATCGCCATCGGGGAGGGCGCGCTGATCGTGATCATGGCGGTGTGCGCCCTGGTCCTCCACCGGGCCGCGCCCGGCCGCACCCCGCTGTACGGGCTCGCCGGGCCCGCCGTCGCGGTGCTCGCCTGTGGGCTCGGCGCGGTGCTCGCGGGCGGTGTCGCCCAGCGCTTCGCCGACTGGCTCGACGGCGGCGGCACCCCGGGCGAGGGGCCGGGGATAGCGCCTCCGGTGCTGCTGACCTGGCTGGCCACGGCCATCCCCGCGCTGCTGCTGGCCCTGGTCGTCCTGCTGCTGATCTTCACCGTAAGGGTGTGGCGGGTGCGCGACCGGCTGTTGCCGACCATCATGGACGGCTACCCGGGGGAGCGGCCCGACGCCGTACGGACCCGGCGGATCGCGAGCACCATCGCCCGCGCGGGCCTCACCGACTCCGTCCCCTGGATCGTCGGCCCCGTCGCGTTGCTCACCCTGCTGTTCGGCGCCCTGGCCGTCACCGCGGCCTGGGTCACCAACGAGGTGCCGGGGCGGGCCGCCGACGGCGCGCCCG
Organism: Streptomyces rugosispiralis; assembly: GCF_024505145.1. Lineage (GTDB taxonomy): Bacteria > Actinomycetota > Actinomycetes > Streptomycetales > Streptomycetaceae > Streptomyces > Streptomyces rugosispiralis. The sequence goes on along the minus strand of NZ_JANIAA010000003.1, from coordinate 124,352 downwards.
GGGTCGTGGACGCCGCCGCCCAGACCGCGCAGGCGCTGGGCTCCTGGCTGATGGGGCTGGCCTTCCTGATGCTGGTCACCTTTGCCCGCCGCGCCTACCGCAGCCCCTCAGCCCGCCGCACCATCGGCATCCTGTGGGACGTGGGCACCTTCTGGCCGCGCGCCGCCCACCCCTTCGCGCCGCCGTGCTACGCCGAGCGGGCCGTTCCCGATCTCACCTGGCGGATGGAGACCTGGACCCGCCGGTACGGCGGTCGGCTGGTCATCTCCGGCCACTCCCAGGGCAGTGTGCTGGCCGCGGCCGCGGTCTGGCAGGTGGACCACCGCACCCGCGGCCGGGTCGCGCTGCTCACCTACGGCTCACCGCTGGAGCGGCTCTACGGGCGCTGGTTCCCCGCCTACTTCGGGCCCAGCCAACTGCTCTCGCTCCACGGCGAGGTGCGCTGCTGGCGCAACTTGTGGCGCTACACCGACCCGATCGGCGGCCCCATCAAGCTGCCCGACGGCAGCGGGCCCGAGGTCGACTGCGACGCCCTCAAGGACCCGCTGGCCTACGGCCGGACGACCGAACACCCGCTGCCCGCGCCCATCCTGGGGCACGGCGACTACCAGGCCGATCCCGTCTTCGACCGGGAGCGGGCCGGGCTGCTGGCCCGGCTCCCGGAGCAGACGCCGCCCCCCGCGGAGGAGGCCGCCGGTCAGATGAGCTCCGGCAGGTCCTCGGGATAGAGCAGTGTGAGGTCGTCCGTGGTCGGGTCGCTCAGCTGGGCGACCCGGCCCGCGTGCCGCTCCACCATCGCCTCGAAGGTCTGCCGGGCGGTGCGGCCGTTGCCGAACGCGGGGCCCTTGGGGAGCGCCGTGAAGTACTTCAGCAGCCCCTCCGAAGCGCCCTCTCCGATCCGGTACTCATGCTCCTCGGCCTGCTGCTCCACGATCCGCAGCAACTCCTCCGGGCTGTAGTCGCCGAAGGTGATGGTGCGCGAGAAGCGGGAGGCCACACCGGGGTTGACGGACAGGAAGCGCTCCATCTCCGCCGTGTACCCCGCGACGATGACCACGACCGCGTCCCGGTGGTCCTCCATCAGCTTCACCAGGGTGTCTATGGCCTCCCGGCCGAAGTCCCGGCCGGAGTCCTCCGGGGAGAGGGCGTACGCCTCGTCGATGAACAGCACCCCGCCGCGCGCCCGGTCGAACGCCTCCTGGGTGCGGATGGCCGTGGAGCCGATGTGCTCACCGACCAGGTCCACCCGGGAGACCTCCACCAGATGGCCGCGCTCCAGCACCCCGAGGGAGGCCAGGATCTCCCCGTAGAGCCGGGCCACCGTGGTCTTACCGGTACCGGGGGAGCCGGTGAAGACCAGATGGCGGCGGACGGAGGCGGCCTTGAGCCCGGCCTCCTGACGCCGCCGGCCCACCTCGATCATGTCGGTGAGGGCCCGCACCTCGCGCTTGACGCTCTCCAGCCCGACCAGCGCGTCCAGTTCGCCCAGCACCGCCGTGGACGGGCGGACGGCGACCGGGGGCTCGGCGGCGGGCGCGGAGGTCTGGGCGGCTCGCTGCGCCGGGACGCCGCCCAGCAGCCCGCCCGTCGAGGCGGTCTCCACGGCGGGCGCGGTGACCTGGGGCTGGATGGGCGCGCCGGGGGAGCCCAGCGCCGTGGTGGCGCTCTCGTCGCTGGTGCAGTCCTCGACGATGGGCCCCGCCTCGGAGAACTCGTAGCCCCCGCGCGCACACCGCTCCGTACGGCACCGGGTCAGGGTGGTGCGGCAGCCGTCGATGACGTGGAAGCCATAGCCACCGCTGCCGGTCACCCGGCAGCCGGTGAAGGTGCCGCGGCCCTCGGCGGAGACGTAGAACCCGGCCTCCGTCGGCCCGGAGACCGTGGTGCGCTCGACCGTCGGATCGGCGCCCTTGGTGACGATCACTCCGGTGGCGGCGCCGTCTATGGTGCAGTTGGCGAGCGTGCCGCCGCTGCCGTGGTCGCGGAACCAGGCGCCGGTGGCCGCCTCCCGGATGCGGCAGTCGTCGAGCTGGACGATGGCCCCGTCGCTGACCGAGACCGCGGTGGAGCGCACCTGGGACAGATCGCTGTCGACCACATCGACCCGCGACCCCCGGTCCAGGACGAACAGCGCGTCCGGCACCTCGCGCACCCGGCACGAGTCGAGCACGGCGGTCGCCCCGTCGCTCACCCACACCGCCGGATAGTCGCCGGTGCTCTCGTGCAGCTCGCACTGGTTGGCGTCCACCCGGGTGCCCGGGTCCCACACCGACAGGCCGTTGCGCCCGAACCGGCGGACCGTGGAGCGGGTCAGCGTCAGCACCGAACGCGACCTCAGATCGATCGCGTTCTCCGGGATGTCATGGATCTCGCAGTCCGCGAGCGTGAGCACCGCGTCCGTGTCCAGATTGACGCCGTCGGCCGTCGTGCGGTGCACCCGGCAGTCGGTCAGATTCCCGGTCGCGCGGCCGGAGACCTGCACCCCGGCGCCCCGGATCTCGTACACCTCACAGCCGACGGCCTCCAGCGAGGAGCCCTCGCCGGTCAGCGAGAACCCCGCCCCGGAGGCGTGGTGCACCCGGCAGCGGTCCAGGCGCGGACGGGCGCCGCCGCGCACCGCCACCCCGGACTGCCCGGCGGCCACCACCTCGCACTCCTCGAACACCCCGCCCGCGCCGTCCAGCACGCTGAGCCCGACGCCCGCGGGGTTGTCCACGGTGCAGCGCCGCACGGTCGGGCGGGCGCCGCCGCGCACCTCGATGCCGACCGCCGAGCGCGTGGCGACCCGTACGTCCGTCAGCTCCGGGGTGCCGTCCTCGATCAGCAGCGCGGGGGCGGCCGAGTCCTGGCCCTCGACATGCAGATCCTGGACCACGGCGGAGGCCCGTATCGTCAGGGCGACTCCGTCGACCGGCGCGATCCGCACCGAACCGCGTGCCGAGCCCTCGGGCCCGCGCAGGGTGACGGCCCGGCCCACCACCAGATTCTCGCGGTAGGTGCCGGGCGAGATGGAGAGCACATCACCGTCCCCGGCGGCCTCCAGGGCCGCCGTGAGGGAGGCGTACTCTCCGGTGCGGCGCCGCCACCGCGACGTCCCGCTGTGCGTCACCTGGACGACCGAGCCCTGTGCCATGGTGCTGCTGTGCCCCCACCTCGTGCGTTGCCGGTGTGCGCGCCTGACCGCCGCTGCTGACTGCCGCTGCGCATATGGAATGCCCCACCGTAGCGTGCGCGAGGCGCCATGAGTTGACCTGGCTGTGGAGCACGGGGGGAGTTGTGTGTTCGTATGACAACTCCCGGCCGGATGTAGCCCGCTCGCACAGGTCAGCTGTCGGCGTCCGCCCGTCCCCAGTCCTGACCGGCTCGCTCCCACGCGGTGTCCCACTGTGTGTAGCGCCGCCGCATGAGCCGCCATACGACCAGCCGCCGGGCGCCGTCCACCAGGACCGCCGTCACCCCGGCCGCGCCGATCCCGGCCAGCACGGCATGGGTGGCCGCCGTCGCGGTGTCCAGCGGGCGGCCCACCGGGCGGCCGTGGTCATCGGTCCAGATCCGGAACCGCTCACCGGGATCCGCGCCGGGGTGGGCACCCAGCGTGCCCTCGTGTCTGCTGCCGTCCGGCCCCGTCCAGCGGGCGAGGACGCGGCGATGGGCGTCTCTCGCGGAAGCGGTCTCCGGATCGGAGTCGATGGGTGGATGCGGCAGCACCTTCACCACGGTGGCCGAGAGCGGATGACGCTCGGCCCGCTGCTTCTGCGCGGCCTTCACCAGCGCCCCGTGTGCCAGGGACCCCGACGTCCAGCCGACGATGGGGGCGACGAGCAGGATGAGCGCCGCGGCGATCAGCGCCGCGCACGCCTCCATCACATCCGTCTTACGGCGCAGCAGGTTGCGCCGCCAGCGCCACAGCCCCCAGATCATTCGCATGGATCACATACCCCCTTCCCCATTCGTGAGTACCGCATGGCGGGCCGGATATGCGCAGTATTCGGTGGAGAGAGAGCAATATCACGGGGTCAGTCCCTTCGCTGTTCCGGCGGGCCGTCGGCGGTGCAGGGGGACCCGCCAGACCAGCCGGGTGCCGCCCGCCTCGGGCTCCTCGATGTCCAAAGTGCCGCCCAGGAGTTCGGCCCGGGACCGCATATTGACCAGTCCGCCGCTGGGTGCGGCGCCCCCGGTGCCCACCCCGTTGTCCGTGACTTCCAGGGTGATGTCGGCGCCGACGGTCAGCCGCACCTCCACCCGCTGGGCGTGGGCGTGCCGCACCGTGTTGCTGAGCGCCTCGGCCAGCACCGCCAGCACATGGTCGCCGGTCTCGTCCGGCACATCGGTGTCCACCGGGCCGTCCAACAGCAGCGACGGGGTGAAGCCCAGGGTGTCCGAGGCCGAGCGGACGGCCTTGACCAGCCGGCGCCGCAGCGTGGCGGGTTCGCCGCCGTCGTCCCCGACCGTGCGCAGCGCGAAGATCGTGGAGCGGATGATCTTTATGGTCTCGTCCAGGTCGTCCACGGCCCGCCCCACCCGTTCGGCCGCCTCCGGGCGCTCGATCAGCCGGCCCGCGCTCTGCAGGGTGAGCCCGGTGGCGAAGAGCCGCTGAATGGCCAGATCGTGGAGGTCCCGGGCGATCCGGTCCCGGTCCTGGAGCAGCGCCATATGCTCGGACTCGGCGCGGTGCCGGGCCAGTTCCAGGGCCAGGGCCGCCTGCGCCGCGAACCCCGAGAGCAGCTCCACCTCGTGGTCGTCGAACGGCTGCCGCCCGGCCAGCCGGCACAGCCGCAGCGCACCGGAGGCCCGCTCGCTCGCGACCAGCGGTACGGCCACCACCGGGCCGAACTCGCTCTCCGGAGCCGGCAGCGGCCAGGACCGGGCCCGCGAGTCCACCCGTACGTCCGAGGCGACCGCGGGGCGTCCGGTGCGGGCCGCGAGCCCGGCCAGCGAGCCGTCGGACGGCACCACGAGCCCGCCGATGAGCTCGGCGTCATGCCCCTCGGCCACCTCGACCATCAGCGAGTCCGTGCCGGTGGCCGGCAGCAGGATCGCCGCCGAGTCGGCCAGGGCCACCTGGAGGGCGAGCCGGGCGATCAGGCTCAGCACCTCGCCGGCCGAGGTGCCCGCCAGCAGCGTACGGGTGATGACGCCGAGCGCTTCCAGCCACTGCTCACGGCGCCGGCTCTCGTGGTACAGCCGGGCGTTGTCGATGGCCACCCCGGCGGCGACCGACAAGGTGGCCAGCACCGCCTCGTCATCGGCGTCGAACTGGGCGCCGCCGCGCTTCTCGGTCAGGTAGAGGTTCCCGAAGACCTCGTCACGGACCCGGATCGGGACGCCCAGGAACGAGCGCATCGGCGGATGGTGCTCGGGGAAGCCGTAGCTGGCCGGATGCTCCGACAGATCGGTGAGCCGCAGCGGCTGGGGGTGGCGGATCAGCTCGCCGAGCAGTCCATGGCCACTGGGTAACGGGCCGATGCGGTACGCCTGTTCCTCGGACATGCCCACCGGCAGGAACTGCGAGAGCCGATGCCGGTCGACCACGCCCAGCGCGCCGTACTCCGCGTCGGCCAGCACCACCGCGGACTCCACGATCCGGCGCAGCACCTGCTCCAGGTCCAGCTCGCGGCCCACGCTGAGCACGGCCTCCAGGAGGCTGTGCATCCGGCCCTGGGTGGAGCGGGCCGCGTCCAGCCGCGCCTGGAGCTCGTCGAGGAGCTGGTCGAGCCGGAGTTGGGGGAGAGCCGGATGGCGCCCCTGATCCGCGCTGCCCGACACCTGGCCTCCATCCCCCCATGACCCTCTCACCAGCAGGGTAGCCGGGGCGGGGGCAGGTGGTGGCGGGGATGGAAGGAACTCGGCCAGGGTCGCGGGGCCGCCGGGGGACCGGCGCCTAGGAAACGGGCACCACGGCGACCGGGCACTTGGCGTGATGCAGCACGGCGTGGTTGACAAGGCCCAGTTGCATGCCGAAGTGCCCCTGCCGCCGCCGGGCCCCCACCACCAGCAGATCCGCGTGCGCGGAGGCGTCCAGCAGCGCCTTGCGCGCCGAGCCCTCGACCGGGCGGTGGGCCACCGGCACCGGCGGCAGCCCGGCCGCCGTGGCGCCGCCCAGCGTCTCGTCCAGCAGCTCGGCGGCCCGTCGCTCGTGCGCCTCACGGGCCCCTTGAGGCTCACGCGCACCTTGCACCGCAGGTACCCCTCGCGTCCCACGTGTCCTGCGGACCTCGTGTGTCCCGTGGACCTCACGCGCCCCCTGCTCCTCGTGCGCGCCGCGGTCCCCGGGCCCGCCGTGGTTCCCGGGCCCGCCGTGGTTCCCGGGCCCGCCGTGGTTCCCGGGTCCGCCGTGGTTCCCGGGTCTCTCGTGGTTCCCGGGTCCGCCGTGGTTCCCGGGTCTCTCGTGGTTCCCGGGTCCGCCGTGGTTCCCGGGCCTCTCGCGGTCCCCGGGCCTCTCGTGGTCTTCGGGGCCCGCGCAGCGCCAGGCGTGCACCGCCTCCAGCTCACCGCCGCGCAGCCGCGCCTCGCGGAGGGCGAACGCCGCGGCGGCGGAGGGCGGTGCGGGCTCCTGGTCGCCCGAGCGCTCGCGCTCTGCGATCCCCACCACCACCCGGTTCATCCCGCCGCGCATGTTCTCCGGGCGGCCGCGCACCACGACCACCGGGCACTGGGCGCGGGCCGCGATGCCCAGTCCGACCGAGCCGAGCAGCAGCGAGGCGAACTCGCCCCGGCCGCGCGAGCCGACCACCAGCGCCTCGGCGCTCTTCCCGGCGCGCAGCAGGGCGGTCACCGCGTCATCCGCCGCCAGGTCGGTCATCACCTTCAGGGCCGGCACCCGCCGCCCGGCCCGCCTGGCCGCGGCGGCCAGCACCGCCTCGCTGTGGAGCCGCTCGGCGGGGCGGTCGGCGGCCGTTCCGGGGATATAGCCCTCGTACCGCTCCCACAGCGAGGCGTGCACGACGCGCAGCGGCAGCCCGCGGCGCCCGGCCATCTCGGCCGCCCAGTCCAGTGCGTCCGAGGCGGCGTCCGAACCGTCGACCCCGACGACCACGGGAAGCTCCACCGCGCCCACCGCCTCTCCTGCCGGCACCTGGAAATGTCCCTTCCCATTGTCCCGCCGAAGCGGTCGCCGAGGGAATCCGGCGGCTCACTCAGCGCAGCCGCATGGCCAGCGTCACCACGGCGCCCACCGCCCCCGCGCTGATCACCAGCCGGTCGGTGACCAGCTGGGTCAGCCACAGCCCGCGGCCGCTGGTCGCGCCGTCCAGCCCCGGCAGGATCCGCGGGATGACGTCCTCGGAGAAGCCGGGCCCGGAGTCGCTGATCCGGCACTCCAGCTCGTCGCCGATCCGCCGCAGCAGCAGGGATCCGGTGCCGCCCGCGTGCTCGACGGCGTTGTTGGCGATCTCGTCCACGGCCAGCACGAAGTCCCCGCGGCGGGTCTCGCTGAGCCCGGCCCAGGCCGCGCACTGCTCGACCTGCACCCGCAGCCGGGGCAGCTCATCGGCGGTGAAATGACGGTGGAGCAGGTGTTCTCCGGCTCGATCGGCGGACCGACGACGAGGGTCGGCTAGCACCAGTGCCTCCCGTTTGGTGACGAGTACGAGCGACAACACAGGGTCGGTGAAGCAGCCGAGGGTACGGGGAGCGGCGCCTCATTGGTCACAACGACCACGAATGACGTGTCATATCGGAAACGTGACCGAAAATGGGTAAGGGTGAAGCGATACCCGATCGACGGCGTATCGCTTTGGATCGGCTGTCTCTTGTCAGCACGGCTCGTCCGCTCAGAGACCGCCGAGGGGCGAGGGGGGAGAGGAGACGGCAGAGTGAGGTCATGATGGGACTGCTGAGCGCGCTGAAGACCGAACACCGTGAGCGGCTGATGGCGCTCGCCCACGATGTGTCCTTCCCCTCGGGCGGCCGCATCTTCGAGGAGGGCCGCAAGGCCGACCGCTTCTGGATCATCCGCACCGGCGCGGTCACCCTCGATCTGCATGTCCCGGGGCGGCGGGCCGCGGTGATCGAGACCCTCGGCCCCGGAGAGCTCATCGGCTGGTCCTGGCTCTTCCCGCCGGACACCTGGCACCTGGGCGCGGAGGCGCTCAGCCCGGTGCGTGCGCACGAGTTCAACGCCGAGGCGGTGCGCCGGCTGTGCGACGAGGACCCGGAGCTCGGCTACGCCCTCGCACTCGCCTGCGCCCAGGTGATCGGGCGCCGGCTGCAGAGCGCCCGCACCCGGCTGCTGGACCTGTACGGGCCCTACGCGGGCGGAATCTCGCCATGACCGGACCGGAGGGCGCAGCCGGCGGCCCGGGGGCCGAACGGCCCCTTACGCTTCCCCGCACCAGAACGTAAAGCTGGGCAGCCGGATCGCGACCGGCGACCCGCGCGCCATGGAGGAGAGGCCGTGCCCCAGACAGCCGACCCCGACGGCCCCATCGGGGTCTTTCTGCTCGACGACCACGAGGTGGTGCGGCGCGGACTGCGTGATCTGCTCGACGCCGAATCCGATCTGAAGGTGGTCGGCGAGGCGGCCAACGCCCGCGAGGCCATCGCCCGCGCCCCCGCCGTACGGCCACAGGTCGCGGTGCTCGACGTACGGCTGGGCTCCTCGGGCGAGGGCGGGGACCACGAAGGGATCGAGGTCTGCCGGGAGTTGCGGGCCCGGCTCCCCGATCTCGCCTGCCTGATGCTGACGTCCTTCGACGACGACGAGGCGCTGTTCGACGCCATCATGGCCGGGGCCGCGGGCTATGTGCTCAAGCAGATCAACGGGTCCGACCTGGTGTCGGCGGTGCGCACCGTGGCCGAGGGCCGCTCCATGCTCGACCCCGGCGCCACCGCCCGGGTGATGGCCCGGCTGCGCGGCCCCGCGCCGAGCGGGCCGGTGGAACTGGAGAAGCTGTCCCCGCGGGAGCGGGAGATCCTCCAGCTCATCGGCGATGGGCTGACCAACCGGCAGATCGCCGAGCGGCTGTTCCTGGCCGAGAAGACCGTCAAGAACCGCATCTCCTCGATCCTGGCCAAGCTGGGCGTGGGACGGCGCATCCAGGCCGCGGTGATCGCCGAGCGGATCAAGGAGCGCGAAGCGGGTCAGTGAGCCCGTGGGCGGTGTGGCGGGACGCGGATGACGTCCTTACGGTGGCCGCCACGGTTCCTTACGGTGGCCGCCACGGTGGCCGCGTGCGTTTCGCGTGGAGCGCGAGACCGGTCCCCTACCGGCCCCGCGCCCCACGCCGAACGGGGCGGACCGGTCGACATGCTCATCACCGCAGTGGAGTGAGAGCCCGGCCCACCCCCGGTGGTGGAGGTGGCTCGCGGAACTGCGGTCCAGCATCGCGGTGTGCCCCGACGCCGGGGAGGGGCCGAACGGCCCTCATAAATCGGGCGCGGACGCCCCTCACGACAAATCAGGGGCCGGACGGGGACACCCCATCCGGCCCGGACCTTCCCGCGACCGGGCACGGCTGCCCGGTCGCATCACCTCCCGACGTGTGTCAGTAGCCGCCTCCCGGCTGCGGCGGCCGGCCGCCCGGGTACTGCTGACGGCCGTAAGGGTCGTCGTACTGAGAGGGCGCGGGCGCCGCCGGGCGAGGCGCGACCGGACGCGTCATGGCCGGGCGCATCGCCTCGTACCCCATCGGCGAGGCCGGCGCGGGGCGCTGCGTCTGCGGCTGCTGGGCGCCCGGGTAGCCCCGCGGTCCCGTCGACTGCGGCGGGATGTAGGGCGAGTGCGCCTGCTGCAGACCGGTGGGCTGCGGCGCGTGCTGCTGGTAGCCCTGGTGCATGGGCTGCGGGGAGGGGGCGGCCGGCAGTGCGGGGAGCGCCGAGGGCAGCGCCGGAAGGTGGCTTCCGGTGTCGTAGGCCGACGGCACCCTGATGGGTGCGATCTGCGGTGTCCCCCGCTCGGCGACAAGACTGTCGTAGATGGGGGTGTCCGGGAAGGACGGCGAGGAGTAGTAGCCGCCACCGTAAGTGCTGCGGGGGGAGGTCATAGACCATAAGTTAAGCCCACCATGTGCTGATTGGGGAGTCCGGTAGGAGGGTTGTTTTCAGTGTTCGGAGTGGCCGTGGATCCCCAATCCGAGCGAACCAGGGAAAATCGGTCGTCAGGGTACGTTGAGATCGTGTAAAGAGCGCGTTTTCAGCGGGTAGCCACCCGTCGTCCGCGCTGTGCGACGGCTGTACGGCCCGATCCGAGCGAACAGAGAGGCAGGGGGACGGAAATGGCGATGCGCAAGGGCGGTAACACGCCAGTACCGGCTGACGCGGTACGGATCGAGCTCGGCTGGCGCGCCGGTCCGGGGGCGCCGGACGTGGACGCCTCGGCGCTGCTGCTGGTGTCCGGAAAAGTCAGGTCCGACGGGGACTTCGTGTTCTACAACCAGGCGGCGCACTCCTCCGGCGCGGTGCGCCACGAGGGGAAGCGGACCGCGGGTGACACCGTGACCGACGCCCTTTCGGTGGACCTCGCCCGCGTCGAGCCCGCCGTCGACACCGTGGTCCTCGCGGCCTCGGCCGATGGCGGAACGTTCGGTCAGGTCCCCGGTCTGCACATCAGGGTGCTGAACGCGGCGGGCGGCGCGGAGGTCGCCCGCTTCGACAGCGAGGACGCCACGGTCGAGACCGCCTTCGTCCTCGGCGAGCTGTACCGCAGGCAGGGCGCCTGGAAGTTCCGCGCGGTGGGCCAGGGGTACCAGAGCGGTCTCGCGGGGCTCGCCACGGACTTCGGCATCACGGTCGACGAGCCGCAGCAGGCGCCGGCTCAGCCCGCCGCCCCGGCTCCCGCCCCCGCGGCCCCGCCGAACGCCGGGCAGAATCCGTACGCGGCGCAGAACCCGTACCCGGCCGCGCAGAACCCGTACGCGGCGCCGCCCGCCGCCCCCGCGCCGCTGTCCGGCCCGCCCGCCGGGGCGTACCCGCCTCCGGCGCCCACGGCCGTCTCCACGCCGCTTCCGCCGCCCCCGCCCACCGCACCGGCCGCCCCGGCCCCCGGGCCCGCCTCGGCGCCGGTGAGCCTCAGCAAGGTCACCCTGACGAAGGAGGCGCCCTCGGTCTCGCTGACCAAGCAGGGCGGCACCTCCGGCGCCATGCGGATCAACCTCAACTGGCAGGTGCACAAGCAGTTCTCGGGGTGGGCCTCCAAGCTGGGCCGGGCGATGGCCATGCACAGCGACCTCGATCTCGACCTGGGGGCGCTGTTCGAACTCTCCGACGGCAGCAAGGGCGTGGTCCAGGCGCTCGGCAACTCCTTCGGCTCGCTGCACCAGCCACCCTTCATCCAGCTGGACGCCGACGACCGGACCGGTGCCCGGGCGACCGGTGAGAACCTCACCATCAACCTCGACCACCAGAAGCTGTTCCGCCGGATCCTGGTCTTCGTGACCATCTACGAGGGCGCCCGCAGCTTCGCCAACCTTCACGCCACGGTCACCCTGCAGCCGCAGTTCGGTGCCCCGATCGACTTCTCGCTCGACGAGTGCACGGTCCCGTCCCCGGTCTGCGCGCTCGCGCTCATCACCAACACCGGCGGTGAGCTCGTCGTACAGCGCGAGGCCCGCTATCTGGTGCCGCAGCGCGGCACCAGTCCGCAGCGCACCCTCGACCACGCCTACGGCTGGGGCATGAACTGGACCCCCGGCCGCAAGTGAATCCCCGGTGCACGGGGCGTGGCCGTCAGGGCGCGGCGGGGCGTGGCCGTCAGGGCGCGGCGCTGGGGCGGGTGTAGGTACGCCCCTTCCAGGCCGCGCCCTGCCCGAGGTAATGCCGCACCGCCGAGTCCACGGTCATCAGCAGATAGAGAAGGGCCGTCAGGGGCAGCAGCGGCGCCAGCCACAGCGTCTGCCGGTAGTAGCGCAGCATCGGGATGTAGGTGCCCGCCATCAGCGCCCAGGCGGCGGCGCCCATCGCCAGCGGCGCGGGACGCTCCGTCAGCACCCCGGCGACCACGGCCGCGGGCGGCACGAGATACACCACCGCCAGCCCCGCGACCGTCACCAGCAACAGCAGCGGGTTGTGGCGCAGCTGGGTGTACGCGCTGCGCGAGACCATCCGCCACAGCTCGCCCAGCCGCGGATACGGCCGCACGCTGTCGACCCGGTCGGCCAGCCCGAGCCAGATCCGTCCGCCGGACCGTTTCACCGTGCGGGCCAGCGCCACGTCGTCGATGACCGACTGCCGGATCGCCTCGGGGACCCCGGTTCGCTCGGCCGCCTCCCGGCGCAGCAGCACACAGCCGCCCGCGGCCGCCGCGGTGCGCCCCCGGGGCCGGTTGACCCACCGAAAGGGGTACAGCTGCGCGAAGAAGTAGACAAAGGCGGGCACGATCAGCCGCTCCCAGTAGGTCACCACCCGCAGCCGCGCCATCTGGGAGACCAGATCCAGCCCGTTCGCCTCGGCCGCGCGCACCAACTCCCGCAGGGAGTCCGGCTCATGCGCGATATCCGCGTCCGTCAGCAGCAGGTAGTCCACCCCGGCGTCGCCCTTACGGTCCGCACGGTCCGTGTCCCGGCCGTCCGCGTCCCTACGGTCCGCACTGCCCACGTCCTTACGGTCCGCACCGTCCGCGTCGCCACGGTGCGCGTCGCCACGGTCCGCGGCGAGGCGGGTCGTGGCGAGCGCCATCCCGTGCCGCACCGCCCACAGCTTGCCGGTCCAGCCGGGGCCGGGTTCGCCGGGGGAGCCGACGGTCAGCGGCAGGCCGCCGTGCTCGTCGGCGAGTTCACGGGCCAGCTTTCCGGTGCCGTCCGAGCTGCCGTCGTCGATCAGGAAGATCTCCGCCGGCCCCGGATAGTCCTGGGCGAGCAGCGAGGGCAGGCTGGCCGGAAGCACCGCGGACTCGTCCCGGGCGGGCACCACGACGGCCACCGAGGGCCACCCCGCGGGCTCCGGCGGCCCGGACCCGTCCGGCTCCGGCGGCGCCGAGCCGTCCGGGCCGGTCCGGGGCAGCCGTACGTCCGTACGCCAGAAGAAGCCCTGGCCCAGCAGCAGCCACAGCCATGCGGCCAACGACCCGGCGGCGATCCACATCAGCGCGCTCACCCGCCGAAGTCTGCCCGAAGGTGCGCCCGGCGGACGGGCGCACGGGACCGATCCATTAAAGTGACCGGGTGAAGATCGCGCTCATGGACTCCGGAATCGGACTGTTGCCCACCGCCGCCGCGATGCGCCGACTGCGACCGGACGCCGATCTCGTCCTCTCGTCCGACCCCGCCACCATGCCGTGGGGCCCGCGCACCCCCGAGGGCGTCACCGGGCTGGCCCTGGGCTGCGCCCGGGCCGCGGCCGCGCACCGCCCCGACGCGCTGATCGTCGCCTGCAACACCGCCTCCGTCCACGCCCTGCCCGCGCTGCGCGCCGCACTGGAGCCCGAGCTGCCGGTCATCGGCACCGTGCCCGCCATCAAGCCCGCGGCGGCCGGGGGAGGGCCGATCGCGATCTGGGCCACCCCGGCCACCACCGGCAGCCCGTACCAGCGCGGACTGATCCGCGACTTCGCGGACGGCGTCGAGGTGACCGAGGTGCCGTGCCCGGGGCTCGCGGACGCGGTGCAGTACGCCGACAACGAGGGGATCGACGCCGCGGTGGCCGCCGCGGCGGCACGCACCCCGCGCGATGTAACGACCGTCGTCCTGGGCTGCACCCATTACGAACTCGTCGCCGACCGCATCCGGACCGCCGTACAGCAGCCGGACGCGCCGCCGATCGTCCTCCACGGCTCGGCCGGGGCCGTCGCCGCCCAGGCCCTGCGCCGGATCGGCGCCGACCCGTTCCCGCCGGACGGACCGGTCACCCCGGGCGGTCTCACCGTCATCCTCGGCGGACGCGAGGCCGCCCTGCCGGAGGTCGCCCTGACCTACGCCGAAGGCGTGCTGCTGGCACCCGTCGCCCCGACACGCGCTTGACGGCGATGCCTCGTGCGGTGAGCTGACCGAAACGCTCCTCACCAGCGGATTCCCCCGCCCCGCTGCCGTGGTGCCGGAAGGTGAGTACGCTGCCAACCATGAGGCACCACGACCACGGAGAGCCGACCGCCCACGGGCAGCCGCCCGCGGTCTGGATCGGACGGGCCCACAATCGCGTGCAGTGGCTGCTGGCCGTGGCGGGCGCCGCGTGCCTGGCGCTCGGTGTCGACCTCGCGGTCGACTCGCCCTGGGGCTCGGGCATCGCCCCGCTCCTGATGGCCGTCATCGGCTGTGTCGCCGCCGGGCTGCTGATGCTCTTCGGCACCCTCGCCTTCGTCCATGTGGCGGTACGGGTGGACGACGAGGTGCTGGAGATCCGCTGCGGCCATATGGGGCTCCCACGCCGCCGCATCCCGCTCAGCGACGTGGTCCACGCCGATGTGGCCCGTAAGGTCACCCCCTGCCAGTGGGGCGGCTGGGGCTACCGCTGGCGCCCCGAGAAGGGCACCGCGGTGGTGGTGCGCAGGGGCGAGGGCGTGGTGGTCCGCCTCGGGGACGGCCGCGTCTTCACGGTCACGGTGGACGACGCCGAGGCGGCGGTCCGGGTCATCCGCGACCGGCTGCGGCTGATCGCGGCCCGCACCTCCCAGGTCTAGCCGATCCCCGTTCCCCTCTTTCGGGGGATGCGCTCTCTTCTTCCGGGGCTCCCGGGGCTCCCGGGGCTCGCTCATGGCACCGCTCCCGGGTCGTCGGTCAGGCGGCGGGCGGTCGCCAGTCCGGCGAGGAGGCCCGCTCCCGCGGTGATCTGGGAGAAGCTGAGAGCGTTGCCCAGACAGGACTCGACGGCCAGGGCCGTGAGCGTCGCGGCAGCCGTAAGGACCACGGGAGTGGGACGCGGGGAGCGCCACAGGGCGTGGAGCATCCAGCCGAAGGCCGCGCCCAGCAGGGCCACCCCCGGCAGCCCCTGGCCGGCCGCCTGCTGTAACGGCGCCGAATGCGGCTTGGCCTCCGGGCCCAGCGGCTGGGTCACCGCGGGGCTCAGCTCGCCGAAGCGGTCCGGGCCCGCACCGCGCAGCGGGTCCGTCTCCTCGATTCGGGCGGCGTCCTGCCACAGCCGGATCCGGTGCTCGGTGAGATGGGCGCGCAGGGCGGGCGACAGTCCGCCCGGGACCGCGTCCTCGGCCACCGCCCAGGTGCCGCCGACCGCGACCGCCGCGATCAGCGCGCACGCGGCGAGCGTCGGCAGCCGCCGCTGTGGCCGGGCGGCGATGAGCGAGCACACCAGGACGGCGCCGCTCGCCACCGAGCCGACCGTCGAGCCGCCCACCACGGCCGTCAGCGTGATCGCCGCGGCCAGCAGCCCCAGCGCCGGGCGGAGGGCCCGCGGGGCGGACCAGGCCGCGCAGCAGACCGCGCCCGTGGCCAGGGTGAGCTGGGCCGCGCCCGGCCCCTCATGGCCGCCGAGCCCGTACGGCGAGGTGCAGGCCAGGCCGAACCCCGCGAGCCCGGCGGCCGCCGCCCCGGCGACCGGCAGCAGCGATCCGGCGATCCGGCCGCAGGCGTACCCGGCGGCCACCGCCAACACCGCCAGCAGGACCCCCTCGGGGCGGGCCGGCCGCCCCATGGCCGCGATCAGCGCCCATACGGCGCAACCGGCCAGGATCAGAACCCCCGCGACATCGGACGCACCGGCGCAGCCGTCCGCCGGTCTGCCGTGGTCCCGCACGGCAGGCTCCACCACTGATGACGTCATCCCGCCGACCCCCCGTCGTGACGGGCACCGCGCCGACGCCCTTACGGCCGTCGCGCGAGCCATGACACCCGAAACCGTAGCGCTTGTCGTAAGGAATGTGTATATGGTGCGCAGAAACGATGAGTCGGTCGTGAAACGCCCGCCGTGGAGAGCGCCGTACGGCAGCCGCGCACGCCCGCGTTTCCGCCCGATACCCTCGGCCCATGCCGACCCCCGACTTCATCCGTGACCTCAGAGCCTCCATCGGCCACGAACTGCTCTATCTGCCGGGCGTGAGCGCCGTGGTCTTCGACGACCAGGACCGGGTGCTGTTGGGCCGCCGGGCCGACAACGGCCGCTGGACCATCATCTGCGGTATCCCCGAACCCGGTGAGCAGCCGGCCACGGCGGTGGTCCGCGAGGTCGAGGAGGAGACCGCGGTGCGCTGCGTCCCCGAACGCATCGTGCTCGTGAGGACCCTGGCACCGGTGACCTACCCCAACGACGACAAGTGCCAGTTCGTGGACGTCTGCTTCCGCTGCCGCGCGGTCGGCGGCGAGGCCCGGGTGAACGACGACGAGTCGCTGGACGTCGGCTGGTTCCCGCTCGACGCGCTGCCCGAGATGGAGGACTTCTCCCTGTCCCGGATCAAGCAGGCGCTCGAGGACGGCCCGACATGGTTCGAGCCCATCGTCGGGGAGTGAAGTATGTGCCGCCCCCACATCGGTCCGGGCCCGACGGCTGCCTAATGTGCCCCTCATGAGCGCGTCCACCACACCAGGCCCGGACTCACGGCCGTCCGGCGGCCTCGATCTCTCCGGCCGTACCGCACTCGTCACGGGCGCCGCCGGGGGCATCGGCCGGGCCTGCACGCTGCGGCTGGCCACCGCCGGGGCGCGGGTGCGGGCCGTCGACCTGGACGCCGAGGGCCTTACCGACCTCGCCGCCGCGGCCTCCGGACTGCCCGGCCCGGTCGAGGCCCACCCTCTGGACCTCACCGACCTCGACGCCGCCGAGCGGGCCGCCGCGGGCACCGACATCCTGGTCAACAACGCCGGGCTCCAACTCGTGCGGCCCATCGAGGACTTTCCGCCCGAGGTCTTCTCCCGGGTGCTCACCGTGATGCTCGAGGCCCCCTTCCGGCTGGTGCGCGGCGCGCTGCCGCATATGTACGCCCAGGGCTGGGGCCGGATCGTGAACATCTCCTCGGTGCACGGGCTGCGCGCCTCCCCGTACAAGTCGGCCTATGTGGCCGCCAAACACGGTCTGGAGGGGCTCTCCAAGGTCGCCGCCCTGGAGGGCGCGGAGCACGGGGTGACGTCCAACTGCGTCAACCCCGGCTATGTGCGCACCCCGCTCGTCGAGCGGCAGATCGCCGATCAGGCCGAGGCCCACGGGATCTCCCCGGAGCGGGTCGTCGCCGAGGTGATGCTGGCCGACGCGGCGGTCAAGCGGCTGGTCGAGCCCGAGGAGGTCGCCGAGGCCGTCGCGTACCTCTGCGGTCCGCACACGTCCTTCATCACCGGGGCCTCGCTCAGCATGGACGGCGGATGGACCGCCCACTGAGCGGCCCATCGGATCGGTCCCCGGCCCTTGATGGCCGATTGGCTCAGCCACTGGACCATGAAAGCCGATTGGCCGAGCCACCGGCGGACGGTGGCCGATTGGCTGAGCCCTCTCCGGATGGTGGCCCATTGGCTCAGCCACCGGACCACCTATTGCCCGGCCGCCCCGTCGGCAAGGCACCGGGCCGCCTTACGGCTGGCGCCGCCGCGCCCGGCGGGGGTATGCCTGTGCCCATGCCCGACGACCGGCCGGAGACGCCCTACCTGGAACTGCTCGCACGTGGCGCGCCCGCCGAGGCGTACGAGCGCCCGGTGCTGCGCGCCCGCGCCGAGAAGGCCCCGGCCGACCGGCTGGCCGCCCTGGAGCACGCCAAGCTGCTCGCCCTGCGGGTGCGGGGTGAGCTGGAGGGGCGACGGCGCCGCGAGGCCGAGCTGTCCGCGCTCTTCGAGACCGCCCACGACCTGGCGGGGCTGCGCGACCTGGACGCGGTGCTCCAGGCCATCGTGCAGCGCGCCCGCTCCCTGCTGGGCACCGAGGTGGCCTATCTGACGCTCAACGACCCGACGGCCGGTGACACCTATATGAGGGTCACCGACGGTTCGGTCTCGGCCCGCTTCCAGCAGCTTCGGCTCGGCATGGGGGAGGGGCTCGGCGGTCTGGTGGCCCAGACCGCCCGCCCCTATGTGACCGAGAGCTACTTCCACGATCCCCGGTTCCAGCACACCCACGCCATCGACGCGGGCGTCAGGGACGAGGGACTCGTCGCCATCCTCGGGGTGCCGCTGCTGCTCGGCAGCGGTGTCATCGGCGTGCTGTTCGCGGCCGACCGCCGGGCCCGGGTGTTCGAACGCGAGCAGATCGCGCTGGTCGGCTCGTTCGCCGCCCACGCGGCCGTGGCCATCGACACCGCCCATCTGCTCGCCGAGACCCGTACGGCGCTCGCCGAGCTGGAGGCCGCCAATGAGATCATCCGGGACCGCAGCCGGGTCATCGAGCGCGCCTCCGACGTCCACGACCGGCTCACCGAGCTGGTGCTGCGCGGTGGCGGGGTGCACGACGTGGCCGACGCCCTGGCCGAGGTGCTCAGCGGTTCGGTGGAGTTCCTCGAGGCCGACGAGGCGCCCGCGGCGGCCGTCGACCGGTCCCGGGCCGATGGTCACGCGGTGCGCGACGGCGAGGAGGACTGGGTCGCCGCGGTCTCGGCGGGCGGCGAACTGCTCGGCGCGCTCGTGCTGCGCGGCCACCCCCGGCTCGACCCCGTGGACCAGCGCACCCTGGAGCGCGCCGCGATGGTCACCTCGCTGCTGCAGCTCGCCCGCCGCTCCGCGGGCGAGGCCGAACAGCGGGTCCGCGGTGAGCTCCTTGACGACCTCCTCGACGCCCCCGACCGCGAGCCCCGGCTGCTGCGCGAGCGCGCCGCGCGGCTCGAGGCGGACCTGGACACTCCCCATGTGGTGCTCGCCGCCGGCATCGAGGCCCCGGGCCCCGGCACACCCGCCACCGGGTGCGGCAACGCACACGGCAACGCACACGGCACCACGCACGGCACCACGCACGGCACCACGCACGGCACCACGCACGGCAACACCCACGGAACCGGGCCCGGAAGCACGTCGACCACGTCCGGCACCTCGAGCACGTCCGGCACCTCGAGCACGTCCGGCACGTCCGGTGGCGCGCCCGCCGAGGACGCCGCGGGCCGTCGGCGGCTGTGGTCCGCCGCGTCCCATCTGGCGGCCACCCGGCACGGTCTGGCCGCCGCCCGCGACGGCGGCACCGTCCTGCTGCTGCCGCTCGCCGACGGCGACACCGCCGACGCCCTCGCCCGCCGCACCGCCCGCCAGCTGGGCACCGCCGTGCACGCCGCGGTCACCGTGGGCGCCTCCGCGCCGGTCCCGGCGCCCGCCGCGCGCCCCGGGGAGGTCGCCACGGGCTACGCCGAGGCCCGGCGCTGTCTGGCCGCCCTGCGGGTGCTGGGCCGGGCCGGACAGGGCGCCGCCGCCGAGGACTTCGGCTTCCTCGGTCTGCTGCTGGCCGGGACCCGCGAGGGCGCCCCGGACGGCACCGGCGTCCAGGACTTCGTGAACCGCACCGTGGGCGCCGTCATCGACTACGACGAGCGGCGCGGCACCGAATTGATCCGCACGCTCGACGCGTACTTCGCCGGCGGGATGAGCCCGGCCCGTACGAAGGACGCCCTCCACGTGCACGTCAACACGGTGGCGCAGCGGCTGGAGCGGGTCGGGCGGCTGCTCGGCCCCGACTGGCAGTCACCCGCCCGCTCCCTGGAGATCCAGCTCGCCCTGCGGCTGCACCGCCTGGCCTCCGCCATGGGCTACTGAGCCGAGGCCGAACGGGCCGGGCGCTCCGCCGGCTCCGCCGTCTCCGCCGCCGACCCGGACCCGGGGGAGGGGGCCGAGGTCGGTTCGACGGAGGCCAGATCGCGGTCCCGGGTCTCCTTGGCGATGCCCACGGCCACCAGGGTGAGCAGCGCCGCCGCGATCACATAGAGGGCGATCGGCGTGGCGCTGTCGTAGTCGGCCAGCAGCGCGGTGGCGATGAGCGGTGCGGGCGCACCGGCCGCGACGGACGCGAACTGCGCGCCGATCGAGGCACCCGAATACCGCATCCGGGTCGCGAACATCTCGGAGAAGAAGGCCGCCTGGGGCGCGTACATCGCCCCGTGGAAGATCAGCCCGACCGTCACGGCGAGCACCAGGGCCGGGAAGCCCTTGGTGTCGATGAGGAGGAAGAACGGGAAGGCCCACGCGCCCACGCCCACCGCGCCCAGGAGATACACCGGACGGCGCCCGATCCGGTCCGACAGCGCGCCCCATGCCGGAATGACCGCGAAGTGCACGGCCGACGCGACCAGTACGGCGTTGAGCGCGGTCTGCTTGCCCAGGCCCACATGGTCGGAGGTCGCGTAGACGAGGACGAAGGCGGTGATGACGTAGTAGCTGATGTTCTCGGCCATCCGCGCGCCCATGGCGATCAGCACATCCCGCCAGTGGTCGCGCAGGACCGCCACCAGTGGCATCTTCTCGGCGGTGTCCTCGGCCCCGCCCGCTGCCGCCTTACGGGCCTCGGCCCGGGCCAGCGCGGCCTTGAACACCGGCGATTCATCGACAGAGAGACGAATCCACAGGCCGATCAGCACCAGCACCCCCGAGAGCAGGAACGGCACCCGCCACCCCCAGGACTCGAAGGCGTCGTCGGAGAGCGTGGCCGTCAGCGCGGAGAGCACCCCGGTGGCCAGCAGTTGGCCCGCGGGGGCGCCGGTCTGCGGCCAGGACGCCCAGAACCCGCGCCGCCGCGCGTCCCCGTGCTCCGAAACCAGCAGCACCGCCCCGCCCCATTCGCCGCCCAGTGCGAACCCCTGGACCAGACGCAGCGTGGTGAGCAGTACGGGCGCCGCCGAGCCGACCGTGGCGTGGGTGGGCAGCAGCCCGATGGCGCAGGTCGCGCCGCCCATCATCAGCAGGCTCAGGATCAGCAGCTTCTTACGGCCGAGCCGGTCGCCGTAATGGCCGAAGACCAGGGCGCCGATGGGCCGGGCGGCGAAGCCGACCGCGTAGGTCAGGAACGACAGCAGCGTGCCGACGAGCGGGTCGGAGTCCGGGAAGAAGAGCTTGTTGAAGACGAGCGCGGCGGCCGAGCCGTAGAGGAAGAAGTCGTACCACTCGATGGTGGTGCCGATGAGGCTCGCGGCGACGATACGGCGCAGTGAGCCGGGCGGGGTCGGGGGAGCGGGCGCCGGAGAATCCGGGGTAGGCATGGGTCACCACTTCCGAGCGAGGTGCGGGGACGGTTTTGTGTTGCCACACCGTAGAAATCCGCAGTTCGGCTCGGATATGTAGGCGGGCGACATACTTCACCCGGCCACTGTGGTGACACGTCCTTCCCAGGCTGCCCTTCGTCGGCCGCCCCCTCGGGGCCCCGCGTCGGCCCGCCCCGGAGACCCTCTGGTCGGCCCGCCCCGGAGACCCCCTAGTCGGCGCGTCCCGTGCGCGGCCGCCGTACCTTGCCGAGCTGGAGCATGGCGGCGTTGAGCTGGTCCGGGGTGAGCGAGGGGGCCGGGAGCGGATGGGACCCCTCGGGGCGCAGCCCGTCGAGCAGCAGGGCCAGATAGCGCCGCCAGGCCAGCGGTGCGGCCACGGTCGAGCCGGGGACCGCGCGGCCGAGCGCGGCCAGCATGAACTGGAGGTCCTCCGCCGTGGCGTCCGGCCGGACCTTGCCCTGCTTCTGGGCGCGGCCCAGGAGGTCGTCGAGCGTCTTGTGGTTCTCCTTACGGAGCGCGTCGAGCGAGGGGACGCCCTGGATGCCGGTGGTCATCAGGTCGTTGGTGCCCCGGTCGGCGGCGAGCAGCCCGAAGATGCGCTCCAGGTAGGCTGTGAGCCCGGCCCAGGCGTCGGTCGCGGAGCGGGCCTCCTCGGCGGCCCGCAGAATGTCCCGAAGGGAATCGCCGAATACCGCCTCGATGAGTTCCGCCCGGCCGGCGAACCGCCGGTAGAGGGTGGCGCTGCCGACTCCGGCCCGACGGGCGATGTCGTCGAGCGGGGCGTCCACACCCTGATCCGTGTAGATCTCCCGGGCGGCAGCTATCAGCATCTCGCGGTTGCGCCGTGCGTCTCGGCGCAACGGTGTCTCTTTCTCCACACGGCTGCCCATGGCCCGCAACCCTAACACTAACCGGGGGAATCTCTCCGGTTAGGTGTTAAGATCATCGCCAGAGCGGGGAACGATCCCCGGTTCTGGCTTCGGGGGAAGCCGC
This sequence comes from Streptomyces rugosispiralis, assembly GCF_024505145.1. Taxonomy (GTDB): domain Bacteria; phylum Actinomycetota; class Actinomycetes; order Streptomycetales; family Streptomycetaceae; genus Streptomyces; species Streptomyces rugosispiralis. The sequence continues at coordinate 102,388 of NZ_JANIAA010000003.1, read as the reverse complement.
CAACCGACTGAGGGGATCACATGCCCCAGGATCTGTCCGCGCTCGGCGCGGATTTCGTCGTCAACCCGTATCCGGTCTACGCACGTCTGCGGGAGCGGGGCCCGGTCCACCGGGTGCGCACCGACGTCTCCGGTGAGTTCTGGCTCGTCGTCGGCCACGAGGAGGTCCGCGCCGCGCTGACCGATCCCCGGCTGAGCAATGACGTCCGGTACTCGGCCGCGTGGCAGGACGACGGCGGCAACGCCATCGGGCGGAACATGGTGCAGACCGACCCGCCGCACCACACCCGGCTGCGGGGGCTGGTGGCCCGTGCCTTCACCCCGGGCCGGATCGAGGCCCTGCGCCCCCGCGTCCGGCAGATCGCGGACGAACTGCTGGACGCGATGGCCCCGCTGGGCCGGGCCGACCTCGTCGAGGACTACGCGCTGCCGCTGCCCCTGGCCGTCATCTGCGAGCTGCTGGGCGTGCCGGAGACGGATCGCAAGGCGTTCCACGACTGGTACCTCGAGAGCACCGACCTGAGCCGCCCGGAGGCCGCCGGTGCCGCCGCCCAGGCCCTGACGGGCTACTTCGCGGAGCTCATCGAGACCAAGCGCCGCGCATCCGGCGACGATCTGCTCAGCGCCCTGGTCCGCACCATGGACGGGGACGGCGACGCGCTCTCCGACGAGGAGATGCTCGGCATGACCTTTGTGCTGCTGGTCGCGGGCTACGAGACCTCCGCCAACCTGATCTCCAGCGGCACCCTCGCCCTGCTCCGCCACCCCGAGCAACTGGCCGCGCTGCGCGCCGACTGGTCGCTGCTGGAGGGCGCGATCGAGGAGATGCTGCGCTACGACGGCCCGGTGGAGAGCGCCGCGTTCCGCTTCACCCGGGAGCCGGTGGAGATCGCGGGCACGACCATTCCGGCCGGGGAGCCGGTCGGGGTCGTCCTGGCCGCCGGGTCGCGCGACCCCCGGCGCTTCGCCGAGCCGGACCGCTTCGACATCCGGCGCGCACCGCGCGGCCATCTCGGCTTCGGCCATGGCGTCCACCACTGTCTGGGCGCCCCGCTCGCCCGGCTCGAAGGGGCCATCGCCTTCCGGGCCCTGCTGGAGCGCTGCCCCGAGCTGGCCCTGGACGCCGATCCGGCCGAGCTCGCCTGGCGGCCCAGCCTGATGCTGCGCGGGCTGCGGCGACTGCCGGTACGTTTCACCCCGGTTCCGGACGCCCGAGCCCGCGTTCCGGACGCCTGAGCCCCCGGCCAGGAGCACTCCACGGACCGCGGTGGCCGGCCACCGCGGTCCGTAGGGTCCGTGGAGCACGGCGTTCAGCGTGGTTCCGGAATCATCCGCAGCGGACCGGCCGTGAGGCTCATCTGCGGCCTCGGCCGGATCTTCGTCCCCGGAATCGGGCGCATCCGCCAGCGGCCCGCGATCGCGGCCAGGGTGAGCGTCGCCTCCGTCATGCCGAAGACATCGCCGATGCACTTGCGGCTGCCACCGCCGAACGGCAGATACGAGCCGCGCGTCACCTCCTTGGCCCGCTCGGGGAGCCAGCGGTCCGGGTCGAAGGACTCCGGGCGGGGGAAGAGGGCCGGGTCGCGGTGCAGCACGTACGGGCTGATCAGCACGTCCGACGCCGGGGGCAGCCGCCGCCCGCCGAGCTCGGTGGTCTCGGTCGTGGTCCGGGTGAACAGCCACGCGGGCGGGAAGAGCCGCAGCGCCTCGCTGAACACCCGCTGGGTGTACGCGAGCCGGGGGACGTCGGCGTAGCGCGGGGCGCGCCCGCCCAGCACCTCGTCGACCTCGGCGTGCAGCGCGGCCTCGGCCAGGGGGTTGCGGCCGAGCAGGAACCAGGTCCAGGTCAGCGCGGAGGCGGTGGTCTCGATCCCGGCCAGCAGCAGGGTCATGACCTGGTCGTGAATCTCCTGGTCCGACATCGTGCCGCCGGTCTCGTCGTCCTGCGCCGCGAAGAGCGCGGACAGCACATCGCCGCGGTCGCCGTCGTCCGACGCCTTGTAGTCGTCGATCATGCGGTCGATGAGCTGGTTGAGCCGGGCGAGCGCGTCGTCGAAGCCCCGGTTCGCCGCGAGCGGGAGCTTGGCCAGCAGCCCGGTGGGGTCGATCGCCTGCCGGTAGGCGCCCTCCACGACGATGGGCAGACAGTGCTGGATCTCGGCCACGGCATGCGGTGCCATATCGGTCGAGAAGAGCGCACGGGCCGTCACCCGCGCGGTGAGCGCGAGCATCTCGTGGCTCACGTCGATGGGGCGGCGCGCCGTCCACGCCGTCGACTCGGCCTCGCACTCCCGCTCCATCACCTCGGCGTACTTGGCGATCCGGGCGGTGTGGAAGGCGGGCTGCACCAGCCGGCGCTGTCGCCGGTGGTCCGCCCAGTCGGAGGTGATCAGGCCGTTGCCCAGGATGGGCTTGGCCTTCTCCTTGACCGGCCCGCCGGTGTCGTAGACCCGCGCGTTCACCAGCACCTGCTGGATCAGCTCCGGATGACAGGGCAGATAGACGGGCCGGGGCCCCAGCCGGAGCTCGACCAGATCGCCGTGGGCGGGCAGGGAGGCCAGGAACTGAAGCGGTTTGCGGCCCATGAGCAGGGCATGGCCGGCCAGCGGAAGCCCGCCGGGGGCGACGGCGTGCCGCCAGTGGCGCGTCGCCGGGTGCTGCGCGGTCCTCATGCGGAAGATGTCCTTCACTCGCGAGGTGGGGTACGGAAGGTACGGGGCGCCCGGTCCGGGGCGGACCCCGGACCGGACGTCGTCAGCGCGGCTCGCACACCATGGGCAGCGGGCCGGGTTCGAGTGTCGCCTTCGGCTCGGGGCGCAACGTCGTCCCGGGCACCGGGCGCAGACGCCAGCGGCTCGCGATCGTCGCCACGATGAGGGCGGTCTCGGTCAGCGCCAGGACGTCGCCGATGCACTTGTGGCTGCCCGCGCCGAACGGGAGCAACGCCCCGCGCTCCACCTCCTTGGCGCGGTCGCCGAGCCAGCGCTCCGGGTCGAACCGCTCCGGGTCGGGGAACAGTTCGGGGTTGTGGTGCAGCGCCTGGGCGCTGTAGAGGATCATCGTCCCCGCCGGGACGGTCCGGCCGCCGAGTTCGGTCTCGTCCGCCGTGACCCGCATCGCCATCCAGGACGGCGGATACAGCCGCAGCGACTCGGTGATGACCCCGCGGGTGTACTCCAGGGACGGCAGGTCCTCGAAGGTGGGGCTGCGGCCCTCCAGGGCCTCGTCGATCTCGGCGTGCACCCGCTTCTCCACCTCCGGGTGGGCGCCCAGGAGATGGAAGACGAAGGCCAGGGTCGAGGCGGTGGTCTCGCTCCCGGCCACCAGGAAGGTGACCACCTGGTCGAGGACCTCGCCGTCGTCAAGGCCCTTCCCGGTCTCGGGGTGTTCGGCGCGCAGCAGCGTGGAGAGCAGATCGCCGTGGTCGGCGCCGGAGCGCCGGCGCTCGCGGATCATCTCGTCCACGATCTGCCGCAGCCGGGCATTGGCCCGGTCATAGCGCCGGTTGCCCGGGGTGGGGAGCTTCTCCATGATCCCCAAAGGCGCCATCGTGCGCTTGTAGATGCCGTCCGAGACGATGCGCAGACAGTGGCGTGCCTCGTCGATCGTCGCCTCGTCGATCCCGGTGGAGAACAGCGTCCGCGCGGCCACCCGCATCAGCAGGGCGTGCATGGTGTCGCTGATGTCCAGGGTGCGCCCCGGCTCCCAGGAGCCGATCGCGGCGCGGGTGTCATCGGCGACCGCGGCGGTGTAGGCGGCGATCTTAGGGGTGTGGAACGCGGGCTGGATCATCCGGCGCTGGTAGCGGTGGTCCTCGCCCCGGGAGACCGAGAGGCTGTTCCCGAGCAGCTGCCGCGCCTTGTCGAAGACCCCGCCCTTGTCGAACACCCGGGGATTGAGCAGCACCTGACGGACCAGCTCGGGGTGGCAGGCCAGATAGGCGCGGCTGGGTCCCAGCCTGACCTCCACCAGATCGCCGTGGGCGGGCAGGGAGGCCAGGAACTGAAGCGGACGGCGCCAGAGCGCCAGGGTGTGCCCCAGCAGCGGCACCGAGCCGGGCGCGGTGCCGGTGGTCCAGGAGCGCTCCGGCTGTGCGGAGCTCTTCGCGGGAGTCACGGATCCCCGTTCCCTCACTGGATGCGAGAGTTGACGTCGTTGACGGCCGTCTTGTAGCGCTTGTTGCTGGTGGTCCAGACGAAGTTGCCGTAGATCAGATCGAGGAAGACGTCCTGCGTCAGCCGGTCGAACGCCTTGATGCACTCGATGTCCTCGACCATGTCATCCAGCCGGGCCTGGAAGAACTCCTTGAACGCCGTCTCATCGCTCACATCGCAGAGCCGGAAACAGTTGGTGATCTGGTCCAGGGAGACCTCGCGGTCATAGGAGTAGAAGTCGTTGACGATGGTGAGTCCGCGGGTGGTCATGCGCGCGGCCAGGCTGGTCTTGGCGTGTTCGGTGAACTCCGGATGCCGGTAGATCGGATACGACATCTTCATCCAGAAGTCGACGCCGATGTCGGTGACCCGGAAACGGAAATACTGCTCGGGGGAGGTGGTGCACAACGCCGCCTTGATGGGCGAGTTGCGGAACATATGGTCGCTGGTGACGAAGGCGCGGGCCGCCTCGTACGCGACCTCCGCGTCCTCGGGGCCGTAGTACTTCTCGCAGATCTTGCGCAGCTCGGGCAGGAAGAGGCCGAAGTCGTGGAGTGCGGGATCCATGTCGTCCCACACGAACGTCACGCAGTTCAGGACGCAGACGGCCTTGAACGCCTCCATGTCCTTGATATGGCGGGGGCTCTGGGACCACAGCACCACCCCCACATAGGATATCCAGCGCTCATCGGAAACCGATTTGCCGAGCGGGGCCACCGCCGCGTTGCAGTCGTCGACGACCTCGCGCAGTTCCGCGTCGGTCAATTCGACCTTGGTGGGCCGGGTGACGACATGGCGGTCGAACATCTCCTGGAAGCGGCGGGTGCACTCCGCCAGGTACGGGCGGACGCTGTTCCGGCGGATGTGCTGGGCCCCGGCCGTGGAAAATCCTGTCGTCATGAGTTCCTCACAGTGGCCATGCGGGCGATCTGCTTCAGCGCGTTGACCGCGTCCGCGGTGAATGGGGCGTCGTCGAGGGCCCGCAGGGCCTGCGTCCGGCGGTCGTCGATCATCTGCTCGACGGCGTCCCGGGCGGTGGTGGCGGCGAAGATCTCCTGAATGGTCGCGGCGTCCCGCTCGTCCAGCAGCGGATTGCCGATGAGGCTGCGCAGCCGCGCCGCCTGGACGCTGTCGGAGCCGCGCAGGGCGAGCGCGATCAGGGTGGTGTTCTTCCCGGCCCGCAGATCGTCCAGCTGGGACTTGCCGGTCGACTCCGGATCGCCGTACACGCCCAGCAGATCGTCGCGGAGCTGGAACGCCTCGCCGAGCGGCAGGGCGTAGGCGGTGAACGCCTCCATGGCCTCCGGGCGGGCGCCCGCGATGGCGGCTCCGACGTGCAGCGGACGCTCGATGGTGTACTTGGCGGTCTTGTACCGGTTGACCGTGAGGGTGGCCTCGACGTCGTCCGTCAGCTCCCCGGTGGCCTGCAGATCGAGGTACTGGCCCAGCATCACCTCGGTGCGCATCTCCGACAGCAGCGGCAGCACGGCGTCGAACTGGACGGGGGTCAGGCCGGCCGAGTGCAGGAGCTCGTCCGACCAGGTGAGGGCGAGGTCGCCGAGCAGCACCGCCCCGCTGACCCCGAACCGCTCGATCTGATCGGGGCTGCGGTCGGTGGTGCACAGCGCGGCCAGGGTGCGATGGATGGTCGGCCGGCCGCGACGGGTGTCGCTGTCGTCCATGACGTCGTCGTGGATCAGCGCGAAGGCGTGGAACATCTCCAGGCAGGCGGCCACCCGGAACACCGTCTCGGTGTCCTCGCCGCCGCCGACGGCCTGCCAGCCGGTGACACACAGCAGGGGCCGTATGCGCTTTCCGCCGGACAGGAAATCCCTGAGCAGCCCGGAGAGATAGGGCAGATGGTGCTGCGGGGTGGTGCTGGCCTTGGCCGTCAGGAAATCTTCGAGTACGACGTCCACCGACTCGCGGACGGTATCCGCATCCAAGCGGCCGGGGCTGAGCGTGGGTGTGGTCATGCGACTGACTCCTCCACGTCGAAATGTCGAAATCCGTTGATTAAGGAGAAGAAAACAGGCACGCGGAAACCCTTGCTTTGTATGGAAAAAGATGGATTGCCGTCCGTGCTCTGTACGGCGCCATGAAGGCAGACGTGAGACGCGACCGCCGCCATGGTCGATATGTCGAACGCCCCGTGAAGGGTGCGAAGATCAGACGCTCAGGGAATCGTCCGGTCGGCGCGGAGAGGTCATTTCCGCGCATGGAATCCGGGCCGGGCCACAAAGGGACCCCGGCCGGTGCGACACCCGCGTGGACATCATCGGTTCGATGGATGCCAGGTGCGCGCGGGCACACTCAATTGCGCTCATTTATTCCCCCTGAGTGCCGCCGGTCCCCCCACTCGGACATGAGCAGTCTAGACGCAAGATCGACGGATTCGGAAGCCCGTTCTGCTATCGCGCCTATCACTTGACGGCCGAAGGGGGCGGGGTGCTGTCACCGGGCCCGGAGCGGTCCGAAACCGGGCAACTCGCCCCGTACGCGCCGAGTATCAGCGGAATAAGCGGCGGTGCAAATATGCGTCCTGAGTGTTCGTTGAAAGATGAACAGAGCCCGGACGGAACTGGGTTGGGGGGGAACTGGGTTCGGGCGGAACGGGGGCTCGGACGGAACGGGGCTCGGACGGAACAGGGCCCCGCCGGTGTCGGCGGGGCCCGTTCAATGGCGTGCGGCGGTATCAGACCTTGCGGTAGTCGTACGCCTCCGAGGCCGCCTGGAGCACCGCCTCCACATCCGCCCCGGTCGAGGCGGTGACGAGCGCCGCGACCGCGCCCTCCACGAGCGGCGCGTCCACCAATCGGGTGCCGTCGGGCAGTTCGTCGCCCTCGGCCAGCAGCGCCTTGACGGACAGGACCGCGCTGCCCAGGTCCACCAGGACCGCCACTCCGGCGCCCCGGTCGACCGCCTGGGCCGCCTCCGCTATCAGCTCCGGACTGGTGCCGAAGCCGCCGTCCGGGGTGCCGCCCGCGGCGCGGACCGGCGCCGTGCCGCCGCCGGACAGCGCCTTCGCCAGCTCGGCGACGGAGTCGGCCACCGCCGCGCTGTGCGACACCAGGACTATGCCGACCTTCCCGCTCTCCTCGGTCATCGGGCCGCCTCCGCCAGCGCGCCGATGATCAGCGCGGAAGAGGTGGCGCCCGGGTCCTGGTGGCCCACGCTGCGGTCACCCAGATAGCTGGCCCTGCCCTTGCGGGCCAGCATCGGCACGGTGGCCAGCGCCCCCTTCTCGGCGGCCTCGCCCGCGGCCGCGAACGACCCGGCGTCCCCGCCCAGCGCCTCGACGGCGGGGAGCAGCGCGTCCAGCATCGTCTTGTCGCCGGGCGCGGCGCCACCGAGCTGCGCCACCGCGTCCACCCCGGCCCGCAGCGCGTCCGCCAACTGCTGCGGGGTGATCTGCTCGGCGTCGCCGAGCGCCTTGCCGGCGCGCCGCAGCAGCGTGCCGTACAGCGGTCCGGAGGCCCCGCCGACCTTGGAGATCAGCTGGCGCCCGGCCAGGATGAGCGTGGCCCCGGGCGAGCCCGGGGGCTCCTTCTCCAGCGCCTCGGTCACGGCGGCGAAGCCGCGCTGCATATTGGTGCCGTGGTCGGCGTCGCCGATCGCGGAGTCCAGGTCGGTGAGACGGGCCGCCTCACGGCTCACGGAGGTGGCCGCGGCGGTGAGCCATCGGAGGAAGAAAGGGGTGTCGAGCACGTCGTCGACGGCGGGTTCACTGCTGGACACAGACGCCTCCTCGGGGTGTAGCCAATGGCGACAGCGTACGTATCGGGGGGCCGGCCGGTCTCAGGCGCCCCAGCGCAGCCCGGCGGTCCGCACCGGCGCGTCCCACAGCCGCAGGAGGTCCTCGTCGACCTGGCACAGCGTGATCGAGGCGCCCGCCATGTCGAGTGATGTGACGTAGTTGCCGACGAGCGTACGCGCCACCGCCACCCGGCGCTCGCCGAGCGCCCGGTGCACCTCGGCGGCGAAGCCGTACAGCTCCAGCTGCGGGGTCGCCCCCATGCCGTTGACGAGCAGCAGCACCGGGCTGTCCGGGCGCAGGTCCTCGATCACCACCTCCACCGCGTAGTCGGCGATCTCGTGGGAGGTCATCATCGCCCGCCGCTCACGCCCCGGCTCGCCGTGGATGCCCACGCCCAACTCCAGCTCCCCGGCGGGCAGATCGAAGGTGGGGCCGCCCTTGGCCGGGGTGGAGCAGGCGCTGAGCGCGACGCCGAAGCTCCGCGAGAGCTCGTTCACCCGCCGGGCGATCGACTCCACCCGCTCCAGCGGCGCGCCCTCGTCGGCCGCCGCGCCCGCGATCTTCTCCACGAACAGGGTGGCGCCGGTGCCGCGCCGGCCCGCCGTGTAGAGGCTGTCGGTGACCGCCGCGTCGTCGTTGACCAGGACCTTGGCGACCTGGATGCCCTCGTCCTCGGCGAGCTCGGCGGCCATGTCGAAGTTGAGCACGTCGCCCGTGTAGTTCTTGACGATGAACAGCACGCCCTTGCCGCTGTCCACCGCGGCCGCCGCGCGCACCATCTGGTCCGGCACCGGGGAGGTGAACACCTCGCCGGGGCAGGCGGCGTCGAGCATGCCGGGGCCCACGAAGCCGCCGTGCAGCGGTTCATGCCCCGACCCGCCGCCGGAGACCAGTCCCACCTTGCCCTCGACCGGCGCGTCCCGCCGGACGATCACCCGGTTGTCGACGTCGACGATCAGCTCGGGGTGGCAGGCGGCCAGTCCGCGCAGCGCGTCGGGGACCACGGTCTCGGGGACGTTGATGAGCATTTTCATAGGTGTGTCCGTCCTCCGCCGGATGGGGGTGTGCACCGCTGCAACAGCGTACGGATCCGCCGCGTCCCTGGCACCCCTTGGACACTGAGCCGAACGGCCTAATAGGACGAAAAAGGTACATAGTCATCATATGGTGCGCGCATGGAGAATACTGCCGCACCGGCGGCCGCCGTCCTGCCCCCGCGCCCCCAGCCCCGCCCGCCGCAGCGGTACCGCCGTCCGGCCCCCTGGCTCGGTCTGGTCGCCATCGGATACGCCGTGGTCCAGCTCGCCGTGGTGATCCCGCACACCGGCCACGCGCTGGGCTGGGACGAGTCCGTGTATGTCTCCCAGGTCGATCCGCGCACCCCGCCCGCGTACTTCAGCGCACCCCGCTCGCGCGGTGTCAGTTTCCTGGTCGCGCCGATCGTCTCCGCCACCGACTCCATTCCGGCGCTGCGGATCCTGCTGATGCTGCTGTCCGCGGGCGCGCTCTACGGCGCCTTCCGGGTCTGGACCCGGCTGCTGCCCGCGCCCCAGGTGGCCCTGGCCGCGCTGCTGTTCTCCGGGCTGTGGATCACCCAGATCAGCGGGCCCGCGGTGATGCCCAACCTCTGGGTGGCGATCGGCGCCGTCGCCGCCGTCGGCTGGTTCCTCCGGGTGCCGGACGAACCGAACGCCCGCTGGTGGCTGGCCGCCGTCCTCGCGGGCGTCACCCTGGTGCGCACCCCCGACGGGGGATGGCTCGCCCTGCCGCTGCTGATCGGCGCGATCGGGATGCGCACCTGGCGGCCCGCCCTGCTTCCGCTGATCGCCGGACCGCTGCTCGGCGCCGCCCAGTGGATCGGCGAGGCGTACGACCGCTTCGGCGGCATCGGGGAGCGGCTGAGCGCCTCCAGCGATGTCGAGGGCGGCATGGGCCTCCACTTCAGCGCCGGCGCCGCGCTGCGCAGCCTCAACGGGCCCCAGCTGTGCCGCCCCTGCGAGGTGCCGCTGCGCCATCCGGAGCTGACCGTGTGGTGGCTGGCGCTGCCCGTGCTGACCCTCCTCGCCGTCCACATCGCCCTGCGCGACCGCCAGGAGCTGCGCCGGGTGCGGGTGGGGCTCGGCCGCCCGGCGGTCCGGCCCCCCGCCGTACCGCTGACCGTGCTGCCCATCGCCTGCGCGGCCACTCTCGCCCTGCCCTATCTGCTGCTCATCGGCTACTCCGCACCGCGCTTCCTGATGCCCTCGTACGCGCTGCTGGCGCTGCCGATCGCCGGGCTGGTGTTCCGCGCCGTACGGGCCGCGCGCTCACCGCAGCACCTGGCGGTCGCCCTCGGGGTGATCATCACGCTCCATCTGGCGAGCCAGATCGTCATCCTCAACCACACCGCCGAGCAGTCCGACGCCACCACCGGCCGCTATCGCACCGCCGCGAAGGGGCTGCAGCGGCTGGGGCTGCGGCCGCCCTGCCTGGTGACCGGCGACCGCGCCCTGCCCGTCGCGTACCACGCCGGCTGCTCCTCCGCCCAGACCAGCGGGAACAACCGGTCCACCACCCGGGCGGCGCTGCTGCGCCGCGCCGCCCGGGAACCGACCGCGCTGCTGCTGCGGCGCGGGCAGGCCCGGCCCCCGGACTACGCCCGCACCTGGGTCGCCTATCCGCTGCCGGGCACCGAGTGGAACGCGTATCTGCCCCCGGATCAGGCGCGGGAGTGGGAAGCCCGGAAATCCCGACAGGAGGTGTCCGGAAACGGTCCGAGCATGGGCGCCATGACGATGACCTACCCGACCACCAGCTGGGCCGGATTCGCGGCGGCCGAGCCCGCCTTCGCCGACTACGCCCAGGACCGCTTCCGGCGCTACCGCCACCATGTGCTGGCCACCCTGCGCCAGGACGGCTCCCCGCGGCTGACCCCGCTCGAAGTGAACTTCCTCTCCGGTGAGTTGTGGCTCGGCATGATGCCCGAGTCCCGCAAGGCGCTGGACCTGCGCCGTGATCCGCGGTTCTCGGTGCAGGCCAACCCCGGTCCGGGCGCGGACCTCACCGAGGGCGACGTGCGGGTGAGCGGCCGGGCGGTCGAGGTGACCGACCCCGGGACGCTCGCCCGCTTCGCCGCGGAGGTCCGGCCGCCCGAGCCCTTCCACCTCTTCCGCGCCGAGGTGACCGAGGTGATGCACACCGCCCTGGAGAACGGGCGGATGGTGCTGCGCACCTGGCGTCCGGGCCGGCCGGTACGGTCCGTACTGCCGGGCGGCGAGGACACCCCGCCCCGGGCGGAGGGCTGAGACCCGGGCCGTGGACCGGGCCGACCGGTCCGGTCCACGGCCCTTCCGTATTGTTGGAACACGTTCTACCGTGCCCCTCGATCCCAGGACGCTCCCAGCCCGCCGTCATGGCGCACGCGAGACTCCAGGAGGGGCCGTGGACCTCGAATACACCCCTGATCAGCGGCGGTTGCGCGATGAACTGCGCGCGTACTTCGCCGAACTGGTCCCCGATGACGCCTATGCCCGCTACGCCGACTCCACCGGGCAGAAGCGGTTCTACCGCGAGACCATCCGCCGACTCGGCACCGACGGCTGGCTGGGGGTGGGCTGGCCACGGGAGTACGGCGGGCGCGGGCTCGGCCCGGTCGAGCAGTTCATCTTCTTCGACGAGGCGGCCCAGGCCGGGGTGCCGCTGCCGCTGATGGCGCTCAACACCGTCGGGCCCACCATCATGCGGTTCGGCACCGAGGAGCAGAAGGCGTACTTCCTGCCCAAGGTGCTCTCCGGCGAGATCGACTTCGCGATCGGCTACAGCGAGCCCGACGCCGGTACCGACCTCGCCTCCCTCAAGACCCGCGCGGTGCGCGACGGCGACGACTACATCATCAACGGCCAGAAGACCTGGACCACCAACGGCGACACCGCCGACTGGGTCTGGCTCGCGGTCCGGACCGACCCCGACGCCAAACCCCACAAGGGCATCAGCATCCTGCTGGTCCCGACCGACGACCCCGGCTACTCCTCCACCCTCATCAAGACCCTCGCCTCCCACGACACCACCGCCAGCTACTACGAGAACATCCGCGTTCCGGCCACCCGCCGCGTCGGCGCCGAGAACGAGGGCTGGCGCATGATCACCACCCAGCTCAACTACGAGCGGGTCACCCTCGCCGCCCACGGCACCATGGCCATCCGCGCCCTGCGCGGCGTCCGCCAGTGGGCCGCCGACACCAAGCTCCCCGACGGCCGCCGGGTGATCGACCTGGGCTGGGTCCGCGCCCGGCTGGCCCGCACCCACGCCCGGCTGGACGCCATGAAGCTGCTCAACTGGCAGATGGTCGAGGCCCTCGAGCGGGAGGCCCTCACCCCGCAGGACGCCTCCGCCGTCAAGGTGTACGGCTCCGAGGCGCGCCGCGACGCCTACGCCTGGCTGATGGAGGTCGTCGGCGCCGCCGGTCCGCTCAAGGAGGGCTCGGCGGGCGAGGTCCTCCACGGCGAGCTGGAGCGCGGCTACCGCAGCAGCGTCGTCTTCACCTTCGGCGGCGGCAACAACGAGATCCAGCGGGAGATCATCTCCTGGATCGGGCTGGGGATGCCCCGGGTGCGCCGCTGAGCCACCGCACGGCGGCGCGCCCCACGAGGATTCCGGTCAGCCGCCGACGTACTCCGCGAGATGCTCACCGGTGAGGGTGGACCGGGCGGCCACGAGGTCGGCCGGGGTGCCCTCGAAGACGACGCGGCCACCGTCGTGACCGGCGCCGGGGCCGAGGTCGACGATCCAGTCGGCGTGCGCCATGACGGCCTGGTGGTGCTCGATGACGATGACCGACTTGCCGGAGTCCACGAGCCGGTCCAGCAGACCGAGCAACTGCTCCACATCGGCGAGGTGCAGCCCGGTGGTCGGCTCGTCGAGCACGTAGACCCCGCCCTTGCCGGCCATGTGGACGGCCAGCTTGAGCCGCTGCCGCTCGCCACCGGAGAGCGTGGTGAGCGGCTGGCCGAGGGTGAGATAGCCGAGTCCGACGTCCGTCAGCCACTGAAGGATCTTGTGCGCCGCCGGGGTGCGTGCCTCGCCGCTGCCGAAGAACTCCTCGGCCTCGGTCACCGGCATCGCCAGCACCTCGCTGATGTCACGGCCGCCGAGGTGGTACTCCAGCACCGAGGCGCTGAACCGCTTGCCCTCGCAGTCCTCGCAGGTGGTGGCCACACTCTGCATGATCGCGAGGTCGGTGTAGATGACGCCCGCGCCGTTGCAGGTGGGGCAGGCGCCCTCGGAGTTGGCGCTGAACAGGGCCGGCTTGACGCCGTTGGCCTTCGCGAACGCCTTGCGGATCGGGTCCAGCAGCCCGGTGTACGTGGCCGGGTTGCTCCGGCGCGAGCCCCGGATCGGGGTCTGGTCCACCGAGACCACGCCCTCCGGGGCCGGGATGGAGCCGTGGACGAGCGAGCTCTTGCCGGAACCGGCGACGCCGGTGACGACGCAGAGCACCCCGAGCGGGATGTCGACGTCGACGTCCCGCAGGTTGTTCGCGGACGCGCCGCGGATCTCCAGTTGCCCGGTGGCCTTGCGGACCGTCTCCTTGAGCGTGGCCCGGTCGTCGAGATGGCGGCCGGTGACGCCGTCGCTCGCCCGCAGCCCCTCGACGGTGCCCTCGAAGCACACGGTGCCGCCCGCCGTCCCGGCGCCGGGGCCGAGGTCCACGACATGGTCGGCGATGGCGATCGTCTCCGGCTTGTGCTCCACCACGAGCACCGTGTTGCCCTTGTCCCGCAGCCGCAGCAGCAGGTTGTTCATCCGCTGGATGTCGTGCGGGTGCAGACCGATGGTGGGCTCGTCGAAGACGTAGGTGACATCGGTGAGCGAGGAGCCGAGATGGCGGATCATCTTGGTGCGCTGCGCCTCGCCGCCGGAGAGCGTGCCCGAGGCCCGGTCCAGCGAGAGATAGCCGAGGCCGATCTCCACGAATGAGTCCAGGGTGTGCTGGAGCTTGGTGAGCAGCGGCGCCACCGACGCCTCCTCGAGTCCGCGGACCCAGCCGGCCAGGTCGCGGATCTCCATCGCGCACGCGTCGGCGATGCCGACCTTGCCGATCTTGGAGGAGCGGGCCTGTTCGCTGAGCCGGGTGCCGTCGCACTCGGGACACTCGGCGAAGGTGACCGCCCGGTCCACGAAGGCCCGGATGTGCGGCTGCATCGACTCCCGGTCCTTGGACAGGAAGGTCTTCTGGAGCTTCGGGATCAGACCCTCGTAGGTGAGGTTGACCCCGTTGATCTTCACCTTGGTCGGCTCGCGGTACAGGAAGTCGTGCCGCTCCTTCTTGGTGTACTCGCGGATCGGCTTGCCCTTGTCGAAGAAGCCCGACTCGGAGATGACCCGTACCACCCAGCCGTCCCCGGTGTACGTGGGGATGGTGAACGGGTCCTCGGAGAGCGACTTGGCGTCGTCGTACAGCTGGGTGAGGTCGATGTCGGAGACCGTGCCCCGGCCCTCGCAGTGGGTGCACATGCCACCGGTGCGGCTGAAGCTGACCTTCTCGGTCTTCGTCTTCTCGGCCCCGCGGTCGACCGTGAAGCCACCGGTCGCCGAGACCGAGGCCGTGTTGAAGGAGTACGCGGCGGGCGGGCCGATGTGCGGTGTGCCGAGCCGGCTGAAGAGGATGCGCAGCATCGCGTTGGCGTCGGTGGCGGTGCCCACGGTGGAGCGGGGGTCGGAGCCCATCCGCTGCTGGTCGACGGTGATGGCCGTGGTCAGCCCGTCGAGCACGTCGACCTCGGGGCGCGCCAGGTTCGGCATGAAGCCCTGGAGGAAGGCGCTGTAGGTCTCGTTGATCAGCCGCTGTGACTCCGCGGCGATGGTGTCGAACACCAGCGAGCTCTTGCCCGAGCCAGAGACGCCGGTGAACACCGTCAGCCGGCGCTTGGGGATCTCGATGCTGACGTCCTTGAGGTTGTTCTCACGCGCGCCGTGCACCCGGATCAGATCGTGGCTGTCGGCGGCGTGGGGCTCGGGCGACCGCGCGTCCGTGTCCGTGGCCCTGCTCATGGTGTCTCCATCTGTTCGGGCGGGGACCGTCTGCGCGGCCCCCGCCGGTGTCGCCCGAATCGACCCGACCGGCTTCGAACAATACGTCCGATTCGCAGGTCGTGGCTCGACGCTAGCCACACCCCCGCGACCGGGGCTTCTTCATTCCTGACCGGTTACCCTCCGCTTCCCCTCCGCGCCGGGTTCTCCCGCTCGGTCCGGACCCCCGCCGCTCCCGGTCCGCGTCCGCCCGCTGTGGGAAACTGGGCCGGTGAAACGGCAGGATCTCGATGACCTCGTCCGGCTGCGGCGGGCCCGCGACCGGATGGACCGCGACTACGCCGAGCCGCTCGACGTCCCGGCGCTGGCGCGGGGCGCCCTGATGTCGCCGGGCCACTTCTCCCGCAGCTTCCGCGCCGCCTTCGGTGAGACCCCGTACGGGTATCTGATGACCCGCCGCATCGAGCGGGCCAAGGCGCTGCTGCGCCGTGGCGACCTTACGGTGACCGAGGTCTGCATCGCGGTCGGCTGTACCTCGCTGGGCTCGTTCAGCTCGCGCTTCACACAGCTGGTCGGCGAGAGCCCGAGCGGCTACCGGGCCCGCAGCCATGACCACGGCGCCGCCATCCCGGCGTGCATGGCCAAGATCCACACGCGACCGGTCAGGAACGGAGAAGCGGGCCCCGCCGCGCGGCCGTAGCGTGAGCCGCATGGACATCACTCTTTCCACCTGCTTCATCGCCGTCGACGACCATGACAAGGCGATCCCCTTCTACCGCGATGTGCTCGGCCTCGAGGTGCGCAATGACGTGGGCTTCGAGGGGATGCGCTGGGTGACCGTCGGGTCGCCCTCGCAGCCGGACGTGAGCATCGTCCTGGAGCCGCCCCTCGCCGACCCGAACGCCTCGCCGGCCGACCGGCAGACCATGGCGGAGCTGTTGGCCAAGGGCCTGCTGCGCGGCGTCCTCTTCGCGACGGACGACTGCGACGCCACCTTCGAGCGCATCAGAGCCGCGGGCGGCGAGGTGCTCCAGGAGCCCATGGACCAGCCTTACGGTGTACGCGACTGCGCCTTCCGCGACCCCGCCGGCAATCTGCTGCGCTTCACCCAGCCGCTCAAGAAGTGAGCCCAGGGCGGTCCCGCCCCGGGGCCGGCTGACGCCTGGGCTGGCCGTCGGGAGGTGGTGGCCATGGCGGCGGCCATACGGCGGGGCGGATCGGACGGCGACCCGGGGCTCTACGGTCCCGGTCGGTCACCTGGCAGATGCACGGCGACCCGGTGATGTGGATCGCGGGGGTGCGCGCCCTGTACCTCCAGGCCCTGCATCCGCTCGCGGTGCGTGGCGTCACCCAGAACTCCGACTTCCGCAAGGACGCCCGGGGACGGCTGCTGCGCACCGCGCGGTTCGTCGCCACCATCACCTACGGCACCACCGAGGCCGCCGAGCGGGCGGGCGCCAAGGTCCGGGGCATTCACCGCGGGCTCTCCCTGACCGACCCGGCCACCGGGGTCCGGTACGGCGTCGACGAGCCCGAGCTGCTGCTGTGGGTGCACTGCGCCGAGATCGACTCCTACCTCCATGTGATGCGGCGCTCCGGCTATCCGCTCACCGCCGCCCAGGCGGACGCCTACGTCGCCGAGAACGTGGTGTCCGCCCGGCTGGTCGGCCTCGACCCCGCCGTCGTACCGGCCGATACGGCGGCGCTCGCCGCGTACTTCGCCACGGTGCGCCCCGAACTCGCCGCCACCCCCGAGGCCCGCGAGGTGGACGCCTTTCTGCGGCGGCCCCCGGTCCATGCCCTGCTCGTCCCGGCGCGCGAGGTGATCTGGGGGCGCTTCGCCTCGCTCGCCTACGGGACCCTGCCCCCGTACGCCCACGCGCTGTACGGGCGGCCCCCGCCGCGGGTGGTCAGCGGCAGATTGCGGGTGATGGGCAGGGCGCTGCGCTGCATCCCGCCCACGGCCCGCTGGCAGCTGCCGCCGAAGCACATCATGCGGGCGGTCGAACGGCTCGGCCCGGGCAGCCGCCCCTCGCCCTACAAACTGCGCAGAAACGCGGCCATACTGGACAGCGGGGATGTGACGGGGACGCGGACGTTCGCGGCCGGTCTCCACGGGGGCGGCGGGAGCTGACTTCCGCCAAGGCAGGGGGAGCATGGCGGACATCAAGTTGATCCAGGGCCGGTACCGGCTGCTGGAACGGATCGGGCGCGGGGGAATGGGCGAGGTGTGGCGGGCGCGCGATGAGTCGCTCGGCCGCCGCGTCGCCGTGAAATGCCTCAAACCGCTGGGGTCCCGGCACGACCCCTCGTTCACCGGTGTGGTGCGCGAGCGGTTCCGCCGGGAGGCGCGGGTGGCCGCCGCGCTGCAGCACCCCGGGGTCACCGTGGTGCATGACTTCGGCGAGCACGAGGGCGTGCTGTACCTGGTCATGGAGCTGCTGGAGGGCCGTGACCTCGGCCGGCTGCTGGCCGACAACGCGCGCCGGCCGCTGCCGGTCCCCGAGGTGCTGGACATCGCCGAGCAGGTGGCCGAGGCCCTCGCGTACACCCATGACCAGGGCGTGGTGCACCGCGATCTGAAGCCGGCCAACATCATGCGGCTCACCGACGGCACCGTGAAGCTCTGCGACTTCGGCATCGCCCGCCTCGGCGACGACGTCGGATTCACCTCCCGGCTCACCGGCGCCGGCGTCGCCATGGGCACTCCGCACTACATGTCGCCCGAGCAGATCGCGGGCGACCCGGTCGACCACCGCAGCGATCTGTACTCGCTGGGCTGTGTGCTCTACGAACTGGCCACGGGGGCGCCGCCGTTCGCCCTCGACGAGGCCTGGGCGATCCTCGTCGGCCACCGCCACACCGCGCCCGACCCGCCGCGCCGCCAGCGGCCCGAGCTTCCCGAGCCGTTCGAGCGCGCCGTCCTCGACCTGCTGGCCAAGACCCCGGAGGACCGACCGCGCGACGCCGCCGAGTTCGCCGGGCGGATCGCCCCGGGGCGGGCGTCCCGGCGGCCGTCGCCGTTCCCCGGGCCGCGCGGGGTGCTCCCGGCCGCCGGACCGCCTGCTCCGCGCCTGCTGACCGCCGGACCGCCGGCTCCCCGCCTCCCGGCCTGGGCCCGCCGTATGACCACCGGCTCCAAGGCGCACACCGGCGGCGTGGGGCTGCTGTCGGCGACCCCGCCCGACGCGGCGGCCGCGCTCACCGATGCCTGGACCGGGGGTCGCGAGGTCCCCGCCGACCCCGCCCCGCCCGGAGTGCCGGGCCAGTTGGCCGAGCGGCACCGCGCCGGGCTGGACCTGGGGCGGTCGGGCCGCTGGGCGGAGGCCGTGGAAACCCATCGCACGGTGGCCGCCGAGCGCGAGCGCGCCCTGGGCGCCGACCACCCCGACACCCTCGCCAGCCGCTATGAGATCGCCTTCGCCCTCGGGGCCCTGGGCCGCCCGGGCGACGCGCTGCGCGAGTACGAGCGGGTCGCGGCGGGCCGCCGGCGCGTGCTGGGCCCCGACCATCCGGACACCCTCGCCGCCCGCCAGGAGACCGCGTTCACCCTGGGCCGCCTCGGACGCTTCGCCGAGGCCCAGGACGTCTACACCGCCGTGCTCGCGGCCCGTGAGCGGACCATGGGCACCGACCACCCCGACACCCTGCGTTGCCGCCACAACCTCGCCTTCAACCTGGGCTGTCTGGGGCGCCGGGCGGAGGCGTACCG
This sequence comes from Streptomyces rugosispiralis, assembly GCF_024505145.1. GTDB lineage: Bacteria > Actinomycetota > Actinomycetes > Streptomycetales > Streptomycetaceae > Streptomyces > Streptomyces rugosispiralis. The sequence goes on along the minus strand of NZ_JANIAA010000003.1, from coordinate 83,758 downwards.
GATGGCGGAGCGGGTGGCCGCGGCCCGCGCCCGGGTGCTGGGTCCCGACCACCCCGACACGCTGGTCACCCGCTACGAGGTGGCCTGCGCCCTCAGCCGCCTCGACCGCTGGGGGGAGGCCCTGGGCATCTTCCGCGAGGTGACCGCCGCCCGCGCCCGCACCCTGGGCCCTCACCACCCCGACACCCTGGCGGCCCGCTACGAGATCGGCGCCGGTCTGGGGCGGCTGGGCCGGGGCGAGGAGGCCCTCGCGGTCTACCGCGCGTTGGTCGAGGACCGCACCCGCGCCCAGGGTCCCGCCGATCCGGAGACCCTGCGCGCCCGGCACGGCCTCGGCGTCGGCCTGGGGCGGCTGGGCCGCTGGGAGGAGGCGCTCGCCGAGGCGCAGGAGGTCCGCGCCCTGCGCGAGCGCGCCCTGGGCCCGGACCACCCCGACACCCTGGTCAGCCGCCGCGAGGTGGCCGTCGCCCTGGGCTGGCTCGGCCGCTGGTCGGACGCGCTGGCCGACTACCGCCGGGTGACCCGCGCCCGCGTGCGCGTCCTCGGCCCCGACCATCCCGACACCCTGGTCAGCCGCGGCGACGAGGCGCACTGCCGGGAGCGGCTGGGCCGCCACGAAGAGACGGCGGAGTCGGCTGAAACGGCCGAGGTGGCTGAGGCGGCTGAGGCGGCCGAGACGGCCGAGACGGCGGGGCAACGGGCGCGGCCGAGGTGACCCCCGGCGGCCGAGGTGACCCCCGGGCGGCCTGGCCCCGGCGATCACCGCGTGCTAACCAGAGGGCATGTCTCACAGCGATGCGTACGACGTCGTCATCGTCGGCGGTGGTCACAACGGCCTGGTCGCCGCCGCGTACCTCGCCCGCGCCGGGCGGAGCGTGCTGGTGCTCGAGCGCCTCGGCCACACCGGTGGCGCCGCGGTGTCCACGCGGCCCTTCGCCGGGGTGGACGCACGGCTCTCCCGCTACTCCTACCTGGTCAGCCTGTTGCCGCGGCGGATCGTCGACGACCTCGGACTGCGCTTCGCGGTGCGCAAGCGCGCGGTGTCCTCGTACACCCCCGACGTCCGGGGCGGGCGCCCCACCGGGCTGCTGGTGGACACCGCCGCCACCGGCAGGACGCGCGCCGCGTTCGAGCGGCTGACCGGGTCGGACCGGGAGTACGCGTCCTGGGAGCGGTTCTACGGCATGACCCGGCGCGTCGCCGAACGGGTCTTCCCCACGCTGACCGAGCCGCTGCCAACCCGGGAGGAGCTGCGGGCCCGGATCGGGGACGACGCGGCGTGGCAGGCGCTGTTCGAGCGGCCGCTGGGGGAGGCGATCGAGGCCGCGTTCGACGACGACCTCGTCCGGGGCGTGGTCCTCACCGACGCGCTCATCGGCACCTTCGCCCGAGCCCACGACCCCTCGCTGCGTCAGAACCGCTGCTTCCTCTACCACGTGATCGGCGGCGGCACCGGCGACTGGGACGTGCCCGTCGGCGGCATGGGCGCGCTCACCGACGCCCTCGCCGACGCCGCCCGCGCGGCGGGCGCGCGGATCGCGACCGGGTGCGAGGTCATGTCGATCGCCACCGACGGCACCTCGGCGGAGGTGCGGTACGAGGGCGGGGCGGGGGAGTCCACCGTGGCCGCCCGGTATGTGCTCGCCGGGGCGGCGCCGCGCGAGCTGGCCCGGCTGCTGGGCGAGGAGCCGCCCGCGCCGCCCGCCGAAGGGGCGCAGCTCAAGGTGAACATGCTGCTGCGCAGGCTGCCCGCGCTGCGCGACCGCGAGGTGGACCCGCGCGAGGCGTTCTCCGGGACGTTCCACATCGCCGAGGGGTACGGCGCGCTGGAGGAGGCGTACCGCCAGGCGGCCGCGGGGGAGCTGCCGCACCGGCCGCCGTCGGAGATCTACTGCCACTCGCTGACCGACCCGTCGATCCTCGGCCCGGAACTCGCCCGCGAGGGCTGTCAGACCCTGACCCTGTTCGGACTGCACACCCCCGCCCGGCTGTTCACCGAGGACAACGACGCGGCGCGCACCGCGCTGCTGCGCGCCACCCTCGCGGAGCTGGACGCGCATCTGGCCGAGCCGATTACCGACTGTCTGGCCAGGGACGCCGACGGGCGGCCGTGCATCGAGGCCAAGACCCCGCTGGACCTGGACGCCGACCTGCGGCTGCCCGGCGGCAACATCTTCCACCGGGACCTGGCCTTCCCGTACGCCCAGGAGGGCACCGGCCGCTGGGGCGTGGAGACGCGACACGCCAATGTGCTGCTGTGCGGCGCGGGCGCGGTGCGCGGCGGTGGGGTGAGCGGAATCCCCGGGCACAACGCGGCCATGGCGGTGCTGGAGAAGTGACCTCCGGGCCCCCTCCGGACGGCCCGGGGCGCGGTTTTCTCGTTCGAATCTGACGTCAATCTGACGTAGCGTCAGAAAAACTCTTCCTTCGTCCGGCGCCCTGCGGCATCCTGCCGCTCATGCAGACGGAGCTGAGCACAAGGCTGGGTGTCGAGCACGCCGTCTTCGGCTTCACGCCGTTCCCCGCCGTGGCCGCGGCGATCAGCCGGGCCGGCGGCCTCGGTGTGCTCGGCGCGGTCCGCTACGCCGCGGGCGAGGAGCTGGCCCGCGACCTCGACTGGATGGAGGCGCACACCGACGGCAGACCGTACGGCCTGGACGTCGTGATGCCCGCGAAGAAGGTGGAGGGGGTCAGTGAGGCCGATATCGAGGCGATGATCCCCGAGGGCCACCGCGCCTTCGTCCGGGACACCCTCGCCAAGCACGGCGTCCCCGAGCTCGCCGAGGGCGAGGCGTCCGGCTGGCGGATCACCGGCTGGCTCGAGCAGGTGGCCCGCAGCCAGCTCGACGTGGCCTTCGACTACCCCGTGAAACTCCTGGCCAACGCGCTGGGCTCACCCCCGGCCGATGTCGTGGCCCGCGCCCATGACCACGGCATCCTCGTGGCCGCCCTCGCGGGCAGCGCCCGCCACGCCCTCCACCACAAGGAGGCGGGGCTGGACGTCATCGTCGCCCAGGGCTATGAGGCGGGCGGCCACACCGGCGAGATCGCCTCCATGGTGCTCACCCCCGAGGTGGTGCGGGCCGTGGACCCGCTGCCGGTGCTCGCCGCGGGCGGCATCGGCAGCGGTGAACAGATCGCCGCCGGACTGGCGCTCGGCGCCCAGGGCGTATGGATCGGCTCCCTCTGGCTCACCACCGAGGAGGCCGAACTCCATTCGGCGGCCCTCACCCGCAAGCTGCTGGCGGCCGGATCCGGGGACACCGTGCGCTCCCGCGCCCTCACCGGCAAACCCGCCCGCCAGCTGCGCACCGAGTGGACCGATGCCTGGGAGGACCCGGACGGCCCGGGCACGCTGCCCATGCCGCTCCAGGGGCTGCTGGTGGCCGAGGCCGTCTCACGCATCCAGAAGTACGAGGTGGAGCCGCTGCTCGGGACGCCGGTCGGCCAGATCGTCGGCCGGATGGACTCCGTCCGCCCGGTGCAGGCGGTCTTCGACGAGCTGACCCGCGGCTTCGAGCGCGCCATCGACCGCGTCAACCGCATCGCCGGACGCGCCTGACCGCGCCCGCCCCGCGCACCCGCGTACCCCGTTCGACATTCCCCTGACCCCGCCGTCAGAAGGAGGACCGGACCGCCATGTCCCCTACACCCAACGGCTTCTGGGCCCAGGCCGCGCTCGAGCCCGACCGCACCGTGCTCATCGCCCCGGACGGCGAGGAGTGGACCGCCGGGCGGCTGCACAGCGCGTGCAACCGGCTCGTCGGCGGGCTGCGCGCCGCCGGGCTGCGCCGCGGCGACGCCCTGGCGATCGTCCTGCCCAACGGGGTGGAGTTCTTCGTCGCGGCGCTCGCCGCCACCCAGGCCGGGCTCTATCTGGTGCCGGTCAACCACCATCTGGTCGGCCCCGAGATCGCCTGGATCGTCTCCGACTCCGGTGCCAAGGTGCTGATCGCCCATGAGCGCTACGGTGGGCAGGCGGCCGCGGCCGCCGACGAGGCCGGGCTGCCCGTGACCCACCGCTACGCGGTCGGTGCCATCGACGGCTTCCGCCCGTACGCCGAGCTCATCGAGGGGCAGCCGGAGGAGCCGCCCGCCGACCGCGAGCTGGGCTGGGTGATGAACTACACCTCCGGCACCACGGGCCGGCCGCGCGGAATCCGCCGTGCGCTGACCGGAATGCTCCCCGAGGAGAGCCATCTCGGCGGCTTCCTGCGGTTCTTCGGCATCACCCCGCGCGCCGAGGAGCCCGACCACGTCCATCTGGTGTGCTCACCGCTCTACCACACCGCCGTACTGCAGTTCGCCAGCTCCTCGCTGCACATCGGCCATCCCCTGGTGCTCATGGACAAGTGGACGCCCCAGGAGATGCTGCGCCTGATCGACACCTACCGCTGTACGCACACCCATATGGTGCCGACCCAGTTCCACCGGCTGCTCGCCCTCCCCGACGAGGTCAAGCGGTCCTACGACGTCTCGTCGATGCGGCATGCCATCCACGGCGCCGCGCCCTGCCCCGATCACGTCAAGCGCGGGATGATCGACTGGTGGGGCGGCTGTGTCGAGGAGTACTACGCGGCCAGCGAGGGCGGTGGCGCCTTCGCCACCGCCGAGGACTGGCTGAAGAAGCCGGGGACCGTCGGCCGCCCCTGGCCCATCAGCGAGATCGCCATCTTCGACGACGAGGGCACCCGGCTCGCCACCGGTGAACTCGGCACCGTCTACATGAAGATGAGCACCGGGGGCTTCGCCTACCACAAGGACAAGTCCAAGACCGAGAAGAACCGCATCGGCGACTTCTTCACCGTCGGCGACCTCGGCCTGCTGGACGAGGACGGCTATCTCTACCTCCGCGACCGCAAGATCGACCTGATCATCTCCGGTGGGGTCAACATCTACCCCGCCGAGATCGAGGCCGCGCTGCTCACCCATCCGGCCGTGGCCGACGCCGCCGCCTTCGGGATCCCCCACGAGGACTGGGGGGAGCAGGTCATCGCGGTCGTGGAGCCCGCCGAGGGGCATGCGCCGGGGCCCGGCCTGGCCGAGGAGATCCTCGCCCACTGCGCCACCCGGCTCGCGGGCTACAAATGCCCCAAGTCGGTGGAGTTCATCGCCGAGATGCCACGCGACCCCAACGGCAAGCTGTACAAGCGGCGGCTGCGCGAGCCGTACTGGGAGGGTGTGGTCGACGCGGGGCAGACCCCGCACTGAGCGTGGGGTCGGCCGACCACGGCCCGCCCGATCCGGCCATCTTTCGCTTACGGGGCCGGTTCCGCTTCCCGCGGAACCGGCCCCGTGGCGTGCTCGCGGTGCGGCGCCCTATCGTTCCAGGCCCGGCCACCCGGCCACCCGGCCACCCGGCCACCCGGCCACCCGGCCACCCGGCCACTCGGACGGTGGCGGGGGCCGCCCGTACCGCCGAGAGAGGAACTCCGCCCATGCGACCGCATCCGTCCCCGCGCCATGCGCTGATCGCCGTGCTGGCCACCGCCGTGCTGGCCACCGGGGCCACCGCCGCCGTCGCCGCACCGGCCGGCCCGGCCCGTGTCCAGCACGGCACCCTGCGGCCGCTGGTCGACCTGTCCGCGCAGCGGGTGCTGGTGGCCGACGAGGTCGCCGCCGCGAAGTGGGGCACGGACAGCCCGATCGACGACCCGGCGCGGGAGCGGGAGGTGCTGGAGGCGGTGGCGCGGCAGGCCGAGGAGCTGGGCGCCGACCCGGTGGCCACATCGAGGATCTTCCGCGACCAGATCGAGGCCAGCAAGGTCGTCCAGCGCGGCCTCTACAGCCGCTGGGACGCCGACCCCGCACAGGCGCCCACCGAGCGCCCCGACCTCGGCCGGGTCCGGCTGGAGATCAACCGCATCAACGGCGAACTCGTGCGCGCCATCGCGGACTCGGCTGCCGTGCGCGAGTCCCCCTCCTGCGTGGGACACCTCACGGCCGGGGCCGCCGCCGTGGTCCACGGGCGGCATCTGGACCCGCTGCACACCGTGGCGCTGGGCCGCTCGCTGCCCTCGGTGTGCGAGCGCGGAGAGCGGTAAGGCGGCGGTCAGGCCGCGGGGCGGTCGTTGAGGACGCGCTGGAAGAGCAGATGGTCCCGCCAGGCGCCGGCGATGTGCAGATACTCCGGTGCCATGCCGATCCGGGTGAATCCGCAGCCCAGCAGCACGCGTTGGGACGGGACGTTCTCCACCAGTGTGCTGGCCTCGATCCGGTGCAGTCCGAGCCGCTCATCGGCCGCCCGGCAGATGGACCGGACGGCCAGGGTGGCCAGCCCGCGGCCGATGTGCCCGGCGTCGATCCAGTAGCCGAGATGGGCATTGCGCCAGGGCCCGAGGACGATATGCGACAGGGTGACCGCGCCCAGGACGCGCTCGCCGCCGGCCAGCACCCAGGGCACCATCCGGCCGGCCTCCCACTGCTCCAGCTGGTCCCGCAGCCGGGCGGCCTGGCCGTCGGCGGTGAAGAAGCTCTCGTCCCGCCGTGGGCTGGTGGGGCCCAGATGCTCCTCGTTGCGCGTGAACGCGTCAGCGAGCGCCGCCGCGTCGTCCTCGACGGCGATCCGCAAGGTGATCCCGTCGGCCAGGGTCACAGGAGGGGGAACGATCACCCGTTCAGCCTACGGGGTGTCCGGCGGGGGTTCATCCACCGTGCGAGGTGTCCTGGTCCGCTCCCTCCGCCACCGTCCGCGCCCAGCGGTAGTCGGCCTTGCCGCTGGGGGAGCGCTGGATGCGGTCGGTGAAGACGACCGTACGCGGGATCTTGTAGCCCGCGAGCCGTTCCCGGCAGTGGTCGCGGACCGCGTCGGCGGTGAGCCCGGACGCCTGCGCGCGGGGCTGGACGACGGCCGCGACGCGATGGCCCCAGCGGGTGTCCGGAACGCCCGCCACCAGCGCGTCGTACACATCCGGATGGGCCTTCAGGGCCTGTTCGACCTCCTCCGGATAGACCTTCTCGCCCCCGGTGTTGATGCACTGGGAACCGCGCCCGAGCACGGTGATCACACCGTTCTCGTCGACGGTCGCCATGTCGCCGAGCAGCACCCAGCGCTCCCCGTCCGCCTCGAAGAACGTCTCGGCGGTCTTCTTCGGGTCGTTGTAGTAGCCGAGTGGCACATGGCCGCGCTGGGCGACCCGGCCGGGCTCACCGGGCGCCACCGGGGTCAGGGTCGCCGGGTCCACCACCGTCGTCCGGGCGTTGACGCGCAGCCGGAAGCCCTTCTCGGGGCCGGAGTCGGCGGTGGCCGTGCCGTTGAACCCGGACTCCGAGGAGCCGAAGTTGTTCAGCAGCAGGGTGTGCGGGGAGAGCTCGGCGAACTGGGCGCGTACGGTCTCCGAGAGGATCGCGCCCGAGCTGCTGACGCTGAGCAGCGAGGAGAGGTCGGTGCCCTTGAGGGGGCCGGTCAGGGCATCCACCAGGGGCCGCAGCATCGCGTCGCCGACCAGCGAGACCGAGGTGACCTTCTCCTTCGCGATCGTCCTCAGCACCTCCTCCGGCATGAACTTCCGGTGCAGCACCACCTTCTGACCGAAGTTGAACGCGATGAAGGCCGTAAGGGTGGAGGTTCCGTGCATCAGCGGTGGGGTGGGGAAGAAGACCAGCCCCTCGCCGCCCGCGGCCACCCGCTCGGCCAGCTCCTCCGGGCGCTCGACGGGCCGGCCGGTCGGGGCCCCGCCGCCAAGACCGGAGAAGAAGAGGTCCTCCTGCCGCCAGACCACCCCCTTGGGCATCCCGGTGGTGCCGCCGGTGTAGATGATGAAGCGGTCGTCGGCGGACCGGGCCGGGAAGCCGCGCTCGGGCGACCCGGACGCCTCGGCCTCGGCGAACGCCACGGACGGGCCGGGGCCGTCCCCGGTGCCGACTCGCACCAGATGGCGCAGGGTGCGAGTGTGGGGCAGCGCGGCGGCCACCCGCTCGCCGAACTCGGCGTCGTAGACCAGCGCGGCCAGCTCCGCGTCGCGGTAGAGGTAGACCAACTCATCCTCGACGTAGCGGTAGTTGACGTTCACCGGCACCGCCCGGATCTTCAGGCAGGCCAGCGCGGTCTGGAGGTACTCCACCCCGTTGCACAGATGCAGTCCGACATGCTCGCCCGGGGCGATACCGCTGTCCATCAGATGGTGGCCGAGCCGGTTGGCGGCCGCGTCCAGCTGGGCGTATCCGAGCCGTCGCCCGGCCCCGGTGCCGGGATGGTCGAGGTACACCAGCGCCTCTCTGTCGGGCACGGTGTCGACGATCGACTCGAACAGGTCGGCAAGGTTGTACTCCACGACTCCTCCTGACCCCTCGATACCTCTCGATCCGGCGGCTCGGCGCTCATTAGAGCCGCGCCGGGATGAGGTGGGAAGGCCTGCGGAACAAGAAATCTGACTGAGCATCAGGTTTCTCTTGAAGTCGGTCCCCGGCTGCTGCAACCTGTTCTAGGTCTCGAGACGGGAGGACGTCGTGACAAGCGGGACCGAACACCTCATCGCCGAGCGCGTCGGCGCGACCCTGGTGCTCACCTTGAACCGGCCCGAGGCCAGGAACGCGCTCTCGCTGCCGATGCTGGTCGGGCTGTACGACGGCTGGACCGAGGCCGACGAGGACGACGCCGTGCGCTCCGTGGTGCTCACCGGCGCCGGCGGGGCCTTCTGCGCGGGAATGGACCTCAAGGCGCTCGCGGGCGGCGGCCGGATGGACGGACAGCATGTCCGCGACCGCCTCGCGGCCGACCCCGATCTGCACTGGAAGGCGATGCTCCGCCACCATCGGCCGCGCAAGCCGGTGATCGCCGCCGTCGAGGGTCCGTGTGTCGCGGGCGGCACCGAGATCCTTCAGGGCACCGACATCCGGGTCGCGGGCCGCGGCGCCACCTTCGGGCTCTTCGAGGTCCGGCGCGGGCTGTTCCCCATCGGCGGCTCCACCGTACGGCTGGCCCGCCAACTGCCCCGCACCCACGCCCTGGAGATGCTGCTCACCGGGCGCCCCTACCCGGCCGAGGAGGCGGCGCGGATCGGGCTGATCGGCCATGTCGTCCCGGACGGCACGGCGCTGGAGAAGGCCCTGGAGATCGCCGAGCTGATCAACGCCAACGGCCCGCTGGCCGTCGAGGCGGTCAAGGCGTCCGTCTACGAGACCGCCGAGATGACCGAGACCGACGGTCTGAAGTCCGAACTCGAGCGCGGCTGGCCCATCTTCGACACCGCCGACGCCAAGGAGGGCTCGAAAGCCTTCGCCGAGAAACGGCCGCCGGTTTACCGCCGGGCGTGACCCCACACTCAGGCCCGCCGCACCCACCCCGCGGCCGCGCGGAAGGAGACGCACCCCCATGACCCCGGCCCCCACCCCCGAGGTGCTCAAGGCGCCTCTGGTCGTCGAGTTCCCGTTCACCCGCTCCCTCGGCCCGGTCCAGAGCGCCTTCCTCACCGGACTGCGCGAACACACCGTGCTGGGGGTGCGCACCACCGACGGCCGGGTGCTGGTGCCGCCCGTCGAATACGACCCGGTCACCGCCGACGAACTGGCCGACCTGGTCGAGGTCGCCCCCACCGGCACCGTCACCACCTGGGCCTGGAACCCCGCGCCGCGCCGCGGCCAGCCCCTGCGCACCCCCTTCGCCTGGGTGCTGGTGCGGCTGGACGGCGCGGACACCGCCCTCCTCCACGCCCTCGACGCACCAGGGCCCGACGCCGTGCGCACCGGGATGCGGGTGCGGATCCGCTGGGCCGCGGAGCGCGAGGGCGCCATCACCGACATCGCCTGCTTCGAACCGTACGACGGCGCCGACGGCGGCGAAGCCGTCCCGCACACGGGTACGTTCACCGACCCGGTCAGCGGCATCGTGGCCCCCGCCCGCCTCGACTACACCTACGCGCCCGGCCGGGCCCAGTCGCGCTATCTGCGGGCCCTCGCCGACCGCACCACCTACGGGGAGCGCTGCCCGTCCTGCCGCAAGGTGTACGTCCCGCCCCGGGGCGCCTGCCCCACCTGCGGCGTCGCCACCGAGGAGCAGGTGGAGGTCGGCCCGCGCGGCACGGTCACCACCTTCTGCATCGTGAACATCAAGGCCCGCAACCTCGACATCGAGGTGCCCTACGTCTACGCCCACATCGCCCTGGACGGCGCCGATCTGGCCCTCCACGCGCGCATCGGCGGCATCCCCTACGACGAGGTGCGCATGGGGCTGCGCGTGGAGCCCGTATGGAGCGAGGACGGCCGCTACCCCGACCACTACCGCCCCACCGGCGAACCCGACGCCGACTACGACACCTACAAGGAGATGTTGTAGATGCGAGAGGTGGCCATCGTCGCCTTCGGCCAGAGCGACCACCGGCGCGACACCGCGGAGATCTCCGAGGTCGAGATGTTGATGCCCGTCCTCCACCAGGTGCTCGACGCCGTCGGACTCCGGGCGGGCGAGATCGACTTCACCTGCTCCGGCTCCTGCGACTACCTGGCGGGCCGCGCGTTCTCCTTCACCATGGCCCTCGACGGCGTCGGCGCCTGGCCGCCCATCTCGGAGTCCCATGTGGAGATGGACGGCGCCTGGGCGCTGTACGAGGCATGGACGCGGCTGCTGACGGGCGAGGCGGAGACCGCGCTCGTCTACTCGTACGGCAAGTCCTCGCCCGGCGATCTGCGCGAGGTCCTCACCCGCCAGCTCGACCCGTACTACGTGGCGCCCCTGTGGCCGGACTCGGTCTCCCTCGCCGCCCTCCAGGCCCAGGCGCTGCTCGACGCGGACGACACGGGGGACGGCGTCGCGGACGAGCGGGCGCTGGCCGGGGTCGCGGCGCGCAGCCGGACCGCGGCCGAGGACAACCCCCATGCCCAGCTGGCCGGTTCACCCCCGCCCGAGGCCCTCCTGGACGAGCCGTATCTGGTGCGGCCGCTGCGCCGCCACGACTGCCCGCCGGTCGGCGACGGCGCGGCCGCCGTCGTGCTCGCCGCCGGGGACACCGCGCGCCGGCTCTGCCGCCGCCCCGCCTGGATCCGTGGCATGGACCACCGGACGGAGGCGCACAGCCTGGGCGTACGGGACCTCACCCGCTCCCCGTCCAGCCGGCTCGCCGCCGAGCGCGCGGGCGCCTTCGAGGCCCCGGTCGACCTCGCCGAGCTGCACGCGCCGTTCACCTCGCAGGAGCTGATCCTCCGCCGTGAGCTGCGGCTGGGGGAGGACGTACGCGTCAATCCGTCCGGCGGGGCACTGGCCGCCAACCCCATCATGGCCGCCGGGCTGATCCGCCTCGGCGAGGCCGCCGCCGCCATCCACCGCGGCGCCGCCGACCGGGCCCTCGCCCACGCCACCTCGGGCCCCTGTCTCCAGCAGAACCTGGTGGCCGTCCTGGAAGGGGATGCGTCGTGACGAAGGAGCCGGTGGCCGTCGTCGGGATCGGCCAGACCAAGCACACCGCCGCACGCCGGGACGTCTCCATCGCCGGACTGGTCCGGGAGGCCGCCGTACGGGCCCTGGAGGACGCCCAGTTGACCTGGGCGGACATCGACGCCGTCGTCATCGGCAAGGCCCCCGACTTCTTCGAGGGGGTGATGATGCCCGAGCTGTACCTCGCCGACGCGCTCGGCGCGGTCGGCAAGCCGATGTTGCGCGTGCACACCGCGGGCTCGGTCGGCGGCTCCACCGCGCTGGTGGCCGCGGGCCTGGTCGCCGCCCGGGTCCATCGGACCGTCCTCACCCTCGCCTTCGAGAAGCAGTCGGAGTCGAACGCCATGTGGGGGCTGTCCCTGCCCATCCCCTTCCAGCAGCCGCTGCTGGCCGGGGCGGGTGGCTTCTTCGCCCCGCACGTCCGGGCGTATATGCGGCGCACCGGCGCGCCCTCCGGCATCGGCGCCCTGGTGGCCTACAAGGACCGCCGCAACGCGCTGCGCAACCCCTACGCGCATCTCCACGAGCACGATCTGACGCTGGACCAGGTGCGGTCGTCCCCGATGCTGTGGGACCCCATCCGCTACTCCGAGACCTGCCCCTCCTCGGACGGCGCCTGCGCCATGGTGCTCACCGACCGCACGGGCGCGGACCGCGCCCCGTATCCGCCCGCCTGGATGCACGGCGGCGCCATGCGCAGCGAGCCGACGCTCTTCGCGGGGAAGGACTTCGTCTCGCCGAGGGCCGGCCGGGACTGCGCGGCCGATGTCTACCGCCAGGCCGGGATCACCGACCCGCGCCGGGAGATCGACGCGGTGGAGATGTATGTGCCCTTCAGCTGGTACGAACCCATGTGGCTGGAGAACCTGGGCTTCGCGGACGAGGGGGCGGGCTGGAAGCTCACCGAGTCGGGGGTGACCGAACTCGACGGCGAACTTCCGGTCAATCCCTCGGGCGGGGTGCTGTCCACCAACCCCATCGGCGCGTCCGGCATGCTGCGGTTCGCCGAGGCCGCGCTCCAGGTGCGCGGGCGGGCGGGCGAACACCAGGTCGATGGCGCCCGTAAGGCGCTCGGCCACGCCTATGGGGGAGGCTCGCAGTTCTTCTCGATGTGGGTGGTCGCGGACACGTCACCCGCCGGGTGAGTCTCCTGCTCACTCCTCCTTTCGTGGCCTGTGCGGCACCGGCCACGATCGCTAGGGTGGGGCGCGGACGACGATGCGGGAGGATGAGCTGACGTGGCCGATACCACCACCACCGAACAGCCACTGACAGGAAGCGGCGAGAAGCCCGAACTCGACCTCTCGGGCGCCCAATGGCAGTCGAGCAGCCAGGGCGTGGGCGATGTGGAGATCGCCTTCGTGGAGGGATTCATCGCGATGCGCCACGGCCGCCGTCCCGAGGGCCCGGCGCTGATCTTCACCCCGGCCGAGTGGCGCGCCTTCGTCCTGGGCGCCCGGGAGGGCGAGTTCGACCTCACCTGAACCGGGGAGGGTGATCGGGGCGGGCGGATCCGGCCGGACCGGATGGCCCGCCCCGTAGTGCGTTATCGGCCAGGATCAGAACGCGCCGCGGCCTGGTGGACCCCTTCACTCCGCATGCCGAAACGTGAGCGTGACTCACGGTAACACCGGCAGGTCGCGCCGGGTCCCCATGGGTGGGAACAGAATCGTCCACCGCTCTATGCAGCCCCGGCCCCGGGAGGTAGTTTTCCCTCCCACCTCCCCGTTGCGCGGGGCGGAAAGTCGGCTGAAAAGGGGGTGCCGTGCGCGAATTCAGTCTCCCTCACATGGTGGAACCGCTGCGTGCGGGTGGGCTCGCGGACTCGGTGTACGAGCTGGCGGACCGCGAACCGGACAGGGTCCAGTTCGCCCGGCGCGACCCCGCCGACCGTGCTCAGTGGACTCCGGTGACCGCCGCGGCCTTCCGGGACGAGGTCCTGGCGCTGGCGAAGGGCCTGCTGGCCGAGGGGGTGCGGTTCGGGGACCGGGTGGCCCTGATGGCCCGGACGCGCTACGAGTGGACGCTGTTCAGCTATGCCCTGTGGTCCGTCGGCGCCCAGGTGGTGACCGTCTACCCCACCTCCTCGGCGGAGCAGGTGGGCTGGATCCTGGCCCGGACGCGGGCCGTGGCCGTGGTGGTGGAGGGCGAGGACGGCGCGATGACGGTCGGCGCCGTCTGCGACGCCCTGCCCGCGCTGCGCTCCATCTGGCAGATGGACCAGGGGTGCGTCACCGAGCTGTGGCGACGCGGCGCCGAGGTCCACGACGAACTGGTCACCGAGCGGCGCTGGCTCGTCGAACCGCGCTGCACGGCGGTCATCTGCTACACCTCGGGCACCACCGGACGGCCCCTGGGATGCATGATCACCCACGCCAATCTCGCCGCCGAGTGCGACACCCTGTTCGCGGGCTGGGGCGGGCTCTTCGCCGAACCAGGACAGCGGCCCGCCATCCTGGCCTTCCTCCCGCTGGCGCACATCTACGGACTGATGGTCCAGGTGCTCTGTGTACGGGGCGGCATCCTCATGGGGCACGAACCCGAGCTCAGCCCGTCGTCGCTGCTGCCGTCCCTCGAGTCCTTCCACCCGACCTGCGTCTTCGCGGTTCCCTACATCTTCGAGCGGATCCTGGGAGCCGCCCGGACCGCCGCCCAGGACGCCGGCAAGGGCTCGCTCTTCGAGCGGGCCATGGACACGGCGGCGCGCTACGCCGCGGCGGTCGAGCAGCAGTCGCGGGGCGCGGGAAAGGGGCCGGGCCCCGGGCTCAGGGCCGCCCACGCCGTCTTCGACCATATGGTCTACCGGCGGCTGCGGGCCGTCCTGGGCGGGCGGGTGCGCTACGCGGTCACCGGCGGCTCACCGTTCAGCCGGGAGCTGGGGCTGACGTTCGCCGGTGCCGGGATCACCGTCTACAACGGCTACGGCCTTACCGAGACCACCGCCGCCATCACCGCGCAGCCGCCCGGCCGCCCCCGGCACGGCACGGTGGGCCGCCCGATGCCGGGCACGGCGGTGCGCATCGCGCCGGACGGCGAGGTGTGGGTGCGCGGCGGCACCGTCTTCGCGGGCTATGTGGACGATCCGGAGGCCACCGGGGACGCGCTGCGCGACGGCTGGCTGCGCACCGGAGACGTCGGATTCCTCGACGGCGAGGGCTATCTGACCATCACCGGCCGTAAGAAGGACATCATCATCACCAGCGGCGGCAAGAGCGTCTCCCCGCTGTTGCTTGAGGAGCGGCTGCGGGCGCATCCGCTGATCTCGCAGTGCGTCCTGGTGGGCGACAACCGCCCCTTCGTCGGCGCGCTGATCACCCTGGACGCCGAGATGCTGAGGCGCTGGCACCAGGTGGTCGGCGCGCGGCTTCCGGTCGGCCGGGAGCACGCGTCGGCGAACAAGGCGCTGCACGCGGAGATCCAGCAGGCGGTCTCCACGGCGAACCTCTCGGTGTCCAGGGCGGAGTCGATCAGGGCCTTCCGCATCCTCCCGAACGAATTCACCGTGGCGGACGGGCTGTTGACGCCCTCGCTGAAACTGCGGCGCGACGCGGTCTACAAGCTCTGCGCCGCGCAGATCGAGCAGCTCTACGCGAGCTGAGCGACCGGGCGGCGCTACGGTGGCCGAGCGATCGGCGCCGCGGCCGCCGAGCGATCGACTACGCCGACTGAGCGATCGGCTAAACCGACTGAGCGCCGGTCAGCTGGGCCCAGGGCCGCTGCCGCCCCCCGCTGACCGCCTCGGTGCCCTGTTCGTCGTACCGGGCCGTACGCAGCGACCAGCCCAGATTGCCCGTCATCACATGCCGCATGCCGTCCA
This sequence comes from Streptomyces rugosispiralis, assembly GCF_024505145.1. Lineage (GTDB taxonomy): Bacteria > Actinomycetota > Actinomycetes > Streptomycetales > Streptomycetaceae > Streptomyces > Streptomyces rugosispiralis. The sequence continues at coordinate 68,573 of NZ_JANIAA010000003.1, read as the reverse complement.
CATAGCGCGCCACGGCGCGGTGGGTGTCCGGGTCCGCCCCCGACTCGGCGAGCAGCGCGGGCAACTCGGCCGCGGTCTCCTCGAACCAGCGGTAGCGGGCATTGGCCAGGTCGGCGATATGGCGTACCGCGTCCTCCAGTTCACCACCCGCGCGCTCCCACTGGACGATGACGCTGTTGTGGACGTCGCCGACGGCCAGCTCCTTGTCCAGGGAGGCGATGTCATTGGTGAAGACCACCACATCGTCCGTAGCCTCCCGCATCCGTTCCAGCGGGAAGCCGCCGTGCAGCGCGGGCGGCAGGGTGTAGCCGCCGAACGGCTCGTTCAGATCGAGACAAGGCTGTACGCCGATCGAGTGGCGCCGCAGCGCCAGTACGTCCTCCACCGAGCGCGGCGCGTCCGCGCCGCCGGCCCCGGACGGGGCGCCGGTCCGCTCCAGCGCCTCGCGGTGGTAGGAGTGCAGATATTCCAGCCAGTGGTGACGGAAGCGGTCCCGCCACACCTGGGGCCGCCCGGAGTTGATCCGGCGCCACAGGTCGCGGAAGCTCTCCAGCAGCGGCCCGTCGTCACCGCCCGCCCTGCCGTGCGCCAGGTCCTCGTCGGTGATCCGTATGACGTCCGCCACCAGCCCCGCCACCGCCTCCGGACGGCTGCCCAGCTCCCCGTCGAACTGATCGTCGAAGACGAAGTACCAGCCCACGAGGTCACTGCCCAGGTCCAGGTCGGCACCGGTCGCCCGGGGGTAGAACAGGCCCGCCAGCACGTCGAAGCGGAGCGCGTCGTACTCGGCGACGGACGCGTGGTCCGCGAAGACGCCGAAGCCCGAGAGCCATTGGATGGTGTGGTGCCTGGCCGCCTCGGTGCCGGGGCTGAGGTCCGTCGAGGCCGGAAAGGCGAACTGGGCCGCCCGGCGCGGCAGTGCCGTCCGCCGGGCCTGTGGTCGCGCAGCGTGCGTGTGCATGAGTCGTCTCCGCCCCCTTCGTCGTGCGGGCGGCCGGAGTCCGCCCGCATATACCACAGGCGAAAGCGGTATCTGGCCAACCCGTTGAATCCGGTCATCCTCGCGTGCGGGACGTGGCATCGATAGAGGAGACGGTGAATTGGCGTGTGCCACTGGCAATGCCCGGCGGAAATCCCTCCATGGGGGAGCTACGCAGCGTGCCATCCGCGCTACGCTCGGCGTCACCTGCCGGAGGGGAAGCAACGTGGCGGAGTACATGAGCCAGCAGAACCGGACGCGTCGGAGGACACTGCTGGAGCGGGAGCGGGAGCTGCGCGCGGTCGACGCCGCGCTCACCGAACTGTGCGGCACCGATCCCGCCGACGGGGCCGAGACCCGCGGCGGCGGGGTGATCGCCTTCGAGGGGCCCGGCGGCGTCGGCAAGACCGCGCTGCTCGGCGAGGCGCGCCGCAGGGCCGCCGCCCGCGGCTGCACCGTGCTCCGGGCCCGCGGCGGCGAGCACGAACAGGGCGCGGCCTTCCATGTGGTGCGCCAGCTCTTCCAGCCGGTGCTCGCGGAGACCGGCGAGGCCGAGCACCGCAGGATCCTCGGCGGCTGGTACGAGATCGTCGCGCCCGCGGTCGGCCTGGTGGTCTCGGGCCACGGCGGCGCACCCGATCCGCAGGGCGTCCGCGACGGCCTCGACTGGCTGGTGACCCGCTTCGCCGTGGAGCACGCCCCGGTCGTCATGATCCTCGACGATGTCCACTGGGCCGACCCCGAATCGCTGGACTGGCTGACCCGGTTCGCCCCGCGCACCGCCGACCTGCCCCTGCTGCTCGCCGTCGGCTACCGCCCGGAGGACCTGACCGCCGACGTCGCCGCGATACGGACCCTGGCCGAGCGCCAGGGATCACGGCCGCATGTGCTGTCGCCGCTCACCCCGGGCGGAGTCGGCAGGATCGTCCGAGAGGTCCTCGGGGACCACGCCGACGAGGCGTTCTGCCGCGAGTGCTGGGCGATGACCGGCGGCAACCCCTGGGAGATCACCGAACTCACCGCCAAGATCCGCGACCGCCGGCTGAAACCGCAGTCGGAGAACCTGCCCGCGCTGCGCGAGCTGGTCTCCTCCGCCAAGGACAGCGGGCTCAACGACCGGCTGACCCGCCTCGGCACCGCCGCCGTCCGCCTCGCCTGGGCCGTCGCCGTCCTCGGCATCGAGGCCACCCCGGCGCTGACCGCCAATGTCGCCGGGCTCAGCGAGACCGAGGCCGCCGATGTGGTGGCCCGGCTCGTCGACGCGCGGATCCTGGCCCCGCCGCGCGCCGGGAATGGCGCCCGGCCCCTGGAGTACCTCCACCCGCTCATCGCCACCGCCGTCTACCAGGCCATCCCCGGCGCCCTGCGGGTGGCCATGCACGGTCAGGCCGCCACCGTGGTGCTCGGCGCGGGCCTGGGCTCCGCGGCCGCCGGCCGGCATCTGCTGGAGATGCACCCCGAGGGCGACCCCTGGGTGGTGCGTCATCTGCGGGCGGCCGCCCGGGAGTATCTGCGCGCCGGAGCCCCCGACGCCGGGCGCCGCTGTCTGGCCCGAGCCCTGCGCGAACCGCCCGCCCTGGAGGAGCGCGCCGCCGTGCTGTACGAGCTGGGCTGTGCCGCCCAGCTCACCGAGCCCGACGTCACCGTCAACCATCTGCGGGCCGCGCTCGAGGAGCCCGAGCTCGGCCCCGAGCTGCGCGAGGCGATCACCTACCGGCTCGCCCAGGCGTACGGCCACAGCGGCCGGATGGAGGAGGCCGCCCAGGTCTTCGCGGACGAGGTCGGGCGGGCCACCAGCGCCCGCACCCGGCTGCGGATGCAGACCGAGCAGCTGATGTGGAACATGTTCCGCGCCGACGAGAAGGAGTCGCCCGCCCGCTCCCGGCGGCTGGCCCGGCTCGCGGACCACCTCACCGGCCGCGGCATGGCCGAGCGCTATCTGATGGGGCTGCGCGCCTGGGACGCGATGACGCGCGGAGAGCCGGTCGCCACCGCCCTGCACTACGCGGAAGAGGCCCTCGGCGACGGCCTCAGCTGGACCGACGACGACTGGGGCTTCGAGGTGCCCATCCTGGTCGCCCTGGTCTTTCTCCACTGCGACCAGCCCGGCCGCGCCGAGGAGCTGTTCAACAAGGGCATCGCCGAATGTGAGCGCAAGGGCTGGCGCGGCTCCCACCTGGCGTTCGGCTTCACCCTTCTCGGCTACGCCCGTCTGCGCCGCGGCGCCCTCGGCGAGGCGGAGGAGCTGGCCCGTGAGGGGATGCGGATCGCCGATCTGGTGGGCTCCTCGACACCCGCCCACTGGACCGCGGTCGGCACCCTCATCGGAACGCTGATCTGCCGGGGCCGGGTCCAGGAGGCGCAGGAGTTCGCGGCCCGGCACCGCGGCGAGACCCTGCCGCAGGCCACGCTCTGCCCCGATGTCCCGGCGGTCCGCGGCGAGCTGCTGCTGGCCGCCAATCTCCACCGCGAGGCCCGTGGCCGGCTCACCGAGGTCGGCCGCCGCATGGACGGACGCGGTATGCGCAATCCCGCCTGGTGCCCCTGGCAGCTCCACCTCGCCCAGACCCTCGCGCTGACCGATCCCCGGCAGGCCGCCGAGGTCGCCGACGACGCGGTGCGCCGCGCCCGTCAGTTCGGCACCCACTCCGCCATCGGCAAGGCACTGCACACCGCCGCCACCGTCACCCAGGGGCCGGACCGGATCAAGCTGCTGGCCGAGGCCGTCAGCCATCTGATGCGGTCACCGGCCGCGTACGACCTGGCCTTGGCGCTGGTCGACCACGGCGCCGCGCTGCGGGGCCGACGCGCTCGCGGCACGGGCCCGCGACGAGCTGTCCGCGGCCGGACTGCGTCCCATGCAGCTGCGGGTCGATCACACCAGCCCGCTGACCTCACAGGAGCAGGCCGTCGCCGAGCGGGCCGCCGAGGGCTGGTCGGACGCCCGGATCAGCGAGGCCACGGGTCTCGATGAGCGCGAGGTCGCCCGGCTGCTGTCCGATGTCTACCGTAAGGTCGGCACCGACCGGGCCGGGCTGGCCAAACGGCTCATCACCCCCACGGTCGGCCTGCCCCAGCGCCCGGCGCCCGACCCCGGATGAGGGGTGCGGCCCGGCCGCTCCCCGGCACGGCAACCGGCGCGCGGCCACGTACCATGTCCGCATGTCCTTCCTCCGCCGCCGCAGCGCCGCCACGCCCACCGGGCCGGACTTCGACGTCCTCGCCATGGACCCGGGAGACTGGCCCGGCGATCTCGGGGCGGGGCTGCTGCCCGCTCCGGACGGCACCTGCCAGGGCGTCTTCCTGCGCTACGACCTGTTCGGCGGCCGCGGCCCGGCGATGATCATCGGCAATCTGCCCGAGGGCTCCCCGGCCCGGGAGGTGGCCGAGGGCCAGCCGCCGTTCGAGGTGACCCAGCTGCTGGCGGCGCTGGGGAACGACGAGCCGGTGCAGGTGGTGGACACCGAGGACAGCCCGGTCATGCACGAGGACAATCTGCTCATCGTTCGCCGGATCAAGCTCTCCGAGGGCCGGATCTCCTGCGCCCAGTTCGACCGCAGCGACGGGGTGCTCGTCACCATCGCCAGCTGGGACCGGCCGATCACCGACGATCTCTACCGGCTGCTCAAGCCGCTGCCCGCGGAGATGTTCCAGCAGCGCTGAGCGAAGCGGCGCTGAGACAAGCAGCGCTGAGACAAGCAGCGCCGAAAAACCTTCGCCGCGGGCCGTGAGACGCCCGTACGGTCGCTCACGGCCCCCGGCCGTCCGTCATACGGCGGACTGACGGCCCGTCAGACTCACTTCCCCGAGCGCCGGACCGTCACATCGGCGGCGCGGACGAACGCGACCCGGTGCCCGAACTGGATCTGGTAGTACACGTCCTGGCCGCGCACCACCTTGTGACCGGCCGGATCGAAGGTGGTCGCCCACAGATACTCGCCCCGCACCCTGAGCCCCAGCGGATAGGACTGCCCGGCGAGCAGCTTGTACGGCAGCGGTGAGACCGCCTGCACCGGCACCCCCTCCGGGTACGCCTCCTTCTCCGGGTAGGCGCGGCCGTACACCGGAACCTCCGCCGACCCGGCCTTGGGCGTCACCACGAGCCCCTCGGCGCTCACCGCCGTCGGCCGCCGCTTGGGGTTCTGGAACCAGGCCCGCTGGCCGAGGTACCAGATCGCCGTCCAGTCGCCCTCGTGCCCCGCGACCGCGAACTGCTGTCCGGTGGTGGCGCGGGCGCCGGTGTCATTGACCCCGGTCGTCGAGTCCGCGCCGTCCGGGCGCAGCCCGATGTCCTTGACCAGCGGGGCGTCCGCGCTCGGCGCGGTGTGCAGCCGCACCGCGGACGAGCCGTGCGGGGCACATGCCTGGCCCGCCGTCTCGCAGTCGGTGTAGACGGGCTGGTTGGTGCCGTAGTCGGGGCGGATGATGACCAGACCGCCGGAGGAGCCCGCGGTGCGCCGGAAGGGCGCGCCGAGCAGGGTGAAGTAGTGCGCCCAGTCCCAGTAGGGGCCGGGGTCGGTGTGCATGCCCTTGATGGTCGAGGTGGTGGTGCCGGGCACATTGTCATGGCCCAGGATGTGCTGGCGGTCCAGCGGGATGTCGAACCGCCTGGCGAGGTAGCGCACCAGCCGCGCCGAGGAGCGGTACATCGCCTCCGTGTACCAGGCGTCCGGGGCGGTCAGGAACCCCTCGTGCTCCAGGCCGATGGACTTGGCGTTGACGTACCAGTTGCCCGCGTGCCAGGCCACGTCCTTGAGCGGCACATGCTGGGCGATATGCCCGTCGGAGGAGCGCAGAGTGTACTGCCAGGACACATAGGTGGGGTCCTGGACCAGCTTGATGGTGGTGTCCCAGGAGCCCTCGGTGTCATGGATGACGATGTAGTCGACGGACTGCGAGGAGGGGCGGTCGCCCAGGTCGTGGTTGCCGTAGTCGTTGTCCCCGAATTCCTCGTAGGGTGCCGGGATCCACTCGCAGGACACGTCCTTGGGGGCCTCGACCCGCGGATCCCGGGCCCGGGACGGCAGACCGAGCGCCCGCAACTGCCGGGTGTCCGGGGCGACATCGGGGGCCGCGTCGAGGGAGACCCGCTCGCCACCGGCGGTCGTCCGCGCGGCACCGCCGCGGATCACCCCGTACACCTCGTCGGCGAAGAAGGCGGCGGCTCCGGCGTCACCGGCGCCGGAGTAGGCCGCCACCGCCGCGTACCAGTCGGCGGGGTCCTTGCTCGACGGGAGCCCCAGCCGCTTCTGCGTGGCGGCCAGCAGCGCCGCGCCACCGCGCACATTGGCGCTCTCGTCGCCGCGCAGCGCCTCCGCGGACAGCCCGGTGAGGTCCGCCGCGCGGCTGAGGGTGCGCAGCCGGGCGGGCAGCTGCCGGGGCTGGGGGACGGTGGCCTTGGGCACCCGCGGCGGCCGGGCGAGATCGCCACGCGCGTCCTCGGTGCCCTCGCTGTGGTGCGAGGCGGTGAGCAGCGCGGCGTGGGCGTCGGTGAGGTGCATGGGGCCGTAGCCGCCGGTGACACTGGGCGCACCGCCGTGGCCGTCCCAGCGCGACTGGAGATACGACACGCCCAGAAGCACGCTCAGCGGAACGCCGTACTCGGCGGCCGCGGCCGCGAAGGCGCGCTGCAGGGCGCCGCCGCCGGCACCAGGCCCATCGGCCCGCCGCTGGTCGGCATGGGCGGCGGGGGTCGCGGAGACCAGCGGGAGCAGAAGGGCGGCGGATGCCGTGGCTCCCGCGGTGCGCAGCGTGGTTCTCCGGGTGGGACCGGACGGGGCTCTGTTCGCGTCGTGGGCGCTGTCCTGTGCGGATCCTGGCATTGCAGCCTCCTCAAGCGGGCCGGGCCGAGCCGAGCCACTTAGAGATATGCGCTGCCAGGCGTGGCGTCAATCGCCGTCACCCGGACGGACGTTCGCACGTCCACCCGCCTGCGGCGCGTCACCGGTCCAGACCGGTGACGCGCCGGGCGGCCGCACCCCGCCTCCGCTCAGCGGGTGCCGACCGCCGCCCGCACCGCGCGCCGGGCCAGCGCGCAGTCGTCGTGCAGCCGGCGCAGCAGCAACCGCTGCTCCTCACCGGCCGGCACCGCGCCCGGCACCACGGGAGCGGGGTCGTGCATGGTGCGCTGCACCGCGGTCTCGTACTGCCGGATCTCCCGCGTCAGCACCAGCATCAGATTCACCAGAAAGGAGTCCCGCGCGGCCGGGCCCGCGGCCTGTGCCAACTGGCTGATCTGGCGCCGGGTGACGGGGGCGTCGCCCAGCACGGTCCACAACGTGGCCAGGTCATAGCCGGGCAGATACCAGCCCGCGTGGTCCCAGTCGAGGAGCACCGGGCCCGCGGGGGACAGCAGGACGTTGTTCAACAGGGCGTCGCCGTGGCAGAACTGCACCGGGGTCTGCCGCCCGCAGGCGTGCGAGACGCCGCGCAGCAGCTTCTGCAGATCGCCCATGTCCCGGTCGGTCAGCAGCCCGAGCTCGTGATAGCGGGACAGCCGGGCGGCGTAGTCGATGGGGGCCTCGAACCGATCGGCGGGCGGCCGCCACTGGTTGATCCGGCGGATGGCACCCAGCACCGCGCCCAGATCGGCACGCGGCGGGGGCTCGGTGGGGTGGCGCTGCGCGGCCGCGATCCGCCCGGGCATCCGCTCGATGACCAGCGCGCAGTTGTCCGGGTCGGCGGCGATCAGCCGGGGCACCCGCACCGGCGGGCGCTGGCGGACGAACGCCCGGTACATCGCTATTTCCCGGCGGAACCGCTCGGCCCACGCGGGGGAGTGGTCCAGCAGGCACTTGGCCACCGCCGTGCTGCGCCCGGTCGCCCCGATCAGGAGCACGGACCGTCCGCTGCGCCGCAGCACCTGCACCGGGTTGAACTCCGGACAGATGCGGTGGACCGAGGTGATCGCGGTGCGCAGCTGCGCACCCTGTGGACCGGACAAGTCGAGTCTCCCGCGAGGCGGCACGGGGCCGAGGGCGGCGGTCCGCCTGGCCCGGCCGCCGGGGGCGGGATCGAGGTACGGCCCATTGCCGGGCAGCTGCCGCCGGTACGGCCGGGGCGGGGCGGACACGGAGGACGATGCTGCGTACATGGGCGAGACAGATCCCTTCGTGTGCCGACGAATTGCGTACGCACCCGGCCCCGGGGCGGGGCCGCACCCTGGGGAATGCGGTTCGGTCGAACTCGAGCCGCCACCGGGCCGGGTAACGCACTCCTACATCACACCCGTGTGCGGGTGGCACACCATCTGGCGGACCCTGGCGAACCCTGGCGAATAGTCGCACGGCTCGTGACGGGACCGTTACTGTCAAGTCAGCCGAGGAACCTGGGGGCTTGACGTGACGAGGGAACCCAACACCCGTCTTGCGGACCTGTTCGGCCTCGCCGGCTGGTCCAAGGGGGAGCTCGCGAGGCTCGTGAACCGGAAGGCGGCGGCCATGGGCCATCCGCAGCTGGCGACCGACACCTCGCGGGTGCGGCGTTGGATCGACACCGGCGAGACGCCGCGCGATCCCGTGCCCAAGGTGCTGGCGGCCCTGTTCACCGAGCGCCTCGGTCGAGTCGTGACCACTGAGGATCTCGGGTTCGGACGAGGGGGGCGCGCGGGAAAGGGGCAGTCCGGCGACGGGCTGCTCTGGCCGCCCGAGTCCACGGCCGCGGTCCTCACCGAATTCACGGGAATGGACCTTATGTTCAACCGACGCGGCTTGGTGGGTGCGGGTGCCGCGCTCGCCGCGGGATCCGCCATCACCGGTGCCATGAGCGACTTTCTGCTCTCCGACCCCACCCTCGCGACCGACGCGCCCCGTACCGACAATCCCCTCTCCGTCGAGCCCGTGGGCTTCGACCGCTACGAGGCCGCCCCCGTGGGCTCCCAGGAGATCGACGCCCTGGAGACCTCGGTCGAGGTCTTCCGGGCCTGGGACGCGGCCCGCGGCGGCGGGCTCCAGCGCAAGGCCGTGGTGGGCCAGCTCAACGAGGTGGGCGGCATGCTCGCCTATCGCCACCCCGAGCACCTGCAGCGCAGACTGTGGGGGGTGGCGGCCAATCTGGCCGTCCTCGCCGGCTGGATGTCCCATGACGTCGGCCTGGAGCCGACCGCCCAGAAGTACTTCGTCATCGCCGCCCACGCGGCCCGCGAGGGCGGCGACCGGCCCCGGGCGAGCGAGGCGCTCTCCCGGGCCGCCCGGCAGATGGTGCACCTGGGCCGCCCGGACGACGCCCTGGAGCTGATGAGACTGGCCAAGGCGGGTGCGGGCGAGGCGGCGCTGCCACGCACCCGGTCCATGTTCTGCACCATCGAGGCATGGGCCCAGGCGTCCAAGGGTCAGGGCCAGGCGGTGCGGCGCGCCCTGGGCGAGGCGGAGGAGCTGTTCGTCTCGGACCGGGACGACGGTCCGGCGCCGAGTTGGATGCAGCTGTTCAACGAGGCCGATCTGCACGGGATGCAGGGGCTGGTCTACCGCACGCTCGCCGAGCACGAGCCGGCGGCGGCGGGGATCGCGCAGAGCCATGCCAAGAAGGCGCTGCGGATGCGGGAGGGCGGGCGCCAGCGGTCCCAGATCTTCGACCACATCTCCATCGCCTCGGCCTGTTTCCTCGGCGACGATCCCGAGCAGGCCGACCGCTACGCCCGGATGGCGCTGCTGACGATCGAGCAGAACTCCTCGCACCGCACCTGGGACCGGCTGCGCGAGATGTACCGGCTCACCGGGCGGTACGGCACCTCACCCGCCATCCGGGAGCTGCGCGAGGAGATCCAGCAGGTGATGCCGAAGGGAGGCACGGGGAAGGGCGGAGCGGGGCTGAAAGGGTCCGGCTCCATCGCCAGGAGCGCGGCCGTCTAGCGACCGGGCCACGCCGTACGAAGGGCATGACGAGGGGCATGACGAAGGGCAACACGCGGGGTCAACGCCGTACGAGGGGCTGACGTCTCACGCGGGGTCAACGCCGTACGAGGGGCCGTTCACCGTGCCGCGGCGACGCGGGGCACCGCGTCATGCGCGGGCGCCGGTGACCCTGGCGATCAGCACGCAGGCGTCGTTCTCGCGCGGCTCGTCGCCGAACGCCTCGGCCACCGTCCGTACGCACTCCTGTGCGCCGTGGGCGGCGGTCAGCCGTGGCGCGAGCGCGAGCAGCCGCTCGGTGGCGCCCTCGGCGTCCCGGGCGAGCCGTCCGGTGTGCAGCACCAGCAGATCGCCCGGCTCCAGCCGCTCCTCGCACTGGGTGTACGCGGCGCCCGCCGTGGCGCCGAGCAGCATGCCGTCGGGAGAGCGCAGCGGGCGCCCCGTCCCGTCGCGGAACAGCAGCGGGGCGGGGTGTCCGGCCCGCGCCCACACCAAGGTGCGGGCGCGCGGGTCGTACTGTGCGCAGACGGCGCCGACCAGCGCGGGCTGGGAGGAGACGGCGAGCAACTGGTTGAGCCGCTCCATCAGCGTGCCGGGCTCGATCCCGGCCACCGCCATGCCGCGCACGGCGCCCAGCAGCATGGCCATGCCGCAGGTGGCGGTCACCCCGTGGCCGGTGAGACCGCCGACGCTCAGCAGGGTGTCGCCACCCGGGAGTTCGAGCGCGTCGTACCAGTCGCCGCCGATCTGGGCGCTGGACTCGGACGGGAGGTAGTGGGCGGCGAGGTCGAGGGCGGCGTCGCCGGGCGCCGGACCGGCGCCCGGGAAGCCGTCACGGGCCGGCAGCCGGAGGGAGCCGCGCCACGGCGGCAGCACGGCCTCCTGCACCTCCACGGCCAGCCGGCGCTCGGTCCGGGCGATCCGCCGCTGGTGGCGCAGTGTGTCCCGGCTCTCGCGCACCGCCCGCTCGCTGCGGCGCAGCTCGCTCACGTCCCGGAGCACGGCCCACATGGAGGCGGTGCTGCCGTCGGTGTCGAGCACCGGCTCGCCCGCCATATGGACGGTGCGCACCGCCTCGTCCTCGCGCACGACACGGAACTCGCCGTCGATGGGCTTTCCGTCCACCAGGCAGTCCGTGACCATCCCGGTCAGGATCGGCTGGTCCTCGGAGAAGACCCAGGAGGGCAGCTCGTCGAGGGTGAGCCCGCCGTCCCCGGGGTCGCGGCCGAAGATCCGGCAGAGCTCGTCGGACCAGGTCACCTCGTCGGTGAGGAGGTTCCACTCGGCGCTGCCGACCCGGCTCAGCGGCGAACCGTGGCCGGTGGGGGCATGACCGGCGGCCTCGCTCCCGGCCGTTGCGTCCGCCTCGGGCCCGGCGGGATCGGCCGTCTCGGGGGAGTCGACCGGCTCGGATGGCTCGACCGTCGTCTCGGCGGCATCGGCGGCATCGGCGGCATCGGCGGCATCGGCGGCATCGGCGGGCAGTCCCTCGCGCAGCTCGCCCAGATGTCGGCCCAGATCGTCCAGCTGGTGGACGGCGAGCTCGCACAGCGCGCGTTGCCAGCGCACCTGCGCGTCATCCGTGCCGCCCAGCTCCGCGACGGTGTCGCGGCGGACGGCGTCGAGCCCGCCGCGGAGCCGCCGGGTCTGCGAGATGAGGGCGTCCACCGTGTCACGCTGGGGAGGCGATACGGCGGGATGGTCCGCGGAGCGGGGGGACGGCATGACGTTCTCCGATACGGGCGCGGCGCGGCCGGGTCTTGAGGGAGGGACCGGTAACGACTCTTGCACAGGCTGCGACATCCCGTAAGCGGTTTGGCAATACCCGATCCGGTGGTGCTTGCGGCATATGCCGATGGCCTTCCGGGGGCATGTCGGGCGGGAATCGGCGGAGGGCGCGATTCCGGGTAGGCTGCGGCGCTCGGGAGTCCCTCAGTCTCGCACCGTTCATCAGGCATACGGCGGCAGGACATCGGCAAGAATGCCGATCGACGGAAATCCCGTTGCCAGCGAACCTCCCGCACCGGATGCTGACCTCATGTTCGATCCAGACATAGCGCCCAGCGGCACCCTGCTCGGCCTCCTGCAGCGAGGCCGCGGCGACGGGACCCTGCACGCCCTCGCCGCGCCGCGGGCCGAGGCGCTCGCGGCACTGCACCACTGTGTGCTGCGCGACCCCCGCCGTGACTGGCAGGTCGAGAACCGCTCGCTCTATTACGCCAGGCTCTGTCTGGACCTCGACGCCGGGCTCGACGAGATCGAACAGCATCTGTTCCACCCCGACGACCTGGTCGACGACGACGAGGAGCGCACCGGGCTCGCCCTCTCCGTCCTCGGCCACCTCGCCGCCTACGGCAGGTCCGACGCGCTGCGGCTGCTGCGCCGCTACGCCGCGGCCGGCAGTAACTGGGAATGGGCCCTCGACGAGCTGGCCCTGCGCGACGACGACACCGGGCTGCGCGGCCTCGCCCCCGCGATCCTCGCCCACTTTCCCCCGACCCCCGACGGCGACGCCGAACTGGCCGCCGTGGTGCGCGGCGCCTACGAACCCCGGCCCTGGCGGCTGTGGGCCGACGATCCGGACCACGGGCCGCGGGTGCGCGCGGCCGCCGAGCGCGGCGCCTTCGACCGATGGCAGCGCCAGCTGCGGCCCTCGGGGCCGCGTCCGGGCTGGAGCGTCCACGACATCCTGCTGTGGGCCCAGCGGGAGCACGATCTGAAGCCGGACGCCCGCCGTCCCGACGCGGCCGCCCGCTGTCTGGCCGCCGTCGCCGGTCCCGAGGACCGGCCCGAGCTCCTCGCCGCCGCCGCGTCGGCCCCCGACGCCGCCCGCGCCGCGGCGCTGCGGCACCTCGCGGAGATCGGCGACCCCGAGGTGCTCGACCTGATCGAGGCCGCCGTGACCGAACCGGACGCCTCACAGCTGGTCTCCCAGGCGGCCCTCTCCGCCTTCGAACGCATGCGCAGTATCGCCGCCCTCGACCGGGCCCGGGTCTGGGCCCACCGCCCGGACGCGCTCGGGGACGCGGCGGCCGCGATGCTCTCCTGCCGCGGCGGTCAGTACGACTCCCCGCTCGTGCTCGCCGCGCTCCGCCGCGCGGTGCGGGCCGAGGGCCCGGACGCCCAGACCCTGTGGACGCTGGTCGACGGCGCGGGGCGCCTGACGATCTCCTGCGCCGCGCCCGTCCTGCGCCATATCTACCGCGAGACGGCCTCCTCCCATCTCCGTGGCCGCGCCGCCCGTGCGCTGGCCGCCACCGATCCGTCCTTCGCGGCGGGCTTCGCGGTCGAATGCCTCTGGGACTGTGAGGAGAGCACCCGCGAAGTCGCCGCCCGCCACGCCGCCACCGCCGACGCCCGCGTCGTCGAACAGCTCCGCCGGCTGGCCGCCGACCCGGCGGAGGAGGCCGAGGTCCAGACGGCGGTCCGCAGCCGCATCGGGCCCGAGACCCCGGGCTTCTGACCCCGGGCCGCCCCCGGCGTACGGCCCCGGGGGCGGGCACCCCGAGACCGCCCGGGGGACGGGCGCCTGCGAGGTGTCGGACCCAGGCAACCCTCGGGGCGCCCGGCGCGTCTTTCCTGGCACGGGTGAGAGGATCATCACCCTCCGTGTCTCCGCTCCGCCCCGAGCAGGGCGTTCGCAGCGAAACATTCACGCCGAGTGACCGGACGCCGATTCCAGCGGGTTCATACGGGTTTGCGGTGGTCCCTCCAGGGGCCCTCAGAGGGGCCCGTGGGGTGCGAGGGCCAACGCTCATGGGACGTTCTACGGCGCGAAACGTTCACGATGCCGGGGCCACCCTTCGTACGCCGACAACACCGGTATGCGTGTCGCCATCGTGACTGAATCCTTCCCACCCGACATCAACGGCGTCGCTCACTGCACGCTGCAGACCGCGGACCACCTCCACCGCCGTGGCCATCACCCCTTGGTCATCGCACCGGCCGGTCCCCCCGGAGGCCCACCGCCCGCCGCGGCCGGCGGTCCACCCGAGAGCCAAGGGGAGATGGACCGGTCGCACCCCTACCCCGTCGTCCGTATCCCGTCCCTGCCCCTGCCCGGCTATCCGCAGGTGCGGGTCGCCCTGCCGAGCCGGAAGCTCGCCGCCGCGATCACCTCCCACGGCAGCGATGTCGTCCACCTCGCCAGCCCCTTCGTCCTGGGTGCGCGCGGGATGACGGCCGCGCTCCGGCTGCGGATACCCGCGGTGGCCGTCTACCAGACCGACCTGGGCTCCTACGCCCGCACCTACCTCGGCGCGGGCGAGAACGCGGCCTGGCGGCGCATCCGCGCCGTGCACACCGCCGCCGACCGGACCCTCGCGCCCTCCACCGCCGCCGCTCGCGACCTGGACGAGCACGGCGTGCCGAGGATCCGGCTGTGGCCGCGCGGGGTCGACACCGAGCGCTTCCACCCGTCGCGCCGCGACCCGGAGCTGCGCCGCTCGCTCGCCCCCGGCGGTGAGCTGATCGTCGGATACATCGGCCGCCTCGCCCCGGAGAAGAACGTCGAGCTGCTCGCGCCGCTGAGCGAGCTCCCCGGCATCCAGGTCGTCGTGGTCGGGGACGGGCCGAGCGAGCCCGCGCTGCGGGCGGCCATGCCGACGGCCCGCTTCCTCGGCCGCCGCACCGGCGACGACCTGGCCCGGGTCTTCGCCTCGCTGGACGTCTTCGCCCACACCGGGCCCCAGGAGACCTTCTGCCAGACCGTGCAGGAGGCCCAGGCCAGCGGCGTTCCGGTGATCGCGCCCGCGGCCGGCGGCCCGCTGGACCTCATCGACCACGGGCGCACCGGACTGCTGGTGCCGCCCGGGGACACGACCGAGGTGACCGACGCCGTATCGCTGCTCGCGGCCGACGCGAGGCTGCGCGCGGCGCTGGGGCACGCCGGCCGGGAGGCGGTCGAGGGCCGCACCTGGGAGGCGATCGGCGACCAGCTCATCGACCACTACACCGAGATCCTGGCGGCCCGCACGGCGGTCGCCGCATGAGCGTCGTCGGAGCTGTGGGAGGAGAGCAGAACATGAACGACGGCAAGGGGCTGCGCATCGTCCGGCTGGCCAACTTCGTCACCCCCGCCTCCGGCGGCCTGCGCACCGCGCTGCGCGAGCTCGGGGCCGGGTACCAGGCGGCCGGGCACGAGGCCGTCCTGGTGGTGCCGGGCGAGCGGGTCTCGGACGAGCACACCCGGCAGGGGCGGGTGATCACCCTGCCCGGGCCGACCATCCCCGGCACCGGCGGCTACCGCGTCCTGACCGACCGGCGGCGGCTGACCCGGCTGCTCGACGGCCTCGCACCGGACCGGCTGGAGGTGTCGGACCGCACCTCCCTCCGCTGGACGGGGGAGTGGGCGCGGCGCGCCCGCGTACCGGCCGTGATGGTCTCCCACGAGAGCGCGGACGCCGTGCTGCGCACCTGGGGTGTGCCGGACGCGTTCGCCGAGGGAGCCGCGGACCGGCTCAACCTCCGTACCGCGCGGGCGTACTCGCGGATCGTCTGCACCACCGAATGGGCGGCGCGCGAGTTCGTACGGATCGGCGCCCGGAATGTCGTACGCGCCCCGCTGGGCGTGGATCTCGGCCACTTCCACCCCTCCCACCACGACGCCGACCTGCGGGACCACCACCGTGGTGAGGCGGCCGTGCTCATCGCCATGTGCTCGCGGCTCTCGCCGGAGAAGCGGCCGGGCCGGGCGCTCGACGCGCTCGCCGAGCTGCGGCGCCGGGGCGTCTCCGCGGCGCTCGTGGTCGCCGGGGACGGGCCGCTCCGGCCGCGCCTGGAGGCCCGCGCCCGCGCCGAGGGGCTGCCGGCCGTCTTCCTCGGCCATGTTGCGGAGCGGGCGGGGCTCGCCGCCATCCAGGCGAGCGCCGATGTGGTGCTGGCGCCGGGTCCGGCGGAGACCTTCGGCCTCGCGGCGCTGGAGGCACTGGCCTGCGGTTCGCCCGTCGTCGTCAGCGCGCTCTCCGCGCTGCCGGACATCGTGGGCGCGGCGGGCGAGACCGCGGCCGACAACGGAACGGCCTTCGCGGACGCCGTCGAGCGCGTCCTCGGCCGCTCGGAGCCCCTGCGCCGGGCGGCGGCTCGGGCGCGGGCCGAGCGCTACGGCTGGCCCGCGGCGGTCGCCTCCTTCCTGGCCGCCCATGACGCGTCCACCGAGGGCGTCCGGTGCGCCGACGGCGGCCGGCTCCCGGCCGCCGCGCTCCCGGCCGCCCCGGCGGTCCCGGCGCCCCGGGCCGTCGGCGGTGTGCGGTGAGCGCAGCCGGCGCTCACACGGGGGACCGCGCTGGTACGGAACCGTCTCGTAAGGAGGCCGCCGTTACGGATGGCGCCCTTACGGAGGCCGTCGTCGTGGAGGCCGTCCTTACGGAGACGGGGTGTGCGGGGCAGGACGCGGCCACTGCCCCGCACCGAGCGGGCACCGCTCCGCACCGGGCGGCCCGGACCCCGGGCACGACACCGGGCACCGCCCCGCACCGGGCGGCCCGGACCCCGGGCACGACACCGGGCGACGGGGACGCAACGGGCGAGTGCGCGGGCGAGGGTCCGGGCGAGGGCGCGGAACCGCGCAGGCTGCGGTTCGCCGCCCTCGGCGACTCGCTCACCGAAGGGCTCGGGGACCCGGCGCCCGGCGGCGGATGGCGGGGCTGGGCCGCGCTGCTGGCGGCGGCGGCCGGGCCGCACCCCGACGAGCCCGTGGAGTTCGTCAACCTGTCCCGCAGCGGGGCACTGGCCGCCGATGTCGCCGACGAACAGCTGCCCGCCGCCCGCCGCGCCCGTCCGCATCTGGTGTCGGTCGTGGTCGGCGGGAACGACACGCTGCGCGACTCGTTCGACATCCACCGGGTCGCCGAGGCCCTCGACCGCACGATCGGCGCGCTGCGCGCCGACGGCGCCGTGGTGCTCACCGCCTGTCTGCCCGACCCCGGGCGGATGCTGGGACTGCCATCCGCGCTGGCGCGCCCGCTGGGGCGCCGGATGCGCGCGGTGAACACCGTGGTGCACGCGCTGTCCCAGCGCCACGAGGCGGTCCATGTGGAGCTGAGCGACCACAGCTGGGTCACCGACCGGCGGGCGTGGAGCGTGGACCGGCTGCATCCGAGCGAGCTGGGGCACCGGCTGCTGGCCAGGGAGTTCCACAGCGCCCTGCGCGCCCGGTCCATCGCGACCGGGGTCCCGCCGTCCCTGGAGCTCGACGGCTCCGCGCCCTCGCGCGCCGCCTCCGCGTGGTGGATGGCCACCCGCGGCACCCGCTGGATCGCGGACCGCTGCACCGATCTCCTGCCCGGCCTGGTCGCGCTGGCGGCCCTGGAGTGGCGCCACCGCCTCAAGGGCACCGGACATCTGCTCGAGGACCGGGACCGGCGGGCGACGCTCGCCGCGCTCACCGCGGTGACCCGCGGCCCGGTCCCCGCCCACCTCCCGCACCCGTCCGCCACCGACCCACTGCCCCGCCCGTCCGCCGAGCCGCTCGCCCCGCAGCCCGCGCCCGCCTCCGCCGGTCCGCGCGTCCAGGTGCCCGTGTCCGCCGATCCGCGTGTCCAGACCGCCGCGTCCGCCGAGCCGCTCGCCCCGCAGTCCGCGCCCGCCTCCGCCGACCCGGTGCCCCACCCGCCCGCCGAGCCGCTCATCGCCGACACACCGCCGTCCGCTGCGACAATGGCGGGGTGACGGGTCGCTGGGAATTCTGGATCGACCGGGGCGGAACCTTCACGGACGTCGTCGGCAAGCGTCCGGACGGCCGCCTGGTCACCCGCAAGCTGCTGTCCCACCACCCCGAGCGCTATACGGACGCCGCCGTCGCCGGGATCCGGCAGACGCTGGGGCTCGGCCCCGGCGATCCGGTCCCGGCCGACCGGATCGACGTCGTCAAGATGGGCACCACGGTCGCCACCAACGCCCTGCTGGAGCGCAAGGGTGAGCCGACTGTCCTCGTCGTGACCGAAGGGTTCCGGGACGCGCTGCGCATCGCGTACCAGAACCGCCCCCGCCTCTTCGACCGCCGGATCCTGCTCCCCGAGGCGCTGTACGACCGGGTGGTGGAGATCCCCGAGCGGGTGGACGCCCATGGCGAGGTCGTCCGCCCCCTGGACCTCGACGCCGCCGCCGAGGCGCTGCGCACCGCCCACCGCGACGGCTTCCGCAGCGCCGCCGTGGTCCTGCTGCACGGCTATCGGCACGCCGCCCACGAGCGGCGGGTCGCCGCGGTGGCGCGCGACCTCGGCTTCACCCAGGTGAGCTGTTCCCACGAGGTCAGCCCGCTGATGAAGCTGGTGTCGCGCGGCGACACCACCGTGGTCGATGCCTATCTCTCGCCCATCCTGCGCCGCTACGTGGAGGGCGTGGCCGCCGAACTGAGCGGTATCCGGCTGATGTTCATGCAGTCCAACGGAGGGCTGCGGGAGGCCGCGCACTTTCGGGGCAAGGACGCGGTGCTGTCCGGGCCCGCGGGCGGTGTGGTGGGCATGGCGCGCTCCTCCGGCGAGGCCGGACACGGCCGGGTCATCGGCTTCGACATGGGCGGCACCTCGACCGATGTCTCGCACTACGCGGGCGAGTTCGAGCGCATCTTCGGCACCGAGGTCGCCGGGGTGCGGATGCGCGCCCCGATGATGAACATCCACACCGTGGCCGCGGGCGGCGGTTCGGTGCTCCACTTCGACGGCCGGCGCTACCGCGTGGGGCCGGATTCGGCCGGGGCCGTCCCCGGACCAGCCTGCTACCGGCGCGGCGGCCCGCTGACCGTGACCGACGCCAATGTGATGCTCGGCCGGATCCAGCCGGACCACTTCCCGGCGGTTTTCGGCCCGCACGCCGACCAGCCGCTGGACGCGGCGACGGTCCGGGAGCGCTTCGCCGCGCTCGCCGAGGAGATCGCGGAGGCGACCGGCGACCGGCGCGGGCCGGAGGAGGTCGCGGCGGGCTTCCTGGACATCGCGGTGCTCAACATGGCGAACGCGGTCAAGAAGATCTCCGTGCAGCGTGGCCGTGACGTCACCCGCTACGCGCTCACCAGCTTCGGCGGCGCGGGCGGCCAGCACGCCTGCGCGGTCGCCGACGCGCTCGGCATCGGCACGGTGATCGTGCCGCCGCTGGCGGGCGTCCTCTCCGCGTACGGCATCGGGGTGGCCGACGCCACCGCCATGCGCGAGCAGGCCGTCGAGGCCGAGCTGGGCGAGGAGACGCTGCCGCGGGTGCGTGAGCTGTGCGCCCGGCTGGCCGATCGGACCCGCGGCGAACTGCTCGCGGACGGGGTCCCGGAGAACACCCTGGACACCGTCGCCCGGGTCCATCTGCGGTACGCGGGCACCGACTCCAGCATCCCCGTACCCGTAGGCTCCGCCCCCGCGATGACCGAGGACTTCGTCCGGGCGCACCGCGCCCGCTACGCCTTCACCATGGACAAGCCGCTGGTCGTCGAGGCGGTGTCGGTCGAGGCGGTCGGCGCGTCCGGGCCCACCGGCGGCCATGCCGTGGAACCGCCGCCCAGGGAGGGCGAACTGGCGCCCATGACGACCGTAAGGATGTTCTCGGAAGGGCGCCGGCAGCGGGCGGAGCTCTACGAACGCGACCGTATGCGCCCGTCGGACCGGGTCACCGGGCCCGCGATCCTCGCCGAGGAGGACGCCACCACCGTGGTCGACCCGGGCTGGCAGGCCACCATGGGCGAGCGCGGCCATCTGCTGCTCACCCGGGTCCGGCCGCGCCCGGGCACCACCGCGGTCGGCACCGACGTGGACCCCGTGATGCTGGAGGTCTTCAACAGCCTCTTCATGGCCATCGCCGAACAGATGGGCGTCCGCCTGGAGCACACCGCCCACTCCGTCAACATCAAGGAGCGGCTCGACTTCTCCTGCGCCCTCTTCGACGCCGAGGGCAATCTCATCGCCAACGCCCCGCACATCCCGGTGCACCTGGGCTCCATGGGCGAGTCCATCAAGGAGGTGCTGCGGCGCAACGGGGGCGCGATGCGGCCCGGCGATGTGTACGCGATCAACGACCCGTACCACGGAGGCACCCATCTGCCGGATGTCACCGTGGTCAGCCCGGTCTTCGACGAGGCGGGGGACCAACTGCTCTTCCTCGTCGCCTCGCGCGGCCACCACGCCGAGATCGGCGGCATCACCCCCGGCTCCATGCCCGCCTTCAGCCGCACCATCGAGGAGGAGGGTGTCCTCTTCGACAACTGGCTGCTGGTACGGGACGGGGCGCTGCGCGAGCGGGAGACCCGCGAACTGCTGACCGGCGGGCCGTACCCGTCCCGCGCCCCGGACGCCAACCTCGCCGATCTGCGCGCCCAGATCGCCGCCAACGAGAAGGGCGTCCAGGAACTGCGCCGGATGATCGGGCAGTTCGGCCTCGATGTCGTGCACGCCTATATGGGCCACGTCCAGGACAACGCCGAGGAGTCGGTGCGCCGTATCGTCGCCGGGCTGCGCGACGGCTCGTACCGCTACGAGACCGACGGCGGGGCGGTCATCCGCGTCGGTCTTACGGTGGACCGCGAGGCGCGTGGCGCCGTCCTGGACTTCACCGGCACCTCGCCCCAGCGGCCGGGCAACGACAACGCGCCCAGCTCGGTGGTGATGGCGGCCGTGCTCTATGTCTTCCGGACGCTGGTGGCCGAGGACATCCCGCTCAACAGCGGCTGTCTGAAGCCCCTGGAGGTCCGTATCCCCGAGGGCTCCATGCTGGCGCCCGTCTTCCCGGCCGCCACGGTCGCCGGGAACGTCGAGACCTCCCAGGCCGTCACGGGCGCCCTGTACGCGGCCCTGGGCGTCCAGGCCGAGGGCTCCGGCACGATGAACAACATCACCTTCGGCAATGACCGCGTCCAGTACTACGAGACGGTCGCCAGCGGCTCCGGCGCGGGGGACGGCTTCGACGGCGCCGACGCCGTGCAGACCCATATGACCAACTCCCGGCTGACCGACCCCGAGGTGCTGGAGTGGCGCTATCCGGTGCGGGTCGAGAGCTTCACGATCCGCCGGGACAGCGGCGGCCGCGGCCAATGGCACGGCGGCGACGGCGTCACCCGCCGCATCCGCTTCCTGGAGCCGATGACCGTCGCCCTCCTCACCGGCCACCGCCGGGTGGCGCCGTACGGCATGGCGGGCGGTGAGCCGGGCGCGCTGGGTGCCAACCTGATCGAGCGCGCCGACGGTTCGGTGGACCGCCTGGACGGCCGCGACGCGGCGGATGCCGGGGTAGGGGACATCCTGGTCGTCCACACGCCGGGCGGCGGCGGCTACGGCCCACCGGAGGAGGCCGGGGACGGATTGTCGGTGGCGGATGCCAGATTGGACGCATGACCGACTGGCAGGACATCCACGACTGGACGGATCTGCGGGCCGTGCGCGCCGCGCTCGCCGCGGGGGCCGACCCCGACCGCGTCCTCGGCGGCCATATGGCGCCGCTGCACTCCGCGGGCTACTCGGGAAGCGCCGAGGTGCTGGCCGAACTGCTCACGGTGGCGCGGGAGGCGGACCAGCCGGACGCGGCGGGCCGCACCCCGCTGTGGCACGCGGTGCGCGACTGGGACCGGGAGAAGGTGTCGGCGCTCATCGCGGCCGGGGCCGACCCCTGGCGGCCCCGGGCACCGTGGCCGTCTTGGTCTTCGACCACCCCGACGCGTGAATCTGCGCCTCCATAGCCCGCGACGGGGTGCTGGCTGCTGTTCGAGGGGTGAGCGTGAGGTCGTTTTAGCTCGATCGTGTGATGGTCGGTTTCCGGGGTTGCGGTGGTCTTTGCGGGTCGGGGTAGCGTGAAGTCGCGATCTGGGACGCCGGGTTCGGTGCCAGCGTGCGGGGCCCCTGCTCCACCGGAGTGATGGTTCAGGGCCTCCCCGTCGCCTCTGGCTGAGCCCACAGGCCAGGTCGCGCAGGGAACCGGCCTCCCGGGATTGGACCACGGACAGGATCCGTGTCGCTGCCCCGGGGTCGAGTACGCCGGGGACCAGTGCGCTCAAGACCGTTCGGGGCGTGCCAGTGCGCGGGGTCACTCCCGCTCACTGCTCAGGAACGGTGATGTGCCCCTGCGAGGAGGTCATGCCCGACCCGGAGCCGGGCGATCCGGACGAGGCGTGGCGCTATCGCTTCGGGGACGGCGGGCATCCGTCCGGCTGGACCGCTCGGGCGCTGGCGATGGCCGCCGCGGTCACGGGGGTCGCGGTCGACGGCGGGCCGAGGTGGATCGGCCGGCCGGGCAGCAGCGTCATCCTGCTGCCCGAGCGACTGCGGGACTGACGCCCCTGGGAGGGGTCTCGGTCCGCCCCGGGGCTCAATCGGGCAGCCCGATATGAGGCATGGCGTGTTCGGATCCGTTTGCCGCCGCCACGATCGGAAACCCGAACCTTGTCAAAGCCCGCCCGGACGCGCCCGCATGACCCACGGGCGCACGCCGCGCGCACCCCGCGCGTGAGCCCGACGGCGGGTGCTTTCAGGAACGTCGCTCAGGGAAGGGGCAGCCATGGCCTGGTGGCATGACGCCGAATGCACGCACGAGGATCCGGAACTGTTCTTCCCCGTGGGGGTGGCGGGTCCGGCCGCGCGGCGGCAGGAGACGCTGGCCAAGGAGGTCTGCCGGCGCTGTCCGGTGATCCAGGAATGCCTGGACTACGCGCTGGAGAGCGGAATGACCCACGGGGTCTGGGGCGGCACCGGTGAGGAGGAGCGCCGCGCGCTGCGCCGCAAGGCACAGCGCAGGGAGCGCGTCGGCGCACGGCGCGCCCGCTAGCCGCCGTCCGGCGCGGTCCGCCGGGCGGGCGGCCCCCAGGAGGGCCGGCCCAGCGGGGTGAACCGCACCGGAGTGCCGGGGACGGCCTGCCCCGCGGCGGCCAGATACCGCTCCGGCACGACGCCCACGACCGGGTAGCCGCCGGTCGTGGGATGGTCGGCGAGGAAGAGCACCGGCCGTCCGTCCGGCGGGACTTGGAGCGCGCCGAGCGCCATGCCCTCACTGGCCAGCTCACCGTCCCGCGCCCGCTCCAGTGAGGGGCCCTCGGTCCGCAGGCCGATCCGGTTGCTCGCGGCCGAGACACGGAAGTCCCCGGTGGAGAGGGTGCGCAGCGCCGCGGGGGTGAACCAGTCGTCACGCGGGCCGAGCACCACGGGGAGCACCAGCTCGGGTGCGACGCCCCGATGCGGCACCGCGTCCACGGCGGGCACCGGCCCGCCCGGCCGCCCGAGCCGCAGCACCGCGCCGTCCGCGAGCGGCGCCGGGCCCAGGCCGGAGAGCACATCCGTGGCCCGGCTGCCGAGCACCGGCTCGGCCTCGACACCGCCGTCGAACGCCACATAGCTGCGCACCCCGTGGGCGGCGGCCCCGGCCTCCAGGAGCGCGCCCGACGGCACCCGTACGGGCCCGCCCCACGCGACCGGGCGGCCGTCGACCGTGACCGGGCAGGGCGCGCCGGTGACCGCGACCGTCGCCGGGCGGCGCAGCCGCACCGCACAGCCGGTCAGCGTGGTCTCCAGGGTCGCGGCCCCCTCGGCGTTGCCCACCAGGCGGTTGGCGAGCCGGTGGGCGGGCTGGTCGAGCGCCCCCGAGCGGGGCACCCCGAGATGGGCGTGGCCGATCCGGCCCAGGTCCTGGACGGTGGTCAGGGCTCCCGGCCGTACGACGACGAAGGCGCTGTCGGTCATGGCGCCGCCCCTTCGGGGATCGCGCCATCCGACACCGCGACGAAGCGGACGCGAGTGCCGGGGGTGAACAGCGCCGCCGGTTCCCGTTCGGTGTCCCACAGCACGGCGTCCGTGGTGCCGATGAGCTGCCAGCCACCGGGGGAGGAGCGCGGATAGACGCCCGTGTATCCGCCCGCGAGGGCCACCGCGCCGACCGGCACCCGGGTCCTGGGCGTCGCGTGGCGCGGTACGTGGAACCGCTCGGGCAGTCCCGTCAGATAGCCGAAACCGGGCGCGAAGCCGCAGAAGGCCACCCGGAACTCGGCCCCGGAGTGGATCCGTACGGCCTCCTCGGGCGGCACCCCCCACCGCTCGGCGACCGCGGCCAGATCGGGCCCGTCGTAGCGCACGGGCACCTCGACGATCTCGCTGTCGCCGCGGTCGAGGGGCGGTATCCGCCAGCCGGGCAGCTCGGCGGCGAGCCGCCCGGGATCGGCGAGCCCGTCGAGGAACACGGTGCGGGCGGCGGGCACGATCTCGCGCACGGCGGGCAGCCGCCGCGCGGCGGCGCGGCGCAGCAGCTCCGCGTGGAGCGCCTCGGCCGCCTCGCCGCTGTCGAGCTCGATGAGCAGCCCGTGCTCACCGACGGGCAGGGTCCGCAGCGTCATGTGAACGCCGCCACGCGCACCCCCGCGGCGGCCAGCTCGGACCGCACCCGGCGGGCGAGGTCGGCGGCGCCGGGGGTGTCGCCGTGGACGCACAGCGAACGCACGTCCACCTCGACGCGCCGTCCGTCGATCGAGGTCACCGCGCGGTCGCGGGCGAAGCCGAGGGCGCGCTTGACCACCGTGTCCGGGTCATGGACCACGGCGCCGGGCTCGGTGCGCGGCACGAGCGTCCCGGCGGCGGTGTAGGCGCGGTCGGCGAACGCCTCGGCGATCACCGGCAGCCCGGCCGCGCGGGCCGCCTCGTGCAGCCGGGACCCGGGCAGCCCCAGCACCGGCAGTGGACCGCCGGCGGCCAGTTGGACGCCCCTGACCACGGCGCCGGCCTGCGCCTCGTCGTGCACGCTGCGGTTGTAGAGCGCGCCATGGGGCTTGACGTAGTGCACCCGCGTCCCGGCGGCACGCGCGAAGATCTCCAACGCGCCGATCTGGTAGGCGATCTCGTCGGCCAGCTCCCGGGGCGGGACGTCCATGCTGCGCCGGCCGAAACCGGCCAGGTCCCGGTACGAGACCTGGGCCCCGACGCGCACCCCGCGCTCGGCGGCCAGCTCGCACACCCGGCGCATGGTCGAGGGGTCCCCGGCGTGGAAGCCGCAGGCGACATTGGCGCTGGTGACGATGGACAGCAGGGCCTCGTCGTCGGTGAGCTGCCAGCGGCCGAACCCCTCGCCGAGGTCGGCGTTGAGATCGATGGACAGGTTCGCCAAGGATGCGGTCATATCCGTCCGTTCGGGCGTGGGGGATACGTGCGGGTTGCGGATGGCACCACAAGGTAAGCGATCGTTGAACGATCCGACAAGATGGTTGTTGTCCGGTGACGGTTTCTGGGCTTGACTTCTCGCTATACGGGACGAACGAGACACCGAACAGGGGCTGATGTGGCGAACGGTGCAAAGGGTGCGAATCGCCGTTCCGGCGGGTCGTCGGACGAGTCGCCGGAGATGCCGGATGCGCCGGGGGCAGCGGAGCCGGCCGAGCCGGACGGGTACGCCCCGGCCCCCGGTCTCGCCGCCGGACTCGAGGCCGACCGGGCGCTGCTGGGGCGCACCAGCACGGCGGAGCGCGTCGCGGACATCCTGCGCGACCGCATCGCCGAGGGGTTCTTCCCGCCCGGTACCCGGCTGTCCGAGGACAGCGTGGGCGGCGCGCTCGGCGTCTCGCGCAACACCCTCCGGGAGGCGTTCCGCCTGCTGACCCACGAGCGGCTGCTGGTGCACGAACTGAACCGCGGCGTCTTCGTCCGCGTCGTCACGGTCGACGACCTCAACGACATCTACCGCGTGCGCCGCCTCGTCGAATGCGCGACGGTGCGCGGCCTGGGCGAGCCGCCGTACGAGGTGCGGGCGGTCGAGGCGGCGGTCCTGGCGGGCGAGCGGGCCGCGCGGGACCGGGCCTGGCAGGACCTGTCCACCGCCAATATCCGCTTCCATCAGGCGATCGTCTCCCTCGCCGGAAGCCCCCGCGCCGACGAACTCATGCGCGCGGTGCTGGCCGAGCTGCGGCTGGTGTTCCACGTCATGGCCGATCCCCGCCGCTTCCACGCCCCCTATCTGGTGCGCAACCGCCAGATCCTGGAGGTGCTGCAGGGCGGTGACGCGGTGGAGGCCGAGCGGCTGCTCGCCTCCTATCTGGACGATTCCCAGGGGCAGTTGGCCGATGCCTACGGGCGGAAGATGTCCCGGCGATAGGGGTTTCCCGGCGGTAAACGATCCGGCGGCGCCGGAACAAGTTTGTTTCAGGCTCTTGTCGGATCGTTGAACGAACGCCTAGCCTCCGGTGCACCCTCCTCACGCCCCCGTGAGGTCCTTGTGCGCGGAAGGCCGGACGCATGATCGTTCTCCTTGGCGTCCTCGTGGTGATCCTCGGATTCGCCACACGACGCAACCCGTTGCTGGTGGTGGGGGTCGCCGGCATCGCCACCGGACTGCTGGCCAAGCTCTCGCCCCAGGAGATCCTGGCGGCCTTCGGCAACGGCTTCGCCTCCAGCCGCTCGGTGACGATCTTCGTCATCACCCTGCCCGTGATCGGCCTCCTGGAGCGCCACGGCCTCCAGGAACAGGCCCGTACCCTCATCGGCCGGCTCGGCAAGCTCACCACCGGCCGGTTCCTCGCCCTCTACCTGTTGCTGCGCCAGCTCACCGCCGCCCTCGGCCTCACCAGCATCGGCGGCCCGGCCCAGAGCGTCCGGCCGATGGTCGCGCCGATGGCCGAGGGCGCCGCGGAGCGCCGCCACGGCCCGCTGCCCGAGCGGGTCCGCGAGCGCGTCCGCTCGTACTCCGCCAGCGCCGACACGGTCGGGCTGTTCTTCGGCGAGGACTGCTTCCTGGCCATCGGCTCGATCCTGCTGATCACCGGGTTCGTCAACACCACGTACCACACCCATCTGGAGCCGCTTCAGCTGGCGCTGTGGGCCATCCCCACCGCCGTCTGCGCGTTCCTCATCCACGGCTTCCGGCTGCTGCGCCTGGACCGCTCACTGGAGCACGACCTCGCCGCATCCGGCGGCCGAACCGCTGCCGAGGGCAGCCGCACCGCGGAGGAAGCCAAGTGATCAAGGCGGAGTGGTTCTACTGGCTCGTCGGCGCCGTCTTCCTCGCCATGGCCGCCCAGATGGTCGTCGACCGCACCAACCCCAAGCGCCTGGGCTCGGCCGCCTTCTGGGGGCTGCTCGGCGGCTGCTTCTTCTACAGCAGCTGGGTGGTGGAGAAGAAGGCCCCGGCCGAACCGCTGGGCGTCGCCGTCCTCGCCATGGTCTGTCTGGGCGGCTTCCAGCTCACCGGGCGCGGTGTGCCGCGCACCACCACGCCCGAGCAGCGCACCGCGTCCGCCGCCCGGCTCGGCAGCAAACTGTTCGTCCCGGCGCTCACCATCCCGCTGGTCGCCGTCGTCTGCGCCTCGGCCGTCAAGCACTGGCACATCGGGGGCGAACCGGTCCTGGAGGCGGGCAGCGAGACCATCCTCGGCCTCGGCTTCGGCGCGATCGCCGGGCTGGTGGTCGGCATGGTCGTGGTGCGCGAGCGGCGGCCCGCGGTGCCGCTGCACGCCGGCCGGAGCCTGCTGGAGTCCATGGGCTGGGCGCTGCTGCTGCCCCAGTTGCTCGCCGTGCTCGGCTCCATCTTCCAGGAGGCGGGAGTCGGCACCCAGGTCGGCAAGATCACCGAACAGGTGCTGCCGGAGGGCCAGAAGTACGTCGCCGTGGCCGTCTACTGCGTGGGAATGGCCCTGTTCACCGTCATCATGGGCAACGCCTTCGCCGCCTTCCCGGTGATGACCGCCGCCATCGGCTGGCCCGTGCTCATCCAGCAGATGCACGGGGACGCGCCCGTCGTCCTCGCGGTCGGCATGCTGGCCGGATTCTGCGGCACGCTCGTGACACCCATGGCCGCCAACTTCAATCTGGTGCCCGCCGCCCTGCTGGAACTCAAGGACCAGTACGGGCCCATCAAGGCGCAGATCCCCACCGCCGGGGCGCTGCTGGTCTGCAACATCGCCATCATCTCGCTGTTCGCCTTCTGAAGGGGGCCGCTGCTGTGACCCGTGTGCTTCTCACCGGCTTCGAACCCTTCGCGGGCTCGGCCAACAACCCGTCCTGGCAGGCCGTGTCCCTGGTGGCCGCCGATCCGCCGCCCGGCACCGAGGTCACGGCGGTACAACTCGCCTGCGTCTTCGGCACCGCCCTCGAGGAACTGTCCGCCGCGGTGGCGGAGGCCGACCCCGACCTGGTGCTGTGCGTGGGCCAGGCGGGTGGCCGTCCCGGTGTCACCGTCGAGCGGGTCGCGATCAACGTGGACGACGCCCGGATACCCGACAACGCCGGACGGCAGCCCATCGACGAACCGGTGGTCGAGGGCGGCCCCGCCGCCTACTTCGCGTCCCTGCCCGTCAAGGCGTGTGTCGCGGCCGTCCGCGAGGCGGGAATTCCGGCCGCCGTCTCGCAGACTGCCGGAACGTTTGTGTGCAACCACGTCTTCTACGGTCTGGCCCATCTCATCGCCACCGAGCGGCCCGCGCTGCGCGGCGGCTTCGTCCATCTCCCGTACGCGCCCGAACAGGTCGTGGACGGGGCGGAACCCGCACTGCCCGCCGCCATGGCCGCCGACGCGCTGCGGGCGATCATCGGGGCGGCCGTGAGCACCCGGACCGATCTGCGCGTCGCCGAGGGGGCAACGCATTGAACGCGCCTGATGAATTCGACGAACCGGACGAGCGGGGCGAGCCGGACGGGACGGGGAGCGAACTCGGCCGGTACGCGGCCCGGTTCGCCGCCCTCGCCACCGCCAACCAGTCTCCTTGCGAGAGGGCCACCGTCTTCAGCCGGTGGGGAATCGCTTGTCGGGATCTATGGTATTTTCCTTCCGTCCCGGAAGGGATCGGTTCGGGCTGGACCGCAACATTTGGGTTGGAAGCCCCCTCCTTCGGATGGGGAGCGGAGTCACATGCACTGGCTGCTGGTACAGCCGGTTACCTCGCGCCGGGGCTGGCTGTTTGCGGGCCCGTCCCGGTTTCGAGCGCCCTTACGGATGGGCCTGGCTGCTGGCGCTGACCGCCGAGTGCCGGAGCCTGCCGGGGCCCGCGGGCGAGCGCTGGGCCGAGGCCCTGGAACCGGCCGCCGACGCCGTCTGCGCACTGCTGGGCGGATGGCTGGAACGCGCCACCTACCCGGTGCGGCACGGCGTCCACACCAACAGCGCCTTCGCCCTGGGCCTGGTCCTGGACAGCGCGGCCGCCGCGGGCGCCAAGGGGATCGTCGAACCGGTCACCGAGGCCGTCGTCGACTGGTTCGCCGACGACCACGACGCCCCCGTCCACTGGGAGCCCTCCGGGCAGGACTTCCTCTCGCCCGCGCTCACCGAGGCCGAGGCGGTCTGCCGGGTGCTGCCGGAGGAGGAGTTCGCGCGCTGGCTGGAACGCTTCCTTCCCGGCGTCGAATGGGGCGCGCCGGTCACCGTGCTCACCCCGCCCATCGTCTCCGACCCCACCGATCCGCAGATCGGTCACCTCCTCGGCCTCGTCCTCAGCCGGGCCGCCGCGCTCCGCCGGCTGGCCACCGCCCTGCCGCACGGCGATCCACGGGCGGACGTGCTGCGGACGGCGGCCCGTGACCATCTGGCCGCCGGGCTCCCGGCCACCGTCTCCGGGGACTTCACCGGCGACCACTGGCTCGCCACCTTCGCCGCGCTCGCCCTGGACGGACCACCGGCCGGTGAGCCGTAGACTGACGGCTCGGTGAGGTGCGGGGGACGCGCCGGTGTACGCGCGTGCACGCGCGGGGGACTTGGTATGCCATAGCGGGATCTCCGTGCCGTTTCGTACGTTGTCGGTGCGACCGCCTACTCTGTGCGACGTGACATCTCCACCCCCGGGGGCCGCCGCGCCCCAGCTCAACACCGCTGAAGGGGCCGCCCGGCCGGCCCCGGGCCCGGCCGCCGACGAGGGCCTGGCCCGGCGGCTGCGTGCGCTCGCCTGCACCGCGCCGCTGCACGACCTGGACGCGCGCAAGGCCAACCTCGCGGGGGAGTACGGGGTGTACGCGATGGCGGAGGTCGCCCTCGCCGCCATCGACCTCGTCACGCTCCACATGGACTTCGACACCGGCGCCGACCACGAGCAGATAGTGGCCAGGCTGCTGCCCCGGGTGGCGGCCCAGGCCCCCGGGCGCCCCGCCGCCGAGCACGACCGGGTCGCCCGCTGGGTGCTGGAGAACCTGATCAACGTCGGCAGTGTGGACCGCGGCTTCCGCGCCGTTTACGGCACGTTCGGGCCTGATGGGGTGTATGTCCGCAGGGACTACGACTTCAAGCTGATCGAGGAGGTGCCGGGGCCCGGCGGCAGCGTCTATCTGCGCACCACCGACGAGGCGGTCAACGTGCTGGTCGGCGCCCTCGACACGGACGTCACCAGCGCCCAGATCGCCGCCGAGGTCAAGCTGGAGGTCCTGATCAGCCGGGGCCGCCTCGCCGACGCCCAACTCGCCGCCGAGCAGGCCCGCTACCGCACCGTGCAGTACTCGGAGACGCTGCGCCGCACCCTCGACGCCACCCGGCGCAACGTCCGCGCCGTCGACTGGCTGAGCACCGTCCCCGAGCTGATCAGCGAGGCGCTCGACCACGTCGCCGACCGCTACCGCCACGAGAACGCGATCCTCACCAACATCCGCAAGGCGCGCGACGAGGCCGAGAGCGCCGAGCACAAACGCCGCGCCGCCGAGCTCGTCGACATCGTCAAGGACTGCATCCGGCGCCACACCCAGCTGCAGTCCCGGCTGCTGGAGGCCGGTCCGCTGTTCCGCGCCGAGCAGGACCGGCAAGCCTTCGCGCCCCCGGCCCCGCGCTCCGGTTACGACCTGTACGGACAGCTGCTGGCCCCCGTCCTCCCGCTGCCCCTCGAGCGCGCGGGCCGGGTCACCGACGCGTTCTTCGCCCGCGGCACCGGGCTGCGCACCCCGACCTCGGTGCGGATGAGCGACCTGGTCGAGATGCTGCTCACCCCGCCCGTGGAGCGGGAGCACCTCGGCGCCGAGATGCCCGAGCCCGATCTCATCGCCACCCCCGACGACAGCCGGTTCAGCGAGGAGCAGCTGGCGGTCGCCATGGAACTGCTCGAACTGCCCGCGGACGCCCCGCGCCGGCTGTCCGGGCTGCTCGCCGACGCCCGCCGCCGCGACCCCGAGCTGCCCTATCTGATCGCCCTCCTCGCCGTCCACGCCGCCAGCCCCCCGGTCGGCACCGCCTACCGCCAGGGCGAGCAGCGGCTGCTGTTCGCCGTGGACGACGGCACCGAGCTGGACGACCCCGAATTCGGCGGCGCCGACCTGATAGTGGGCACCGCCCTGCTGGACGCGGTCGGTATGGCGGCCGACCGCGCGGAGGTGGCGTGATGACCGCGATCGACGAGTACGCCCCAGGCGAGGAGGTTCAGCCGTGACCGAATACGACATCGACGAGATGACACCGCCGGACGCGGCGCCCGCCCCGGCGGCGGCCGGGCTGACGCCCGCCGACGCGGCCGACGCCGCGCGGCTGGTGGCCTTCGGGCTCCAGCCCAAGCTGCTGCCCGCGCGGGACGTCGAATACTCCGAGCTGCTGCGCCGCCACCGCGACGAACCGGCGTTCGCGCGCCTCACCGACGCCATCGCCGCCGGGCTCGGGCTCATCGTGCTGGAGGTGTCGACCCGCGCCGGAATGGCGGTGACCGCCGCCGAGGACTCCGTCTTCGCCGTCCGCATGGGCGACTACGCCCGCCGCGCCGCCACCGACTCCGCCGACCGCTTTCTGCACGGCCTCGCCCATCTCGCCGTCGCCGCCCTGGCGTTCCCCCGCCCCGAGGACCTCGCCGACGACGGCTATATCGGCCGCGTCACCGTCAACGGCGTCGACGCCTTCGTCCGCCAGGCGTGCCGGCGGCTGGAGGAGCGCGCCGAGGAGCAGGGGGAGAACACCGACCCCGCCACCGGTGCGCCCATGCTGGAATCCGCCTGGCGGGTCTACGCCCGGCGCAGCGCGACCGGCGCCACCAAGGACGCGCGCAGGCTCGCCGGTTCCACCACCGGCATCGTCGGCAAGGCCGTCGCCTTCCTGGTCGACTCCGGCTTCCTCCAGCGCACCGGCGACGAATCCGGCGGCACCTACCGCACGACCGCCCGCTACCAGCTCCAGGTGCGCGACATGGCGGCCTCCGCCGCCATGGCCGAGCTGCTGGAGCTCGGCGTCGTCCCCGTCGGCGACGGCAGCGCCACCCTGCTGCCCCCCGACCAGGGCGACGACCTCGACCTGGTGGCCGACGCCGGTCTCCCCTTCCACTCCTGAACCCGACTCCCGGCCCCCACCGCCCGACACCACCACACCTTCCGACAACGAGAGTCCGCCGCCATGTACGAGCTGTCCCGGATCCGCCTCTACTCCATCGGGCCGGCCGGTGCGCGGTACGCCGACACCGTGCTGGACCTGCGCGGAGTCGGCGAGCCGGTGCCCAGCCCCGCGCCCACCCAGGCGGAGTTCTTCGAGGAGGAGCCGGTCGGCCCGCCGCGCCGCCCCGCCCCCGCCGGGGTGCTTTTCCTGGAGAACGGCGGCGGCAAGTCCGTCCTGCTCAAGCTGATCTTCTCGGTGATGCTGCCCGGCCATCGCAACACCCTGGGCGGGGCCAGCTCCGGTGTGCTGCGCAAGTTCCTGCTCGCCGACGACTGCGGGCATGTCGCGCTGGAGTGGCAGCACACCGTCACCGGTGAGACCGTCGTCGTCGGCAAGGTCAGCGAGTGGCGCGGCCGTCAGGTCTCCAACGACCCGCGGAAGTTCGCCGAGGCGTGGTACTCCTTCCGGCCCGGCCCCGGGATGAGCCTGGACTCGCTGCCGGTGGCCGAGTCCGCTGCGGTGCGGCCCGCCGTCGACGGCGCCTCCACCGCCCGCGGCCGCCGCCGCACCATGAAGGGCTTCCGTGACGCCCTTACGGAGGCCGTCAAGACGTATCCGCATCTGGACATGGTCTGGGTGGAGATCCACGAGCGCTGGAACGAACACCTCGGCGAACTCGGCCTCGACCCCGAACTCTTCCGCTACCAGCGGGAGATGAACGCCGACGAGGGCGAGGCCGCCGGGCTCTTCGCGGTCAAGAACGACTCCGACTTCACCGACCTCCTGCTGCGCGCCGTCACCGACACCCGCGACACCGACGGGCTCGCCGACCTCGTCCACGGCTTCGCCCACAAGCTGGGCCGCCGCGCCGAGCTGACCGCCGAGCGTGACTTCACCGCCGGTTCGCTCGATCTGCTCCAGCGCATCGCGGACGCCGCGGACCGGCGTGAGCAGGCCCGCGGTGTGCACGCGGGCGCCGAGCGCCGCACCCGTACGCTCGCCCGGCGGCTGTCCGCGCGCGGCGCGGAGGAGCGGGCGCGGGCCGCCGAGCTCGCCGAGCGGGTCGCCGCCGCCGCCGAGGCCGTCACCGACGCCGAGGGGGCGCGCGGCCGCAGCGATCTCGTCGCCGCCGAACTCGCCTACCGGCATGCCTCCTTGGCGCTCGCCGCCGCCGAGAAGGGCGCCGCCGCGCAGCGCCGCGAGCTGAACGACGCCCGCACCCTGCACTCCGCCTGGCAGGCCGCCGAGACCGTGCTGCGCCACCGCGCCGCCGCCGACCGCTCCGCGCGCGTGGCCGCCGCCATCCGCGAGGCCGAGCGGGACGCGGCCCCCGCGCTCGCCGCCCGCGCCAAGGCCGCCGCCGACCTCGTCCGCGCCCTGCACGCGGCGGCGGAGGACGGTGAGCGGGTCGCCAACGAGGAGGAGGAGCGCTCGGCCGGGCTCCAGGAGGCGGGCGAGGCCGCCCACCGCGACGCCACCTCCGCCGCCACCGCGGCCCAGCGCGCCCGCAGCGACGCCGAGCATCTGCGTCAGCGGCTCGCCGAGGTCGAGCAGGAGACCGCCGAGGCCGTCCGCGCCGGATGGCTCGACGACTCCGCCCCCGACGCCGACCCGGCCCGTGCCGCGCTCGCCGCGAGCGACGCCGAGAAGACCACGGTCGCCGCCTTCGACGAGGCCCGCGAGACCGCCCGGCGCACCGCCGACCACGCGAAGTCGGCCGCCGCGGAGGAGGCCCGCGCCGAACTGGCCGCGGCGCGAGCGGCGGACGCGGCCCGAGCCGCGGAGTCCGCGTACGACGCGGAACGGCGCGCCGCGGAGGCGCTGGGCGCGGAGCAGCGCCTGGTCGAACTGCTGGGCCTGCCGCAGCCCTCCGCCGCCGTCCCCGCCCCACGCGGCGCCGCCACCCGCCCGGCACCGGCGGACGCGCGCCCGGCGCGCGGGGTGACGGTACGCGTTCCGGATACGGACGGTGTGGGCCGCCGAGGTACCCGCGCCCTGCCGACCGACGCCGACCGGACCGGGTGGATCACGGTCCACGTGGACGAGGAGGACGCGGACGACGTCGGCCTCTCCCAACTCCCCGCCGCCTTCCGCGCGGACCCCTCCGCGATCCCCCTGGACGACGCTCCCGCCCCCTCGGACCACGCCTACGCCCCCGAGGAGCCCCCCACCGACACCCGCGAACGCCTCACCGGAGAGGATCACGCCGGGCGGGGTCCCGCCTCCGGCCCGGCGAGCGGTGACGGCGTTGCCGCCTCCCGCGCGCTCGGCGAGCCGTGCCCGGTGGGCGAGGCGCCGGCGGACGGCTCCGCCCCCGCCGCCGGTGCGCGGAGGGATGCCGGACCGGTGGATGAGGCGGAGGAGACGCGCCCCGCTCGACATGGAGGGGTGTCCGCGGAGGACGCGGAGGCGGGCCCCGGAGAGTCGCCCCAGCGGCGTCCGCTCGCGGCGGAGGCGCGGCCCACGGGGCGGGTGACGGTTCGGATCGACGAGGTCGAGGACGATCCGTCGGGCGATGACGGCCCGCGCGGCGGCGCCCCGGCCGGGGCGGCCGATTCCCACCGCGACGGCGGTAAGGCCGTCACGGACTCCGCCGACGTCGCCCACGCGGCCCCGCCGGGCGGCTCGCGCGGCGGCGCCCGGGTTGTGGCGGCCGAGTCCCGGCCGTCCGGAGAGGTGTCGGCCCGGGTCGGGGACGGTGACGACGGCCGTGCCGAAGGGGAGGCCGACACCGATACCGGCGGTGCCGACGTGACCCGGACCGACTCCGCCACCGACGACTCCGACTGCTGGAGCCCCGAGCCCGGCGGCGAACCCGAACCCGAAGGCGACCGCGGCCACCGCATGTCGCCCGCCCCGCGGCCCCTCGCGGACGGGCCGCTCACCGCCGAGGAGCTGGACCGGAACGCCGAGGCGCTGCGGGAGCTGCTCGAGGAGAGTGTGGGCTCCGCCGAGCGGCAGTTGTTCGAGTTGCGGACCGCCGCCGCCGAGGACGCGCGAATCCTGGGGGCGCTCGGTGACGGGGGGCTGTTGCCGCCCAGCGCCGATGTGCTGGCCGCCGTCGAGTTCCTCGGGGAGCACGGCATCCCCGCGCTTCCCGGCTGGCGCTATCTCGCCCAGGCCGTGGACCCCGTCGACCACGCCGCCGTGCTCGCGGCCCGGCCCGAGCTGGTGGACGGGGTCGTCATCACCGACCCGGGCACCCACGCCCGCGCCCGTGAGGTGCTCGGCCAGGCGTCGCTGCTGCCGCGGTCCGCCGTGGCCGTCGGGACGTCGGCCGCGCTGCTCGCGCCGACGCCCGCGCCCGGCGCCGAGGACAGCGGGGTCTTCCTCGTGCCGCCGAACCCGGCGATGCACGACGAGCGCGCCGCCGACGACGAGCGGCGCGGGCTGCGGGCCCGTGCCACCGCGCGGGACGAGGAGATCAGGGCGCTCGCCGCCCGGCTGGCCGGGGACCGGGCGCTGTCCGCGCGGCTCGCCTCCTGGCGCACCGGCTGCCCGTCCGGGCGGCTCGCCGAGCTGGCGGCCGCGGCCGAGACCGCCCGGGAGACCGCCGACACCGCGCAGAGCGACCTCGTGGAGGCCCGCACGGCCCGCGCGGAGGCCGACGAGGCCGCCACCGAGGCCGCCCGCGTCCGGGACGAGCGCCAGGAGGCGGCACAGCGGGCCCGCCGGGTGGCGGACGCGCTGGCCGGTCTGGCGTACCGGTTGCGGGAGCGCGCCACCTGGCAGACCCGGCTGCGCGAACTGGCCGAGGAGGCCGCCGAGTACGAGGAGCGCGCCGCGGGCTGCGTGGACCGGGCCCGCGCCGCCGACGAGGACCGGCGCGCCGCCCAGCGAGCGGCCGACGACGCGCACCGTACCGCCCGCGCCCTGCGCGCCGAGCGCGCGGAGATCGCGGGCGCCCCCGACGACCTCGGCGAGGACACCGAGCCGCCCTCCGCCTCGCTGCCCGCGCTCCGCGAGGCGTACCGCGCCGCCTCCCAGGTCTACGAGAAGGTCGGCGTCGGCGCCGACCTCCGGGCCGAACAGGCCCGCGCCGAGAGCGACGAGAGCGCGGCCCTCGCCACCCTCGACCGGCTCACCAACAAGGTCCGCACCCGCGCAGCCCAGCTCTTGGAGGGCACCGACGGCGCCGACGGCCCCTCCCGGCAGGCCGCCGCCGCCCGCGCCGAATCGCTGGTCCAGATGTTGGAGAGCCGCGCGTCGGCGGCGAGCGAGCAGCTCGGCCGGCTGCGCGGCGAGGCCGAGCGGCTCGCCCCCGCCGACGGCGACGCCCACACCGAGCTGCCGGAGGAGCTGGCCCCGGCCGACGCCGAGCAGGCGAAGGAGCTGCTGCGCACCGCCAACGGCGAACTGGCCGCCCGTACGGACGCCCTGGACACCGCCCGTACCGCCCACTCCGACCTGGTGCGCGCCCACCGCGCCGCCGAGGACGCGGCGGGCGGATTCGACGAGACCGCCGCCCTGCTGCGGGATCTGCTGCGGGACGGCCCCGGCGCGGAGGACGACGGCGAGCGGCCCGAGCCGTACGCCGGGGAACTCGCCGAGGCCCGCCAGGCAGCCGCCGAGACCCGCCGCTCACTGCGCGGCTGCGCCGCCGATCTGTCGGCGGCCGAGTCCTCGGTGCGGGAGGCGAGTGACGTCCTCGTACGGCACGCCAACTCCACCCGCTACGAGCAGGTGCGCACCCCCGCCCGCCAGCAGATCCGGGAGCTCCCCGCGGCCGCCCTGCCCGAGCACGCCACCGCCTGGGCCGAGGCGTTCGCGCCCCGGCTGCGCGTGCTCACCGACGAGCTGGAGCAGCTGGAGCGCAACCGCGACTCGATCGTGGACCGGCTGCGCGGCCTGGTCGAGTCCTGCCTGGCCACGCTGCGTTCGGCGCAGCGGCTCTCCCGGCTCCCGGAGGGGCTCGGCGAATGGTCGGGCCAGGAGTTCCTGCGGATCCGCTTCGAGGACCCCGACCAGGCCACGCTCACCGAGCGGCTCGGCGAGGTCATCGACGAGGCGACGCGCTCCGCCGTCCGGAAGAACTCCGATCTGCGCCGGGACGGCATGTCGTTGCTGCTGCGGGGGGTCCATGCCGCGCTCCAGCCGCGCGGGGTGGCGGTGGAGATCCTCAAGCCGGACGCGGTGCTGCGGGCCGAGCGGGTGCCGGTGGGGCAGATGGGCGATGTGTTCTCCGGCGGCCAGCTGCTGACCGCCGCCATCGCGCTGTACTGCACGATGGCGGCCCTGCGCAGCAACGACCGGGGCCGGGACAAGCACCGCCACGCGGGCACCCTCTTCCTCGACAACCCCATCGGCCGCGCCAACGCCACCTATCTGCTGGAGCTCCAGCGGGCGGTCGCGGACGCGCTGGGAGTGCAGCTGCTCTATACGACGGGGCTGTTCGACACCACGGCGCTGGCCGAGTTCCCGCTGGTGATCCGGTTGCGCAATGACGCGGATCTGCGGGCCGGACTGAAGTACATCAGCGTCGAGGAGCATCTGCGGCCGGGGCTGCCGGTCCGGGAGCCGGAGGCGGAGCAGCAGGTCCACGGCCAGATCACCGCCACCCGGATGTACCGCCGCCCCGAGGCGGACGCGGAGGCGTCCGACGGGGCGGCGGACCGGACGTGAGCACGGAGGGCTACCCCGAACCGGTGTTCACCGTCTGGGTGATGGCAGCCGAGGAGGACGCGAAGTTGATATCGCCGTTGTAGTTGGCGGTGACGGTGTGGGTCCCCTTCTGCAGCGGGTTGAACGTCGCGGAGGCGGTGCCGTTCACCAGTGTCACCACCACGGGGGTGCGGTCGGTGATGGCCAGGGTGACGGTCCCGGTGGGCGTCCCCGTGCCGGGGGCGACGGGGGACACGGTCGCGGTGACCGTCACCGGATCGCTCACCAGGGAAGGGTTCGGGGAGGAGACCACGGCCGTGGTGGTGGCCGCCATGTTCACGGTCTGGCTGTCCGTGCCGCTGGACGTGGCGAAGTTCTCGGTCCCGTTGTAGCCGGCCGTGATGGTGAACGGGCTCCCGGTGGTGGTCGTGTAGGTGTGGGTGACGGTCGCGACGCCGCCGGACAGGATGCCCACGGCGGTGCTGGTGCCGTCGCCGAACAAGAAGGTGACCGCCCCGACCGGGGTCCCGGACGCGGACGGGACCGTCGCCCTGATGGTCACCGGCTGACCCACCACCGAGGGGTCGGGGGTCGAGATCACCGTGGTGGTGGTCGCGGCCTTGTTGTTGATGGTCTGGGTGTCGGTGCCGCTGGACGCGCTGAAGTTGGTGTCCCCGTTGTACGTGGCCGTGATGGAGAAGGGGCTGCCGGTCCTGGTGGTGTAGGTGTGGTTGACGGTCGCGACGCCGCCGGAGAGGGCCACGGTGCTGTTGCCCGTGCCGTCGCCGAAGCTGAAGGTCACCGTGCCGGTCGGGGTTCCGGCGCCGGGGGAGAGGGACCCCACGGTGGCGGTGAGGGTCACCGACTGCCCGGTCGCCGAGGGATCCGGCGCCGAGACCACGGTCGTGGTGGTGGCCGCCCGGCTCACGGTCTGGGTGTCGGTGCCGGTGGAGGCCGCGTAGTCGGTGTCCCCGTTGTACGTGGCGGTGACCGTGTAGGGGCTGCCGGTCCTGGTGGTGTAGGCGTGGGTGGTGGTCGCCACCCCGCCGGTGACCGGCGCGGTGACGGCCCCCGTCCCGTCGCCGAAGTCGAAGGCGACCGTGCCGGTGGGGGTGCCGGCTCCGGGCGCGACGGCCGCGATGGCGGCGGTGACGGTCACCGGCTGACCGGTGACCGAGGGATTCGGCGGCGAGTTGACCGTCGTCGCCGACAAGGCCCGCTGGACGAGGTGCGTTTCCGTGGTCACCGAGCCGATGAAGTGGGCGTTCCCGCCGTAGGTGGCGGTGACCGTGTACGGGCTGCCCGCCGCGGTGGCGTAGGTGTGCACGGCCGTCGCCACACCGTCCGCCACCGGGACGTCGACCGCCTGTGTGCCGTCGCCGAAGTCGTAGGTCACGATGCCCGTGGGCGCGCCCGCGCCCGGGGCGACCGGTGCCACCCTCGTGAGGAACGTCACCGGCCGGCCCGTGACCGACGGGTCCGGCAGATCGCTGACGGCGACGGTGGTCGAGGCGCGGCCCACGGTCTGGGTGCCGGTGCCGAGGGACGTGCGGAAGTCCGCGTCGCCGTCGTAGGTGGCCGTGATGGTGTACGGGCTGCCGGCGCCGTCGGTGTAGACGTGGGTGACGGTGGCCACGCCCGCGGTCATGGGCGCGGTGACGGCGGGGCTGCCGGCGCCGGGGTCGAAGGTGACGGTTCCGGTGGGGGTTCCGGCTCCCGGGGAGACGGCCGAGACGGTGGCGGTGAGGGCAACCGGCCGGCCCGTCACCGAGGGATCGGGCGATGAGGCCACATCGGTGTGGGTGGCGGCCGGTGCGACCGTCCGCCCCGGCCCGGTCCGCATCCCCGCCTCGCCCCGGTCCCACGTCCCCGCCCCGGCCCCGTCCCGGACTCAGAGCCGGGGTGGACTCCCCGGTCAGGCGAACCAGCCCTGCGGCCGTGGCCGCGTATTGCGCCAGACGTGCTTGGCCTCCCGGTACTCCGCGAGCCCGCTGGGCCCCAACTCCCGCCCCGTCCCGGACTGTTTGAACCCGCCCCACTCCGCCTGCGGGAGACAGGGGTGGTAGTCGTTGATCCACACGGTGCCCAGCCGCAGCCGCGAGGCCACCCGCTGCGCCCGCCCCTCGTCACCGGACCATACGGCCCCGGCGAGCCCGTACACGGTGTCGTTGGCCAGCCGCACGGC
This sequence comes from Streptomyces rugosispiralis, assembly GCF_024505145.1. Lineage (GTDB taxonomy): Bacteria > Actinomycetota > Actinomycetes > Streptomycetales > Streptomycetaceae > Streptomyces > Streptomyces rugosispiralis. Next base: position 28,768 of record NZ_JANIAA010000003.1, on the reverse strand, counting down.
CTCGTCCTCACCGGCGAAACGTTCCACCGTGAGCACCGGCCCGAAGGACTCGTCGGCCAGCACCGACATCCCGCTGTGGCAGCGGTCGAGGACGGTCGGCAGGAAGTAGTAGCCGTCGGCCAGGGCCGGATCGTCGGGGCGGGTGCCGCCGCAGCGCAGCCGGGCGCCCTCCGCGAGCCCGGCCGCCACATACGCCTCGACCTTGGCCCGGTGCGCGGCCGAGATCAGCGGTCCGGTCTGGGCCCGCTCGTCGAACGGCCCGCCGAGCCGGATCCCGCGGGCCCGGCGCACCACCTCCTCGACGAAGGCGTCGTGCACCGGGTCCTCCACCAGCAGCCGGGCCCCGGCCGAGCAGACCTGTCCGGAGTGGAGGAAGACCGCGGTGAGCGCGTAGTCCACGGCCGTGTCGAAGTCCGCGTCGGCGAAGACCACATTGGGGTTCTTGCCGCCCAGTTCCAGCGAGGTCCGCTTGACCGTGCCCGCGGCCGCGGCCATGATCCGGCGCCCGGTCCGCAGGCCCCCGGTGAAGGACACCATGTCCACATCGGGGTTGTCGGTGAGCGGGGCCCCGGCCTCGGCGCCCGGGCCGAGCACCAGATTGGCCACCCCGTCCGGCAGTCCGGCCTCCGCCAGCAGCCGCATCAGGGCGATCGCGGTGCTGGGGGTGAGCTCACTGGGCTTCAGTACGAAGGTGTTGCCCGCGGCGAGCGCGGGCGCGACCTTCCACGCGGTCTGCAGCAGCGGATAGTTCCACGGCGTGATCAGCGCGCAGACCCCGACCGGTTCATAGACCACCCGGCTGACGGCGTGTTCGCTGCCGGTGTCCACGACCCGGTCCGCCTCGGTGCGCACCAGTTGCCCGTAGTAGCGGAAGCACGCCACCACACCGTCGATGTCGACGTCGCTCTCGGCCAGGCGCTTCCCGGTGTCCAGGGACTCGGCGCGGGCGAGTGCGGCCTTGTCGCGCTCCACCAGACCGGCGACGCGCAGCAGCAGATCGCCACGCGCCCCGACCGGGGTACGGGGCCAGGGCCCCTGGTCGAACGCCAGCCGGGCGGCGGCCACCGCCTCGGCCGCGTCCTTGCCGCCGCCCTCGTCGACGACCGCCACCAGCGATCCGTCGGCCGGGCAGCGGATCTCCCGGGTGCGCTCGTCGATCGAGCCGGTCCACTGGCCACCGATGAAGAGGTCCGTCACGGGCATTCCTCCGCTTCCGGGGTCGGGACGTGGTCGGTCACCCATCGGTGGAAGGCGCCGATGTGGTGTTCGCTGGGGACCAGCACCCCGCCGTCGCGGTAGGCGCGGGAGTCCATGGCGGGCTGGGTGCGCTCACAGGCGTCGAAGTCCTGGGTGTTGACCCGGTGGAACAGCTCCACCGACTTCGACAGATCCCTTTCGGACGCCACCACTTCGGGTGCGTAGAGCCAATCGCATTCGACCAGCGTGCGATCGGGGGCGAGCGGGAACATCCGGTGCATGATCACGTGGTCGGGGACCAGATTGAGGAAGACCTGCGGCCGTACCGTGATCGCGTAGTAGCGGCGGTCCTGCTCGTCGGCGATCCCCGCGAACCGGCCGAACCCCTCGCTGCCGTCCACCGTGAACCCCCGGGCCTCCTCGGCGAACTCCGCGCCGTGTCCGACGAAGTACTGCGCCGCCAGCCCGTCCGCGAACTCCGGGAGCACCTCGGTGAGTTCGGGGTGGATCGTCGCGCAGTGGTAGCACTCCATGAAGTTCTCGACGATCAGCTTCCAGTTGGCCTTGACGTCGTACGAGATCCGGCGGCCCAGCGCCAGCCCCGCCACGCCGTAGCGCTCCACGGAGTCCGTGTCGCCGAGCCGCTCGGCCACCGCCCCGATGACCGTCTCCTCGAACGACGGTGGCTCCTCGGCCAGGCAGACCCAGACATAGCCGAGCCATTCGCGAAGCCGTACCGGCACCAGTCCACGCTCGGCCCGGTCGACATCGGGCATCTTCGATAGGTTGGGGGCGGCGGTGAGCCGGCCGTCCAGGTCGTAGGTCCAGGCGTGGTACGGGCACTGCAGCGAGCGCCGCACCGTACCGGACTCCTCGGTGCACAGCCGGGCGCCGCGGTGACGGCAGATGTTGAGGAACGCCCGTGGTTCACCCCGCCGGTTGCGGGTGATCAGCACGCTCTCCCGGCCGATCCGCACGGTGCGGAAGGCGCCCGGCCGGTCCAGGTCGGCCCCGCGCACCGCGCAGAACCACATGGCCTCGAACAGGTGCTCCTGCTCCCGGCGGAAGACCCCGGGAGCGGTGTACCAGTGGCCGGGGAGAGTGGCGAGCAGACTGGGGGGCGTGATGGCGGGGGACTCGGGAGCCACGGTCATGGGTTCTCCTCATCAGGCGGTCGCGGCGGTCGGCCGGCGGGGGTCGAAGAGCTCGATGGGGTGGGCGGTGGCACCGGCGCGTGCCAAGGGGGCCGCCAAGCGGTCGTTTCCGGCTCTCGCGGCGCTCGGTGTCAGCGGCGGATGCGCTCCATGCGCGGGTCGAAGAGGGGCTCGGCGGCGACGGTCGCGGGCACCTTCTCGCCGAAGTACTCGATGTGGACGGCGGTGCCGGGCACCGCGGCCGCGGCGGGCAGCCAGGCGTAGGCGACGGTCCGGCCGATGGTGTAGCCGTAGGACGCGCTGGTCACATAGCCCGCCGGGACGCCATCGGCGTACACCGGCTCCTTGCCCATGACGACCGCGGCCGGGTCGTCCAGGGTGAGACAGGTCAGCCTGCGCGCCGCCGTCTCCTCGGAGCGGCCCTCGAGCGCCGCGCGCCCGAGGAAGTCGCCCTTGTCCATCCGGACGGCGAAGCCGACCCCGGCCTCGTAGGGATCGTGCTCGGTGGTCATGTCATGGCCCCAGGCGCGATAGCCCTTCTCCAGCCGCAGGCTGTTGAAGGCCGAGCGCCCGGCGGCGATCACCCCGTGGCGCTGTCCGGCCTCCCACAGGGTGTCCCACAGCCGCAGGCCCATGTCGGCGGTGGTGTACAGCTCCCAGCCGAGCTCGCCCACGTAACTCAGCCGCATCGCGGTCACCGGGACATGGCCGATATAGGTCTGCCTGGCCTTGAAGTAGCCGAACGCCTCGTGCGAGAAGTCGTCGCGGGTCAGCGGCTGGACCAGCTCCCGGGCCAGCGGGCCCCAGACCCCGACGCAGCAGGTGCCCGGGGTGATGTCCGCGACATGCACTCCCCCGGTCTTCGACTGGGAGGTGCCCCCCTCGGGCGCGTGGCGCAGCAGCCAGTCCAGGTCCAGCCCGCCGTTGGCGCCCACCTGGAAGTGGTGCTCGGAGAGCCGGGCGACGGTGAGGTCGCTGCGGATGCCCCCGGCCTCGTCCAGCAGCAGGGTGTAGGTGACCGCGCCGGGTTTCTTCGCCAGCTGATTGGTGGTCATGCGCTGGAGGAAGTCCAGCGCCCCGGGCCCGGTGACCGCCAGCCGCTTGAGCGGCGTCATGTCGTACAGCGCGACCCGCTCCCGGGTGGCCCTGGCCTCGGCGGCGGCGATCGGCGACCAGTAGCGGGCCGACCAGGCGTCGCGCGGGGGCAGTTCGACGGACTCGGCGAGCGGGGCGTTCGCCTCGTACCAGTGCGGCCGCTCCCACCCCGCCGCCTCCAGGAAGTACCCGCCCAGCTCCCGCTGCCGGACGTGGAAGGGGCTGACCCGCAGCGGACGGGGCTGCTCCATCGGCTGCAGCGGATGGATGACGTCGTAGACCTCGACGAAGTTCTGTTGCCCCCGCTCGGTGACGTAGGCGGGGGAGCGCTGGGCGTCCTCGAAGCGGTACAGATCGCATTCATGGACGTCCATGCCCGGCCGTCCGTCCGTCATCCACTCGGCCAGGACCCGGGCGACGCCCGCGGAGTGGGTCACCCACACCGCCTCGGCCAGCCAGAAGCCGCGCACCTCGCGGGACTCGCCGATCACCGGCATACCGTCGGGGGTGAAGGAGAAGACGCCGTTGAACCCCTCCTCGATCCGGCTCGCGCCGAGCGCGGGGAGCAGCTGGACGCTCTCCTCCCAGCTGGGGGCGAAGTCCTCCGGGGTGAACGGCAGCGAGGACGGCATCACCGGCGCGTCGTCGTACGCGGGCAGCCGCGCCGGGTCCACGGGGAGCGGACGGTGGGCGTAGCTGCCGATGCCGATGCGGTCGGTGTGCTCGCGGTAGTACAGGTCGCGGTCCTGGAACCGCAGGATCGGCTTGCTCGCCTCCGTACGCGGGTCGTTCACCCCCGCCAGCTCGGGCAGCGGCCCGGTCCTGGCGTACTGGTGGGCCAGCGGCTGCAGTGGGACGGGCACCCCCGCCATCGCGCCGATCAGCGGGCCCCAGAAGCCGGCGGCGGAGACCACGATGTCCGCCGGGAAGGTGCCCCGGTCGGTGACGACGGCGGTCACCCGGCCGCCCTCCCGCTCGATCGCGGTCACGGTGTGCCGGTCCAGGAACCGGGCGCCGTGCGCGGTGGCCCGCTCCAGCTGGGCGCGGGACGCGAGCAGCGCCCGAGCCAGCCCGTCGTCCGGGGTGTGGAGGCCGCCGAGGATCCGCTCCGGGTCCAGCATCGGCCACATCTCGGCGCACCGGGCCGGGCCGATCAGCTCGGCCCGTACGCCCCAGGAGGCCGCGAGACCGGCCTTGCGGTGCAGATCGGCCCAGCGCTCCTCGCTGGTGGCGATCTCCAGACCGCCCACCGGGTTGAAGCAGGGCAGCCCGTCGACCTCGAGGGAGGAGAACTTCTCCACGGTGTACCGGGCGAGGTCGGTCAGGGTCTTGGAGGGGCTGGTCTGGAAGACCAGGCCGGGGGCGTGCGAGGTGGAGCCGCCGGGGGCGAGCAGCGGGCCCTGCTCCAGGACGGTGACGTCCCGCCAGCCGCGGGCGGTCAGTTCATCGGCGAGCGAGCAGCCGACGATGCCCGCACCGACGATCACAACTCGGTTGGTTCGAGTGTTCACAGCACCCTTTTGTTCGCTTCTCCGCCCGCGCGGCGCAGGTGCGGGCTTCGTTGTCGTCTGCGGCCCGGCGGCCGCGCGTACTCCCCCAGCTACCGCTGGGAGGTGCCCCCCGCTCACAGGACCACCACCGACCGCAGCACCTCGCCGCGCTGCATCTTCGCGAACGCGGCCTCGACCTCGTCCAGCGTGATCGTCTCGCTGACGAACGCGTCCAGATCCAGCTTGCGGCTGAGGTGGAGGTCGACCAGGACCGGGAAGTCCCGGCTGGGCAGGCAGTCGCCGTACCAGGACGACTTGAGCGCGCCGCCCCGCGAGAACAGATCGATCAGCGGCAGATCGATGCGCATCTCCGGATCCGGCACCCCGACCTGCACCAGCACCCCGGCCAGATCGCGCATATAGAAGCCCTGGGTGTAGGTCTCGGGGCGGCCCACCGCGTCGATGACCACATTCGCGCCGAAGCCCCCGGTCAGCTCGCGCACCGCCTCGACCGGGTCCGTACCACGGGAGTTGACGGTGTCGGTGGCGCCGAAGCGGGTCGCCGCGTCCAGCTTGGCGTCGTCGATGTCCACGGCGATCACCCGGCGCGCCCCGGACAGCGAGGCCCCGGCGATCGCGGCGTTGCCGACGCCGCCGCAGCCGATGACCGCGACCGTGTCGCCGTTGGACACCCCGCCGGTGTGTACGGCGGCGCCGTACCCGGCCATCACCCCGCAGCCGATCAGGCCCGCCGCCTCGGGCGGTGCCGAGGGGTCGATCTTCACCGCCTGCCCGGCCGCGACCAGCGTCTTCTCGGCGAACGCGCCGATGCCCAGCGCCGGGCTGAGCGGGGTGCCGTCGGTCAGGGTCATCGGCTGGGCGGCATTGCGGCTGTCGAAGCAGTACCACGGGCGGCCCCGGCGGCAGGAGCGGCAGCCGCCGCACGGCGCCCGCCAGGCCAGGACCACATAGTCACCCGGGGCGAGCGCGGCGACGCCGGGGCCCACGGCCTCGACCATTCCGGCCGCCTCATGCCCGAGCAGATACGGGAATTCGTCACCGATCGCGCCGTCCCGGTAGTGCAGGTCGGTGTGGCACACCCCGCACGCCTGCACTCCCACCAGCACCTCACCGGGGCCGGGCTCGGGCACGAGAACGGGCACCACCTCCACCGGGGCGCCCTTTTTGACCGCGACGACGGCGCGGGCTTCTTGCGGCATGGCTCACTCCTCTGTTCTCCTGCGATCGCAGGGACCGGTGCACGGGAGCTGGCATGACTGCCTCGAAGGAGGGTGATACCGAGGCCGTTCAACGGCCGCCGGTTACCCCCCAGTTGCGTATAGCGCGGTGTGTTGCGCGATGAGAGACATCCTGAAAGTCGCCGCCCCGTGTGGTCAAGGGGTGCGCGTAATCCGTCTGTGAACCGGCGGTGACGGGGGAATTCGCGTAGCTCGCACGCTTCGCGGAACGCCTGGGCACGGACGCGACGAGGGGGCCGGAGTCATCCGGCCCCCTCGTCGGGTGGGTGGTGTGGTGGGTTGGCTCAGCCGGGGAAGCCCATCCGTCGGGACAGCTCCTCGGCGGTCTTCACGGCGTACTCGGCCAGATCGGGCAGTCGGCTCTGCGCCATCCGGTACGCCGGTCCCGAGACGCCGATCGCCCCGATGACCGCGCCGTCGTGGCCGCGCACCGGCGCCGCCACCGCGTTCAGCCCGATCTCCAGCTCCTCGCAGGAGTAGGCGAACCCGCGCTCGGCCGCCGTCTCCAGCTGCTGCCGCAGCTCGGCGGAGGTGGTGATGGTGTGCTCGGTGAACCGCGGCAGCTTCCGCGTCACCAGCCGCTCCCGGCGCTCGCCCGACAGATGCGCGAGCAGCACCTTGCCGCTCGCGGTCGCGTGCAGCGCGGTGCGCCGTCCCAGCCAGTTGAAGGCGGTCACCGCGGCGGCGCCGCGCGCCTGCATGATGTTGACCGCCGCGTCCGCGTCCAGGACGGCGATATTGGCCGTCTCGCCGGTCTCGTCGGCCAGCGCCCGGCACACCGGGGCGCCCTCCTGCGAGATGTCGAGGCGGATGGCGGCGGCGCCCGCGAGTCTGAGCACCCCGGCGCCGAGGTAGTACTTCCCCCGGTCCCGCTCCTGCCCGACGAGTCCGCGGTTCTCCAGTACGCCGAGCAGCCGGAAGGCGGTCGACTTGTGGACCCCCAGCTCGTCGGCGATCTCGGTCACTCCGGCCTCGCCGAGTCTGGCAAGGATCTCCAGGACGCTGACCGCCCTGTCCACCGACTGCACTGCCCCGGCGGCCCCCCGCTTCTCCTCGGCCCGATCCTCGGTCGTGTTCGTCATGGTTCTGATCTCACCATCCGGCGGCTCTGCGTGGGGCCCCTCGGGCCGGGGAACTCTTGACGGCTGCCTTCCCGATCTGGATTCTGTTGCGCATCGCGCTTTTCAGTGCACTATCCACAACGCATGATACCGATCAACGTGAGGGGGGCCAATGATTCCCGTCTGCCGTATCGAGGACCTGCCGGAGGGTGAGTCGGTGCGTATCGAGGCCGGCGACGCCACCGCGCCGATCGCGGTGTTCCACACCGACGGTGCGTTCTACGCCATCGACGACACCTGCAGCCACCAGGACGCCTCCCTCTCCGACGGGTGGCTGGAAGGCTGCTACGTGGAATGCCCGCTGCACGCCGCGCTGTTCGATCTGCGATCCGGCGAGCCGACCTGTCTGCCCGCCCGCAAGCCCGTACGGACCCACGCTGTCACGGTCGTGGACGGAATGCTGTATGTCCACCCCGCGACACAGATCGTTCCCGGTCAGCCCGTGCACGCGGCGCCGGAAGAAGCCGTGGCATGACGGCGGTCGGGACGGTCACCGTGGTCGGGGCCTCGCTCGCGGGTCTGCACGCGGCGCGGGGCCTGCGCTCCCAGGGGTACGAGGGGCGGCTGGTCGTCGTCGGCGAGGAGCGCCACCGCCCCTACGACCGCCCGCCGCTGTCCAAGGAGTTCCTGACCGGGGACGGCGACCCGGGCGAGGGTCCGGGGCCGCTGGCCCTCGCCGACCCCGAGGAGGAGGCCGAACTGGACGCCGAGTGGCTGCTCGGCGTCCGGGCCGAGGCGCTGGACACCGCGGCCGGGGAGATCCGTCTCACCGGCGGCCGCGCCCTGCGCACCGACGGCGTCGTCATCGCCACCGGCGCCACGCCCAGAACGCTGCCCCTCCCGCCGCTGGACGGGGTGCACACCCTGCGCACCCTCGACGACGCGCTCCGGCTCCGCGCCGAGCTGCGGGCGGGCGCCGCACGGGCGGTGGTGATCGGCGCGGGCTTCATCGGCGCCGAGGTGGCCTCCTCCTGCGCCGCCCTCGGGCTCGACGTCACCGTCGTGGAGGCCGCGCCGCTGCCGCTGGTGCCCCAACTGGGCGAGGAGATGGCCCGGGTGTGCGCCGGGCTGCACACGCGGGGCGGGGCCACTCTGCTGTGCGGCACCGGCGTGGCCGGTCTGCGCGGCACCGGCCGGGTCACCGGCGTCGAGCTCACCGACGGGCGGGTGCTGCCCGCCGATGTGGTGGTCGTCGGCGTCGGGGTGCGCCCCGTCACCGGATGGCTGGAAGGCTCCGGTCTGGCCCTGGACGACGGGGTGCGGTGCGACGAGGGCTGCGTCACCGCGCTGCCCAACGTGGTGGCCGTCGGGGACGTGGCCCGGCTGGACCGGCCGGGCGCCGCCGGCACCGTCCGGGCCGAGCACTGGACCAGCGGCATGCTCCAGGGCGAGGTGGCCGCCCGCAATCTGCTCGCCGGGTCCACCATCGAACCTTTCGACGCGCTTCCCTACTTCTGGTCCGACCAGTACGGCACGCGCATCCAGTACGCCGGGCGGCGCGAACCCGGGGACACGGTCCGGATCCTCGAGGGGGACCCTGCCGACGGCGGCGGCTTCCTCGCCGTCTACGAACGGGACGGGATTCCCACCGCCGCCCTCGGCATGGACCGGCCCCGGCCCTTCACGCGGCTGCGCCGCGAGCTGGCCCGCGCTCCGCAGCCGGCCGGGAGGTGACCGTCGGATCCGCCTCACGGGCCCGCTCCCGGCGGCGCATCTCGCGGGCCGTGCTGCTGGGCCGGGACACCACTCCGTAGCGCTGGCGCCAGACCTGCCGGGTCACCCACACGTCCAGCACCCCCCAGGTCGCCACCACCGTGCTCGCCACCGTGGCGAGCACGACGGGGAAGGCGGACCAGGAGCCCGCCAGGGTGCACAGCAGAGCGACCATCACCTCCACCAGAGTCACGGCGATGATGATGACCGACCGCACCGCCGCCGTACGGACGGGATCGGGCAGCCGACGCCTGCGCGCCGGCTCCTCGGTCCACAACGGCCGGACCCCGTGCGCCGGGATGTCGCGATCCTTGTCCACCGCGTCCATGACGCTCCCACCCCTTTCCATGCTCTGCCCCGGCGCGGCCGAGTCAGATAGCGGGACTTGGGTCGTATGCCCCCCTAGTGTGCCCCGTTGGATCACGAATGGCACCGACCACGGGTTCCCCTGGGGAGGGGAAAACAAGCCAAGCGCGACCGAATGGTCGCAAGTGGTGGCCGGGGAGGGGTGCCGAGCGGTGGGGGGTAAGTCGGGGAATTACCCGACAACTCCTGATCACGGACCGTAAGGGACTCCCTGCATCAAGCGGACACGCCTTCGATCTGTCCAACTGGCAGTAGTAGGCTCGCGCCCGCTCGATGTCGGAACTCGGAACCCCGCCCCTGGAATTCGGGGTTGACGTTAGGGAGGCCATGCGCTTTCGCGGTAAGTCCATCCGCAGGAAGATCGTGGCGCTGTTGCTGGTGCCGCTCGTGTCACTGACGGCGATCTGGGCCTTCGCCACGGTGATCACCGGTCGTGAGGCAAAGCAACTGCTGGACGCGTCCGACATCATCGACAAGGCGGGCCAGCCGGCCGAGGACGCGGTGCACGCCGTCCAGAAGGAGCGCCGGCAGACGCTCATCCTGCTGGCCGACCCGCGGCAGTCGGACGCCCTGCCCGTGCTCCACTCCCTGCAGCGGAAAACCGACCAGGCGATCGACAAGCTGCGGGCCGCCGAGTCGGACGGCAATGTGCACGGCAAGATGAACGACGACTCCGAGGAACAGCTCGACAACATCCTCAAGGCCGCGGACGGACTGGACAGCCTGCGCCGCAAGGCCGAGGACGACGGCATCTCCTCGACCCAGGCGTACGAGTATTACAACAAGCTCGTCGACCTCTGCTACACCTTCCGCAGCTCCCTCCACGCGGTGCCCGACACCGACCTCGACAAACAGGGCCGCGCGCTGGTCGCCATGATCCGCGCCCGGGAGGCGCTCTCCCGCGAGGACGCGCTGTACGTCTCGGCGCTGACGGCGCGCAAGATGACGCTGGCGGACCTCCAGGCGATGTCCGACCTCATCGCCGAGCGCACCCTGCTCTACGAGATCAACCTGCCGATCCTCCCCGACTCCGAGCAGAAGGTCTTCGCCGACTACCGGCGCACCAACGCCGCCCCCGCCGCCCTGCGGGTGGCCGAGGGCAAGATCCTCTCCTCGATGGACCCCGCCACCGCCATCAAGTCGCTGGACCAGGAGCACTGGGAGGCCGCGGCCCAGCCCGTCCTCAACGACTACGACCGGCTGGGCGATGAGGCCACCGACCGGCTCCAGAAGCGCATCGACCCGGTGGCCAGCAGCGTGATGCTCAAGGCGGGGGCCGCCGGCATCCTCGGCCTGGCCGCCCTCATCGTCTCCATCTTCGTCTCGTTCCGCATCGGCCGCAGCCTGGTCCGCGATCTGTCCCGGCTGCGCAGGGACGCCCAGGAGGTCGCCAGCGTCCGGCTGCCGAGCGTGATGCGCCGGCTCGGCGCGGGCGAGCAGATCGACGTGGAGACCGAGGCGCCCCGGCTGGACTACGGCCCCGATGAGATGGGCCAGGTCGGCCAGGCACTCAACACCCTCCAGCGGGCCGCCGTCGAGGCCGCGGTGAAACAGGCCGAACTTCGCCAGGGCGTCTCCGAGGTCTTCGTCAACCTCGCCCGCCGCAGCCAGGTGCTGCTGCACCGTCAGCTCACCCTCCTCGACACCATGGAGCGGCGCACCGAGGACACCGACGAGCTGTCCGACCTGTTCCGCCTTGACCACATGACCACCCGTATGCGGCGGCACGCCGAGGGTCTGGTCATCCTCTCCGGCGCGGCGCCCTCCCGGCAGTGGCGCAAGCCGATCCAGCTGATGGACGTCGTGCGCGCCGCCGTCGGCGAGGTGGAGGACTACGAGCGGATCGAGATCCGCCGGCTGCCCCGGATCGCGGTCGTCGGCCCGGCCGTCGGCGACCTCACCCATCTCGTCGCCGAACTCCTGGAGAACGCCACCGTCTTCTCGCCGCCGCACACGGCCGTCCAGGTGCACGGCGAGCGGGTCGCCAAGGGCTTCACGCTGGAGATCCACGACCGCGGTCTCGGCATGACGCCCGACGCGCTGCTGGAGGCCAACCTCCGGCTCGCCGAGACCCCCGAGTTCGAGCTGTCCGACACCGACCGGCTCGGGCTGTTCGTGGTCAGCCGGCTCGCCCAGCGGCAGGGGGTGCGGGTCTCGCTCCAGCCCTCCCCGTACGGCGGCACCACGGCCATCGTGCTCATCCCCTCCAAGCTGCTGACCGACGACGGCACCCGGGGGGACACCGACGACCGCGACACCGGCGGCCGTCACACCGAGACCGCGCGGCACGGCGTGGGCGACGTCCGGCTCGGGCCCGCCGATGCGGCCGAGCCGGCCTCCCAGCTCGCCTCCCTGACCGCGTCCCTGACGCACGAGGACGCCGACGAGGACGACGAGGCGGGCGGCATCTTCCGCGCCCGCGACCTGCAGGCGCGCCAGTCCGGGCGCACCGGACCCGTCCCGTCCACCGTGGAGCAGCATCAGCAGGCTCCGGACGGCCCGGTCCCCGAAACGGGCGGCGGCCCCGCGCCGCTGCCCCGCCGTGTCCCGCCGGTCCTGGTCGCCGACCACGGCCGACCGGTCGAGGGCACGTCCAACGGACGGCACGGCCGTGGCCAGGGCCCGGGACAGCCGTCCTGGGCCGAGCGCTCCGAAGGCCAGGGCCAGGACCAGGCCCAGGGCCGTGACCAGGGCCGTGACCAGGGCCCGCGGCGCACGGGGCCGGAGCGCCGGGGCCCGGAGCAGAGCCCGGTGCCCACCCAGCGGGCGGCCTCCGGCCTCCCCAAGCGGGTACGGCAGGCCAGCCTGGCCCCGCAGTTGAAGAACGACCCCGCACCCCCGACCGACGACCGAACCCCTGCCGAGATCGATCCCGAGCGCGAAGCCGAGCAGGCGAGGGCCACCATGGCTTCGCTCCAACGGGGTTGGCAGCGCGGTCGGCGGCAGTCGGCCACCGGATCCGGAGGCGCGGACGCAAGCCCGGGAACGACACATGAGGGGGACGGTCGATGACCGCATCGAACGCCGCAGCGCCCAACGGATCGCCCAACGCGTCGGGCGAGCTGAACTGGCTGCTGGACGAACTGGTCGGAAGAGTGGGCAGCATCCGCAAGGCGCTGGTGCTCTCCGGGGACGGACTCCCCACCGGCGGCTCACGCGATCTGTCCCGGGAGGACGGTGAACACCTGGCCGCCGTGGCCTCCGGCTTCCACAGCCTCGCCAAGGGCGTCGGCCGTCACTTCGACGTCGGCCGGGTCCGGCAGACCATCGTCGAGCTCGACGACGCCTTCCTGTTCGTCACCGCGGCCGGCGACGGCAGCTGTCTCGCCGTCCTGGCGGACGCCGACTCCGATGTGGGCCAGATAGCGTACGAGATGACGCTGCTGGTCAAGCGGGTGGGCGTGCATCTGGGCTCGGCCCCGCGCTCCACCGGGTGACGGAGGCCGGCGGAAATGAGCGGAGACCCGGAGCGCGCCGCCCGGTGGTTCGACGACGCGGCGGGACCGGTGGTCAGGCCCTACGCGATGACGCGGGGACGCACCCGCAGCGCCGCCGAGGAGAAGCTGGATCTGATCGCGGTGGTCGTCGCCGACAGCGCCGGCCACCGGACCGTCGCCGACCAGACGCTGTCCCCGGAGCACATCGACATCGTCGAGCTGAGCCGGGACAGCCCGCAATCCGTCGCCGAACTGGCGGCGGAGCTCGACCTTCCGATCGGCGTGATCCGTGTGCTCATCGGCGATCTGCTCCACGCCGCACTCGTCCGAGTGTCCCGGCCCGTACCTCCGGCGGAACTGCCGGACGAGAGGATTCTGCGCGAGGTGATCAATGGTCTACGGGCACTCTGACCCGGGCCGCCCTCATATCGTCGAACCGGTCACGCTGAAGATACTGGTGGCCGGCGGCTTCGGAGTGGGCAAGACGACCCTGGTGGGCGCGGTCAGCGAGATCAGACCGCTGCGCACCGAGGAGATCCTCACCGAGGCGGGCCGGCCGGTCGACGACATAGCGGGGGTGGAGTCCAAGACGACCACCACCGTCGCCATGGACTTCGGGCGCATCACGCTCCGCGAGGATCTGGTGCTCTACCTCTTCGGCACACCGGGCCAGGACCGCTTCTGGTTCCTGTGGGACGAGCTGGCCACCGGCGCGCTGGGCGCGGTGGTGCTGGCCGACACCCGCCGTCTCGAGGACTGCTTCGCCGCGATCGACTACTTCGAGCGGCGGAGCATCGCCTTCACCGTGGCCGTCAACTGCTTCGAGGGGGCCGACCGCTATCCGGAGGACTCGGTGCGCGACGCCCTGGACCTCGACCCGGGCACCCCGGTCGTCCTGTGCGACGCCCGGGAGCGCGAGTCGGCCAAGCATGTGCTGATCTCGGTGGTGGAGCACGCGATGCTGGCTTCCGCACGGGGCTGAACGGCACGGCCCGCACCCCGCCGTCCGGGGTACGGGCCGCCGTTCCCGCCGGCGGTACGAACCGCCGTTCGTGGGCGCGGGGTGACGGCTCAGGAGTCCTCGTCCCGCTGCCCCTCCCGGTGCCAGCCGAAGCTGCGCTCCACCGCCATGCGCCAGTTCCCGTACTCGCGCGTCCGCTCCTCCTCGGACATCCGCGGGGCCCACTCGGCGTCCCGCTTCCAGTGGGCCCGCAGCTCGTCCAGGTCCTGCCAGGCGCCGGTGGCGAGCCCGGCCGCGTACGCCGCGCCCAGACAGGTGGTCTCGGCGACCACCGGACGGATCACCGGAACGCCCAGCACATCGGCCTGGTGCTGCATCAGCAGGTCGTTCGCGGTCATCCCGCCGTCGACCTTGAGCGTGCTGATCCGCACCCCGGAGTCCTGGTACATCGCGTCGACCACCTCGCGCGTCTGCCAGCTGGTCGCCTCCAGGACGGCACGGGCCAGATGCGCCTTGGTGACATAGCGGGTGAGGCCGGTGATCACACCGCGGGCGTCCGAGCGCCAGTACGGGGCGAACAGCCCGGAGAAGGCCGGGACGATGTACGCCCCGCCGTTGTCGTCCACGCTCGCGGCGAGCGGTTCGATCTCGTCGGCGGAGCGGATGATGCCCAGTTGGTCGCGGAACCACTGCACCAGCGCGCCGGTGATCGCGATCGATCCCTCCAGGCAGTAGACGGGCCGCTCACCGCCGAGCCGGTAGCCCATCGTGGTCAGCAGCCCGCTCTTGGACGGCACCGGGCGCTCACCGGTGTTCAGCAGCAGGAAGCTGCCGGTGCCATAGGTGTTCTTGGCCTCGCCGACGCCGTAGCAGGTCTGACCGAAGACGGCGGCCTGCTGATCGCCGAGCGCGGAGGCCACCGGCACACCGGCCAGCTGTCCGACCGCCGTGCCGTACACCTCGGCGGAGGAGCGGATCTCCGGCAGCATCGCCTCCGGGAGGCCCATCGCGGAGAGGATCGAGGCGTCCCACTGGAGGGTCCGCAGATCCATCAGCAGGGTGCGTCCGGCGTTGGTCACATCGGTGACGTGCACCCCGCCGTCGGTGCCGCCGGTGAGGTTCCAGATCAGCCAGGAGTCGATGGTGCCGAAGGCGATCTCGCCCATCTCGGCGCGGCGGCGCAGCCCGGGTACGTGGTCCAGCAGCCAGGCCGCCTTGGGCCCGGAGAAGTAGCTGGCCAGCGGCAGTCCGGTGGTGTCCCGGAAGCGGTCCTGGCCCACCTCGCCGCCGAGTTCCTCGCACAGGCCGGAGGTGCGGGTGTCCTGCCAGACGATCGCGTTGTGCACCGGTTTGCCGGTGCGGCGGTCCCACAGGACCGTCGTCTCGCGCTGGTTGGTGATGCCCAGCGCGGTCAGCTCGTCGGCCCGCAGCCCCGCCTTGGCCAGCGCACCGGCCACCACGGCCTGCACCTTGGACCAGATCTCGGTGGCGTCGTGCTCCACCCAGCCGGGCTTGGGGAAGATCTGGCGGTGCTCGCGCTGGTCGACGGCGACGATCGCGCCGTTCCGGTCGAAGATGATGCAGCGGCTGGAGGTGGTGCCCTGGTCGATCGCGGCGACGTACGTGTCCGTCGGATGCGGCATGGCGTCTCCTTCGGTCAGAAGGCTGCGTTGAAGACGAGACCCGCCAGCACGGCCCCGATCAGCGGGCCCACCACCGGTATCCAGGCATAACCCCAGTCCGAGGTGCCCTTGTTGGGGATGGGCAGCAGGGCGTGGGCGAGGCGTGGCCCGAGGTCGCGCGCCGGGTTGATGGCGTAGCCGGTGGGCCCGCCCAGGGAGAGGCCGATGCCGACCACCAGGAAGGCGACGAGCAGGACGGAGATGCCCGAGCCGAGCACCGCGGTGCCGCCGCCCTCGGTGACCGGGCCGATCCCGATGCCGTCGACCTGGCCGAACGCGAGCAGCGGCAGCACCAGCGCGGCCGTCGCGATGATCTCGGTCACGAGGTTGGCCACCGGATTCCGGATCTCCGGGACGGTGGAGAAGACCCCGAGCGTGGGCAGGACGGTCTTCTCGTCGGCGTTGGCGGCGAACTGCGCGTAGTACAGCGCCCAGGTCAGCACCGCGCCGATCACGGCGCCCACCAGCTGGCCGAGGATGTAGAGCGGCACCTTGTCCCAGTCGCCGGTGTCCACGGCGACGCCGACGGTCACCGCCGGATTCAGATGGGCGCCGGACAGCGGGGCCGCGGTGTACGCGCCGGCCATGACGCCGAAGCCCCAGCCGAAGGCGATGACGATCCACCCGGCCGACTTGGCCTTGGAGTGGTTCAGGGTGACGGCGGCGCACACGCCCGCGCCGAAGAGAATCAGTATCGCGGTGCCGATGACCTCACCGGTGAAGATGTCCCCATTGCTCATGGCGGCTCCTAGGACCTCGCCCGGGGCGGGTGGCCCCGGTCCTCCGTGCTGGGTCGTTTCGAGCGTGCGGGTGCATCGGAATCGCCCATGGGGGGTGACCGTGGAGAGAGCCTGCGCGCGGCGACGCCGACTGACACCGCAGCAGTGTTCACCGGTGGTCAGGGAGCGTCAAGGTGGTGGACGGCAACGGTGTTCGTGACAACCGTAAGGGCGTTGCCCTGGTATCGCGGCACACTCGGGCACCACTTGGGCACCGGGCGGTCACCACACGGCCACCCGGCGGCCATCGGGGAGTTACTGCTCGGGCGCCCGCTCAGCGGACCGCGACGACCGACGAGCCGTGCCCGAACAGCCCCTGGTTGACGGTGATTCCGGCGCGTGCGCCCGGCACCTGCCGGTCGCCCGCCTGCCCGCGCAACTGCCAGGTCAGCTCACACACCTGGGCGATCGCCTGCGCCGGAACCGCCTCCCCGAAGGACGCCAGCCCCCCGCTCGGATTGACCGGAATCCGCCCGCCCGGCGCGGTGGCCCCCTCGCGGAGCAGCTTCGCGCCCTCCCCGGGCGCGCACAGCCCCAGGTCCTCGTACCACTCCAGCTCCAGGGCGGTGGACAGGTCGTACACCTCGGCAAGCGACAGATCCTCCGGCCCGAGACCCGCCTCCTCGTACGCCGCCCGCGCGATCGAGGGGCGGAACGGATCGGGGACCGGGGAGCCCGGCGGGGCGGAGTCGGTCGCGATCTCCGGCAGGTCCAGCGCGGTGCGCGGATGGGTGGGGGAGACCGACGAGACGGCGCGGATGCGGACCGGGCGCGCCATCCCGAGCCGCCGCGCCGTGTCCACGCTGCCGAGCACCAGCGCGGCCGCCCCGTCGGAGGTCGCGCAGATGTCCAGCAGCCGCAGCGGATCGGCGACGACCGGGGACGCGGCGACCTCCTCGGCGGTGACGGGGGAGCGGTAGCGGGCGTACGGATTGGCGGCGCCCGCGGCCGCGTTCTTCACCTTCACCCGCGCGAAGTCCTCGGCCGTGTCGCCGTAGAGCGCCATCCGGCGGCGCGCCCAGAGCGCGAAGTAGGCGGGGTTGGTGGCGCCCAGCACCCGGAAGCGCAGCCAGTCCGGATCGTCCGGCCGCTCACCGCCCGCCGGGGCGAAGAACCCCTTGGGCGCCGCGTCGGAGCCCACCACCAACACCGTGTCCGCCATCCCGGAGAGGATCTGGGCGCGGGCGGTGTCGATGGCCCGCGCGCCGGACGCGCAGGCCGCGTAGACGCTGGTGACACGGGCGCCCTGCCAGCCCAGCGCCTTGGCGAAGGTCGCGCCCGCGACCTGCCCGGGGTAGCCGCAGCGCACGGTGTTGGCGCCGACCACGGACTGGATCGCGGACCACTCGAGCCCGGCGTCCGCGAGCGCGGCCCGCGCCGCCTTCGTGCCGTACTCCACGAAGCCGCGGCCCCACTTCCCCCAGGGGTGCATCCCCGCGCCGAGCACCGCCACCTCACCGGTCATGACGCCTCCCCGGGGGCGGGCCGCTCGTCGGGCACCGGTCGCTCTTCGGGCACCGGTCGCTCTTCGAGAACCGGCCGCTCCCCGGGGACGGGCCGTTCCTCGGAAACGGGCCGCCAGTGCCAGGTGGTGAGGGTGCGCCCGTCCTCCTCGGCCAGCACCCCCGGCACCACCTCGACCTCCATGCCCACGGCCAGATCGGCCACGGTCACCCCGGGGGCGCCCTGCCCCAGCACCACCATCCGCTCGGCGGCCAGCTCCACGGCGATGAGTGTGTAGGGCCGCCACTCGCCCTCGGGGCCGGACGGGTAGGGGGCGGGTGGCCGGTAGCGGCCGTCGGTGAAGGACCACACCCGCCCGCGGCGGGACAGCGGCACCTCCACCGGCTCGGTGCCCGCGCAGCCGGGGACACGGCAGAAGGCGTCCTCCCGGGGGAAGTACACCGCCCCGCAGTCCCGGCAGCACGTCCCCAGCAGCCGGAACTCCCCGCCCTCGTCGCTGAACCACCCGTCGACCACGGGCACACGCGTGGGGGACACGGCCCCTCCCGATACCTCGTAACTGACGATGTGTCAGAAGTGTGGCACGGGGACCGCGGCGCGCGTAACCCCGGTACAGTGACCGCGATCACAGGCCGCGATCACGGGCCGCGATCACGGGCCTGATCAGCCGAAGGGCGAGGGGAGCGGTCGGTGGCGGAGACGGAGACCAGGGCCCGGACCGGGACCACGACGACGCGCACGGCCGTCCGGCTCGAGGCCGTCACCAAGGACTTCGGGACGGTGCGCGCGGTGGACGCCGTCGATCTCACCGTCCGCGAGGGCGAGTTCTTCTCGCTGCTCGGCCCGTCCGGCTCGGGGAAGACCACCCTGCTGCGGCTGGTCGCGGGTTTCGAACAGCCCACCGCGGGGCGTATCGAACTCGCCGGGGACGACGTCACCGCGACGCCCCCCAACCGCCGCGACGCGCACACCGTCTTCCAGGACTACGCGCTCTTCCCGCATATGAGCGTCGAGCAGAACGTGGCCTACGCGCTGACCGTGCGCGGCGTCCGCAAGGCCGAGCGGCTCGCCCGCGCCCGCGAGGCGCTGACCACCGTACGGCTGGACGGCTTCGCCGACCGCCGCCCCGCCGAGCTCTCCGGCGGCCAGCGCCAGCGCGTCGCCCTCGCCCGCGCCCTCGTCGACCGGCCCGCCGTGCTGCTGCTCGACGAACCGCTCGGCGCGCTCGACCTGGCGCTGCGGCAGGAGATGCAGACCGAGCTCAAGGAGTTGCAGCGGACCACCGGCATCACCTTCCTCCTGGTCACCCACGACCAGGACGAGGCGCTGACCATGAGCGACCGCATCGCCGTGGTGCGCGACGGCCGCGTCGAGCAGACCGGCCCGCCGGTCGAGGTGTACGAACGCCCCGCCACCGCCTTCGTCGCGGGCTTCGTCGGCACCACCAACCTGCTGCGCGGCGAGGCCGCGGTGCGTGTCGTGGGCCGCCCCGGCACGTTCTCCATCCGGCCGGAGCGGATCCTGCTCACGGACCCCGCGGAACCGCCCGCGGAACCGCCCGCGGAGCCGCCCGCGGAGCCGCTCCCTGGCGGCCGACGGGCCGTCACGGGGCGCATCACCGACATCGTGCACGCCGGGGCGCACACCCGCTTCACCATCGCGCTTCCGCACGGCGACCGGCTCACCGTGCTCCGCCAGAACCTCGACGGACTCCCTCAATCCGCCCGTCTGGACGGCGAGATCGGGCTGTCCTGGGACGAGAAGGACGCCTTCCCGGTGCCGAGTTGACCTTGTCATTGCCGACGGCACCCTGGCGAGGGCCCACCGACCGCCCGATACTGGCCGGGCCTCAAGTGCCTAGTGGGACGAGGAGGACCGGATGCGGAAACGGAAGACATCTGCGTGGAGGTCCGCGGCCGCCGTCTGCGCGCTGCTGCTTGCCGCGGCCGGGTGCGGCTCGGGCGGCGGCGACGACAAGGGCGGCCACGCACCCGACAAGCTCGGTAAGGGCGAGGGCAAGGTCAACATCATCGCCTGGGCCGGCTACGCCGAGGACGGCTCCAACGACCCCAAGGTGGACTGGGTTCACCCGTTCGAGAAGAAGACCGGCTGCCAGGTGAACACCAAGACGGCCGGCACCTCCGACGAGATGGTCTCGCTGATGAAGACCGGGCAGTACGACACGGTCTCCGCCTCCGGCGACGCCACCCTGCGCCTCATCGCCTCCGGCGACGCGGCCCCCGTCAACACCAAGCTGGTCCCCAACTACAAGGACATCTTCCCGGCCCTCAAAAATCAGCCGTTCAACTCCAAGGACGGCCGGATGTACGGCATTCCGCACGGCCGGGGCGCCAACCTCCTCATGTACCGCACCGACAAGGTGAAGCCCGCGCCCGACTCCTGGCGCGCCGTCTTCGACGACTCCGCGCGGTACGGAGGGCACGTCACCGCCTACGACTCGCCCATCTACATCGCCGACGCCGCGCTCTACCTGATGCGCGCCAAGCCCTCGCTCGGCATCAAGAACCCCTACGCGCTCGACCAGAAGCAGCTCGACGCGGCCGTCTCCCTGCTGGAGAAGCAGCACAAGGCGGTGGGGGAGTACTGGAGCGACTACCAGAAGGAGATCACCGCCTTCAAGGGCGGCGACAGCGTCATCGGCACCACCTGGCAGGTCATCGCCAACCTCACCAAGGCCGAGAAGGCCCCGGTCAAGGCGGTGCTCCCCAAGGAGGGCGCCACCGGCTGGTCCGACACCTGGATGGTGTCCAGCAAGGCCGAGCACCCCAACTGCGCCTACAAGTGGCTCGACTGGATCGTTTCGCCCAAGGCCAACGCCCAGGTCGCGGAGTACTTCGGCGAGGCGCCGTCCAACCGTAAGGCGTGCGCCGAGACCTCCGACCCGAACCACTGCGCGATCTTCCACGCGGACGACGAGAAGTACTTCCAGCGCGTCCACTTCTGGACCACGCCCATCAAGGAGTGCCTCGACGGCCGTAAGGACGCCACCTGCACCGACTACGCCCAGTGGACCCGGGCCTGGACGGAGGTCAAGGGCTGAGATGCCCGCCGCGCCCACCTCTGGCTCGCGGCTGCGCCTCACCGCGCTCCTCGCCCCGCCCCTGCTCTGGCTGACCCTGGCCTATCTGGGCTCGCTCGCGATCCTGCTGCTGTCGGCCTTCTGGGCCACCGACTCCTTCACCTCCGATGTCGTCCACACCTGGAACACCGACAACTTCCACGAACTGCTGACCACCCCCGTCTACCGCACCATCGCCCTGCGCACCCTGTCCATCGCGGTCGCCGTCACGGTCATCGACGCGCTCCTCGCCCTGCCCATGGCGTTCTGCATGGCGCGGGTCGCGGGGCGGCGGTGGCGGCGGCCGCTGCTGGTCGCCGTGCTCACCCCGCTGTGGGCCGGCTATCTGGTCAAGGCGTACGCCTGGCGGGTCATGCTGGGCGAGGACGGCGTGGTGGGCGCCGCCCTCGGCCCGTTCGGGCTGCACGGGCCCGGCTACGGCACCACCGCCGTCGTCATCGTCCTCGCCTACCTCTGGCTGCCGTACATGATCCTGCCGGTGTACGCGGCCCTGGAACGGCTCCCCGAGCGGTTGCTGGAGGCCTCGGCCGACCTCGGCGCCGGCGCCTGGCGGACCCTGCGCTCCGTCGTCCTGCCCGCCGTACGCCCCGCTGTGCTCGCCGGGTCCGTCTTCACCTTCTCGCTCAGCCTGGGTGACTACCTCACCGTGCAGATCGTCGGCGGCAAGACCCAACTGCTGGGCAATGTCATCGCCTCACAGGTCACCCTGGACCTGCCGATGGCCGCCGCGCTCTCCGCCGTACCGGTGGTCCTCATCGTCTGCTACCTGGCCGCCGTACGCCGTGCGGGCGCCCTCGACTCGCTCTAGCCGCTCCCGTCGCCCCAGCCGCTCCCGTCGCCCCAGTCGCCCCCAGGAGGTGGGCCCATGCGCCTCTCGCGCACCGCCCGAGTGGTCCTCGGCTGTGTCACCGCGGCCGGCCTCGCGATCGTCTACGTCCCGCTGCTGCTGGTGCTGCTCAACTCCTTCAACGCCGACCGCTCCTTCGGCTGGCCGCCCAGCGGACTCACCGGCCGCTGGTGGCGGGCCGCCCTGCACAGCGACGGCGCCCGCGAAGCCCTGCTCACCTCGCTCAAGGCCGGACTCGCCGCCACCGCGATCGCCCTGGTGCTCGGCACGCTGGCCGCGTACGCCGTCCACCGGTACCGCTTCTTCGGCCGGCGGACCGTGTCCTTCCTGCTCGTCCTGCCGATCGCGCTGCCCGGCATCGTGAGCGGCATCGCCCTCAACGCCGCGTTCCGCACCGTCCTCGACCCGATCGGCATCGGCTTCGGCCTGTTCACGGTGGTCGTCGGGCACGCCACGTTCTGCGTCGTCATCGTCTTCAACAACATCGGCGCCCGGCTGCGCCGTATCGCGCCCTCCCTGGCCGAGGCGTCCGCCGACCTCGGGGCCCGCTCCTGGCAGACCTTCCGGTACGTCACCTTCCCCGCCATGCGCTCGGCGCTCTTCGCGGGCGGGCTGCTGGCCTTCGCGCTCTCCTTCGACGAGATCGTCGTCACGACCTTCACCGCCGGGCCCGGCACCCGCACCCTGCCCATCTGGATCTACGAGAACCTGGCCCGCCCGCACCAGGCCCCCGTCGTCAACGTCGTGGCCGCGCTGCTCATCCTGGTGTCCGTGGTGCCCGTGTACATCGCCCAGCGGCTGTCCTCGGACACGGCGGGGGGACGGCTGTGAGGCGCGCTCAGCAGGTCAGCCGCTCAGCGAGCGGCGCGAGACGGGAAAGTCGAAGTAGGTGTCCGGGAACAGCTCCGGCTTGAAGGTGTAGTGCCACCACTCCTCGGCCAGATTGACGAACCCGAGCTTCTCCAACGTGCCCTTGAGCAGCAGCCGGTTGGCCCGCTGCACACCCTTGATCCGCGGATCGAGCGTATGCGAGCGCGTGTCGAAGCAGTCGTACCCGGTGCCCATGTCCACCGAGTTGTCCGGGAAGCGGTCCTTCTTGGCCGCGTAACACGGCACCAGCTTCTCGCCCGGCACATACGGACGCGTGGGCGGCGCGGGCAGCCGCGCGATCGTCAGATCCACGGTGCTGCCCCGGCTGTGCCCCGACTTCTCGGCGATATAGCCGTCCTCGAACAGCCGCGTCTTGTCGACCTCCGGATAGAACTCGCCCTTCATCCGTTGATCGCCCAGATCCTTGGCCCATTCGACGAAGTCGTTCACCGCGCGCTGCGGCCGATAGCAGTCGTACACCTTCAAGGTGTAGCCGCGCCGCAGCAGTTGACGCTGCGCCCGACGCAGCGCCTCGGCGGCCGGGCGGGTCAGGAGGCACATCGGCCGGCGGTAGCCGTCCACCGGATCGCCGGTGAAGTTGTGCGGCGTGAAGTAGCGGATCTCCTGCCGGATCGTCGGATCGACGTCCCGGAGAGCCACGAACTCCTTTGGAGCCTTGGGCTCCGCCTTCGCCTGCGCCGGGGTGTACGGCGCGACGGCCAGCAGAGCGGCAACGGGCAGAGCGAGCGCACGCAGCGCGACGGCGAGTCTTGGCATGCCCATCACTTATCCCACCCCGAGAAGCGAAAACAAGCCCGCGGCCGCGGGGTATCCCCGGCGCCGTAGCCGCGGGGTCTCCACGCGGCGGCCGGCTTTCGGCGAGTCGGCTTTCTGCGAGTCGGTTTCCTGCGAGTCGGTTTCCTGCGAGGGGCTGCCTCGGCTTGCCGTATCGCGACCGGTCCTGGCGTCCCGGCACCCCGGCCGTCCGGGCGCGGCTCGCCGCTCGCCGCCGCGAACTGCTTCCGCCGACGGCCCCTCGCCGAGCCGTCAGGGCTCCCGCTGCCGACCATCGCACGGTGGTCCAGGGCGGACAGCTTTGGCCGGGGCCGTTTCCGCCGGGGCGCGCTTCGGCCCTCGTCCGCAGCCCGGCGTGCCACTCGGGGGCGCAGCGGGCAGGCCGCGCGTTGCGGTCAGCTCGTTCGGAGGCCGCGGCGGTCCTCGGGGGGCGGGGCCACACCGCGTATCCGTATCGGGTAGCCCACCTCACCGCCGCCCTCGCGCTCGATCGTCACCTCGCCGTCCCGCAGCCGGGTGGTGAAGCGCAGCAATTCCGGCTTCTCCCAGCCGTCGCCCGTGTCCACGGCCAGCGAGCCCGCGCCCGCGCCCTTGCGGCCCTGGCACGGGGTCCACACCTCCAGCTCCACCCCGCCGCCGGGTGCCGCCACCGGTATCACCGAACCGGCCCGGGCCAGCACCGGGACGCCCGACAGGGGAGCGTCCAGCACCACCTGGCCGGGGCCGTGGTACGCCCGGCCGGTCACCGTGTCGTACCAGCGGCCGCGCGGCAGCCGGACCGGGCGACGGCGGGCGCCCTCCTCCAGCACCGGCGCCACCAGCAGCGCGTCCCCCAGCAGAAAGGCGTCCTCGCAGTCGCGCAGCGCCCGGTCCTTGGGCGTCCGCCACCACACGGGCCGCACATAGGGGGCGCCGGTGCGCGCGGCGAGCTGCGCCAGCGTGGTGAAGTACGGCAGCAGCCGCTGCCGTTCGCGCAGCGCCGCCGCCGCGTGCTCCAGCACCTCAGAGCCGAACTCCCACGGCTCCCGCCGCCCCGCCGAGATCGCCGAATGGGTGCGGAACAGCGGCAGATACGCGCCCAGCTGGAACCACCGCAGATACAGCTCGGGGGAGGGGTGGCCGGTGAAGCCACCGATGTCGGGCCCCGAATACGGCACCCCGGACAGGCCCAGCCCGATCACCAGCGACAGCGAGGCCCGCAGCCCCGCCCAGCCCGTGGCCACATCGCCGGACCAGCTGCCCCCGTACCGCTGGAGCCCCGCCCACCCCGAGCGCGAGAAGAGAAACGGCCGCTCGCCGGGGCGCAGCTCGCACAGCCCCTCGTAACCCGCCCGCGCCATCGCCAGCCCGTAGACGTTGTGCGCCTCGCGGTGGTCGCCGCCCCGGCCCTCCAGGGCGTGCCGGGCCGAGCGCGGCAGCGTGGTCTCCCCGAAGGCGGCGAACGACACCGGCTCGTTCATGTCGTGCCACACCCCGGAGAAGCCCTGCGCCAGCCGCTCCGCGTACAGCCCGCCCCACCATTTGCGCACCCGGGGATCGGTGAAGTCGGGGAACACCGACTCGCCCGCCCACACCACCCCGCGCACCTCACGCCCCCGGGCGTCGCGTACGAAGACGTCGTCCGCCGCCCCGCTCTCGTACACCGCGTTGCCCGGCTCCGCCTTCACCGCCGGGTCGACGATCGACACCAGCCGCACCCCGTCCCCGAGCAGCTCGGCGGCGAGCCCCGGCAGATTGGGGAAGCGCGTGCCGTCCACCGTGAACACCCGGTGGCCGATGAAGTGGTCGATGTCCAGATGCAGCGCGGACAGCGGCAGATCCCGCTCCCGGTAGCCCGCCACCACCCGCCGGACCTCCGCCGCGTCGCGGAACCCCCAGCGCGCGTGGTGATGGCCGAGCGCCCACCGCGGCGGCACCGCCGGGGCGCCGGTCAGCGCCGTCCAGCCGTGCAGCACCCGCGCCGGGGTGGTGCCCACGATCACCCAGTAGCGCAGCGGGCCGCCCTCCATCCGCGTCCGGCAGCGGCCGGGCCGGTCGTGGCCGGAGCCCGCGCCCTCCTCGCCCTCCCGCAGGGTGACCGTGCCGTCCCAGGAGTTGTCGTGGAACACCAGATGGGTGCCCGCGTCGGCCACCACCAGCTGTACCGGCATGGTCAGGTACAGCGGATCGTCGCCCGGCTCGAAGCTGCCGCCGGGATCGGTGTTCCACAGCCGGTACGCCCCGTCCCGCAGCCGGGGCCCGGAGGCCCGTCCGCCGAGCCCGAAGAAGCGCGCGTCCGCGGCCACTTCGGACAGCTGGAGCCAGCGGGCCCCCTCCCCGACCAGCCCCGCCCCGAGCCCCGGCTCCGCGGGCCCGGGGACCGCACCCGGCTCCGAGGGCCCCGCCACCGCCCCGGCCCCGGGCTTCGAGGGCCCCGCCCCCGCCCCTGCCTCCGGCTCCGCGAGCCTTGGCGCCGCACCCGGCTCGGCGAGCCCCGCGCCCAGCCCCGGTTCCCGGGACCCCGTGCCCAGCCCCGGTTCCCGGGACCCCGTGCCCAGCCCCGGCTCCGCGAGCCCCACAGCCGGCCCCGGCTCCGCGGACCCCGCCCTGTGCCCTGACCGCGTCCCGAGCCCTGACCCCACCCCGGCCGCCACCGGCCCCCGCGCCCCGGCCGGCTCCCACCACCGCGGCGGCAGATCCCGCCGCAGCACCACCCCGCCCGGAGTGCGCACCTCCACCGTCCCGGTCCGCCCCACCATCACCGTGACCCGTTCGGACACCACCCGCCAGCCGCCGCCGGTGTCCGGCTCCAGCACCGCCCGCTCGTCCGCCTCCGGGCAGGGCCCGTCCAGCGCGTACGACGGCTCCGGCTCGGCCCCGTCCCAGCCGCAGAACACCGCGCCGCCCGTGGTCACCCGCACCCGCAGCGAGGACCGCGCGAACCGCACCACCCCGCCCCCCGGCTCCGGATCGGCCCCCTGCACCGCACCCGGCACCCGGGCCAGCTCAGTGCCCCGGCGGGGCAGCGCGGCCGCGTCGGAACGCCGACGCCGCCACGCCGCGCGCAGTGACCGCAGCCCCCGCGCCGTGCAGAGCACCCTCACCGACCGCACCAGCTTCTCCGACCGCACCAGGTCACGCGCATCCATACTGATCAGCCTGCCATTGCCGACGCTCGGCAGAGACTTGGTTCAACTGCCGTTCACCTGTGGTCCCCGCACATGATCCCGGCCTGTGATGTGGAGTGGCCCCCCTGGTGCCGGAGTCGATCACATGGCATCGTCCTGACCGGACGCATACGAGGCGGATGTGCCCCCGTGGACACATCCGGCGCGGACAGCCCGGGAGCCGACACCCATGACCACCGCAGCCCACTCCGACCACCGGCCGCACCCCCTGTGGCAGCCCGGCGCGGACCGGATCGCCCGGTCCCGGCTGACCGCCTTCCACGCCTGGGCGGCCGAGCGGCACGGCGCGCCGGCGCCCGCCCCGGACGACCCGACCGCGAGCTACGCCGCGCTGCACCGCTGGTCGGTGGCGGAACTGGAGACCTTCTGGCGGGCGGTCGCCGAATGGTTCGAGGTGCGCTTCGCCACTCCGTACGAGCGGGTGCTCGCGGACGCCACCATGCCCGGTGCCCGCTGGTTCCCCGGCGCCACCCTCAACTACGCCGAGCACGCGCTGCGCGCCGCCGAGGACCCCGCCCGCGCCGACGGCCCCGCGCTGCTCCACGTCGACGAGGTCCAGGACCCGCGCCCGGTCAGCTGGGCCGAGCTGCGCGGCCAGGTCGGCGCGGTCGCCGCCGAGCTGCGCCGGCTCGGTGTCCGCCCGGGTGACCGGGTCAGCGGCTATGTCCCCAACATCCCCCAGGCCACGGTGGCCCTCCTGGCCGCCGCCGCGGTCGGCGCCGTATGGACCTCCTGCGCCCCCGACTTCGGCGCCCGCAGCGTCCTGGACCGCTTCCAGCAGGTCGAACCGGTGGTGCTCTTCACCGTCGACGGCTACCGCTACGGCGGAAAGACCCACGACCGCACCGCCACCGTGACCGAGCTGCGCGCCGAGCTGCCCAGCCTGCGCGCCGTCGTCCACATCCCGGTGCTGGGCACCCCCGCCCCCGAGTCCACACTGGTGTGGGACGACATCGTCCGCGAACCGGTGGAGCCGGTCTTCGAACAGCTCCCCTTCGACCACCCCCTGTGGGTGCTCTACTCCTCCGGCACCACCGGCCTGCCCAAGGCGATCGTCCAGTCCCAGGGCGGCATCCTGCTCGAACACCTCAAGCAGCTCGGCCTCCACTGCGACCTCGGCCCCGAAGACCGCTTCTTCTGGTACACCTCCACCGGCTGGATGATGTGGAACTTCCTGGTGTCCGGCCTGCTGGTCGGCGCCACCGTCGTCCTCTACGACGGCAGCCCCGGCTACCCGGACACCGCCGCCCAGTGGCGCGTCGCCGAGCGCACCGGCACCACGCTCTACGGCACCTCCGCCGCGTACGTCATGGCCTGCCGCAAGGCCGAGGTCCACCCGGGCCGCGACTTCGACCTCTCCGCCGTGAAATGCGTCGCCACCACCGGCTCGCCCCTGCCGCCCGACGGCTTCCGGTGGATCCACGACGAGGTGGCCGAGGACATGTGGATCGCCTCCGTCAGCGGCGGCACCGACGTGTGCAGCTGCTTCGCGGGAGCAGTGCCCACCCTCCCCGTCTACATCGGCGAACTCCAGGCCCCCGGCCTCGGCACCGACCTCCAGGCGTGGGACCCGCAGGGCGAACCGGTCGTCGACGAGGTCGGCGAACTGATCGTGGCCCGCCCCATGCCGTCGATGCCGGTCCGCTTCTGGAACGACCCCGACGGGGCCCGCTACCGCGACAGCTACTTCGAGATGTTCCCCGGCGCCTGGCGCCACGGCGACTGGATCACCCTGACCTCCCGCGGCACCGTGATCATCCACGGCCGCTCCGATTCCACCCTCAACCGCCAGGGCGTCCGAATGGGCTCCGCCGACATCTACGAGGCGGTGGAACGCCTCCCCGAGATCCGCGAATCCCTCGTCATCGGCGTCGAACAACCCGACGGCGGCTACTGGATGCCCCTCTTCGTCCACCTGGCCCCCGGGGCCACCCTCAACGAAGAACTCCTGACCCGCATCAAAACCACCATCCGCACCCAGCTCTCCCCCCGCCACGTCCCCGACGAGGTCATCGAGGTCCCCGGCGTCCCCCACACCCTCACCGGCAAACGCATCGAGGTCCCGGTCAAGCGCCTCCTCCAGGGCACGTCTTTGGACAAGGCGGTGAACCCGGGCTCGGTGGACGACGTGGAACTGCTGCGGTACTACGAGCGCTTGGCTCGGGAGAGGGGCGGGCCGGGGGCTTGAGTTCGAGCCCCTCCGGGGCTTGTATCCAGCCCCTCCGGCGTTTGAGGAGCGGAGTCTAGGGGCGGAGCCCCGGCGGTGGTCCG